>JAJPIK010000069.1 GCA_021324795.1 Chloroflexota bacterium
AGCGCTTTGCCGACGCGCTCGTGGTTCGTCGTAGCCATGGCAGCCCTCCTAGCGATAGGTGATCATAAGGATGGATTGGTGCCGACTGTTGTCACTACTTCCGAACGTGTTTGTTCCAGAACTCCTCGTAGTTGTCGCGGGTTCGTTGAACGTACGGCCGTCGCTGAGCGACAAGCTCTTCCGGCGTCAAACCGTGGAAACGCAAGCCTCGCTTCTGCGCCTGATCGAAGTATCGATTGTCGGCGGTGTTGCAGAAGTTGCAGGCGGTGACAATGAAACCCAGATTGTCCCGGTTCGGATGACCCTTGGGTAACAGGTGATCCCAGGACAGCGCTAGCCAATTGGCAAACGATGTGGTACCGTCGAGACCGCAATAGCGACACTTGAACCCATCGCGCTGATGGATGCGAAACGCATATCCGCGTAGCGAATCGTCGAACCCAGCCAAGCTACGCCTCTTGAGCTAACATCAAATTTGGTGGAAATTTCTGACGAGGGGATGTACCCTCCGAGTGCCTGAACGAATGCAAAGTATCTAAAACCGTTGGAATGAAGCGATCTCCGAAAGGGGATTGAGACCGGGCCGGCCCATCGCCCGGCTGGCGAAAACACCGACGAGCCGGTGCACACGGCGGTCTCGATGGCTGATACTCAACCCTACGTGCAGATTTGTTGCGTCGTTGCCGACCGTCCTAGTGATATCTGATGTCGTTGAAGTAGGTTTATCTCAGCTCGTTTGGTTGGAGAGTTGCTGATGGCCGACGAATTCTCCTCCCTTGTTCTCCACGATCTTGTGCCAATTGGTCCCTTCGACTACCGCTGGCCGGCCGAGCTCGAGAAGTTCGAGCGGGGCTGGGCGGCCGTCGTGGACATCGGCGGTCGTCGTCGCAACGTGCGCCACGGCCTCGGTAGCTACATCGTATTCGGGAAGGCGCGGGTCCACGGGGTGACCTGGATCGATGATCAGCCGATTGTCGAGGGTGTCGCCGCCGACGACTACGACCAGTCGCGGGCACTTCTCAGTCGAATCAAGCGGCTGGACAAGAAGGCCGCAAAGACTGACGACGAGGTTCCCGCATCGTACAAAGGATTCATGGTCGTTGATCACCGAGCCGAGATCAAGGGACCGTACAGTCCGCATCTACGTGCGGTCAAAATTGTCGAGGATGACGTCACCCGCTGGGTCGCCCACGCCCTGATTCGCCTCGGTCTGCTCGGGGCCGGGGAGTTGCCGCCTTCTAATCCGCAACCTGCCCCGGCCCCGCCCGCGCCGGTTTCGACCCATCGCCGGAACGTGGATCGCCTGAAGGTCGTCGAGGCTCTCCTGAGCTATGGGAAAAGCCTCGCGCTGACACATACAAGCGGTATCCCGCCGTTCACCCCTAACGCCGACGCGAACCACTTGGTGAAGGATGATCCCTTCGCCTTCCTGGTGGCAGTTATCTGTGACCAGGGGATCCAAGCGGAGCGCGCCTGGTGTGTCCCCTCCGAGCTGAAGAAACGACTGGGCCACCTCGATCCAAAGAAGATTGCTGACGACCCCGATGCGGTTGCTACTGCCTTCCGGGCTGATCCCGCCCTGGTGCGCTACGTCAACAAAGTCCCCGCCTGGGTCGTCAAGGCGGCCGAGCAAGTGTTGCACGAGTACCGGGGCGATGCCGGCCAGATCTGGGATGATCAGCCGGAGGCCCAGGAACTCCAGCGACGACTGGTACAGTTCACCGGCATTGGTCAGAAGAAGGCGGCCATGGCGGTTGAAATCTTGGCCCGCGATCTCGACAAGCCGATCCACTCCCTCGAGGGGAGTGATATCGCCTACGACGTTCATCTACGGCGAGTATTCCTCCGTACCGGGTTGGCCGAGAGCGATGATGAAGCGCATATGATCCAGGAAGCCAGCGATCTGCATCCCGAGCGGCCGGGTGAACTGGACCTGCCTTGTTGGATGATTGGACGCCAGTGGTGCCGCCCGAAGAAGCCCAAGTGTGGGACGTGTGTGCTATCCGAGGCATGCCCTCGCTGGATCGATCGTGCGGCTTCCGTTAAAGGCGGATGATGGTGCGTATGATCGAAATGGAGGTGGCGAGATGGAAGTCTTTCTCAACTCGTATAACCCGCTCGTCCGCTTTCCCGCCGGACGCCAGGCAATCGCTCTGTATGGCCTGCACCCCTTTGTCGACTACTCTTGCCGGCGCGAGCCGGATTTTGAGGCCACCTATCCGTCGATTACTGCTCTGTGCCGCGTCGACAAGCTGGTGCCCCGGGTGCAGCCCGGTGATCTGGTGGTGTATCTGACGACCAAGGATCGCCATCCGGGGAGCGAGGTGCGCCACCGTCGTCTCGTCGCGATCCTGGTGGTAGAGAAGCGCTTTGCATCTCATGGCGAAGCAGCAGCGTGGTATCGAGAGCGGGGTGAACCTCTCCCACGAAACTGCATGGTTCCCGATAACCCACGCTTAGCCATCGAACTGACTGCCCCGGTTACCGCCTTCGAAACCGATCTCCATCGGTGGGATCTGCAGTATTATCGCCATTCCCGACACTGCGGCATCTTCCTGGCTTGCCGTGCTGACTATCTGGAACTCGACAATCCGCCGATGGTCACTGACGAGATGCTCGGTCAGGCCTTCGGACGGGTTCCTGGTACCCAGACTCCCCCCAAGGTGCGACTGGAAGAACTCCAGACGTTGCGCGGGCTGTGCCACATCTGATGAGTCTGGACATTCGGACAGCACGAGTGGGCCTGCGCGAATGCCGCTAGACGCGGCCCACTTTCCCGCCAGCGAACCTCAGCCAGGTTGTGCCGAAGATGACGGCGGAAGTGAGCGGTCCTGCCGAGCGACCGGCCTCAACTAAAGTAAAGCCACGATGAAACCCGCGGAGGCGATGTGATAGTCTGGAGGACGAAT
>JAJPIK010000093.1 GCA_021324795.1 Chloroflexota bacterium
CGGGAGCCGCACTTCTGTAAAGCTCTCTCCTTGTCTTTCTCCCCTCGCTATCGGACTCCCATAACAGCCCTCGCTCGGTAGAACACTCTTATGGTGCAATTTCAGTCTAAGTTTTCGGTGGTTGCGTTGGGTCGGGCGAACGTGCAATAATCAACAGGGGGTTCTACGCCCGATTACCACTTCCCCCGGGGGCAGCACTGATGAACGAATCCGAAGCCAAACTCGAGCGACTGCGAGAGATTCTCCGTGAGTTAGGCAGCGTCCTCGTTGCTTATTCCGGTGGCGTTGACAGCGCGTTTCTCTTGGCCGAAGCTACCGCGACTTTGGGACGCGACCGCGTGCTCGGGGTAACCGGTGTCTCGGAAAGCCTCGCCCCCTACGAGCGCCACGACGCGGCGGAGCTGGCTCGTCAGGTCGGCGCCCGCCATCTCGAGCTGAAAACCAACGAGCTCCAGAACGAAAACTACGCGAGCAATCCCACCAACCGCTGCTACTTCTGCAAGACTGAGCTATTCGACGAACTGCGACGTGTCGCTGCCAACGAGGGTTTAGCCTGGGTTGTCGATGGATCGAACTTCGACGACCTTGGTGATCACCGTCCCGGCATGCAGGCTGGTCACGAGCGTGGGGTCCGAAGTCCTCTCCAAGAAGCGGAGTTGACCAAAGCCGAGATACGCTACTTCGCGAAGGAAAGAGGCCTACCAATCTGGGACAAGCCAGCGGCCCCATGCCTGGCCTCACGCATTCCCTATGGGAACCGGGTTACCGTCGAAAAGCTCCGACAGATTGGCGAAGCCGAGCTTTACCTGCGCCAGCTTGGTCTACGCAACGTTCGGGTGCGGCACCACGACGAGATTGCCCGAATCGAAGTGCCTCGCGCGGACATGGCTCACTTACTCGCCGACGATGTCGTGGACGAGTTAGTTCGCCATCTCAAAGGACTCGGATTCAAATACGTTACTCTTGATCTGCAAGGCTTCCGGTCGGGGAGTCTCAACGAATCTCTGACGACCAAAGCGATCCCGCTATCGGTCGTCGCGCGCTAATCGTACCGCCGCGGGTTGTCATTCTGAGGAGCAAAACGAGGAGGAAGCTCTGATAAGCGACGGAGATTCTTCGCTCTCCTTCGCTCCGCTCAAGACAGACTCTGCGGTCGCTCAGAATGACAGTTCCGCCGACATGCGCCGAGGGATTAAGCGTGACGATCCACACCTTGACAGAACGGGATGATCGATTAGAATAACTCGCGACTCGCGGGACGTTTCGAGGGTGGAGCGATGACACCATCGAATATGGGCTTCGCAGCCAGACAATCGGGGAATACCATCCGAGGAGCAGCAACGGTTGGACGCTTGGCGCTTGGCATACTGGGGCTCGTCCTCTTACTTCAGATCGGACTTCGGCTGCTTTATCGCCTGATTCCTACCCGTTTTGTCGCGCGCTTAACCCTGGCACTCGACGCACCGATTCGTCGGCGTGTCCTTAGCCCGACCGTGATTGCCCGTCGTGTCGGTTTGCGTCCTGGAATGCGCGTTCTCCATTTCGGGCGAGGTAATGGCATGCTTACCCAAGCGCTTGCCGAGGCAGTAGGAACCGCTGGCCGAGTCGAGGCCGCGGCGCTCGATCCGAATGAGCGCCAGCGAGCGCGCGGCTACCTCGACGTTCGTGGCGTCGACAACGCGAGCGTGGTTCCTGGCCTGAGCGATCGATTGCCGTTCGAAGATCAGAGCTTTGACGCCGCGTGCCTCGAGTCGACACTTGGCCGCGTCGAAGACCCACAGAAGACGCTGGCCGAGGTCTGGCGGGTCTTGCGTCCATCGGGTCGTCTGTCAATTAGCGATGTGATAAGTGATCCGTCATACTTATTGCGACATACGGTCATCGGTCGCGCCGAGAAAGCCGGTTTCGAATGGCTAGAATCCTTTGGCGACAACGTCGCCTACACGATTAACTTTCGCAAACCTCTCGCGGGTGCCAGTTCGTAACCAATTCGTCAGCTTTTGTGTGACAATGTAATGTAAGGGTATGGCTAGGCTAACAACGCCCGACTCGGCAAATCTTATCTTTCCGAATCGCTTTCTCTGGGGGACAGCGACCGCTTCTCATCAGGTCGAAGGGAACAACGTCAACAGCGACTGGTGGGCATGGGAACAGACTGGCCACGTTTTTGATGGAACCCGATCTGGTCTCGCCTGTGATCACTACCATCGCTTCCGCGAAGATTTCGATTTATTCGCGGCGCTTCACCAGAACGCCCACCGCCTGTCGCTCGAATGGTCCCGCATCGAGCCGTCACCTGGCCAATTCGATCGCGCCGAGATTCGTCATTACCGCGAGGTGCTCGAGCACCTGCGGCGGTTGAACGTCGAACCGGTCGTCACGCTCCATCACTTCACGAATCCGCTCTGGCTCGCCGATCGCGGTGGCTGGGAGGTTCCCGAGGTTGTCGACGCCTTTGGCCGCTACGTCAACGAAGCGGTCGCCGCCTTCGGCGATCTGGTGCGTTATTGGGTCACGATCAATGAGCCAGTCGTCTATGGGACGATGGGGTACCTGGCCGGGGTCTGGCCACCAGGAAAGCGAAGCATCCGACTCCTCGTAACTGTTCTCCACAACATGATTCTCGGTCACGCCCGGGCAGCACGGATCATCCGTGAGCGCAGTCCACTCCCGGACGTCCAGATTGGCGTCGCCCATCATCTCCGGATTTTCGATCCGTACCGGCCGATTCTTCCGGGGGATCACTTCGTCGCTCGCTTGGGCGAGTTGTTGTTCAACCGCGCGGTTCTGCTTTCCATGCTCAAAGGCCAATTTCAGTTTCCCTTTGGCTGGGGACGAGTTCCCGATGGTGCCAACTCCCTCGACTTCATCGGCCTGAACTACTACTCGCGGGAGATGGCCACTTTCGATTTTCGCCGACCAGAGACCTACTTCGGTAGCTTCTTTACCCACCCATCCCATCCAAAGACGGCGGCCGGCTGGGAGATCTATCCAGAAGGTATGTACCGCGTCCTCAAGTTCCTGGCGCGGTTTGGTAAGCCAATTTTGGTCACCGAAAACGGCGTCGCCGACGAGCGCGATGAGCTGCGACCATCATTCCTGATCTCACATCTGCGGCAGATTCATCGCGCCATCGCCGAGGGAGTCCCAGTCAAAGGTTATCTCCACTGGTCGGCATTGGATAACTTCGAGTGGGCCGAGGGCCGTCGGCTGCGTTTTGGCTTAATCCACGTCGACTACGAGACCCAGCGTCGCACGGTCAAACCGAGCGGCGAGCTCTACGCCAGGATCTGCGCGGCCGGCGGTCTCGATAGCACGATGCTGTCGGCCTATCCACTAGCCCATTAAAGGAATTCAGACCCCATGACCGCTTACGCAATTCGTCCGGCTGAGGAGCAGGCCGACTTCGAAGCCTGCGTCGATCTGCAAATCGCTGTCTGGGGATTCGAGCCGCGCGATGCCGTGCCATACAATCAGCTTCATCCTGCCCATCTCTGGGGTGGGCAGGTGCTGCTGGCCCTCGATCGCGCCCGCGTCATCGGCTTCAGCTATGGCTTTCCTGCCAAACAATTCGGCAAGCTGACTTTGTATTCCCACATGCTGGCGGTCCTCCCGGAATACCGGGGGCGTGGCATTGGCGTGGGTCTCAAGCTCGCTCAAGCCCGTTGGGCACGGGAAAATGACTACGATCTGATCACCTGGACCTATGATCCTCTCGAGGCAGTGAACGCGAATCTCAACGTCGCACGTCTTGGCGGCATCGCCAAAGAATACCGGGTGAACCACCACGGTGACATGGGCGGTCAACTGACCGGCGGCCTTCCGACCGATCGCCTTCTCCTCGAATGGCACTTGGACGATCCGATCGTCGCGGCCATCATCGAAGGCAGCCAGGAGCCGGCCAATTCCTCCCTCACGTACGAACGTATCGTCGAAGTTCCCCGGAACTTTCGAGCGATCAAGGCGGCCAATCCGAGCGAAGCGCTGCACTGGCGTCTCCGCGTCCGCAAGCAGTTTCAGGATGCTTTTGCCGCGGGCTACCTCGTCGTCGGGTTCCAATTCGCCGGTGACGTCGGCCAGTACTTGCTGACGACACGGAAGGAGCGAATCGTTGCGTATTGAGGCAATCGAACTCACCCAGATCGAGCTCGCCTTGAAAGCTTCCTTCGAAACCAGCTTCGGCACAATGGACCGGCGACGAGTCATTCTAGTGAAAGTTCTGGCCGAGGGGGTGTACGGCTGGGGAGAAGCATCGCCACTGAACGATCCCGACTACAACTACGAAAGCGTCGATACCGCCTGGCTCATCCTCACCCAGTACCTCATCCCACGCGTACTCGGCAGGTCGATCGAGCGCCCCGGCGACGCCATTGCGCTCTATAACGGCGTGCGCGGTCACTACTTTGCCAAGTCCGGTCTCGAAAATGCGCTTTGGGACGCTTTCGCCCGGGCCCAAGGTGTCCCGCTCGCACGGCTCCTCGGCGGCGTCCGTGACCGGATCGAGGTTGGCGTGAGCATCGGCATCCAGAAGACGCCGGGCGATCTCGTTCGGGTGGTCGAAGGATTCGTTCGCCAGGGCTACAAGCGCATGAAGATCAAGATCAAGCCTGGCCGTGATCTGGGAGACCTGCGGGCGGTCCGTCGCGCCTTTCCCGACGTCCCGGTGATGGCTGATGCGAACAGCTCCTATACCTTACGTGACGTTCCGACATTTCAATCGCTCGACGAGCTGAACCTGATGATGTACGAGCAGCCGCTCGGCTGGGACGACATCATCGACCATGCCCAGCTCCAGGCCGCCGTCCGAACCCCGGTCTGTCTCGACGAGAGCATCCACACCCCAGACGACGCGCGGAAAGCGATCGCGCTCAACGCGTGCCAGATCATCAACATCAAGGTTGGCCGAGTTGGTGGACACCAAGCCGCCAAGGAGATCCACGACCTGATGCTCACGCGTCAGCTCCCGGTCTGGTGCGGCGGCATGTTCGAGTCCGGCGTTGGCCGCGCTCACAACATCCATCTGACGACGTTACCCGGTTACACCTTGCCGGGCGACACCTCGGCCTCGGACCGCTACTACTATGAGGACGTCGTCGACGAGCCCGCCGTGCTTAACCCCGATGGCACGCTCTGCGTCCCCACCGGCCCGGGCATTGGCGTCGAGGTTCTTCCTGATCGGCTGAAAAAGTACGGCCAACGAACCTATCTAGCGAGAGCATCGAGTTAGGCGGGTAAGCGCTGGTCCTGTTCCTTTTTCCGCTATGAGAAGGAATCAAAGTTCCTACTTGTTTGCCCTTCTATACGCCCGATCTAAGAGGTCGACCGGATGAATCACCTCGATCGGTAGGCCGCGTTGGCGGATACCGTGAGCAATTTGGATGATACAGCCGGGGTTCCCGGCGACGATCAGACTGGCCTTCGTTGCAGTAAGGTTGTCGATCTTGCGCTCCAGGAGCTGGATCGATAGATCGTATTGGGTGACGTTGTAGATACCGGCGCTGCCACAGCAGGTATCGGATTCCTTCATTTCGACCAGTTCAAGACCCGGAATCATCTGAATCAGCGCCCGCGGCTGCTCGCTGATCTTTTGACCGTGGATCAGATGGCAGGCATCCTGGTAGGTGACCCGGGCGCGAATCTCACCAAAGTTTCGATTCAACTCGATCGAGGCAAGAAACTCCGAGACATCGCGCACTTTGCTGCTAAACCGATCGGCACGCTCCGCCCACTGGCGGTCGTCGGCCAGCAAGTAATGATACTCTTTGAGGGTCGAGCCGCAGCCGGTCGCGTTGATGATGTAAAAGTCGGCGCCGGTCGTCTCGAACAGGGCGATGTTTCGGCGCGCTAGGCCACGCGCCGTCTCCCGCTCGCCGCCGTGGGTATGCAGCGCTCCGCAGCAGACCTGGCCTCGCGGTACGACGACCTCGCAGCCATTCATCGCCAGGACGCGTGCCGTGGCACTGTTCGTCAAGCTGAAGAATTGGTCTTGAACGCAGCCGGTGATCAGCGCCACGCGACAGCGTTGGCTGCCACGCGCGGGAATAATCTCCGGCAGCCCAGCTTTGATCACCCCTCCCTGCATTGGCGGCAGGAGCGCCTCCAGCTTGCCGAGATTGAGCGGTAGCTTATTCAGGAGTCCGGTGGCTCGAGCTACCGCTTGTAAGCCACTTTTCTGGTAGAAACGCATGCCCGTACCAAGCGCGCCGAGCAGCCATGGGGTCGTGAAGACCCGATTCAAGACGACGCTCCGGAGCAACGACTCGGTGCCCGAGCGCGATGGTATCACCGCCCGGGTCGCTTCGAGCAATTGGCCGTATTGAACACCGGAGGGGCAGGCTGTTTCGCAGGCGCGGCAGTTCAGACATCGATCGATGTGGAGCCGGAAGTCAGGGTCGTCGACCTTGATCTTGCCTTCCTGAAGCGCCCGCATCTGGTAGACCCGACCACGCGGCGAATCGAGCTCCGAGCCAAGGATCTTGTAGGTCGGACAAGAGGAAAGACAGAGTCCACAGTGCACGCATTGGCGAATCAGCTTGCGATCGACGAAGTTGAATCGGACGGGACTACCTTCGCCCGTGTGAATGGCCACTGGTTCCTCCTGCCTCAAATCCCGCCGACGAATCGCCCTGGATTCATGATCAGATTTGGATCGAGCGCCGCTTTGAGCCGTCGCATCACCGGCAAAGCCGAGCCGACGTCGCCCCAAACGTCGATTTTTCCTTTCAACGCGGTGGGGCAGGCTTCGACAACCAGGCTACCGCCCCACTCGCGACATGTCTGACGCAACTGGCTCAGCACCTGGACAATCGGCACGAGCGGCGAGTCACCGGCTGTCTCAGCAATGCTCCACGCTGCGTAAAGCACACCACTACCGGCTCTGCCTCCAATCGCTGCCCGAGCGTCGAGCTTGTTCGTCTGCGTTTCAAGCGCTTGGATCGCTTCGGGCACCCGGGCAATTGGCACCGCTACCTTGACCCGGATTCCCCCGGGGGCTTCACGCTGGACTGGCCAATCGGCCACCTTGCCCCAGAAGTGCTCGGAGTCCTGATCGGCCAGCACCGCGATCGCGCCAGCGCCGGCCGCCTGATAGAGCTTGGTCAGAGCGTCACGCTGCCGGAGCACCGCTCGGCCAGGCGCGGTGCCGAGCGTCGCGAGCAGGTAGCCACCGCCAAGCTCGGGAAGGTCGGACTCGCCCAACCGTTCGAGTGCTGCCGCGTTGAGTACCTCGACCGCCGTCGGCATCAGCGGCGAGCGGATGATCTGCTGCACAACCTGACCGAGCTGTTCGCGCCGGGCAAACCGACCGATCACCGTCTGCTGCGAGGTTGGCAATGGCGCAACCTTGAAGGTCAATTCGACGACGACGACTAACGTGCCGAGCGAGCCAATGTAGAGCTTGTTCAAATCGTAGCCGGCGACATTCTTCACCACTCGACCACCCGCCTTGGTGACCGTGCCACTCGTCGTCGCGGCCGTGCTGCCAATCACCAGGTCACGCGCCGAGCCAAAGCCAAAGCGCCGCGGCCCGCTCGTATTCGTCGCGATGATGCCGCCCAGCGTCGCCTGGTCGCGATGGGGCGGATCCAAGGGCAGATACTGTCCCCCCTCGGCCAAGCACCTTTGGAGCGCACTCAGAGTAATTCCCGCCTCGGCCGTCACTGTCAGATTGGCCGGGGCGTAATCGATAACTTGGCTCAGCCGTTCGGTGGAAACGATCAGGTCGACCGCGCGCGGCGGATTGCCAAGGCCAAGCATCGTCCCGGCCCCGCGCGGCGAGACCGCCAGTCCGAGCCGATCAGCAACAGCCAGTGCCTTGGCGACCTCCAGATAGCTGGCGGGCCAGCAGATCACCCGAGGCGCCACCCCATCGACGCTATATGTGTTTCGTTCCACTTCGTCGAGCTCGCGCCAGGCGATACCGGCCGTCTCCAGCCCGGCCACCAAACCAGTGCGATCGAGTGTTTCATGCATCGGATTCACCAACCCACCGCGGCCGCGCGGCGTGGACGTGGCATCCAGCACTTGCCCGGCGTCGGGAAAATCTTGCCGGGGTTGAGAAGACCGGTTGGGTCCATGGCTTGCTTCACGAGGTTCATCCAGTTCAGATCATCGTCGTTGAAGGTGAGGCCCATCATTTCGCGCTTCTCGAAGCCAATCCCGTGCTCGCCAGTCAGCGCCCCACCGACGTCGGCGCAAACAGCCAGGATCTCGTAGCCCATCTCGCGCACCTTGTCCTCTTCGCCCGGATGCTCCGAGTCGAAAAGAACGAGCGGGTGCAAATTGCCATCGCCGGCGTGGAAGACGTTCGCGATGCGCAAGCCGTATTTTTGACTGATCGCTTCGATCCGCGTCAGCACCTCCGGCAGCTTGTCGCGCGGCACACAGCCATCCATGACGTAGAAGTCCGGGCTGACCCGCCCCATCGCCCCGAACGCGCCCTTGCGCCCAAGCCAGAGGAGATTGCGCTCCTTCGCCGTTTTTGCGGTCCGGATCTCCCGGGCGCGATTCTCCTCGCAAATCTTGGTGATCGATCCGAGGAGATCCTCGATCCCTTCCTGCAAGCTATCGATCTCGATCAAGAGCACCGCCGCCGCGTCAGTCGGGTACCCGGCGTGCACCGCGGCTTCGACCGCCTGAATCGAGAGCTGATCCATCATCTCAATCGCCGAGGGAACGATCCCCGCCGCGATCACCCCGGAGACAGTTGCGCTCGCGTCCTCGATGCGATCAAAGACCGCCAATACCGTCTTCACCGCTTCGGCCAGCGGACTCAGCCGAACGATCACTCGCGTAACCACGCCAAACGTTCCCTCGGAGCCGACGATCAGACCGGTCAGGTCGTATCCCGGTGCGTCCAACGCTTTACCGCCGGTCTCGATCACCTCGCCGGAACTCGTCACGAACTCGAGACCGGTAACGTGGTTCGTCGTCACGCCGTACAGCAAGGTGTGCGGACCACCGGAATTTTCACCAACGTTGCCGCCGATCGTGCAAGCCTTCTGGCTCGAAGGATCGGGAACGAAGTGCAAGCCGGTGCCGGCAATTGCTTGGCTAAGATAGAGATTCACCACGCCGGGCTCGACCACCGCCCGCAGGTTCTCCAGGTCGACTTCCAAAATGTGGTTCAGGCGAGAGAAGACCATCAAGACGCCACCGTCGAGGGGGATCGATCCACCGCTCAGGCCGGTGCCGGCGCCACGCGCGGTCAGTGGAACTTTCGCCTCGTTGCAAAGGCGAACGACCTCGGCAACCTGAGCAGTGCTCGTCGGAAAGACGACCACCTGAGGCCGCGCTTTATCGATCGAGCCGTCGTATTCATAGAGCCGCAGGTCATAGTCTCGCCAGAGGACGTTCTCCACCCCCAAAGCAGCTTCAAGCTTACGCACGAGCTGCCGGGCATCTACTTGAGCAACTGCCATGAGGCCTCCCACGGTATCCGGTGGACATGATCCTATCCCTGACCGAGTGAGGTGTCAAATCATTCAAAAGCCACGACCCGCAGCGGGAAAGCGTCAAGTCCCTTGACGGGAATCGGCAAAGCGCAGACGAAAACGCGCGACTTGGTCAGCGCCGCGAGATTGCCGACGTTCTCGATAAACGGAATGTTCGCCTCGAGCAAGACCAGGTGGCAATCGAGATGGGCCGGGGTCAACGGTCCTTCCAAGCCAGAGAGGTCGGTGCCGACGAGCTTCACTCCCACTTCGACCAGATAGCGCATCGCCTGCGCGGTCAAGCTCGGCCGGTGCTCGTACTCTGGCGAGCTACGTCGCTCGGCATAACCCGTCTTCAGAAAAGCAATGTCGCCGCGACGAACGCCGCCCGCCCGTTCCGCGACCTCGGCCATCTCAGCCGCGCCCACTAAGGAATCCGACTTCAGGGCGCTGAGGTCCAAAATCACCGCGTCGCCGATCAACTGCTCGAGCGGAATGCTTCCCAGGTCTCGACCGTCAGGAAAGCAATGGTATGGTGCTTCGATATGCGTGCCAATGTGGCTGATTGTCTGAACTTTATGCATGATGTACCACGGATGATCGACCGGCGGATGCACCGTCAGTTCCTCGGTCCGTCCCCGCTCGATCAAAAAAGGCCGCCCACCCTCGCCAGGGATAATGGGCAACGTGAGATCAACGATCCGTCGACCTTCCAGCATCTGTCTGTTTCCTGTCATTTTTCGGACACTATAGCGATTCCGAAGTATCGGGACAAGTCCTGGCCACCAAGACCAGTCCGCCCGTGGCCTCGCTCCCCGCGCAGGGATCTCGCGGCCGAGGCCGCACCAGAGGTAGAACACACAGCTTCTCGTTCACTAACACTTTTTTGGACCGAGTCGTCCAGAGCGTTGACGAGATGGGCAGGTTCGTCGTAGACTAGCTTGGCTGAGACGTTTGTCGGGGAATGACCGACTGTGTCGATGGTTCCAGGTCACGAGGAGATATCCCAAGCCGGGCTCGGGTCCGAAGCTCCTACGAGGGAGGAGCAGATGATGGGGTTGAGCTTGCGAGGCCGCCTGGGGCGGGCCCACGAGGCACTTCAGATCATCGCCAGCCAACCACGTGACCTACCCCTCGTCTTATCCCTCCGCGACGTGCGCTACGTCGTTCCGACGGAGATCGTGAACCTGTGCCTGGTCCTCGAAGTGGTCGAACGGATGGGCTTCCCCGAGATCCGCCTCGAACCCCCGGCCCCCAGCTTCCTTTGCATGTTCCTCTGGCGCATCGGCTTCTACGACCTCTTCCCGCACTTCCGCCCGTCGCCGCCCAAGCGACCGTTCCAGGCACAGCAGACGACCACGTTGATCGAGGTGCGTCGCTTCAACGACACGGCCGGCATCCTCGATTTGGGTGAGCGTCTTCCTCACGTCCTGACCGCGGCGTCCGGCGGGGACAATGTCCCTGGTGGCGCCCGTACCCTCCGGCGGATCGCCGCAACCGTCTACGAACTCGCCGAGAACGTTCTTGCCCACTCGCGGCGACTGAGCGGCGGCCCCATCTCGGGCTATTACATGGTTCAGCGGATGCCGAATCAGCACCGGACCTTCATCGCCGTGGGAGACGCGGGCGACGGTATCCCGGCAACGATCCGCGCGACCTTCAGAGATCTCCCGGACGACCTCACCGCCCTCCGCGAAGCCCTCCGCCCCGGCGTCTCGTCGGACGGCGGGGGTGGGAACGGACTGGATCTGGCGCGGCGAGCCGCGCACGAGATCCCTGGCGGAGTCATGACGATCGAGAGCGGCGCCGCCTGGCTCCGCGTCCGCGCGAACGAGACCGAGGAAGCGAAGCTGTATCCCGACGCGGCCCACCTGACCCGCGTGTCGTTCATGTTCCCCATCTGAACTGAAGGCCCTTTGGCAACGAGTACAGGCTATCGCGAAACCTCGGCCCCGCGCCATCGACGATTCCAATAATGCCACGGTTCGTTTCAGAATTTACACTCTGACCACTTGACAAACCATGGGAGACGACGTAGAATCGCTTCAGAAAGATACAACTGAACCAACGGGGAGAACCAATGGCGTACTTGCGGACGGTGCCGCACATTCCCTGGCAAAACGTGCGCGGCGCGGCGAAGCAGCGTGCAGTGGGCGCGACTCGCAAGCTAGGCGACCTCGAGCTTGAGATCGTGCTGGAGGAGGTGGCGCGGCTGCACGCGTCCGAGGTCGTCCTCGATTTGCGTGACGTTGTCGACGAGGACGAGCTCGTCCCTTCGGAGTACTTCAGTCTCGGCCCGAAGCTTCAGCTCGCAGCGGCCGAGGCCGCCGGCGAGCCGCTCGTGCGCTATCGCTTGGCGAACGATGCCGTTGCCGAGGCGTTCTCTCTCCAGTTTGAGCGCCAGTCGCGACCGGCCCGCGGAGGTCAGCCCGCCCAGCCGGTCCTCGGCCTCGCGGACGTGGCCGGCCAGATCCGTGTTCTCGGCCCCCTCCCGCGCTACCTGGAGTCGATCGTCGCGCTGCTCGTCGAGCGGGGCGAACTGACCGCATCCGACCTTGACGAGGCACTCCAGATCCCGCCGGCCACTGCCAGCGACTACCTTGGAGAGCTGCACCGCTTGCATCTCGTCTCGCGCGAACGCGAGCCCCTACCCGGCGGCGGCGCGCGGTATCGCTACCACCTCCGGCCCTAGCATTCCATCCTCTTGGCCTTGATTGGGAGACCACAGAAGCAACGATTCAGAAAGGAGAATCTGACGCAATCATTGAGTGCAACGCTTCAGAATCCATAGACTGATTCCAGGCACCACGGCTGTTCGAGATACGTGAAAGAGGTCTGATAATGAAAAGGGTTGTTCGCCTGGTCCCGTTCTCAGCATACCGCCCTGGTTCACCTCCTGTGCCCTATACCACCGGTCATCGTGCTCGCAAAGCTGCGCCTCCGCGTCCACCATCGAAGGTCGGGCGACCCGTCATCTCTTGGCGGGATGTAGACAAATATCTTGGGCGCGAGGTCGTCGTCTACGGTATTGTGACGTGCCACTCTTTCTTTTCCCAGACGATCGACATCCTCACCTTCTTCGACCCCGGCGTGCTCTCGAGTCGTTTTGAGCGCGTACCGATTGTCATCCACGGACGACATGGTCCGGACTTCCAAGCTGAGCAGTGGGGCGCCTATGAGGGTAAAGCTATCTTCGTCGTCGGTCGCGTGACGTCTAGACATGGCGCTCTTCAGGTCGAAGCAAATGACCCTCAATCGATTGGTATTCTGTGCCGCCCTCACGTCCGGCGGCACGCCAATACCCATCCCTTTTAGCATTCAAGTACTGAAAGGAGAAACCTGCCGATGGAAACCGCCACCTTCGCACCGCCTTCCGCAGACGTCCTGGGCGAGGCCGCCCGCCAGATCGCGTTGGCTTATCCGGACCTCTTCGCCCACCAGCGCACCGGCATCGCCTTCCTTCTCTCTCGCCGCGCCGCCATCCTCGCCGACGACATGGGCCTCGGCAAGACTCGTCAGGTGATTATCGCGTTGCGAGAGGCCGCACGGGAGGGCTCCTTGCTCGTGATCTGTCCGGCCGGCCTCAAGCTCAACTGGGAGCGCGAGATCCGCCTCGTCGAGCCGGGGGCCGACGTGTTTGTCGTTCACGACGCACGGAGCTGGGAGAACGGCCATCGCTGGACCGTTGCTAACTACGACCTCCTCGGCCGCCTCCGCTCGAAGCTCTCGGCCATCCATTGGACGGGTGTCGTCCTCGACGAGGCCCACTACATCAAGAACGACAGTCAGCGTACGAATCACGTCTTCCATCTCCTCGGCGTGGACGGAAAGGATCCCTCCGACGGGCCCGACTTCGTCTACCTTCTCACCGGAACCCCGATGAGCAGTCGCCCACGCGACCTCTACAACCTCCTCAAGGCAGTGCGCCATCCCCTCGCCACCAGCTTCTACGCGTATGCCAGGCGCTACTGCGCCGCCTACGACAACGGCTTCGGCCTGGACACCAACGGTGCCTCCAATCTGGACGAATTGGCACGGATCGTCTCCGGGGTCATGCTGCGCCGCACCAAGGACGAGGCTCTCGACCTTCCACCTAAGATCCGAAGCTGGCAGCCCACTGAGATCGCGGTAAAGGCGGCGAAGGAGGTCAGGAGGCTGGAGATGAGAGCGCTTGCTTACCTGGACAAACACCCCGCGCGCAATGGTCCCACCTGGGTGAACTTTCTCGGCCTGCTCAACACCGCCCGCCATGCACTAGCTCGCGCCAAGGTCGAAGCGACGATCGAAGCGGTGCGGGAGCGAGTCGAGGGAGGAGAGAAGGTTGTCGTTTTCACCTCCTACACAGCAGTCATCGCGGCGATCAAGGAGGCATTCGATGAGGCCTGCGTCTCGATCGCCGGCGACGACTCGGCCGCCGAACGACGGGCTGCCGCCGACGCCTTCCAAACCGACCCGAAGGTGACCGTCCTCGTTGGGAACCTTAAGGCCGCGGGCGTGGGGCTAAATCTCACCGCGGCGACCCACGTGGTCTTCAATGACCTCGACTGGGTACCGGGCAACCACTGGCAGGCCGAGGACCGCATCTACCGCATTGGGCAGCATCGACCGGCCTTCGTCACCTACCTCTACGCCCCCGGCACCCTCGATGACTTCGTTGCCGCCCTCCTCGAAGCGAAGGCGCACAACATCGGCGTCCTGGAGGCCGAAGCCGCCGGTAACGCTTCCCTCGTCCAGCAGGTGGTCGAGGCGGCGGTGCGCGGCGAGCATCCCTCCTTCGTGTCCCGCGACCCGGCAAAAAGCGCCCCAGAACGCTCGGTCGGCTTGCTCGAAGAGACCTTAACCCTCCTCTCCCGTGCTCGTCACAGCTTTGGGTTGATGGAAGCGGCCGAGCAGGAATTCCGCATCCCCAGCCACAGCCGTCCGGGGAAATTCCACACCGTGCGTCTGTCAGGTGGCGTTGCCCGCTGCGATTGCGAGGGTTTCCTGTACCGCGGCAACTGCTCCCACGTGAGAGCGATCACCCAAAAGGTCGCCGGGATCTAGGATCTGCCGCCAGAGTCGCGGTTGCCCATCTCCAGGGGTCGCCGCTCTCTCGCTCCTTCTCTATCATAATCATAATGGCTAGAGAAAGGGCGAGAGAGCGGCGACAACGCGCTCACAACGGGGAATGACTCAGCCAAATCTGGTAGTTTTCTTCGAAACTCACGCCGATCTGCCCGTGAGAGATTAAGTCGTTCAAATCTGACAGCGCTGGGCGGTCGTTAAGCGATGCTTCCGAAAGACCATCTCCTCTCCTGCCACGCCCCATGCACGCTTATCTCTCCATCGACCCAGTGCCCTCCCTCTCTTCAGTGGGAAGTGGCAGTGAGAATGGTTCGTCCTGTCCCCGCACCTTGCTCCGGCTGCCAGCAATCGCTAACATAAACAGTACGCAGGACTGGCCACCTATCTTCAGGGGAGGAGATTGTGATCATGTCGACCAATCACGCCGGCTCCTCAGCCGACGAGTACGTACTCGATACGCCCCGTTTACGTCAGTTCATCACCGAGGTTCAGCAGATCCGACGGAGCAGTGAAGATCCGGTGGCCATCATTCGAGCGATTCGCCCGCTCTTCGTCGAGCTCCTCGCCGATCAAAGCTGGTTGCCGGAGCGTTACCAAGAGCCGGCCCCGCAGAGCGGGATGGGATCGGGCATCGGGACTTGGCTCCTCTACCGCACCATCGACGGTAGCCTGGCGTTCTCGTCACTGGTCGTGCCACCGGGCGCCCAAACACCAGTCCACGATCATTTGGCCTGGGGATTGGTTGGACTTTACCGTGGCGAACAGGTCGAAGAGATCTTCAGTCGACGCGACGATGGTACGGTCGACGGCCGAGCAACACTTGAGCTAAGCGAGCGACGAACACTTCGTCCAGGCGACCTCTACGATCTCTTGCCAGAGACCGACATCCACCGCATCCAAACTACCTCGAGCGTGACCTCGGTCTCCTTGCACCTGCTTGGGGTCGACAATGGCTGTATCTGGCGTCACCGCTTCTTTCCCGAGGAACACCGTGTAGTGCCGTTTCGCTCAGGTTACGTCAACGTTGCATGTCCCGAATAGGCTACTACGCAGCGGGCCGTTGCGCTTGTCGCTGGGCCTGGCGCAAGCGTGGCAAGACGTCCTTCCCGTAGCCTTCGATGAAGGCGCGCTGATCCGGCCCCGCCGAGTGGAAGTAGATCTGGTCGAAGCCCATGTCGATGAATTGCTGGGCATGCTTGACGTGATCATCAGGATTCCCAGAAACCATCCACATTCTAGTGACGGTATCCGGTCCGACCACTCTGCCATTCTCTTCGGACATCTTGGGCGTGTAGATCTTCTGGTCGTAGAGCGCCGGAATGAAAGCGCCTGCCCAATACCGTTGAATGCACTCGATCGCCGCCTTGGTATCATCAGTGTAGGCAACGCCAATCTCGACCAGGCGAGGGAGCATCGAGACGTCTTTGCCAGCATTCGCCGCTCCGTCGGCAAAGTTCTTGAGCATTTGGGTATAGAGGTCCGGAGATTTCCCACTCACTGTGATCAGCCCATCGCCATACCGACCGGCAAACCCCGCACTGCCGGGCACAAGCGAGGAGATATAGAGCGGAATTGGCTCTGCGGGGAGGGTGTAAAGCTTGGCTTTGCGCGTCTCGTAAAAGACCCCGTCGAAGGAGACCTTCTCACCCGACCAGAGGACGCGAATCAGATCGATCGCTTCGGCCAGGCGGTTCTGGCGATCTTCGTAGCCCGGCCAGACCCCAGTGGCTGCATATTCGTTGAGCGCCTCACCTGTGCCAACACAAAGAAAGGTCCGGCCCGGTGCCATCACTGCGAGAGTGGCGGACGCCTGGGCAATAATCGCCGGATTGTAGCGCAGAATCGGGCAGGTGACACCTGTTCCCAGGTGAATCCGTTGGGTTCGGGCGGCTACTGCGCCAAGCCACGTCCAGATAAATGATGCCTGGCCGGCTTCACTCCACGGGTGAAAGTGATCGCTCGCTTCAAGACAGTCGAAACCAGCCTGCTCGGCGACAATAGCATAGTCGAGAAGCTCGTTCGGCCCATACTGCTCTGGACCAGCTTTCCATCCAAGTTGAATCATCTTACCTCTTGTCTCCAGATTGGATTACGCGCCGGTTGGAAGGCAAGAAGCAGGCCCAATTCCATCCTCCGAGTGTCCGGGCGCGTTGTCAGGCCAGGCGACAGCTTTAACCTGGAGACCGACCGAGGTTGTAGAGCATTCGATCGGCCGATACTCCGCTTGGTGAAAGATGTCGGCCAACCGCCTTCCACTCCAGACCGTCCTATCAATCTAGCGTAAGGGAGTCAGCTAGCAAGATGCAGACCATGCACCGTCGCTGGTTTGGGAGAGAATGAATTGATTCATACACTTATGTTGACCTCTTCCGAGAGCATGCCGGATAATCGGCGAAGCGATGGGGATGCGCTCTCGGACCATGACTGTGCCGCGAGGCTCACCCCCATCGGACTGACATTGTAGAGATCGCGGATTCCGGAGCACCTGGCAACTATGATCAACCCGTCCGTCCTACTTCGTCCATCACGCCGTCGCCTGCTGGCCTGGGCCAGCCTAACTCTTTCCCTCGGCGCTCTCTCAGTAGCGCCGAGCCAAGCCTTCAACTCTCCCACAAAAGTGGCCGAGCGGCAGATCGAGCGTAGCTCAAATCACAATTCAGGGCGAAATTCAGACCAATTGCTATCTGCAGCGCGCCCCAAAACGCTGAATTATCTTCATACCGAGGGAGCAACTATCCGCGATGCCTCCGGAGAGGTGGTAACACTGACCGGACTGAACTGGTTTGGAATGGAGACTGGGACCATGGCACCGCATGGGCTCTGGGTCCGCGCCTACGGAGATATGCTCGATCAGATCGTCCAAGCCGGCTTCAACTGCCTGCGCCTACCTTTTTCGAGCATGCTTTTCACACCAACGCTCACCCCCAATGGCATCGATTTCTCGAAGAACCCGGACCTCAAAGGGCTCTCCGGCCTGCAAATTCTCGACACGATCATTGTTGCCGCTGGCAAGCGCGGCTTGAAGATCATCCTAGACCAACATCGCCCGGATACAATGCAGCAGTCACCCCTCTGGTATACCGATCACCTTACCCCTAACGTTTGGATTGCCCAATGGGTTGCTTTGGCCAAGCGCTATTTAGGGAACGACGCAGTGATCGGAGCTGACCTACACAACGAACCGGCCGGGCCAGCTACCTGGGGTAGCGGGGATCCCAAGACCGACTGGGCAATCGCGGCCGAGACTTGCGGCAATGCGATTCTCGACGTGAATCCCCACTGGTTGATCTTCGTCGAAGGAGTCGAGAAGCTCACCGATCCGTCCGGCAACCCGATTGATTGGACCTGGATGGGCGGTGAGCTCATGAATGCTGGCAAGCGCTCAATTAATCTCAAAGTTGCCAATCGCCTCGTTTACAGCCCGCACGATTACGGTCCGACTGTATCTGGTCAGAGTTGGTTTTCCGACAAAGACTTTCCCGACAACATGCCGGCGTTCTGGGATAAGCACTGGGGATATCTCCAAAAACAAGGCCTCGCGCCAGTTCTTGTTGGTGAATTCGGAGGGACTTCGGTCGGTAATGATCCCGAAGGTATCTGGCAGCGCTCGCTCGTCAGCTATTTGAAGACGAATCACATGCACTACACCTATTGGTGCTTGAATCCCAACTCGGGAGATACTGGCGGACTGCTCGAAGACGATTGGCAAACGATCGATCCCGGGAAAGAAGCCCTGCTCAGAACCTACCAGGGCGCCATGCTCGAAAATGCCTCCCCCGACGTCGTGAACATCGCGAGTGTCCCACCACCGATCGACGGGGCAACCGCTCAGCCGCCGTCTACGGCTGCACCAACCAGCCAGTCCTCGGCGACGGGCACACCAATTACTCAGCCGGCCGTCAGGTCAACGCCGATACCGTCCCCGACCCTGAATCCGCCGACTACGACCGACAACTCAATGCCACGGACGTATGTCGTCCAGCCAGGTGACACCCTGATCAGTATCGCGATCAAGTTCTACGGCACCCCGACCGCCTGGACGCGGATCTACGCGGCGAACGCGTCTCAGATCCCTCATCCAAACGTCATCCAACCTGGGCAAAAGCTGGTGATTCCCTCATCAGTCTAGGGTTTCGACTGCAAGGTTAGACTCAGGAAGGCAAATGAACTATTCCTCCGAGCGAGGGGGTTCTCAGTCGCCCGAGTCAGACATTGATACTCAAGAAAGGATAACAATGCCCCCTTGGAGGGGGCATTGTTCATTCTCGGTTCTGCTACCCAAGACGCGATGAGGCGTCCGCTTCACGGGAACAAACCCCGCGTCCGGGTCGCTTCAGCAACCCGCGAGATCGCCAGGACCTGGGCAGCAGTGCGCATGTTCACCTTATATTGCTCGGCGGTCTGCAGGACACTCCGGAACGCTCGGATCATGATCCGCTCGAGTCGTTCATTGACCTCGCCTTCGTCCCAGAAGAACGATTGGAGATCCTGCACCCACTCGAAGTAGGAGACAGTCACGCCGCCAGCGTTGCAAAGAATGTCCGGCAGCAGGAAAACGCCACGCTCGGTGAGAATCTCGTCGGCCTCGGGCGTGGTGGGCCCATTCGCCGCTTCGGCAATCAGCTTAGCTTGGATCCGATCAGCGTTACGTCCGGTGATCTGACTTTCAAGCGCCGCCGGCACGAGGATATCGCAGGGCAGATCGAGGATACGCATCGGATCGATCGGCTCGCTGTTCGGGAAGCCAACGACAGAGCCAGTCTCACGCTTGTACATACGGAGACCGGACGGATCCAGACCACGCGGGTTATGCACCGCGCCACTGCTGTCACTCACCGCGATAATCTGGGAGCCAAGCTGGTGGAGAAAGCTGGCTAATGGCGATCCGGCATTGCCAAATCCCTGGATCACCACGCGCGCTCCCTTGAGCGGGATCTGGCGGTACTTCGCCGCTTCGACGATCACGTCGACCGCGCCACGAGCGGTGGCCTCGAGCCGTCCTTCCGATCCTCCGATGCTCAACGGCTTGCCGGTGACCACCGCCGGCACCGAGTGGCCGATGGCCATCGAATAAGTATCCATGATCCACCCCATCACCTGGGGTGAGGTGTTGACGTCGGGTGCCGGAATGTCGCGATCCGGCCCGATGATGATACTGATCTCGGTCGCGAAGCGTCGAGTCAGTCTCTCAAGTTCGGAGAGTGACAGCTTCTTTGGATCACAGACGACCCCGCCTTTGGCCCCACCGAACGGAATACCGACCACCGCACACTTCCAGGTCATCCACATCGCCAGGGCCTTGACTTCGTCGAGGGTAACCATCGGATGGAAGCGTAGACCTCCCTTGGCCGGACCCCGGGCGATGTTGTGCTGGACCCGGAACCCCTCGAATACCCGAACGCTACCATCGTCCATCTTGACCGGGAAATGAACGGTCAGTTCCCGCTTGCAGTTACGCAAAATATCGCGAAGATTGCCATCAAGTTGTAAGAGGTCGGCAGCGATATCAAATTGCTTTTGAGCAGTATTGAAAGCAGAATCAGCAAGTTGAGCAGGAGAAGGCTGAGACATACTCATGGTCGGCAAAAGCACTCCTCTTCATTGAGGTGGACGGCAAGCACGTCGCCGGACCCGGTCGGCGTTGGTGTCGTCTACGCTCGAATTCTACCACCGAAGCAGGCCCCTGGCAAAAATCGTCTACGCACACACCGGCGCCCGGTTTGCCGTCGTAGCGCCGGTCATCAGGTCTGGTAAGCTACGCCGACGGCGCACGAGTTCAACTGGCACCCCTTCCCGGCGGGCGATCAACTCGTCGGGGAGCGCACGCAGATCGTTCCAAACCTCCTCCGAAAGCAAGTAATACGCCGCGAAGCTGAACTGCTGGTCCGGGGTAAGCTGGGGCGCCTCCAAAGCAGCCAAGGCCATCGCCCGCAGAACCGCTCGGTCGCCCGGCTCGACCCAGCCCACCGAGTAGACCTCACCGTCGACCGCGACCGCAGCAAGCCTTCCCTGGTACCAAATTGGCAATCCTGCGTGAAGAATTGGCAGCTCGCCGAAGTTTGTGTTCACGTTCCACCTCGCGCCAGATTCGAACGTTCGTTCGTTATCTATAGAATAGACGTTCTGGGCGCAAGGTCAATAAGAACGTTGTTAAAGCTCCTGATCAAAGTTCGAGGTCGAGTGTGACTTCGCGACGCGGCGCGCTGCAGCGGTCGCGACTAAGTCACAGTGCTCGTTTTCCGGGTGCCCGGCGTGGCCTTTGACCCAGTTCCATCGGACGGTCCGCCCGTCGACAAGCTGGGCGAGTTGTTCCCAGAGCTCACGGTTTTTCACTGGTTGACCGCCGGCAGTTTGCCAGTTCTTCCGTTTCCAGCCAGGGAGCCAGTCGGTCATCCCCTTGACAAGATATTCACTATCACTGTAGACGGTCACTTCGGTCGCCCCGGCCTCGATCGCGGTGCGCAATCCGACAATCGCCGCGGTGAGCTCCATTTTGTTGTTCGTCGTATGCGCGGTTCCGCCAGAGAGCTCGCGGTCAGGTCGGCCGGGGATGCGAACCAGCGCGCAGTAGCCGCCGGGACCGGGGTTTCCTTCCGCGGAGCCATCAGTGAAGACGACAGCCGGGAGACCTTTGGCATTCGACGCTGCTTCGGTGCACGATGGGTCCACGGCGTTGGCCATTTCAGAAAGCGGCTCGGCCGGGCGCACCAAGCGGCTGACCAATGAGCGGCGACCTTCGCTCACCGTCATTTGTGCTGGTGGCGCTGGCGGTACCGCCAGCGGCTGGACCGTCGGAGCAGGTATGATGCGAGGCGCTCCGGACAACTGCGGTTTCGGAGCGGGTGGAGGCGGAGAGACGGGCGAGAGATCGAGATTGGATAGCGGCGGCGTCTGGGTGATTGGCGCGTGGGGAGATGTCGAAGCACCCAGTTCCGCGAAGCCAAGAATCCGCTGCTCCAGGTCGACCAGGGCATTTTGGGCCGCTGCCGCCAAGGGAATTCCATTCGCCCGGGCGATGCCGGTCGCCTCACAGAGTGCACGGTAGCGCTGCATCAGGCGAGTAAGTTCGTCTGATCGGTTGGGCATGTCTGAACGATCCTCCATCTACCGAAGTATCCTATAAGCCTCTCTGGAGCGCAAGAACGGGGCACACTGTGATACTATCGCCCTTGCATACTTCTAACCTAGGAGTCGACTGTGCCACGAGTCGGATTCTATTTCAAAGTGCGCAAAGAACTCATCCCGGAGTACAAGGAGCGACACCGAGCGGTCTGGCCTGACATGCTCCAGGCGCTGCGAGAAACCGGTTGGCACAACTACAGTCTATTCATGCGCGACGACGGGCTCATTTTTGGTTATCTCGAAACCGACGACTTCGACAAAGCGCGGGCCGGCATGGCCGAGCGCGAGGTCAACCTGCGCTGGCAGAGGGAGATGGCGCCGTTTTTCGAGGGACTTGAAGGTAGGCGCCCGGACGAAGGGATGGTAGTCCTCGAGGAAGTGTTTCATCTCGACTAAGAAAGTGGATACACCCCTATTCATTGCTGATCACTCGTGCTATAATGCGCGCTATCCGGTACCTGTTCACGGAGGTAGTCTGCCAGAGAAAAAAAATAATCGACGGACGAGTCAGTTAATTCGGGATAAGCGGTTTTGGCCTCGAGCCCGTCCGTGTCAATGATCGCATGGACTGACCGGAAAGTTCTGTTATTTCGGATTGCTGTACCCGGCACGGCGCGACGGTGTAGCCGAACGTCGAAACGCTGGGATACAGACCATATTAAACGCGCAGCATCGCGAGGAGGTTTTGCATGGCCAGCGTTACCCTGGAGCACGTCACGAAGCGGTTCGGCGAAGTCACCGCCGTGAATGACATGACCATCGAAGTCAAGGATAAAGAGTTTCTGGTTCTCGTCGGGCCATCCGGCTGCGGCAAATCGACCTGTCTCCGCCTCATCGCCGGGTTGGAAGAGGTTACTGACGGCAACATCTACATTGGCGAGCGATTAGTCAACGACGTAGCTCCCAAGGATCGCGACATTGCGATGGTTTTCCAAAGCTACGCACTCTACCCCCACATGAGCGTTTACGACAACCTGGCGTTCGGTCTGCGACTGCGCCACACTCCAAAGAAGGAGATCGACCGGCGCGTTCACGAGGCCGCCGAGATCCTCGGAATTAATGCCCTGCTCAATCGCAAGCCGAAGCAACTGTCTGGTGGCCAGCGCCAGCGCGTCGCCTTGGGTCGTGCTATCGTCCGCGAGCCAAAGGTCTTCTTGATGGATGAGCCGCTCTCCAACCTCGACGCCAAGCTCCGCGTCGCCACCCGTGCCGAGCTGATCAAGCTGCACCAGCGCCTGCAGACCACGGTCATCTACGTGACCCACGACCAGACCGAAGCGATGACGATGGGTAGCCGCATCGCCGTGCTGCGTGACGGTATTCTCCAGCAGCTCGATACGCCGCAGACTCTCTACGACCGTCCGGCGAACATGTTCGTGGCCGGCTTCATTGGAAGCCCGGCGATGAACTTCTTCGACGCCAAGCTGGTGGGCACGCCCGATGCGATGTACATCGACGGCAACACCTTCAAGGTCCGGGTCCCTGCCGACAAGGCCGAGAAACTGATCTCCAACCTTGGGAAGGAGATCGTCTTCGGCATCCGCCCCGAGGACATCGTCGACCGGTCGACCGTCCAGAATGTGCCGGCCGAGAGCACGATGAAGGTCCAGGTGAACGTGGTCGAGCCACTCGGTAGCGAGCAATACGTCTACCTGCTCACCGGCGACAGCGAGTTCGTGGCGAAGATGGACGCTCGTCTCCCGATCCGAGCCGGCCAGCAGATGGAAGTCGTCCTCGACCTCGCCCACATGCACACCTTCGACCGCACCACCCAGGTCGCGATCGGAGCCTGACTTCTGGGTTCCTAAGTCACGCACGAAAAAGGCCCCCACCCGGCGGTGGGGGCCTTTTTCGTGCGTGAGGTTGGCGGTTACCTCATTCCCCTGACGAGAGCTCGCCCTGAGCTCAGCGAAGAGGCGAAGACGGCCTGATTGCTAGGCCCAACGCCCGAAACAAGGAGCCCATTCCGTTCTGCCAAGTATTGGCCAGATTGGCAGTATCTGCCTCGACTGGAAGGATCAAAGGGAAACCCCCTCGCGAGCGTGGCGCCAGTCGGATTGACACTTGTCGTCCTTCGCTTCGCTCATGAGGACAGTCTGCGCCGTCATGCCTCATTCGACCGACGAAGGCTTCTCCTGCCGTGGCCCAGTCAATAGAGGAGGAGCCGCGACGTCGGCGATCTTCGCTACTGCTTGAATCACCCCGGCCACGTCGACGACCGGCGGAACCCATTTGTGATCGTCGACGAAGCGAGTTGCCGTCTCGATAATCTCGGTATTCTGGCGACGCAATCGCCAGGCGCGCTGGTGCGGAGCATCGGAGTCCAATCGATCGACAAAACGCTGGTGACGCAAGTCTTCCAACACCCCGACGACGAGGGCCCGTTCCTCGGGCGAGATCGTCGCGCCGGGACCGTAAATACCCAACGATCGGTTCACCAAGACGTCTTCGCTCAGCCAGCCGCGATGCTGCGAGGGCAGCTCCGGGTCACGCTCATCGGCTTCGTATTGGCCAACGAGATCACGCAGCAATAACACTTGCAGACGCCCAACGGCGTCACGCAATCGTGCCTGCTGGATGTCTTGTGGACCCTGCAGCCGCGCTTGCCCCTTGACCTTTCCGTCCGTTTCCACCTACCCCCCTCGTCGGCTCAGCAAGTGATCTGCTCTAAAGTCTACCTGTCAGAGCTTCATGGTTCAAGCCCAGTCGCCTCCGGATTCTTGACTCCGATCGCAAACCTCTTGCATACACGTGGGTATCATGTGGTATACTGCAGCGCGGTGGTCAGCCGGTCAGGCTACTTTCGGCGGGTCCGAGCGAGCTTTCCGTTCCGAAGCCTTGGCTCTCGGCAGGTAGTTTCCGCCCGACATCGCTTCTAACGCGCGACCCGGCCCCAACTAATTATTTCAACCCATAAGTTAAGGGAGATCGATTCGGTGAGCTTCACGGACATTACCATCACCTGCCGGGACTGCGGACAGCCTTTCGTCTGGACAGCAAGCGAACAGGAATTCTATCAGAGCCGAGGTTTTGAGAACCAACCGGTGCGCTGCCGTGACTGCCGCAACGCCCGAAAGTCGCGCAATGGCGGCAACGGGAGCTACGCGAGTGCCTCGAGCGGTCAGTCGTTTGGCAGCCGGGGTCCACGCCAAATGTATCCGGCGACCTGTGACGAGTGTGGCAAGCAAACCCAGGTTCCCTTCCAGCCAACGAGTGGTAAACCGGTTTACTGCTCGGATTGTTTCGAGCGACGCCGCAGCTATCGCTAAACAGCAGTCAGTTTTATCCCGACAGCCAAGCTCAAAGACGGGCGCCCGAGGGTGCCCGTCTTTGAGTTTACGGAACTCGCCTACTGACTATAATGGTAGAGAAGAGTCTAGGTCATTAAGACAGGAGCGTCCGGACCATGGTAATGAACCCTTTGCGCCAGCTCGAAGCGCGTGGCCAGAGCGTTTGGCAGGATAACATCACCCGTGAGCAGTTACAGACCGGTGGCCTGCAGAAACTCGTCGACGAGGACGGCCTTTCCGGCGTCACGACGAATCCGTCGATCTTCCAAAAAGCGATTGGTGGCTCGGCGGACTACGACTCGGAGATCGCCGACCTGGCGCGCCAGGGAAAAGACGTTACCGCGATCCTCGATACCTTGATCATCGAGGATGTGCGCAACGCCGCTGATGTCCTCCGACCGGTCTGGGAACGCACCGGAGCACGGGATGGCTTCGTCAGTATTGAAGTCGGCGCGCATTTGGCGCGCGACACGCGTGGCACAATCGCCGAGGCGCACCGTCTTTGGAATGCGGTCAATCGCCCGAATATCATGGTTAAGATCCCCGGCACTGTCGAAGGCGTGCCGGCGATCAAGCAGTGCCTGATCGATGGCTTGAACATTAACATTACCTTACTGTTCTCCATCGACCATTACGAAGCCGTTGCCCAGGCATTTCTCGAGGCGGTCGAAGCACGTTTGCAAGCAGGCAAGCCCGTCAACCAGCTCGCATCGGTCGCCAGCTTCTTCGTGAGCCGCGTTGACACGATCGTCGACAATACCGTGGAAGCCAAGCTGAAGACCGAGACGAATCCGGTGACGCGTGCGAAGCTCCAGGAGTTGGTTGGCAAGATCGCGGTCGACAACGCCCGCGAAGCTTATGCCCGCTTTGAGAGCCTCTTTGGCCCGACGAGCCAGCGCTTCCAGAAGCTCGCGAACCAAGGAGCCCAGCCGCAGCGTCCACTCTGGGCGAGCACCAGCATGAAGAACCCCAATCGGCGTGACGTGCTCTACGTCGAGGAGCTGGTCGCGCCTTTGACTGTGAACACGATGCCCCCGGTGACCCTCGATGCGTTTCGCGATCACGGCGTCGTCCGTGGTGACACTGCACGCGAAGATCTGGACGGTGCGCGCCGCCGGATCCAGGCCCTGGCCGAGCTCGGCATCGACTTTGCCGCTCTCACCGCAAAGCTTGAAGAGGATGGCATCAAACAGTTCGCCGACGCCTACGAAGGCCTGGTCGAATCGGCCAACCAGAAGCTCGCGGTATTGCGGGTCAGCACTCGTTCCTGAGCAAGGGATCGAAGGATAGAGAATGCGTATCGTCCAATTCATCGTGGGATCCGGACTCCGACGAGTTGGCGTCGTCGAGAGGAATCGGGTCATTGACGTCACCAATCCCGCGAAGGGCCTGTGGTCATCACTCGACCTGATCGCCTGGGCCGACCGCGAGCGCCGCGACCTCGCGGCCGCGGTCCACGCCTTGGGTGCGACCGGCGGCCGATCGTACGCTCTCGCCGAGCTCGACCTACCGCCCAGCACCGCCAGCGCTTACCTCGACATTCCCCTTGATCCCCCGGAGGTCTGGGGCTGCGGCGTGACCTATCGCAAGAGCGCCGAATTCCGAGACGAAGAAACCGATCAGCCGAAGGGTATGTACGACTACGTCTACGCGGCACCGCGTCCGGAGATCTTCTTCAAGGCAACCGCGGCGCGCTGTGTCGGGCCGAACGCCACGATTGGCATTCGCTCGGACTCCCAGTTCACCGCTCCCGAGCCGGAGCTCGCCATCGTCGTCGGAAGTGATGGACGCATTCTCGCCTACACCGTTGCCGACGACGTTTCGGCCTGGGATATCGAGCGCGAGAATCCGCTCTATCTGCCCCAATCCAAGATCTTCCAAGGCTGCTGTGCGCTGGGACCGTCCATGGTCACTCCGGACGAGGCGGGCAGTCCCTATGAGCTGACAGTGATCGGACGGATCTATCGTCACGGACGAGTAATCTTCGACGATCGCGCCGAGACCAGCCGCATCAAACGCAAGCTCGAAGAGCTTGTCACGTATTTGAGCCGCGACAATCCGATTCCGGCCGGCACGGTCATCTGCACTGGCACCGGAGTCATTGTCTCAGCCGAGCACGCTCTCCAAGAGGGCGACGTCGTCGAGATCGAAGTACCGGGGATTGGCATACTCCGGAACCCGGCCCGCCGGCTCGGCAAATGACGTCCCCCCTTTGAGGCACGGCCCGTCCGGAGGCGAGCGGTCGCCTCCGCTCGATCTTCGCCAGAGCACACTTCGCTTCCCTCCGGATCCAGGCTTGGGGATGGATAAGGAACGGCTCCAAGGCCAGCTTCGCCTTCCCAGCCTTGAGCCTTCCCAATCCGATGATGGTCTGCCCGGCGACCTGACCATCCGCGAGCATCTCAATGAGAATATCTGAGAATGTCAACGGCGCGGATCCCGCATGTTGCCAGGGGCTACGACCAGCATCTCCCGCGCTCGTCCATGACTTCGGTCCCGGAGCAAGATGGATGATGTTTGGTCATAGCAGAACCCGCTTCAGGATGATCGCCCAGGGAAGATTGGGGAGTGAGCGCAAGCCTCCTTGCCGCGGATGCTGGACCTGGTTGCAGTGAAGGCAAAACGTCATAGTCAAATCGCCTTGACACGACGTTATTGCCGACCCGCGGTAATTTTTTCGCGGATCCGGACCGTTTGCTCTCCGGGCGCGAGGTCCAGCTCTTTCCGCAGGGTTTGGACACACAGATCGTACCAATGTACAGCCTGACTGATCTGGCCAAGCTGAGCGTAGCAACGCATGAGCCGACAGTAGGCATCTTCCCGACACGGATCTTTTTCCAGGATCCGGTGACAACGGACGATGCAACCGGTCGGATCTCCACGCTGAAGACAGGCATCAGCGAGACGTGTCACGACCATGAGATACTGGTCTTTGAGTTCCTCGCGTCGTAGTAAGGTCCAATCTTCGTAAAGGTCCTCGACAAGGTAATCGTCCCGATAGAGTAGCTCGGCGGCTTCGTAACAGCGGAAAGCTTCCGACAGGTGGTGCTGACGCTCCAAGCGAAGGCCGGCTTCAAAGTTCTCAGAAAATGCCTCGACGTCAATCCACAGATCAGCAGCAGCGTGATTCAAGGAAATGTTCGTACCGTCAAAGGTGACGTAGTCGACCGGGGCGTCAGTGCTATCGCACGATCGCCCTAGGGCCTGACGGAGGGCATGCAGTGTGACCCGGAGACAATTACTCGCAGCGCGTGTGTCCGATTCCGGCCAGAGAAGTTCGACGAGGACGTCGCGGTGCACCGGATGGCGACGATCTACCAGGTATTTCAGCAGCATCCGCGCTTTGTCGCGACGCCATTCGTTGATTGGCTCTCCGCCACGCCGCACCTCGAACCGACCAAAGCAGTAGATCTGAAGTGAAGGGCTGCTTTCCGCCGACTGATCGCGAATCCTTTTGTTCACCCCAACGCGGATCTTGGGCGTAGCTGGACCACGGCTGGCCTGGACAGAGCGCGGAGCACGCCGCCCAGGTAGGTTCTGCCTTCGCGACCGTTCGGAAGGCACGCGGGGTGAATGGCAGCGTCGCTTACAAGCTGCCGACGGCAACGTCGGCCTACTGAGCGCATAGAGAAGCCAATACAACGCCAGCTTAGAATTGAACTTCATGATCGTCTCAGCCGGAATTGGCGAGAGTCTGACTTACAGTCGTCAGGAATGCGACGCTATGGAGGAAATCCCAGCCCGAAAAAGCTCGACGGAAATACCGTTAGTCCGATTGCGTGCTGATCATAGCACATGGATCAGCCCGGTGTACAGCTTGCCTTGTAATTTTTTTGTAATGCAATAATGTAATGCCCTGGTTACGTGATCGGAGTATGCTCAGGCCTAGCACGGAGGTCGCTTCCAAGAGGTTGAAGGAGCGGGGTATTGATGAAGAAAGCGGCCTGGCATCTCCTTTTCGCAGTAGTCGCGCTCATAGCTATGAGCATCAGCTTGGCCCCGGCCTTCGCAGCGACCAGTCAGGGCGTTGCCGCCGATCCCGACGATCCGCGCGCCTTCTCACAGACTGGCTACCGGATCGACAATGACAAGTTCTGGGACTACTTTCAACACCGGGGTGGCATCAATAACTTCGGCTACCCGGTCAGCCGCACCTTCCAGCTCCTTGGTCACCAGGTTCAGATCTTCCAACGGCGTGTCCTTGAGATTGAGCCGGACGGCAGCGTTGGCCAGTTAAACCTGTTGGATAACTCACTGATGCCGTACACAACGATCAACGGCGCAACCTTTCCCGCGACCGATCCCAACCTAATCAAGACCGCGCCCGCCGTCGGCTCGCCCAATTACTCCAGCGCGATCATCAATTGGATTGAGCAAACGTCGCCGAACACGCTTTATGGCATGCCGGTCAACTTCTTCAAGACGTTTTATAATACGGTATCCTTAAGCGTCGCCTATCCCAACGGCGGGGGTGATCCGAACTCGATTCCCGGCCTCGACCTCGAGATGTGGGGTGTACCGCTAAGCCCGCCGACCAGCGACCCGCACAATAGCAACTTTGTCTACCAGCGCTTCCAACGCGGCATCATGATGTACGACAACAGCTGCAAGTGCACCCAGGGCGTGCTCCTGGGCGATTACTTCAAGTCGATTATAACCGGCAACAATTTGCCAGCCGACCTCGCGACCCAAGCGGCAGCCAGCCCTTTCTTCAAGCAGTACAATAACGCGAACCCGAACGGTTTGAACAACCCCGACGCTCTGCCCAATACGAATATGAAGGACGCGTTCGTTACTGAGGTTGGAGCTCCAAGTGCAGCTCCAACGGCAGTTCCTACCGCCGCGCCGACTCCCGTGCCAACCGCGGTGCCGACTCCCGTGCCGACCATGGCGCCCACGCGCGTGCCGACCCCGGTCCCGACCACGGTGCCAACCGTGGCCGCGCCGCCAACTCCGACGCCCGCGAACCAGGGGCCATTGCTCGCAGCAGCAGCCGGCCTCGGGCTCGTGGCGTTCATCGGAATCGTGGTCGGGGTGGTGATGTTATCTTCGCGCCGCCCACCCGCACCGCAGGCACCGCAGGCGCCACCGGCCCCCTCGCCGGCTCCTCCCTCTCTACCTCCTCGCAGCGACGCGACCGAGGTCATCGATCGAACCGAGGTGATGGATCGAACGGTGGTCTCGGCGCCCGTCGACGATGGGGCAACTCTTATCGCGGGGCCAGGGCGCCAGCCGCCATCCCTGCCCAAGGGCAAACTCCACATCGTCCAGCTTGGGACAGAGAGCGAGGTCATTCTCAGCCAGTCGGAGACCGTCCTCGGCAGAGAGGCGTCGAACCCGGTCGTTCTCAAGGATCCGCTGGCTTCGCGCCGGCACGCTCGGATCATTCTCGAGAACGGTGATTACTGGATTGAAGATCTCAAGAGTCTGAACGGCACTCGCGTCAATGGCGAAGTTCTCAGTGAACGTCGGAAATTGGCGTCCAATGATCAGATCAAAATCGGCGATATCGTGCTCACTTTCATGCTCGAAAGCGGCAAGTAGAGGTAATCTCATGGCTAAGAAATCCGTCCCAGACACTCGGCGGGCACGCCGTGAGCCGGCTCCGTCGTCCAGCCGTGATTCGAGCACGGCCGGACCGGAGATCGAGGCAGCGCCTGCCCCGGGGCTCCGACCGACAGTGGGGAATCAAGCCATGCAGCGTCTGCTCGGTAGCGACGATCTCGACGGTGCCCTCTCGCCGGGAGTGATCCAGGAGGTACAGCGGACGTTGGGAAACCAAGCCGTGCAGCGACTTCTCAACGCGGCGATTCAGAGGTCGCCAACGGGCGCCTGGCCAACTGAAGATCTTGGCCAAAGCATCCGCGCGGAAGCAGGCCATGGGCAACCACTTGACTCGGGCGTTCGGCAATCGCTCGAGAGTGGGCTCGGCGCTGATTTGTCGAGCGTGCGTGTCCACACCGACCACCGGGCCGACCACCTGTCCCGCGCGGTGAACGCCGTCGCCTTCACGTCCGGAAGTGACATTTTCTTTCGCTCGGGAACGTATAATCCGGGCTCGCCGAGCGGCATGCATCTCCTAGCGCACGAAGTGACGCACGTCGTTCAGCAAGCCTCCGGACCAGTCGCCGCCACACCGGTGCCCGGCGGAATCTCACTGAGCGACCCGGGCGACCGCTTTGAGCAGGCGGCTGAGCAGACCGCGACGCAAATGGCGCAGCGCCTGCGGGCCAACGACGCATCGACAGAAGCGGCTTCTCCCTCGGAGGATACCCAACAAGGACTCGCTATCGAGTGAGGGTAGCGCGTAACCAGGGATGGGGGATGGGGAGAACACGCATGACGATGATCGCGTCGACGGCGAGCTTTCCGCGAGACGGGCTTCGGGCCGCCCTGCGGCGACTCGACCTCCGCTTGCGCGAAGCTACTGCGACGTTCCGTGAAGAGGTTGCCGCGCGAGGGGCTGACCCTTACCGGGGGATGTACGTCTCTGATTCCGAAGTCGATGGGCTCCTGGGCGAGCTGCCACCCAGCGAAGCCGCGCGGGAACTGCTCGGTGAGCCGCTTGGCAGACTGACTCCTCGGATGGCGGACTTAGCAGATCGGTTCGGACTGGACGACTTCGAGCAAGAAGTATTGCTCATCTGCCTGGCTCCGGAGGTCGATTTGCGCTACGAGCGCCTCTACGCCTACCTCCACGACGACCTGACCCGACGGCGCCCCACCGCCGATCTGATCCTCCGGATTCTCATTCCGTGCTCGGAAGAGCGACTGGCCCACCGCGCGCAGCTCAGTCCGGACGGTCGCCTCCTCGCCAGCGGCCTGCTCAGCATGGCCGATGAAGCCGCGGAAACACTCCCGCTGCTCGCCCGCTCGCTCCGAATCGACCAGCGGATTGTCGACTTTCTACTAGGCTCAGACCAGCTTGACCGCCGTATCGCTTCTTTTACCCAGTTGTTCCCACGGCATGCAGGCGCGCCAGGATCGATCGTTCCTGCCGAATTCGTGCATGGCCTGTCTCGCTTGCTCACCCGCGGTGATCCATCCCCGGCCCATCCCCCGGCCCCGTTGATTTATCTTCAGGGAGGAACCGACGCAAGTCGACGATCGAGCCTGATTGCCGCCTGCGCTGCATCAGGCACACCGCTGCTCCTGGTCGATCTACCCGAGCTGGTGGCACGCCCCAAGCCCGATCTCGAGCTTGCCCACGTCCAGCGGGAAGCCCGCCTTCAAGACGCGGTGCTCGCCTTCGATGGCTTCGACGCGGCGTTGACCGAAGAGCCGGAGCTGAGCCCGTTCCGGGCTAGTCTGCGCGCGTTTTTACGAAGCACGAGTGGCCCACTGATTCTGCTCGGTAGCAAGCCCTGGGAGCCGACAACCTGGTTGAAGGGGACTGGAGCCTTACGCCTGGAGCTGCCAGCCGTCACTCCGGCCGCGCGTCTTGAACCGTGGTTACGCCAGTTCGCCAACCATCTGCCGCCCAAGCGAGTTGCCGAGCTGGCAGCGCGCTTTCGCCTGGACGAAGAACAGATCCGAGCGGTCCGAGACACCGCCCGCCTTCGCGCAGCCTGGCGTGGCCATGACGACGCCAGTGGTGAGGACGTCTGGGAAGCGGCGCGGGCAATCGGGGCACCGCCATTAGAAGGGCTCGGGCGAAAGATCGAGCCGCGCTATGGCTGGGATGACATTGTCTTGACAGGAGATGGGCTTACTCAATTGCGGGAGATCTGCGCGCGAGCGCGGAATCAGCTCATCGTGCTCGACCGCTGGGGTTTCGGCCACAAGCACGTGCGACGAACCGGTCTGACGGCCCTCTTCGCCGGGCAACCTGGTACTGGCAAGACCATGGCCGCGGAGATCATCGCCGGTGCACTTGGCCTCGATCTCTACCGGATCGATCTCTCCGCCGTGGTGAGCAAGTACATCGGCGAGACCGAGAAAAATCTCGAGCGCATTTTCCGAGCGGCCGATCAGGGCGACGCCGTGCTCTTGTTTGACGAGGCCGATGCCCTTTTTGGCAAGCGCTCAGACGTGAAGGATGCCCACGACCGCTACGCCAACGTCGAGATTGCCTACCTTCTCCAGCGGTTGGAAGAGTACAATGGGCTGGCGATCTTGACGACCAACCTGCGCGGGAACCTCGACGAGGCTTTCGTCCGGCGACTCGATTTTGCCCTGGAGTTTCCCATGCCCGAGGAAGCCGAGCGACTGAAAATTTGGGAGCACGCCCTTCCCGCCGAGGCTCCGCGCGCCCCGGACATTGATCTGCCTTTCCTGGCTCGCCAGTTTCGCTTGGCTGGTGGCCACATTCGCAATATCGCGCTCACCGCTGCCTTCCTCGCCGCCGACGAAGGCGACGTCATCGCCATGAAGCACCTGGTGCGGGCAACCCGCCGCGAGTACCAGAAGATCGGGAAGTTGGTTGCTGCGAGCGACTTCGAGCGCTACTACGACTTATTGAAAGATTCCTGAGGAGAACGGATGCAGCGCATTCCACTCGTCCCCGTCGATCAGAATGGCATCCCGGCCCAGCCAGTCGTTCTTAGCTTCGCCGAAGCGCAGGAGTCTCCGTGCGCCAATTGCGCGACGTCGCCTTGCTGCTCCTACGTCCATTTGGACACCCTTCAGCTCGACACGCTTGTCGACCTCGATTACATCCTGTATCTCCTGAACTTTGATCGGATCGAGCTCGGCCTCCATGCCAACGGATCCTGGAAAGTCTACTACCATTACCCGTGTCAATTTCTCGATCGTCGCGACTTCAGTTGCCGCGTGCACAATACCTCACGCCAGCCAAGTGTCTGCGTGAACTATAATCCCTATAACTGCTGGTACAAGCGTAATCTCACCCAGGGCGACACCCAGGAATTTCTCCGTATCGATCGGCGCCGGATGGAGTTCATTCGAGACCGGCTCACTTTCGACGAGTCCCGCCGGATCGTGGACGTCCCGTCTTGGCCGACGTTGCTGGCCGGCTTCGCCGACCTACCGGTCCCGCCGATCGACCAGTTTGCCGACTCCGAAGTGGTTACTGACGTTTGGCTCTCGGAGGATGGCACTCCACGCCGGACGTACGCTTACGATAGCGAGGCGGTGCAGAATCCCTGCAGTACCTGCCACGCCTATTGTTGCACGACCCTGATCTTTCCCCGGCCAGCGCCGGACAACGCCAACAAGCTGGACTTCTATCAGTACTTGCTCGGCTTCCCAGACCTGGAGATCGGCATCTCTGGTAGGACCTGGTCGGTCATCGTCCGGGTGCGCTGTCACCATCTCGACGGAAACCGTTGCGCGGTCTATGGGAAACCAGAGCGGCCGCTCCGCTGCCGCTATTACGATGCCTTGAGCTGCACCTACCGGCCCCGCTTCGGCGAGCCCCGTCCGGACCAGTACCTGCGGATTCGCCTCGCGCAGTTTCCATGGTTGGCCGAGTGCTTTCAATTTGATCGAAATGGCCACGTCGTCGAGCTACCGCCGATGGAGGTGATTCGAGAGCACCTCGAGGCCCGTAGCCGATACGCCTCTCTGGCAGCAAGCAGGGGAGAGGCAGGGAGTGAGGGAATTCCCGTGGAGGGAATCAGTGTTCGCTGACCTTGACGAGACGATCCGGCGGCTGCTGATTCGGGAGGTGCCGCTGGACCCGAGTGAGATCGACGTCAGCTTTGCCACGCCGGACCGGGAGTGGTCGAGTCGGTTAACTCGACCGACGGTGAACTGCTTTCTCTGCGACGTGCGCGAGAATCTAAAGCTGCGAAACACTGAAAGGCAGGTCCGGCGTGATGGCAACAACCGCGTGGCCACTGCTCGAGCGCCGGTACGGATCGACGCCACCTACCAGCTCACGACCTGGGCGCGGGCGCCCGAGGATGAGCATCAGCTCCTCTGGCGAGTGTTGGCCGCGGTCATCCGTTACCCTATCCTACCGAGCGAGCTGCTTCAAGGAAGCCTGAAAGAGCAGCCGCTCGCGATCCCCACCTCGGTTGGCCACCCCGACCAGATGCCGGCGAATTTTGCCGACCTCTGGCAAGCCCTGGACAATCGGATCCGGCCGGTCGTGAGTTACGTCGTGACCCTCGCGCTGGAACCGGAAGCGGTCGTCACGACCCCGCTCGTCCTCAAAGCGCCGGTGATCCGCGTCTCCAACGTCGCTCCGGGCGAGGACGGCGTCGCGCTCCGGATCCGGGGCCGAGTGCTCGATCGCCAGGACCGGTCACGCCGAGTGGCTGGCGCCTTGGTGCTGCTTCAAGAGACGGGAGACCGAACGATCACCGACGAGGAAGGTCACTTCACGTTTGGCGGTGTTCCCCGTGGCACGGTCACACTCATCATCCGGGCGGTTGGACGGGAGGAGATCATCCGACCCGTCCAGGTTCCGTCCCCATCCTACGACGTGGAGGTTTGATCAATCAGAGAGAAAGCGACATTCGGAACAACCGGAACAACACCGTTCACGCTGGTCACGAGATCCGAAAGTAACCCGCTCCAAAAGAGGGAACGGGAAGGGGAGAAGAGGACATAGATGGCGACTAGCTACCAGACTCCGGGCGTTTACGTCGAAGAGACACCCCCGGGTAGTCGACCAATTGAAGGGGTGGGCACGTCGGTGGCGGCGTTCATTGGGTTCGCCGAAATGGGCCCACGCAACAAGCCAACGCTAGTAACCAATTGGTCCCAGTTTGTCGAAAAGTTCGGTAGCTTCCATGAAGGCTATTATCTGGCCTATTCCGTCTACGGCTACTTCCAAAACGGGGGTGGAACCGCTTTCATCGTCAACCTCGCGCCGTCACTTGCCCCTCAGACGATAGTCCCAACCGCATCGGACGGCCAGGGGCGGTCCGCGTTGGAGATCTACGCTGCCCGCCAGGGCTTGAACACGCCGGGCCTCTCGGTCGACATCACCTACGGGGACGGCTTTGCCGCGCTCCCACCGCCCGCATCACCTCCACCAACCCCGCCGTCCGGCGAGGAATCGAAGTCCGGCGAGGGCAGTAGCAAGCCGGCCGAGGGCACCGCCGCGACGCCAAGAGCGCGGCCGTCGGTCGCGACGGCGCGAACCGGGGAGGGCGGGGCCAGAACCCCGGACGCGAGCACGCCGTTCCGCCTTCAAGTGAAGCGGGGAGCCGATGTTTTGGAGACGTTCGAGGGCGCGGTCATGGATCGTGAGAGCCCGTCCTACGTCGAAACGCTGGTCAACGGCGTCTCCCAGTTCATCTGGCTCACGCCGCCAGCGGGTAAGCTAGCCGTGATGCCCGCCCCCCGGGCCGGGCTGTACACTCTGGAAAAGCCAGCGCCGACCTCCCTGCAGATCGGGGCCGCGGACTTCATGGGGAAGCCGCAAGATCGCTCGGGAATTGAAGGCCTGGAAGCGGTCGAAGAGATTACCATCGTCTGCGCGCCGGACCTGATGGCTGCCTATCGAAGCGGCATGATCGGCGCGGACGCGCTGGTCGGTCTCCAAAAGGCGATGATCACCCACTGCGAGCGCATGCAGGATCGCGTCGCGATCATCGACCCGCCGCCCGGTCTGGATGCCCAGGAAATGCTCGAGTGGCGAAATAAGAGTCTGATCGACTCCGCCTTTGCCACGCTATATTATCCCTGGATCAAGATCGTGGATCCGCTCGATCCAACCGGCAAGCGTCTGCTTCCGGTGCCACCCTCGGGTCACCTGGCTGGAATCTGGGCGCGCACCGACTCCGAGCGCGGGGTGCATAAGGCACCAGCCAACGAGGTCGTCCGGGGCGCGGTCAACGTTTGCTACGACGTCACCCACGGCGAACAGGCACTGCTTAATCCCAAGGGGGTGAACTGCATTCGCACCTTTGGCACGCGGGGGTATTCGGGTCTGGGGAGCGCGGACGCTGTCCAGCGACAGCGCCTGGAAATACATCAACGTCCGACGATTCTTCAATTACGTCGAAGAGTCGATCAAGCAAGGCACCCAATGGGCGGTCTTCGAGCCGAACGACGTCGTGCTCTGGCAGGTACTCAAGCGAGACGTCACGTCGTTCCTGATGCGACCCTACCGCGATGGGGCGATCTTTGGCGACACGCCGGAGCAAGCGTTCTACGTGAAGTGCGACGCCGAGACCAATCCGCCCGACGTGATCGATGCCGGCATGGTCATCATCGAAGTCGGGATCTGTCCGGTCAAACCGGCCGAGTTCGTCGTCTTCCGGGTGACCCAATTGCCAACCGGCTGGGCAAACGGTTAAGGAATAAATCAGATCGAACGCGCCCAAGACAGTGAAGGAGTTGAGAACCCATGCCAAATTCTCTGACTGACCCAATCCGAGCAAATTCTTTTACCCTGAAGCTTCAGGGGGGAATCGAAGCTTTCTTCCGCGAGGCATCCGGGTTTAGCTCGGAAAACGAGGTCATCGAGCACAAACAGCAAGGCCCGAAGGGCGTCGTCCAATACATCAAGCAGCCCGGCAACCTGAAATGGGAGAATATCACCCTGAAGCGGGGCATCACCGATGACCAGAAGATCTGGGAGTGGCGCAAGCAGGTCATCGATGGCAAGATCGAGCAGGCGCGACAAGATGGATCGATCATGGGCTACAACGAGGAGGGGGTGCTCCAGATCCAATACGATTTTGTCCGTGGCTGGCCGTGCAAGTGGTCAGCAGCCGCGATGAACGCGGACGCCAACGAGATCATCCTCGAAGAGATCGAGATCGCTCACGAAGGCTTGAAGCGGGTCAAGTAATCTGAGAAGTGCGGAGAAAAAGCCCATGAGTCCACGCTTGGAGGGGTTGCAGACCGAGTTTGAATTCACTCTCCCGAAGGGGTACGTCGATCCGGAGGGGAATCTACACAAAAAAGGAATCATGCGCCTGGCGACGGCGATCGACGAGATCGCGCCCTTGCGCGATCCGCGCGTGCGCCAGAACCAGGCGTACCTGTCGATCATCCTGCTTTCCCGGGTTATCAGCAAGCTCGGTTCGCTGCCTGAAGTCACTCCGAGCGTCGTCGAGGGGCTCTTCTCCGCCGATCTGGCTTACTTGCAATCGCTCTATCGACGCATCAACGAAAACGCCAGTACTGAGGTCACGGTAACGTGTCCGGAATGCGGACACCAGTTCGAGGTGGATACGGTGGCCGCGGTGGGGGAATTGTAGGCTACCCCCTGGACCGCCTCCACGAGGAGGTAGCCTACATCGCCTACCATTTCCATTGGCCACTCGACGACATCTTGAAGCTGGAGCACCGCGACCGGCGCCGCTGGGTGGAGGAGATCGCCAAGATCAACACACGCCTCAGCGGTGGCTGATCGAACGGAGGTGATAAATATTCACATCTCGGAGCTGATCTTCAACGTCAAGGTGAAGTCAGGCCAGTCCGGCGAAGGGGATTGGGAGGCAGCGTCTTGGCCGGACACGACGGTGCCAGCGACCGAAGCGCTACCACCGCTCGAATCGGTAATTGCCCGGACGGCATTACTCATGGCAACCCCTCGGCTGGCCGCGAGCCTCGGCACCGCGGCGTCCTCGCCAATGGTGGACTTGTCCGGGGTTGACCCACGCGCTTTGGCCGAGCGAGTTTACCGACTGATGCGAGACGAGCTCGAGCTCGCCCGTGAGCGAGAATAGGGAGCTAACGGAGTTCGCGTGAAGACCGATGCTCAACGCCCGATCGGCCTTTTTAGCCGTCGATCGTTCGCTCTCGGAACAGCCGAGCGTCCCCTGGCTGTGACCTGGCGGACGATGCTGTATCCGCGCGTCGCCGAGCTGGCGATCCAGGTGGAGCCCGGCGAGTCCCCAGCACGTCTGTCGCCTGACTCACCAACATCTTCACGGGACTTGGCTGTCATCCTTGACCAGACGGACCCCAGAGGAAGCGAACTGGTTTTCGTTCGTCGCGGACAGAAGCTGACGGTTCAACCCGCTCAATCCGGGACGGCGCTAGCGAGGCGCGAAAGTGATGCCGAATGGTACGCCCGGATGCGTCGCTACTTCGCCGCGAAACGTGGCGAAGCGCTGCCGGAGGTCGAGGCGCCGAAGCCTCCCCCGAAGCGGCTCAGCGACGCGGAATGGTACGCGAAGATGCAAGCGTATTTTAAGGCCAAGAGAGCTCAGGAGAAGCGCAACCAAACGGCGGAGGACAACGCAGAAGAAGAGCCGAAAGGCCTGGCGACCAGTAACCAGCCCAAAACAATCGAAGCGCCAAGCTCAGCGAGTGACCGCGACAATCGCGTGGCTCCAGTGGCTCGCATGGATCACCTCACGATCGGCGCCTATCTTCGCAACTACTTAACCAGCGATGGCAGCCCACTCTCGCACCTCGATCAGAGTCGGCTGGATCTGATTGCCCAACAAGCCGTCACGGTCTGCGAACGGGAGCTGGGACCGCTGCTGGCAGTGGTCTCCCAACGGGTGCTCCCGAGCCTGCAAGTCGACGTGACTGCCGACCTCTCCGAGCTAAGCGACGAGGCGGCGGCGGAGGCCTGGGGACACGCACTCGCCGAGTCCATCCGCGCTTATCTCCGCCGGGGGATCGCCGAGATTGGCCCACGTCAACGCAAGGGGTTTTAGGACAGAATTGGAATAAGGAGGTGGGTGGTGGCTGTCCAGTATGCCGTGGCGGACCCGTTTCTGAAAGCAAAGTTCTGGGTGGAGATCGCGGGGATCGCCAGCGGGTTCTTCACCGAGTGCAGCGGACTGTCGGCAGAAACCGAGATCTTTGAGTACGCCGAGGGGGGACTCAACGACTTCGTCCACAAGCTACCGGTCCGGACCAAGTACGCGAACGTCGTCTTGAAACGTGGCTGGGTTGAAACGGATGAGCTCTGGCGCTGGTATCAGAAAACGATCAACGGCCAGATCGAGGCCAAATCCGTCTCGATCCTCCTTTTTGAGAACAAGGGGCAGAGTCCGTCCTCGCCAAAGACACGCTGGGACCTCATCCAGGCCTACCCGATTCGGTGGCAAGGGCCAGAGTTCAGCGTCGACAACAACGCAGTGGTAGTGGAGACGATCGAGCTCGCCCACCGCGGTTGGCAGCGGCAATAAGGACACGGACGATGACTCCGCGACATCGCCGCCGGGCGTCACCTCTCTTGCGCCAGTTGCGTCTCTGGGAGCGCCGCGCCCGACGCGGCAATCTGCCGGCGGATCTGTTGGTTAGACTCTGGGAAAGGCGCATCACCGCCGCTCGTCTGGCCGGGGCGCACGAAGCAAGTGAGCTGTCGGAACGTCTCGCGTCCATCCTCCAGATTCTGCTGGACCAGCGCATCGATTCGCTGGAAAAAGAAGCTCAGGAGCAAGATCCCAGCGACCTGACCGGACTGCGCGCCGACCTGACCAGCCTCTGGGCGGATGTGATGGTGGTCCGAGAGCTGGCTGGCAGTGAGGAGGCTCTCGAATCGGCGACGAATCGTCTTGTCCAGTTACAGACGTCGATCGTCGGAGCATCGACCGAAGTACGACCGGTTTTGCCGGCCCGAGTAGCCCAGGGTTCATTTGGCGAGACCGCCGGCGCGGCCACCTTTTCGGCCGAGATCATTGGCTCTCGATGGCTTGGTCCACGTCGCTCGTTTGCCTCGTCCTCCGACCTTTCCCGGCTCTTAGAGATGCCCCTTGCGCCGTTCGACTGGTTCGAGGAGGACGAGGAGCTGATTACGATTGGCGAGCCCGAGCCAGCTTTCGATTGGTCAGTCGAGGGGGAGTTAACTGCTGATGAGCAGCCGCGTAGAGAGCGGCTGGCTGTTCGCCGATTGCGGCCAGCTTCTACTGAACTGGACCGATCCTCTGAACCGTCAGGCCGAAGCCCCTCACGGCGAGCACCGAATCTCGCGATGATCGTGAGATCGGGAATCGGCCCGCGCCAGGTCGAACTAGCATCCGGCGATAAGCCACGACTAGCGTCCAATGACTTTCCTCGACGATTGCATGAGCTAACGCCAAGTCGCCTGCGCGTGTCCTTGAGTCTCGTGAGCGAGACCCCCGCCCTCCCGAGCGCTTCCGCGTTAAGCCCGCCACGAGACGACGCGTGGCTCACGTCATCCCTTCGGGCTCACCTCGCACCGTATACTCTTTCTCGCCAGAGCGAAGCCGAATCGGAGTCGACGACGACCTCCTGGGCGCCGGCTTCCTTGCCATTGTCTGCCTTCGCGGAAACTGCCATCGCGGCAGAGCGGGCCGCTGAACTGGCTGAATCGGCTTCGGACAGATTTGACTCCTCCCAGGGAACCTCGGCAATCACCAGATACCCCGCGGAGTTAGAGCCGGCGTCCCAAGCCAAGCCGGCCGGTCGAGAGCGGGCATCGGTTGGGGAACGTCAGGATCAAGTAAGGAGGATGAGAGGCCCACTTGGGCTAGCGATTCATCTTCCGCGGCCGAGTCCTTCACGTGCAGTACGGCCCATCACCCAGCTTGCGGTCAGGCGCTCAAGTCTGCTCGCTCCACCTTTGTCCGAGCTTACCATGGCGCGTAAGGCCATGGTAGTTCATCGCTCGGCAACTTTCAGCCACGCGCGAAGCAAACTCATTCCCTCGACTCCCGGACGCTTCTATTCGTCGACGACCGATCTGACGCTGGTCTTGCCAATGGCCGATTGGAATGATGTGGGGGATCCCGATGCTCCGAGTGAGCCAACTAGCGCGCCAGGGACGGGAGCGCTTCGACTCGGCCATCAGCCAAGCCGATTGACTGATCGTCCGAATCAATCGAGGCAAGGCGACTTTTCTTCGGTAGCACGGGTCGCTGGCCCGCGAGAACTGGCAGGTGCGGATCGTAGAAGGCGGCGAGATCGCTCGCCGCCCGAGCTAGAAGCTGTCATTCTGAGCCGCCACGGCGAGAAAGGACCTCCAGGGACGCGCGAGCGGCGACCTTCCGAGCTAACCGGAGATTCTTCGTTCCCCTCCGCTTCGCTCAGAAAGACGGGATCGAGCCATTTCGCCAACAGAATCCAGAGTCATGGGCTCCCGGAAAGCCACCCGGCTTTGGCTAACGTCGCGATTACCCGTTCGGTCGCGTTGGCTCGCCAACCATGGAAACGGCCCTCAGCAATCGTCTCTGCCATGCCAATTGTCTCCCACGTTTTGAGACCTATGAAGCAGCAGGGCGAGGAGCGATCGAGTTGGCCAGCCGTACTGTCGGTTAAGCCCGTCGCGTCGCTTCGTGACGGGTCTGCCAAGTTCAACGAGCTCTTGCTGATGGTCATTCCAGGCGCGGCTAGGGAGGAATCTCCAGGGATGCGACCGGGAGATATCTCTGACCTGGCGCTGGACCTCTCGACCGATGTCTGGGAGCATGAGACGAATCTTAGTAGCTCCACTGCTCCCCCGGTTGCCTCCGAGTCGACAGATGCCGATTGGTCCACGAGCAGACGAAACCGATCGGCTCGCTCCTCTCAAGTCGTTTTCTCTGCCCAAGCCGGACCGGCCGCCCGCAAGGGCTCAGTGAACACCGGGACGCCTCTAAGCCGTTGGTCAGCCTGGCAAGCGGTCCGATCATCCTTACCGGCACTCTCTCTCGCTGGATTCAATACTCCCGAGCCAGCCATCAGGGATAGGGCCTGGCAGCGCCAGCAGCTCGCGGCCTCGCGTGATGTCATGCCGCCCGAGCAGCGTTTGGTCCTCTCTTCTCAGTCTCTACCGTTCGCACCGCCGTTGGAAGTCGCGGCCTCCGCCGCGTTGGCCGCCAGCCGATCGACGCGCCGGCATCGGTGGGTTGAGCCGGCAGCGACGGGACCTTCACTCCGTCGGCAGCCGGTGGCATCCCAGGTGCGAGAGCCCAGTGTCCAGGCTGAGCGGATAGCTTCTCGCCACGGCGATGCACCCGCGAAGCTCAGCGCCCTTTTGCAAACTGTCATTCCGAGCGCGTCTAGTCTTGTCCCGATCGCGAGAGAGCGAGAGGAACCTCCGCAGACGCAGGGAAGAGATTCCTCGCTGCGGCTCGGAATGACAAGTTCAACGGACTTGGCGGAGGGACGACAGTGGGAATCTGCTTTTTCCTCCTTCGTTTTGGATCGGTACGGTCTCATCCCGGAGTTGGAACCTTTCCCTTCTGAGTCCTCTGGCAATTTTGAAACGCGGGGCCGTGCCCCGCGTCCGATTCGGTGGTGGCCTACTTCGGCGCCACGAGATCTGCCGAGCATCACGGGCATCATCACGAAAGCCACGAAGATAGGCGAAAGTGCGCGAAACCCCGAGATGAGGGCGCAATCTTCCCTATCCTTCCTGAGACTTGGCAACATCCGTGTTCCAAACGTTGGAGTCATCAGCGGAGAACAGCAGCCAAGATTATCAGCGGCTGGCCCGGCGGACCAGGCAACTTCTCTCGCGTCGAAGAAGGTAACCGAGCGAGCGTTGTACCGTACCCGTTTACCGATTTCCACGCAAGTCCGGCGAGCTCCAGCGATAGCCAACCGAGCGGATTATCTCCTTCCGAGTCGGGGGAAATGGAGCGAGCAATCGGCAGAGCATTCTGGTGGCGCGGTCAGAGCGGTCCGTGTCAGCCGCTGGTCCGCGCTCCCGTATTGGGCAGACGATAGCGAGTTATCCCCGATCCTTCCGGCTCCAGCGGAAGCCATACTAACGAGCAGTATCATCACCCAATGGCTAGCTTCCCATTCGGACCTGAGCAGGAGGGGGCTCCCCCCCGTGCGACCAAGTTACGCCGTGCCTTATCACGACCATGGTTCATCCGCCACGTTGGGGGGGCATTTGCTACCCATTATTCCGAGCGTGGCTAACTTTGTCCCGATCAGGGAGGAGAGGGAATTTCGGTGGCCCCGTAAGGGAGACTCTTCGCCGCAGCTCGAAATAACTAGGTCGATGGTCTTGCTGGATGCTCCACTTCGCTTGCCACGAGGTAGGAAATCGCGAGGAGAAAAGACAGGTGGTGGGTCTACTCCTCAGTGGCACTCGCCCCGTGCCATTCCTGGCATCGGAGGTTCGTACCAATATATCGGGGAACATACTCTTAACTCCTTGCCGCTCGTGGTGGCAACGGAGCTCGTCGGGGAACGCGACGAGCCCGGTTCAACGAATGGCGCCAAGGAAACGCCAGGTCACGGGCGACTGGGTGGGTTTGCCATCCGACCAGGGGAAACTCCGATGACGCTGGAGGCATGGGCCTATCCACCAAGCCCCCCCCTAACGCTTCTGTCCGAGTCCCCGGTACCGGAATCGTCCGCGGCGCGGACGATTGACATGGATGGACATAACGGGCGCATGGCGGTTTCGCCACGCCCTGCTGCCTCGACGCCAGCATCGACCGTCGTGCAGCGGCAGGTGGCCGCACCCGAGGTGGCCGAAAAGCCGGCGGTAGATCTGGATACGCTGGCGCGCCAGGTTTACGCCCTGCTCAAGCAGCGCCTGGCAGTAGAACGCGAGCGGCTCGGTCGACACAGTGGACGGCGCGGCTGGTAGGCAAAGGAAGCGAAAGGAGACGATATGCCGGGCATTAGCGCGACTTCGGGAAAACCGGTCAAAGCGTACATCTGGAACGAGGATAAGAACCAGAAGGTTGTCGATTGCCTCTTCAATCCAACCGAATATAGCTTTACCAAGACGAACTCCTGGGCGCCAGGCAACCTGATTGGCCGGGATCTGCCACTCGCCAATTTTCAGGGAGGGGGTGCAACCACCTTGACGGTGTCTTTGCTCTTTGATACATATAGCTTGCCCTCGATTTCTGGCCAAGCGAGCGAGACCCCCCAGGATGTCCGAGATTACACGGAGAAAGTGTTCAATTTGATGAAAGTCGATCCGAGCCTGAAGGACTCGGAGAGCAAGAGCAGCCGCCCGCCTCGAGTCAGCTTTCGCTGGGGCAATTCCTGGAGCTTCAAAGCGGTGATCACGAGTATCACCCAACGCTTCACCCTTTTCACATCCGAGGGCAAGCCGGTCCGGGCAACTCTCGACGTTACCTTCCAACAGATCGAGCAAGAGGGCACCTACCCCCCCCAGAATCCAACCTCGATCGCCGAGGTCGAGAAGGTCCACGTCGTCAGCCCGGGCGAGACGATTGACGCGATTGCCTTCAAGGAGTACGGTGACGCGCGGAAGTGGACCTTGATCGCCGATTTCAATAACCTGGATAATCCGCTACGAATTCGGCCGGGCCAGACCCTGGCGATCCCACCCGCCAAGTAAGGGAGCAAGACCGCGATGGGTGTCGACGCGCGAGAGTTCACGTCAACGGTCCACATCAAAGTGAACGGAGCCCGACTATCCGACGACCGGATGCGACGGGTGTCCGAGGTGGTCGTCGAACAAAGCTTGCACCTGCCCGACATGTGCGTCATTCGCATGCACGACGTTGGCGACGACACCAATCCGGGGCGAGTTGCGTACTTCAAAAACCTTGATGCCGATGCCTTTCCGATTGGCGCCGAGGTCGAGATCGAGATGGGACGGCAAGCCGAACCGTCCGCGGTCTTCAAAGGCGAGATCACCACTGTCGAGCTCGACATCGGCCTGGGGCACGCGCCGATGCTCGTCATCCGTGGCTTTGCCCGCTCGCACCGCCTCCATCGCGGCCGTCAGAGCAAGTCATATCTCAATGTGACTGATTCCGACGTGGTGTCGAAGATTGGCCAGGAGGTCGGGCTGCAAGTTCAGGTGGATCCGACGACGACGGTTCATGACTACCTGTTCCAGACGAATCAGACGAACTGGGAGTTCCTCAAAGAACGAGCAAGCCGCGTCGGTTACGAGCTCTTTGTCGACGATCGCACCCTCCACTTTCGTAAGCCAAAGAATGGCCAGGAGATGGCGTCAGAACTGAAGCTTTGGGAGAACTTACTTAGCCTACGGGTCAAAGTCACCTCAGCGTTTCAGGCGGAATCAGTGGTGGTTCGGAGCTGGGACCCGAAGACCAAAGAAGCAGTGGTTGGCACGGCGAGCAAAGGGAAGCTTGCCCCCTCAACCGGAATCGGGAAGACCGGTGCGCAGATGGCCTCCGAGTTCGGCTCGGCCACGGTCTATATCGTCAATCGGCCGGTCGGCAGTCAGTCCGAGGCGGACGCGCTTGCCGAGGCCATATACGATACTCTCGACGGATCGTACATCCAGGCGGAGGGACTTTGCCTCGGGGATCCTGCGATACGCCCCGGAATGACGATTGAGCTCAAGACCGTCGGCGAACGGTTGAATGGAAAGTATTATCTGACCTCGGCTACCCACACTCTGAGCAGCGAGGGGTATACGACGTCGTTCGTGGTCAGCGGGCGGCAGACCGACTCCTTGCTCGAGCTTGTCGACTCGCGCGGTGACACTCCGCCGGCCTTACCGAGCGTCGTCGTCGGCGTGGTCACCGACAATACTGACCCGGATGAGAACCTCGGCCGAGTGAAAGTCAAATTCCCCTGGCTGGCCGACGATCAGAGCTGGTGGGCACGCCTGGCCAGCCCCATGGCGGGTAATGGGCGTGGCTTCTACTACCTGCCTGAAGTCGACGACGAAGTCCTGGTTGCCTTCGAGCATGGCGACGTCACCCGTCCGTACATTCTGGGTGCGCTTTGGAATGGCAAGGATACGCCTCCGAAGAAAAACAGCGAAGTTATTAGCGGTAGCAAAGTCAATCAGCGCATCATCAAAACTCGAGCCGGTCATACAATTACGCTCGACGATACCGATGGTTCGGAGCTGATCTCGGTGATCGACAAAACCGGCAACAACCTGTTCAAGATCGAGTCATCAAGCAATAAAATTACCATTCAAGCCGACGGCGACGTGGCGATCACGGCGAAAGGGAAAGTCACGGTGAATGCCCAGCAGGACGTCGACGTCTCGGCAACCGGTAACGCCACTGTCAAAGCGCAGCAGAACGTCGACGTCGAAGCAACGGGCAATGCAACCGTGAAGGCGACCGGCAACGCCTCGGTACAGGCCAACGGGAACCTCGATCTGAAAGGCTCGATGGTGAACGTCGAGGCACAAGGAACGATGTCGATCAAAGCCAACGGCCCGCTCTCACTCCAGGGAGCAATTGTTAATATCAACTAGCCAGTAAGAGCAGCCAATGGGCATGCCAGCCGCCAAGCTCGGCGATAAGGTCATCGGCACGGATATTCATATTGTGATGGTTCCCGCGCCGCCGGGGCCGCCGGTCCCGACACCGCTGCCCCATCCGTTCACCGGGATCATCAATAGTGGCTGTAGCACGAACGTCATGATCATGGGCGCGCCGGCTGCGACGGTGGGAAGCCAGGCCCAAAATATACCGCCCCACCTGCCAACGCCGCCGGGGGTCTCGTTTCAAGTGCCCCCTACCAATCAGGCGACGATCATCAAGGGCAGCGCGACAGTGATGATCAACAAGAAGCCGGCGGCCCGGATGGGTGATACCGCTATGACTTGTAACGATCCGGCCCCCTTGCCCAACGGTATGGTGGTCGCGGCCGGCACGGTTATGATCGGTGGCTAGGAGGTAAGGATGCCCGACGAAGGCAGCAGCGAGCGGATCCGGAGCTTCATCGGCGCCGGTTGGGCGTTTCCTTTTGGTGTCGACGGACGGGGCGGCATCGCCCTCGCCTCGGAAGACGAGGCCATCCGTCGCTCGATCTTGCTTATCCTATCGACAGCGCGCGGGGAACGGCGGATGCGTCCCTATTTCGGTTGCGGCATCCACGACCTCGTTTTTGCGCCGGCCGATGCGACGACCGTCGGTCTAATTCGGTATCACGTGACCGACGCCCTGGCTTGGTGGGAGCCGCGAATCACCGTGACTGACGTCGCGGCCGAACTCGACGCGGATGAGCCGGGCCGCATCACTGTGATCGTTACCTACGTTATCAAGGCGACCGGCGACGAGCGCAATCTGACCTATCCGTTTTACTTGATTCCAGGGGAGGAGTAAACGTGATGCCGCCGACGACGCCGATCATTGATCCGCGTAACTTTCAGGACCTCGTCGACGAGGCCAAGCGGCGGATTCCCCAATATTGCCCGGAGTGGACCGACCACAACGTGAGCGATCCGGGGGTGACCCTGATCGAGCTGTTCGCGTGGATGACCGACATTCTCCTCTATCGCTTGAACAAGGTTCCGGACCGGGATTATCTGAAGTTCTTGGAACTGATCGGCGCTCATCCCCACCCGGCGGTGCCGGCCAGCGCCGAGCTGACTTTCTGGCTGACTGCTCCCCAGCGCGAGACCAAGCTCATCCCGCGCGGCACCGAGGTGGCAACCCGGCAGACCGAGACGCGCCCGGCGGTCACCTTCACGACTGACTCGCTGCTCCGCATCCGGGTGCCGCAGCTCCGATACTGGGTGCTCGCCCGCTCTCGCCCATCCGGCGGGACGACGGGCGACGCGTACGAGGACGTGTCCAATCGCCTCACCTGGGAGAACGCGGCGGTTCCCGTCTTCCAAGAGGTGCCCCACGAAGGCGATGCCTTCTACCTCGGCTTCCAGGAGAACCTGGCGGGCCACGTCGTGCGGCTCAATTTGCGTTGTGAGCGGCTGGAAGCCTTGAATATCAATCAGGAAGATCCACCGCTTACCTGGGAGTTCTGGAACGGCGACGATTGGGCACCGCTGCTGCCACCGGCCGACGAGCTGGTGCTCTTGCGCCAGCTCGAGCCGGAATGCGCCGAGCTTGGTCCTCGCCTGGACGATACGCGCGGCTTGAACCGGAACGGCCGGGTTCTCTTGTTCTTCCCACGCACCTGTGCGATGCGCCAACTGCGGATTGGCGACCGGGCGCTCGAAGCCTGCTGGGTGCGCTGCCGGGCTGGGCGGCGGCGCCAAGACGAACGCTTCTACGATCGCTCGCCCGTTCTCCAGGGCTTCGTCTCCGAAAGTATCGGCGGGATGGTGCTCGCCAGCCATGCGCACGAGATCGTCGGCGAAACGCTCGGCCGGAGCGACGGGACGCCGGGCCAGTCGTTCAGTCTGCTCTATCCGCCCGTCTTGCCGCGCCGGACCGAAGGCGACCTACCAGAGACAATCGAGGTCCAGCGCCCGGACGGTGGCTGGGAGCGCTGGCGCGAGGTCGAGCACTTTGCCGACTCGACCCCCACCGATTCCCACTTTGTCCTCGACGATCTGACCGGAGAGGTGCGCTTCGGACCACGCCTACGCGAGCCCGGCGGGGAGGAGCGTCAGTACGGACGGGTTCCACCGAAGGGGTGCTTGATCCGCATGACTCGTTACCGCAGCGGAGGTGGAGCGGTGGGCAACGTCGGCCGAGGAACCCTGGTCGTCCCGAAGTCGGCATCCGAGCTTTCTTACGTCAAATGGGTGATCAACTTGCGACCGGCGACCGGCGGCCGCGACCGCGAAAGCCTCGAGGCGTTCAAGCTGCGGGGGCCCAAGCTGGTACGCACCCGCGAGGTCGCGGTCACCCGCGCCGATTTCGAGTACCTGGCGCGTGAAGCTTCACCTCAGACCGCCCGCGTCTGCTGCATTCCGGTCTCGGCGCAGCCAGGCCCCGATGGCAGGCTAAATGGCGGAAGGGATGGTAGCGCGACCGGTCACCTGAACAGATCTGCCCCGAGCTACGTTCGTTTGCTGCTGGTGCCGGCCGTTCCGACGACCGACGAGTACGTGCCGCGAGTCCAGCTCGAGCTAACTCCCGAAGCACGGCGCGAGCTCTGCCGGAAAGTACGGGCCTTTCTGGCCGAGCGCTGCCCGGTGACCACCGAGCTGGCGGTGGGACTTGCCGATTACCGGTGGGTGAGCGTCCGCGCAAACCTCGTGATGAAGCGCCGGCCCGACGTGGAAGCGGTGGAACAGGAGGCATTGCGCAAGCGGGTCCAGGACGAGGCAGCGCGGCTCCTTTATCGCTTTATCCAGCCGGTCACCGGCGGCCCGAACGGGGACGGCTGGCCCTTTGGCAAGTCGTTGACGCTGGGCGACGTCTATCCCTTGCTGCAGACCATCGCCGACGTCGAATACGTCGAAGAAGTGCGCTTCCGATCGGTCACATTCGCAGCCGACGGAACGCGCCAGCTTGGCACCGAGGAGAGATTGATTCGCTTGGCGGAGACCGAGGTCCTCTGTTCCGATCTCCACGAAATTATCGTGACCGAGGAATAGGGGGAAGCTGGCGCATGGTCGTTCGACAAAGACTGGTCCAGCTCACCAACGATGTATTGGTCGTCGAAGCAGGCGCCACTGTCGAGACGAGTCTGGTGATTGGCGGGGATCCCGAGGTACCGTCGGGGCTCGTCGAAGAGTGGGCGATCGAGGTCCAGGGGTTACCGCGCAAGTGGTACACGCTTTCCACGGAACGGCTTCGGCTGGCAGCGAATGAAAATCGAGAAGTGCTGCTCGTCATTCATCCCCCTCATGAAGATCCCCACGCGCCGTTGGGCACGTACGATTTCGTCGTCCGGCTCATCCCAACCGCAGGGCAGGCGCTTATTGATTTGCCAGCTCGCCTGGATGCACTACCGCCGGGCGCCCGGACCATGCGCAGTCGCTTGCTCGAGTATTTACCTGCCGCCTATCGGGATGATCTCTTTCTCGCTCGTTTTCTCCTAATCTTTCAGAGCATTTTGGATCCCATCGAGCACACCATCGACAACACCCATAACTATTTCGATCCGTCCTTGGTACCTGCCCGGTTACTGCCGTGGCTGGCCTCGTGGGTGGACCTCACCCTGGAACCGGAGCTCGACGAAGCAACCCAGCGTGAGCTCCTCCACCGGGCCGTTGCCCTGTATCGCTGGAAAGGTACCCGGCGCGGGCTGCGCGAGGAGCTTCAGATGCGAACCGGAGCCCGCGTCCTGATCGTCGAAAACTTCGACGGCATGCGGCTGGGACAGGACGCGGCTCTGGGTCTGAACACCCAGCTTGGTCAACCGCTGGACGGCAGCATGAGCGTCACTTTTGCCCAATCCGACGAACGATTACTCGATCCACGGCGCGCCGATGCACTCGTCGAAGAGCTGAAGCCCGCGCACGTCGGCCACGTTCTCCGCATCGTTCGCGCGCCGGGCGAAAGAAGTAAAGACTTCTCAGGAGGTAACCGTGGCTAGCCTCGTCACCGCCGATGGCACCACGATTGAATTAACCGACGGCGAGACCTTGATCGGACGGGGCGAACGGGACGAGAGCGATCCCCCAAAGGTCAACGTTGGCCCCTTCGCTGGAGGAGCGACCGTTTCGCGTCACCACGCCCGGATTATCCGGGGTGGCAGCCAGTGGTATCTGCGCGTCGAGCCCGAGGCACGGAACCCCACCTTCGTCGGAGGGCGACGCATCCCGGGCGGCGAAGAGACGCTGCTGTCCGATGGCACCTCGATTCAGCTTGGCGACCTCGTGCTCCGGTTTCGCGCGCCCGAGGCCATTCCGCCGCGCGACGACGAGACGATGTTCGAGAGTAACGACGTCATCGTGGCACCCGAGCCCTCTCCACCGGTTCCGCTCTCCCCGCCCGCGCCTCCGGCTCCGGAGACGGTCGCGGTCGCTGCCCAACCCCCTCCGGTAGACTGGCCGGCCCGCCTACCGGAGCGGCCGGCGGTCGTCAGCTCGATCGGGGTCAGTGAGTTCAAACGCGTCAATCCGTTTCGGGGATTGATGATCGACGAAAACGCCTGGGCGGATGCGCACGAATACCATCGTACCCTGGCCCGCCTCCACCTGCTGAGTGGCCACGGCTGGGGCATCGTCGAAGGGCTGGAAGTCGTTGCCGATCGTCGAGAGCCGAACACCCTCTTCATTCGCCCGGGCGTAGCTATCGACCCACACGGCTACGCGCTAGTGGTTGGCCAGGAACGACGTTTGACCGTCACCGTCGGTCAGGGGGTGACGGTGTACGTGATCGCACGTCGGCACGAGGAACTGACCGCACCTCAGCGCTACTGGAGCGACCAGGACGAGTACACCCGGATCATCGAGAAATGTGAAACCCTGGTGCAGACGACCCCGCCGTTGGCGCCGGCGATCGAACTGGCACGAGTCACGATGAGCGGAGCGCTGCGCAACGCCGCGGACGTGCTCGCACCGCAGCCGGGCGAGATCGACCTGCGCTTCCGCGAACGGCTGGCGATTCGTCCACGGCCCGACCTCGCGGTCGCCCAGCTCGCCTTACCCGATGAACCACTTGATGGCTCGGGTTCGCGAGGACACATCCCTGGCCTGCGCTACCTCTTGCGCGAACTGAGCTTGACAACGGCTTACCGGTCTCGCTGGGCCGGCAGCGTCCGTCTGGGGGACTCGATCCCGGCGGTTTCGTTCCTCTACCTCAGTGGTTCACGGGGATTTCACGTCGACAGCACCGCGCAGGCCCACCTGCAGGATTTTCTCCAGCATGGTGGCTTGATCTTCGCCGACGGCTGCCAAGGGGAGCTAACCGTCGAGTTCGCCGCCGCGGTCCAGGCAATGGCCACTGCCTTGGGCCGACAGCTACAGCCGGTGGTGCGCTGGCATCCGATGTTAACCGCTCGCCACGTTTTCGCCGAGCCGCCGCTCAGTAGCCCGGACCGTATCGCGCTGGCCGAGGGCGATGGGATTGTCCTGAGCACGGCCGATTACGGCTGTGCCTGGCAGGGAGGTGCTCCTGACCATCCGCTCTCGCGCGAGATGGTTCGCGCCGCTCTCGAGTTTGGCATCAACGTCCTGGTCTACGCACGTCAGCGCCAGCGTCCCCTCGAAGCGCTCGATTATGACTAAGGTATTGTTCAGGCGGAGTAGGGTATGGCCGAACTGATCGCAGGGGGACAAACCCGACTGGCGATTCCTTCTGATAACGCGCTCGTTGGGCGGCACAGCGACGATGGGAGCTTCACCCCTGACATCGACCTGGCCGATCTGGAAGGTGGACGGACCGTCTCGCGACGCCACGCCCGGATCATGCGCCAGAACGGTCAGTGGTATCTGACTGTCGAGACCGGGACGACCAACCGGACCGTCGTCGCCGGGCGCGAGCTCATCGCCAAAGAGCAAGTCCTCCTCAGCGATGGCGACACGATTTGCCTGGGCAAGGTCGAGCTTGTCTTCCGTAAAGAGGCTGAGCCGCCCGCACCGCCAATCGATGCCACCGTCGTTGGCGCTGCCGCGGCGACGGCTGAGCTACGGACGGACGGCCAAGTCTTCCCACTCAGCGCTCCCGAGGGACGTGTTCTCAGCATCGGCCGCCATTCCGACGACCAATCCTATCGGCCGGATATCGACCTGGCGGATCTGCCCCATGGCCGTACCGTCTCGCGCCACCATGGTCAGCTTTCCAACCGCGGCGGCCAGTGGTTTTTCCGTGTCGAAGCCGAGGTGACTAATCCCACCATTCTTGACGGCAAGCAGCTCGAGCGTGGGCAAGAAGTCACCCTGGCGGATGGCAACCAACTGCAGTTGGGGCGGGTGGTGCTGACGTTCCACCAGATCGCCCAGGTTCAAAGCACGACCGACGAGCTGATCGAGCTGACCCTTGATCCAGCCCAGGTCGAGGTCGCGGCCGGCAGCGAAGTCCAGATGACGGTGACGGTGATCAATCACACCGGTCACGTCGATTGGTTCAAGGTGGAGCTCGAGGGTCTGCCGTCGAGCTGGTACAGGATCTTGCTTCCCGACGGCAGCATTGGTGCGCCAGCCCTGGTTCGATTGTTCCATACGCCTGCCCACGCGACTCCTTCGTCGGATGCCGTGGCAAAGCTCAAGATTGTCTTTGCGCCGCCCCGCCATTTCGCAGCGCGAGCTGGTGTCCATCCCATCGTGGTCAGCGCAACTACCCAGGGTGAGCCGCCGCAGCGCCGGGCGCGAACCAGCCAGCTCACGATCGGACCGTTCCAAAGCTTGATTCTTGAGCTGGATCCTCAAGAGATTCGCCAGCCCAAGGGAAGCTACCGCGTCGCGGTGCAGAACCTGGGCAACGAGACCGTCACTGCCAGCCTCCAGGTCGAAGGAAACGGGCTGGTCGCGGAATGGGATCGCAAAGAGATTTACCGTGGCGTGCCGCTCGCGAATGGCGCCAAGGATCAAGCCTCCTTGCAGGTACGTGTTCAGCGACGCCACTGGCTGGGGCCGGACCGCGCATACCCGCTGTCAGTCAAGACGGTGGTACCCGGCGCGGAGCTGGCCCAGGCGGCCACTTTGGTCTGTCCACCGCGGATCCCTCTCTGGCTACAAACTGCCTACCGTAAAGTTGCCGGCGCGTTGTCGCCAGTCGTCATGCTCGGCGTTTTCCTGGGTCTCTTACTCGCACTTTGGCTGCTCGTCTTGCGGCCACCGCAGATCACCTCTTTCGACGTACAACCTTCTTCAGTCGTCGTGGGAACTCCGGTCGCCTTGTCCTACACCCTCGACAACCGGGCGGTGCGGGTATCCATTGACCCGCAAACGACGAATCAGCAACTGCCCGTGCCGAGTGGCAAACTCACCGTTCAGCCAACGGCCACAACGAAGTACACGTTGACAACCTACAACTGGCTTGGCTTGATCCCGAACTCGGAGTCACGGGTCGTCGAGGTGCGTCCGGCGCCGCCGCAGCCCAAAATCCTGACCTTCACCGCGAATCCGGATCACATCAGTAAAGAGGGCGATCCGGTGACGTTGAGCTGGCAGACCGATGGCGTTAGTCAGGTCACGATCACGCCGGGGAATGAGTTAGCCGACCTCAAGCCGACGGGCCAAGCCATCGTCCACCCCCAGAGCAATCACGCGATCTACGAATTAACGGCAGTTGGCAGTGATCCTAATAAACCGATCACTAGCACCGTCGAAGTGGTCGTCAATCCACCGCAGATCCTGTCCTTCACCGCCACGCCTGAAACAGTCGACCAAGGTGGTGAAGTTCGTCTCCGCTGGGCAGCGCAGAACTTCACCAAGCTGACTATCAAAGCAGACAAAGGCGAGATCGTGCCGGGGCAGTCGCAGATCGACGTCCCAGCCAGCGCCACCGATCAGGTAGTCCATCCGCTTGAAGATACTCAGTATACGATCACCGCGACGAACGCGGGTGGCACCGACAGCAAAGTCGTGAAGGTGTCGGTCACCCCTATGCATATCGTGTTCTTCAAAGCCGAGCCTTCTTCGATCGCCAAGGGGGACCGGACCAATCTGAGCTGGAACGTTGTCGGCGCGGCGTCGCTCGCCATCCAGCCAGGTGGCGCAGTGGCGCCGGGGGAGACGACGCGCGTCGTCCAACCGGATACCACGACCGACTACATTCTGACAGCAACCGGGTTCGACGGGAAACAGATCCAACAGAAAGTGACGGTAACCGTCGGGCTCGGACCGGTGAAGGTCGATTTCTTCACCGCAGCGCCGACGACGATTGCCAAGGGGGAGCAAGCTACCCTCACCTACAGCGTCCAGAATGCGAAGCACCTGACGATTATCGGCAGCGACAACAAAACAGTGTTGGACATCCCGGTGAGCTCACCGAGCCTCCAGGGAAGCGTCAACGTCTCGCCACAGCAAACCACGACCTACACCCTTACCGTCGTCAACGACTCTGGCCAGACCGCCCAGCCCGCCGTCATCACCGTGGCCCCACTCACGTCCACCGCGGCCCCCTCGCCGGCTGCGGGCTCAAGCTCAGGATCTGCTGGAGGAGACAAAACGCCTACCCCAACGCCAAAGCCGGCCCCCAAACCGTAGGGGGCCCGCGACGGTTGGCCTGCCGGAAGCAGTTACGCACATGGCAGGTGCGCACTCGGCCGAAGGTGAACGGGTCCAGAAAAGTCTGGAAAACACAATCGTCCGCTTCGCCGATCACTCCTTCTGGCAAATCCTGGAGCGTGCCGGCGCGCTGCAGGAGTGATCCCGCCATTGACTTGAAAGCGCTGTGATTCCGAGAACATACCCTGGGAATCACAGCCTCCTGCCCGCTGCTCGGCCATTGACACTGCCTACTTCCCCGTGTAGGATCTACGTTGGTAGATTGGAAATTCAAATAACTGCTCGTTTCCAAAGGCGTTGACGGAAAGAGTAGGCGAGGTAGACGCTCCAGAGAGCCCGGGGGAGGTGCGACCGGGTGCCGAGCCCCGCCGAAAATCGTTCTTGAGCCACTCGGCTGAACGCGGAAGTCTCTTCCAACAGTAAGCCGGGTCGGGGGTCGTCGGCCGTTACCACTGACGAGGGTTCGTGCCGCTTTGTTCGCACTGACCTTTTCACGAGTGCGCCCACGGCGAATGGGGGTGGTACCGCGGGAGATTCCGGCTCTCGTCCCTTTATGGAGACGAGAGTTTTTTTGTTGGGAGGAACTTTGTTCAACCCGGTAACTAGCAAGCCAGACTTTCCGGCGATGGAAGTAGCGACGCTCGATTTTTGGAAGACGTCGCGGGCTTTTGAGAAGCTGCGCCAACAGAATCAGGGAAATCCGACCTTTTCGTTCATCGACGGACCGATCACCGCGAACAATCCGATGGGAGTTCACCACGCCTGGGGACGAACCTACAAGGACCTGTTTCAGCGCTACCAGGCCATGCTCGGCAAGGATGAACGCTACCAGAACGGCTTCGACTGCCAGGGCCTTTGGGTCGAGGTCGAGGTCGAGAAACAGCTTGGCCTGAACTCGAAGCGTGACATCGAGCATTACGGCCTCGCCGAGTTTGCACGCCGCTGCAAAGAGCGTGTTTGGACGTACTCCGGCGTGCAAACCGAGCAGTCGATCCGCCTTGGCCAGTGGATGGACTGGGACCGCTCCTACTACACGATGACCGATACGAACATCGAGTACATCTGGCACTTCTTGAAGACCTGCTTCGAGAAGGGCTGGCTCTACCGAGGGGCCCGAGCCATGCCCTGGTGCACCCGCTGTGGCACCTCGCTAAGTCAACACGAGCTGATCGACAGCTATCGCGATGTCAACCACCTTTCGGTGACGCTGAAGCTGCCCCTGAAGGGCCGCGCCAGGGAGGCAATCCTGGTCTGGACGACCACACCCTGGACCCTGCCGGCCAACGTCGCCGCGGCGGTCCAGCCGGAGCTGGAGTACCTTCAGGTCCGTCAGGGCGACGAGGCCTACTACCTCGCCAAGAACACGGTTCGGATGCTGCGCGGACCATACATCGTCGAGCGCACTCTGAAGGGCGCGGAACTGGTCGGACGGGAGTACGTCGCACCGTTCCCGACGTTGCCCGCCCAGCGCAACCTCGTCCATAAGATCGTGCCCTGGTCGGAAGTCTCGGAAGCAGAAGGCACCGGCGTCGTCCACATCGCCCCGGGCTGCGGCGCCGAGGACTACGAGCTCAGCAAAGCCGAGAATCTGCCGGTCGTCATCCCAATCGACGATTTCGGCAATTACTTCGACGGCTTCGACTGGCTCAGTCGGCGCAACGTCTCGGAGGTCGCCCAGCCGATCGTCGACGACCTGACCCGGCGCGGCGTGCTCTACGCGGTCGAGGAGTACACGCACCGCTACCCGGTCTGCTGGCGTTGTGCTTCCGAGCTGGTTTTCCGATTGGTCGACGAGTGGTTCATCTCGGCCAAGGAGATCCGACCCCAGATGATTCAGGCGGCGCGCGAGGTCGAGTGGATCCCGGATTGGGCCGGTAAGCGGATGGAAGACTGGCTCAATAATATGGGCGATTGGTGCATCTCGCGCAAGCGCTACTGGGGCCTGCCCTTGCCGTTCTACATCTGTCAATGCGGCGAGATGACCGTGGTCGGCTCGCTCGACGAGCTGAAGCAGCTCGCGGTGACTGGTCTCGACCAGCTTGCCGAGCTTCATCGGCCCTGGATCGACGCGGTTCAGATCCGCTGTCCGAAGTGCGGCAGCGTCGCCTCGCGGGTACCGGACGTCGGCGATTGCTGGCTCGACGCCGGTATCGTGCCGTTCTCGACGCTTGGCTATCTAACCGACCGTCAGTATTGGGAGAAGTGGTTCCCGGCCGATCTCGTCCTGGAGATGCGCGAGCAGATCCGGCTCTGGTTCTACTCGATGCTCTTCATGAGCGTGACTTTGGTCGGCAAGGCGCCATACAAACGCGTCTTCGTCTACGAGAAAGTTTATGACGAGTTTGGCCGCCCCATGCACAAAAGTGCTGGCAACGCGATCTCGTTCAGCGAAGCGGTCGATCGCATGGGCGCCGACGTGATGCGCTGGATCTACTGCGGCCAGAACCCGGAATCAAATCTGAACTTCGGCTACGGCCTGGCCGACGAGACCCGGCGCAAGCTGCTGACGCTCTGGAACGTCTACTCGTTCTTCGTCACCTACGCGAACATCGATCAATTCGACCCGACCAAGGTGAACGTACCGGTCGACATGCGCACGGCACTCGATCGCTGGATCCTGGCTCGGCTGCAGGAGGTCACCGCGTCGGCGAATCAGGCCATCGGCGGCTACACCCCCATCGAGGCCATCCGCCGGTTCGAGGAGTTCTTCGACGATTTGTCGAACTGGTACCTGCGCCGCAGCCGACGCCGCTTCTGGAAGAGCGAGGCCGATCTTGATAAGTCGGCTGCCTATCTCACGCTCTACGAGACGCTGATCCAGCTCAGCAAGCTGCTCGCGCCGGTCGTGCCGTTCCTGTCCGAAGAGCTGTATCAGAACCTGGTTCGCTCGGTCGACGCCAACGCTCCGGTCAGCGTGCACCTGTCACGCTATCCACAGGCGCAGGAGGCGCTGCTCGACGAGGCGTTACTCGCCGAGATGGCGCTGCTCCGTGAGGTCGTCGAACTGGGACGCGCCGCGCGGAACAAGGCGGGGCTGAAAGTGCGCCAACCCTTGGCCGAGCTGCTGGTCAAGCTCCCCGATTCGGCGGATCAAGCCGCGGTGGCGCGCCTGGTCGGTCAGATCCAGGACGAGCTGAACGTGAAGAACGTTCGCTTCGTCGACAATCTGGGCGATCTGGTGACCTATTCGGTGAAAGGCAAGCCACAATTGCTCGGGCCGAAGTACCATCGGAATGCGCCAAAGGTGATGGAAGCTCTGCGCAACGCCAACGCCGCCCAGATCGCCCGTCAGGTTCAGGCCGGCCAGAACGTCACCGTCGACGGCTACACCCTTGCGCCCGAAGAAGTCGACGTCTCGGTCTCGGATCGGCCCGGTTTGAGCATCGCGACCGACGTGAACGTGGCTGTCGCGGTCACGACAACCTTGACACCGGAACTGGTCCAGGAAGGACTAGCACGCGAGCTGGTCCACCGGATCCAGACCATGCGCAAGGCCGCTGACTTCCAGATCGAGGATCGGATCACGACCTACTACGAAGCGCCGCCCGCCATCAAAGACGTCTTCGACAACTTCGGAGGCTACATCAAACAAGAGACGTTGTCGCGTCAGCTTTGCCCGGGACCGGGACCGGCCGACGCCTATCGTGAGTCGCTGAGCCTGGATGGTCATCGCGTCGAGCTGGCGGTGAGCCGATGAGCGAGCGCATTCTCGTTACTGGTGGCGCCGGCTACGTTGGGGGCGGCGTAGTCGAGGCCCTCCTCGCCGCTGGCCACCAGGTCGCCGTCTTCGACAATTTCAGCACCGGCCACCGCGCCGCCCTGCCTCGAGACATCATGATCGTCGAAGGCGACTTAGCCAACCGTCACCTGATCGAGCAGGCATTGCGCGACTTTCGAGCCGACGCGGTCGTCCACACTGCCGGTTCGATCGAGGCCGGCGAGTCGATGAAGGATCCGGGCAAATACTATCGGAACAACGTCGTCAACTCGATTAACCTGCTCGACGCCATGGTCGCCACCGTCGTTGGCCGCTTCATCTTCTCCTCGTCAGCCGGCGTCTATGGAAATCCGGTCCGCGTGCCAATCGAAGAGGACGATCCGACCGCGCCGGTCAACTGCTACGGCGAGACCAAGCTCGCCGTCGAGCGCGCTGCGACCTGGTATGCCCAGACGCATAACCTCCGCACGATCTTCCTGCGCTACTTCAACGCTGCCGGGGCCACCGAGCGCCTCGGCGAAGCCCACCAACCGGAATCGCACCTGATCCCGCGGGTGCTCCAGGTCGCCCTTGGCCAGAGCGAACACTTCTCGATCTACGGCGCCGACTATCCAACGCCCGATGGCACGGCGATTCGCGACTACATCCACATCGCCGACCTTGCCCAGGCCCACGTTCTCGCCGTCGAAGCGGCCAAGACCCGCTCCGGCGCCTTCAACCTTGGCAGCGGCAGCGGCTTTTCGGTCCGCCAGATCGTTGAAACTGCCCGTCAAGTCACCGGCCACCCGATTCCCACTGTCGACGTTCCACGTCGCCCCGGCGATCCCGCCATCCTCATCGCGAACTCCCAACGCGCCCGAGCCGTTCTTGGCTGGCGGCCAAGGTATGATGACGTGGCGGCAATCATCAAGTCAGCATGGGAGTGGCACCAGAAACATCCGACGGGTTACAGCGGTTGAGCGAGAGGTCAGCATCTGGAAACTTTAGTCAGCACCTAGTCGGCGTACTCATCAGGAATCTGATCACGACTGGTGGGCCAGCGACCACCGAGCAGGTAGAAGAGATCATCCAACGGTTGAGCACGGCTCCTTTTGATCGGAGTGCCGTCACATGCCACCGCTCGGACATGGAAGCGCAGATCCGCGGTCAGTGGACGCGCTCGTTGCCAGAATAGATAGAGCGACGTCGTATCATTCGGCCGAACCAGCGATGAAGTTTTCGCCTGCCAGCACGCGCGATCGACGAACCTGACACACCAGAAGATTCCCAGCAAGATGAACAGGGCCACCGTGCCATCATTTTGAGCGACACTGAACGTGTTCAGCACGGTTGGCTGAAAAGCAATCGCGGCGCACGCCGTGAGAACGAGGATGGGGCGATTCGCGAGAAGAAGTCGCAACAGGGCACGCGCGACGATCAGCGCGGCAATGCCTTCAATCGTCGAGACGAGTCGTAACAAATGAATGGCGAGCACGACGCCACGATACGGGAACGGATCGCCCCCCAGTCACCGGTGAGTGCAGAAAGACGTTTCGATTACCTGGGCCGGAGCCTCCGATCCAATAGAAGATGCCTTGATGACAAGATCCTCAGACCGCGGGACGCTTTTCGTCACTAACCAACTCTCGCAGCCGGCGCAGATTCTCTTCGTCCGGCCCCTCACCGTCGATCCCCGGCACTTCTAGGAAGCTCGGTAGTCCCTTCAGCTTGGGATGGTTGACGATCGCCCGGAAGCCGTCGAGGCCGATCTGGCCGTCGCCGATGTTTTCGTGGCGATCTTTGTGTGAGCCGAAGGCGCCTTTCGAGTCGTTCAGGTGCAGGGCGGTCAGGCGATCGAGACCGATCAGGCGGTCGAACTCGCCGAGCGTTGCGTCAAGCTCAGCCGTCGTCAAACAGGGATAGCCCGCCGCGAAGATGTGACAGGTATCGAGACAGACCTGCAGTCGGGGTGAGCGAGCGAGCCGCTCAATCAACTCGGCGAGATCTTCGAAGCGACCACCAATGCTGTTGCCAGCCCCGGCCGTGGTTTCCAAGAGCAAAGGCGACGTACCGTCGGCGCGGGTGAGAATGTCGGCGATCCCTTCGGCCGCTCGAGCCAGGCCGATCTCGCGCTCTTCCGAACCGAACGAGCCGACGTGGAAGCAAACCCCCATCGCCCCCAGCCGGTCCGACCAGCCCAGTTGCGAGACAAGCGCGTCGACCGATCTCTGGCGCAAGGCATCGTCGGCCGAGCCAAGGTTGATCAGATATAAGCCGTGCAGAAGAATCGGCCCGATCCCGCTCGACGCCTTCGCATCGAGAAACTTGGCGACCGCTTCATCCGAGTGATTCGCCTTGAGCCAGCGCTGCGGCGGGGTGACAAAGATCTGGATACAGTCGGCCGTGATTTTCTGACCACGCTCGATCGCCCGATCCAGCCCACCGGCGATCGAGACGTGCCCACCAAACTTCATTAGCCGATCAGATCCAGGGCGTCGCCAATCGGCATACGGGTACAGGTGAAGGTCGGCGTGTCCCGCAGGGTGTAGAGGCTGGCCGCGGTCTCACGCAGATCCATCACCAGGTCCAGAAAATCGGAGAGACTATTCGTCTCGAAGGCAACGACGAATTCTTGATCGTCCAGGCCGAACGAATAGGTTGTGTTGATCTTCACCGAGGGGTACTTGTGACCGACCTCGATGTGGGTATCCATCATCTTCTGGCGCTCTTCCATGGAAAGGGCGTACCAGGCCCGGGTCTTGACGAAGGGGTAGACGATGAGATACGGCGCATCGGCCGGACGAATCCGCGTACGGGTGCCTTCCTGGCCGGAGTGGACGTGTTTGGTCACGTACATCGAGCGACGGGTCATTGCCAAATAATGGTAGGGCGAGGTCAGATACGGCGCGAGCGAGGTGTGGTTGATCGCTGCGGTCGCCTTAGTGAGCAGCTCCGGTTCTTCGGTCGCTCGCCAGATCAGCAGATCCGCATCGCCACGCGTGCCGACGGTCGTATAGGTGCGGATGAGCATGTCGTCGGCGAATTTCTCGACAGCACCGACGAAATCGGCCTTGTCAGCGGCGCGCTGCTCGGACGAGCGCAGGCGCCAGGCGGGATCGATCTTGTAAAAGCAATAGTTGACTAGTTGGCGCTGGGGCATCATGGTCTCCAGAGTTTCAATCGTCTGGATTATAGCAGGTTTGGGTGACACCCCTCATCCTCATTCCCCTTCTCCCAGTGCGCGGGAGAAGGGGAATGAGGAAACTCCGGTCAGTCGCCCAGAATCTCGCGAAGAAAGTGCTCCATGCGCTCCAAGGTTGGCTGGTAAAACGGCGGGCGGTTGAAGAACCCGTGAGCCGCCCCTTCCGCGACGAACAATTCGGCCCGCACGCCGCATGCTTGTAGCTTCTGCTGGAAGGCGAGCGATTGGGCGATTGGAATGGTAACGTCGGCGGTGCCGTGGAGCAAAAGGGTCGGCGCGGCGTTCTCGTCGACGTGGTACAGCGGAGAGGCCCGGATCGGCGCCTCCGGATCGTCGCCGAGCAAGGCACGACGTGGCTCACGCGCGTCTTCGGTCATCAGGGTGGGGAAATCAAAGACGCCATTGAACGACACTACCGCCTGCACCCGCGAATGGATTCTGTCGACCACGACGTTGGTCGTCCCGAGCAGGGCGACGAGATGGCCGCCAGCCGATCCACCCGCCGCACCGATCCGATTGGGATCCACGCCAAGCTCGTCGGCGTGAGCGCGCAGCCAGCGAACCCCGGCCTGAGCATCTTCGAGCTGGGACGGGAAATGGAACTCCGGGGTGAACCGGTAGCTGATGCTCACCCCGGGCCAACCAAGCGCCGCCAGGTGCGTGGCCTGACGCCAGAACTGTCTCGGGGTGCCGCCGCGCCAGCCGCCACCGTGCACGAAGATCATCCCGGGCTTGCGCCCGGTCTGATGCTTCGGCAGGAACAGATCGAGGGTCAACTCGCGGCCGGACGGTCGGCTATAGACGATGCCGGTTCGCAGTTCGACGGTGTCTGGTAAGACGAAGGGTGGATCATTAAAGCCGGGCGGCGTTACCTCGGATTCGCGCTCGGTTAGGTCACTATCTGCCACGTTAGCGGTCTCTCCCCCTTCTTGCTATAGGTTACAATCGGTCAGCCCACCCTCACCCTTTCACTCCGCCCAGGGAAAGCTCCAACCCTCTCCCAGAGGGAGAAGGAACAGGACGATACTCAACTCGCGTTCTTTGCTTGAGCAAGCAAAGCATCGATCTTGGGAATAATCGGGGGGATAGCCTCCTTCGCTGTCTTCGTCCCCAAGGTAATCAGGTCCCAGGCCGGATTGAAGGTGTTCTGAATGTCGAGGTGAGTCGCGGCCTCGCGCAGCGGGTGGTCAGCGTCGGCGGCTTGTTGCCAAACCTCGAGCGACTCCCAGGGACGGAGCGATTTCTTGAACGCGTCACTCGTCATCTGGCTCTTACGAGGCGGGATCGACGCACCGACCTTGTACTGCAGGTTCTGGAAATCGTCTAAGCTCATGAAGTTAATCAGCTTGAAGCTTTCGTCCGGATGCTTGCAGCCCTTGATGATGCAGAAGGAGTTGGGCCCATTGCGGACGAAGAGGCCAGACGGGCCCTGGGGAATGTGAGTCATTCCCAGCTCGACGTTCGACTTCTCGGCCCAGGCCGCGATCTCGGGAACGTCGCCCTTGATCCCATACTTCGCGGCAACGCGACCGGAGATGATCCGTCCGGACTTGCTGCTGGTGACGCCGGCGGCCTCGGCCGCCGAGGGGACGACGTGGTACTTCGCCAGCCAGTCGGCGTAGAACTGCAACGCCTCTAACGGCTTGGGATCGCCCAGCAGACAATGGGTCATCGCCTCGTCCCAGAGATCTCCGCCAAAGCCCCAGATGATGACGTCCAAGAAATGTAATCCGCCATTCAGCGAGTCCCAGCCGAACTGCTTCGTCGGCCCGGACCCCTTGGTCATCTTCTGAGCGGTGTCCAACGCCGCCTGCCAGGTCCAGCCACCACTTGTCTTCGCCACTTCGTCCGGCGCCGGCACGCCGGCCTGCTTGTAAAGCGTTCGGTTGAAGATCGTCACGCAGGGGCCTGAATAATGGGGAATCCCGTACGTCTTTGCCCCTTGCGGGAATTGATAGTAAGTCAGAGCGCCCTTGAAGAGGTCGCCCGCATTGACTTCCGGATCTTTCATGTAGGAGTCAATCTCGATCAGTGCCCCTTTGTACGCCAGGCTCGGCAGCCACTGCGGATGGACAAACGCCGCGTCCGGTGCCGAGCCACTGGCGACCATCGTCAGGAGCTTGACCGGATAGTTTTGATCCTCCGGCAGGATTGTCTGATTGACGGTGATCCCATATTTTTGCTGGAAGATCTGATAGGCAGGCGGGAAGACGAGTTTGTCTAGCTCAGGACCATACGCATCGTGGTTGATGATCGGGAGAGTTACCCCCTGGCCATTCGTCGAAGCCGATTGAGCAGCCGGTGCCACCGTGCTCGGCTGAGCAGGTGCGCTCGAAGCCGCCGCGGTCGTTGGCTTGGCCGCCGCACTGGCTGCTACCGTCGGGGCGGCTTGACTCGCCTGACTTGCCGCGGTCGGTGCGGTCGCGGGCACTTGACTCTGGCTGCTCGAGCTCGTTCCGGCGTTCGGCCCACAGGCCGCGACAATTACCCCCAAGCTTGCCAGGATTCCGAGTTGAACCATCCGTCGACGCGAAATAGCCATATCTTTCTCCTTCCCTCATCGGCCAGCGAGGCCAGATAAAACAACACCTTTCATAAAGTAGCGCTGTGCGAAGAAGAACAGCGCGACGATAGGCAAGGTCATGGTGAATGAGATCGCCATGACGTAGTTGTAGCTGGTGTGGTAGGCGCCCACTCCAAGCGCCAGACCAATCGCGACGGTGCGATTGTGGTCGCTATTGAGATAAATTAAGGGAGCCAAGAAGTCGGTCCAATGCGCAACGAAGCTAAAGATGGCGATCGCCGCGAGTGCTGGACCACAGAGTGGCAACACGACTTGCCAAAAGATCCGATAAGTCGATGCGCCATCCATCCGCGCTGCTTCATCGAGCTCGCGCGGCAGGCCCATCATGAACTGACGCATCAGGAAGATGTAGAAAGCGCTACCGCCCAGCCACGAGGGGACGATCAAAGGTACCAGCGTATCAAGCCAGCCGAGGTAGCGCCAGATCAGGTAGGTAGGAATCAAGGTGACGATGTTCGGCAACATCATCGTGGCAAGGACGAGCCCAAAGAGTGGCGTGCGCCCAATGAACCGCAACCGACCGAATGCGTAGCCAGCCATTGAGGAGGTGATCACGGCTCCGAGTGTTGATAGCAGAGTAATCGTAATCGTATTGCGATAGTAGTAGCCGAAGGCGAGCATTGTATGGGCGTGAATGTAGTTCGACCAGACGATTGGCTGGGGAACCCACTGGATCGGCCATTCCAACTCGGTGCCACTCGTCTTGAGCGACGTCGACAACATCCAAATCATGGGAATCAACGCGATGACACTGATCGCCAAGAGAACTCCGTGCAAGATCAGATGCCCCGGCGTCGTCACGATCCGCGAGCGCAGTCGCTCCAGGGGTACGGTCCGCTTCGCTTCAGCTATTCCCAGACTCATCCCCGCATCTCCTGCCCCTCGTAATACACCCAACGGTTAGCCAGCCGGACTTGGATCACCGTAATCACGAGAATAATCGCAAAGAGAATCCAGGCAAGCGCCGAGGCGTAGCCCATCCGCAGGCTTTCCCAGGCCACGCGATAGAGGTACATCACATACATCAGCGAAGCGTTGGCCGGTCCGCCTTCGTTCGTCATGATGTAGACAATCGTGAAGATCTGAAAGCTGCCGATGATCTGAACTACCAAGCAAAAGAAGAGGGTAGGCGAGAGCATTGGGATGGTGATGTGCCGAAAGCGTGACCACGCCCCGGCACCATCGACGTTGGCCGCTTCGAGAAGCTGGTCAGGCACGTTCTGCAGACCGGCGAGCAGAATCACCATCTGCGGCCCAATTCCCCAGATGCCCATCAAGATCAGCGACGGTTTAACCGTCGTCGGATCCCAGATCCAGTTCGAGGGGGGCAATCCAAGAACGTGAAGACCAGCGTTCGCCAGCCCGAAGTCCGGATTGAAGATCCACTGCCAGAGGAAAGCGCTCGCGACGACCGGGGTCACCGAGGGCAGGTAGACGATCGTCCGGTAGTAATTGATCCAGCGCAGCTTCTGGTTCAACGCCAAGGCGGCGAGGAGCGCGGAGATCAGAAAGACCGGTACGCCGATGAATGTGTAATAGGCCGTATTGTAGAGCGATGTCCAAAACAAATCATCGTTGACCAGGCCAGAGAAGTTAGCCAGACCGATCAAGTGCGGGGGATTGATCATGTCCCAATTACTGAGCGCGAGACCGAGCGAGCCAAGCATCGGCCCGGCAGTAAGGATAATGAACCCAATTAACCATGGGGCCAGGAAAACGTAGGCATCGAGGTTTTCACGAAGCCACATCCGAGAGATTCGCCGTCGACGGCCGGTCGGGAGCGCCGTTGCTGCCATGCATCCTCCAGGCAAAGCTGCCTGATGGCCTAGGAGCGGAGTAAGGCGAGGCTTCGTCTTCCTCGCCCCCCTCTCCGAGACCGCGTTCATCGCCATCAGTACGCACGGGGTAGCAGCGAAAAAAGTTTGCGTACTGTACAAACGCTCCTTATTGTAGCCAGAGTGTGTACGACCGTCAATACGAGTTTTGTCGAATCTTAGGCTAATCTGGCTTAACTCGAGCTACTAGCTGACCTATAGCAATCGTTAGTTAGAGCACTGAACCATCCCGAGGTGACAGGCATGGAGATCCCAAGATGTCAGTTCGGGACGGTATCGACCGGACAGATCTGGGAGCAGGCGCTGCACGTCTCGAGCGGGAGTTTGCCACGTTTGTTGCAGAGTTCCTGCCTTTTCAAGGCGGAGACTCCGTCCCTCCGACTTCCGCGATCTCCCCCTTAACTAATGCTTGAACTCCCCGAAGGCCAGAAAGCTTATTCATAGACTATATAATATGCTCGCCATACCGCTCGAGATGCACCAGATCATTCAACGGCTTCCGTCCCATCGGCAGTACCGAGCGGCGTCCAGCATCGCTGCTTGCGCGCAAGGCTGCCACGTCAGCCGGGTAGCCAAATGAGATAGCTGTGCGCATCTCGCGGTCGCCCGGCACCCTGAGAAGCTGCTTCGCCTGCGCTTCGTTCTCTTCAGGGAAGAGCGAGGCAATGCACGAGCCGACTCCGTAAGCCCAGCCACCGAGCATCAGTCGCTCAGCTAACCGGCCCGAGTCAAAGCGATTGGCCGTGGAGTTCATAATAAGCAGTACCGCCATCGGTGCTCGCGCCAAGTGCTCGGCGAACTGACCGAGCTTCGACAGAGCCTGGAGCGTCGCCGGTTCACGGACCAGCAGGAGCTCCCAGGGCTGGGTATTTTTGGCACTGCCGGTCCAACGTCCGACTTCGAGGATGCCCCGAATGGCATCTTCGGGCACCGGCCTCGGCGCGAAGCGCCGCACCGAGCGCATGGACCGCATAAACTTGACGATCTCCTCGGATGACATAGCTTCTCCTTCGTAGAAACTGAGAGTCTTTCTATCGAGTATACTGGAGCCACCCTTCGCGCCCCCAGCGACTGCGTCAAAGGAGAGTGCAATGCGTCCCAACCTGACCAAACGCCTGCTCCGGGAAGGCAAGGCCGCCAACGGCATTTTCATGACCTCAGGGAGTCCCTTGCTGGCCGAGATTCTCGCCCACGCCGGCTTCGATTGGGTGCTGATTGACATGCAGCACAGTGAGAACAGCCACGGTAGTCTCCAGAGCATGCTCCAAGCGGTGAGCACGACCGACGTCACGCCGCTGGTCCGGGTCACCGCCAACGATCCAATGCTGATCCAGCGCGCCCTCGACATGGGCGCGTACGGCGTCATCGTTCCAACAGTGAATACCCGCGCCGAGGCCGAAGCCGCGGTCGCCGCCACGCGCTATCCGCCTCGGGGGATTCGGAGCTGGGGAACGCCCCGTGGCTTGCTATATGGCGGCTCGGATTATTTCCAAGCATCGAATGAGGAGTTGCTGGTGATCGTGATGCTGGAAACGCGCGCGGGAGTCGCGAACGCACGCGAGATCATGAGCGTTCCAGACGTCGACGGCTGCCTGATCGGTCCGAATGACCTCGCCGTGTCGTACGGTTACGGGCCGGAATTGTCCGAGGTTCCAGCAGTGGTCGAGGAAGCCATTCAAGAAATTCTGGACGCGTCGCTCGCCGCGGACAAGGTACCCGGCATCCAAACCTACAGCGCCGACTCGGCAAATCGCTATCTCCATCGCGGGTTCCGCTTCCTCGGCCTCGGCAGCGACGTCCGCCTGGTCGGTTCCGCCGCACGAGCTATGTTAGCCGCCTTGGAACGGGTTTAGATTTCGAATCGAAATTGAAACGTTGGACCACTGGATTCGTTTTAAGCTATTGGTCGGTGCAAAGAGCTATCGTGAATGCCATGGTTAGCCGATGTTCCAGCCATTGCACCATGAGCGGAGTAAATAGATGCCTTATCGGGATTCAACCGTACTGTTAATCGAACACGACCCGGATCTTCGTGAAATCGAGCAGCTTGTGCTCACCGAGGCCGGATACCGGGTTGAGACGCCATCTGCCCCGACAGACCCGGTGAGCTTTGCCGAACGGACGCAGCCCGACCTCATCGTCATCGGGATTCGACCAGCTCGGCCGAGAGACTGGCAAACGCTGGTTAGCTTCAAAGTCCACACCCAGACGCGGACGATTCCTGTTGTGGCTATCTCGACTTCCAGCCAGATGGCAGCGGCGGCTCAAGCGACGTCTCTCGCTGAGCAGAGTATCGTAGCACCTTTCGACATCGAAACACTCGAGAACGCCCTCGCGCAGGCTCTGGACATGCCTCCCTCCTTCCCCATGATCCCCTTCGCCGCTCAGCGCCAGCTCGCGATCGCCAACGACGCCACCGATATACCGGGCCGAGGGACTCGCCAGCCTCTCATACCCTTCTCGCGGTGACTTTCGCGTCCATTTTGCGCCCTTCGTGGTCCAAATCCCAGCCCTATTTACGAATACTCCGCCGATACCTTGACCTCATAGCCGACGGCGGCCGAGCGAAGCATGCCATCCATGATGACGTTGACGAGGTACGCCCAGTGGGGCGGAATTGGCGTCGGCCCGCCGTCACGCACCGCCTGGGCAAAGGCCCGAATTTTCTCCGGCCAGTCCTCGACCGGGCGCAAGTTTTTTGGGCTCGCGGTCATGTTCAGGCTACCGATTTGCTGATTGATGTACACCTCGAGCGGGTCGAGCGCAAGACCGGCTTTCGTTCCAAGGAAGAAGGTACGGCCCATCGAATCGATGTTCGAGGCCCAGGCTGACTTCACGATCAGTGCTGCCCCATTGGCAAAGCGCACAAAGCCGCTGGCAAACTCCTCGACTTCGACATCCTCGGCTTTCCATGGCCCGCCGAATGCCGGCTGGGTTCCAACGAAATTCTTGGCTAGGTGGTTCCCAGCGATCGCGCTGACGCTGACCGGCTGGCTGTTTCCCATGATCGTGAGAGCAGCGTGAATCGCGTAAACGCCGATGTCGACGAGACTTCCGGCGCCGGCTGACGCCTTGCGGACGAAGTTTCCACCGGGAATACCCCACCGACGATGGGCGACGGTCTCGGCGTAGTAGATCTCACCCAACGTCCCGGTCGCGACGATCTCGCGCGCTGCCTTCTGTTCGGCCGAAAAGTACGGTTGAAAGCCAACCATCAGAAACGCACGGCTTTGATCGGCGGCGCGCATGATCGCTTGGGCATCTTCGAGCGTCGCCGCCATCGGCTTCTCGAGCAAAACCGGCTTCCCTAACTCGAGCGCGTCGACTGCTGGCGCGCGGTGGCCCATGTTGTAGGTGCAAACGCTCACTGCATCGAGATCCGCCTTCTCGTACATGTCACGGTAGTCGAGATAGACGTCGGCCAACACGCCCAGTTCGTCAGCCGCCGCTTTGGCTAACCCTGGAACTACGTCCGCCCACGCAACAATGTCGACCCACGGTAACTTCTGATAGTGTTTGGCGTGGGTTCGCCCCGCCCAACCCGCGCCGACAATACCGATCCTGACTCGCTCCTTCACTGATCTATCCTTTACTTGTTGCACTGACAATAGTCGCCTTCGTGAGTTTGCTGATAGAGATACCAGGCACTGTTATCCTGAACAGCAGGAGTCGCGACCGTCGGCGCCGAAGCACCGACTTGCGTCGCGCTAGCGGCACTGGTGGCAATCGGTGAGCCCTTCGCCACGCGATTCGAAGCCGATACGTCAACGTTGCTAGTAGCGCGGTCTACCCAAACCGCGACGACGACCAGTAAAACCAGGATTCCGACCCACCAAAAATAGAGCAAGCGCCGCCAATACGGTGGGGACTGTTGGGGTTGGGATAGCCCCCTGGCCTGGCGTCCTGGCTCGACACGCGCATTCATTGCATCCACGCCTTGCTCACCTACTTCCGTTCGTCACCAGTTGCCAATACTCTCGACGGGTTTGCCTCGGTTGCCTCTGCCCCATACAGAAAACAACGCGCCTCGTGGCTAGGTCCAACGGTTACGAGTTCGGGCCGTTGCTCCCAGCACTGCTCCATTACCATCGGACAGCGCTCGGCAAAAAGGCAGCGGGCGCGCGTTCGGCCACGAGTCGTTGCGCGGTCTTCGGTCAGCTTTAGCATCTCGTGCCAACGCGCCTCTGGCTCGGGGACCGGTAGTGATGATAGAAGCTGCTGCGTGTACGGATGGGCTGGACGAAGCAGTACGTCGTCGGTGCTGCCACGCTCGACAATCCGACCATTCGAAATGACCATGATCTCTCCTCCCAGGTAATAAGCGGTCGAGAGATCGTGGGTAATGAAGAGTGTGGTCATCCCGTATCGCTCTTTGAAGTCGAGCAAAATGTTCAGAAAAAGAACCCGGACAGCAGCGTCGAGCATCGAAACGGGCTCATCAGCGATGATGAAAGAAGGGCGGAGCATATGCACCCGCGCAAGCATGACCCGTTGCCGTTGCCCCCCACTAAGCTGATGCGGATAGCGTCCAAGCACGTCTTCCGGCCGAAGGTCGACCGCGGCCAGCGATTGCTCGATCAAGGCGCGTCCCTTCTCCTCCGAGGAAGCCAGTCCGAATTTTTTGATCGCCGTCCAGAAGATCCGATCGACCCGGTAAAATGGGTTGAAGATGCCATACGGATCCTGGAAGACCACTTGAACCTCCCGCCGGTACTGTCGAAATTCCGCGCCGGTCAGTCGGTAAACATCCTTTCCACAGTAGGTAATGCTTCCGCTCGTTGGTCGTTGGAGGCCGAGAATAATTCGGGCGAGCGTACTCTTGCCGCTTCCACTTTCTCCGACCAAATTGACGATCTGTGGAGGCTCGGCGGTCAGACGAAACGAGACGTGGTCGACCGCGGTCAGCTCACCCCCCATCTGACGAAAGGCCGCGCCGCGAAAGACGTGGCTAAGATCAGACAGTTCGATGCGCTTGCTGCTCTCGCTCATGCCGATACCTCCGATCCGGCGGCCGCGTACAGATGACAAGCGACAAGACCAGAATCAGGCTGCTTCTCAGCCCCACCACTCTGGATTTGGCGCATGATTGGCACCTCAGAGCGACACACCGGCAGCACGTGCGAACAACGCGGATGAAACCGACAGCCGGTCGGCCAGTCGCGTGGGCTTGGCGCGTTGCCCTGGATGCCTTCCAGACGCTTGCGCTCACCGCCAACTCGAGGAATCGCGCCGATCAGCCCCTGGGTATAAGGGTGTCGGGGATTGGCAAAAATCTGTCGCACCCCGGCAACTTCGACGACCTTTCCCGCGTACATCACCGCGACACGGTCGACGAGCTCGGCGTGGACCGCCATATCGTGGGTCACAATAATCAGCGAGACGCCCAGCCGATCGCGTAGCTCGGCAAGGGTTTGAATCATCACGCGCTGAACGTTCACGTCAAGCGCGGTCGTTGGCTCGTCGGCAATCACGAGATCCGGCTTCAGGGCGATGGCCATGGCGATAATCACCCGCTGCTTCATTCCTCCGGACAACTCGTGCGGATACATCCGCGCCACGTGGCCGCCTAATCCCACCTGTTGGAGCAGACTCGGTACCGTGTCACGTGCTTCCTCCCGGCTGGCGGTACCGTGCTCGGCCATGACGTCGACGAATTGGTCAACGATCCGCATCACCGGATTCAGCGAGTTCATAGAGCCCTGGGGAATGTAGGATAGATGGCGCCAGCGGATCGAGCGCAACGTGCCATCGTCGACCCGAAGCAAATCGACTGGCTCGCGTCCGGAGGGGCGCAGGAGAACTCGTCCGCCGGCAATGTAACCAGGCGGGCGGATCAACCCCAGCAAAGCGCCGGCCAACGTGCTCTTGCCACAGCCAGACTCGCCGGCCAGCCCGAGGATCTCACCTCGCCTCACGGTCAAATCCACACCGTCGACCGCCCGTGCCAATCCGCTCACAGTGCGATAGAAGACCTGGAGGTTCTCGACCTCGAGCAACGGCGAGTCAGAGGTGTGGAGAGGACTCGTCGCCAAGGATGGGTTTACCATTGGGGGCTGCTCCCTTCGGTAGCTTCGCAGCGCAGTGTGCTCGTGCGCAATATGCTCGTCATCACGCCCCGGCCGTCCCACGCAATCTTGGATTATACAACTCCTCGAGTCCGATGTTGATGAGATTGACCGAGATGAAGAGAAGCGAGAGAATAACGACCGGCGCGACGAAGATTGGCCACGCTCCGAGGCTTAGTGCTCCCCAGGTGATCGCCCAGTTGATCATCAGGCCCAGATCGATGATGTTACCAGGACCAAGGCCGATCACCTCCAAGCCAACTAGAGCGAAAATCGCTCCCAGAGATGCTGTCGCCAGGCCAACGCCGATGTACGGAAGCAGATTCGGTAGCAACTCCTGGAAGATAATTTCAAAGTCTCCCAGATTTGTCACCCGGGCTAATTCGACATAGGGGCGACTGCGCAGGCTGAGCACCTGCGAGCGAATCGTCCGGGCGGCAAACGGCCAGCTAAAGATGGCGAGAAGAATCCCGACGTCGATCACCGTAACGTGGCGCACGTAGGCCGACAGGGTCAAGAGAAGCGGAAAGCTTGGCACGACTAGAAACATATCCGTGGTCGTCTTCAGGACACCATCGACCGTTCCCCCTTTGTAGCCGGCGACAAATGCGACAATGACCCCGATCAGCGTCGATAGTAGTCCAGCGATTACCGCTACCTCGAGCGACACGGCCAGCCCACTGAGTGTCATGATGAAAAGGTCACGCCCGTAGCGGTCAGTCCCAAGCCAATGGATCGGGCCCGGTGTCTGCCAAGGTGCGTCCCCTCCAATTTCCAGTGGATTGGTGTCGCCAAAGAGCAGGTTTGAGATCAGGGAGTGGACGAGAGCCAGCACGACGAGGATCAATAGAATGCTCAAGCCCAGGCGAAACTTAGGACTCTCGCGCCAGATGCGAGCGAATGAACCGAACACCGCGTAAGCCTCCTCGCCGTCAGTGCCAGTATTTGACTCGTGGATCAAGCGCCGGCAGCAATAGATCGATTAAGAGATTGGCCGTCAGCACGGCGAAGATGACCAAGGCGATGATCCCTTGGATCGTGTCGTAATCAAGAACGCCGATCGCCTGGACGAATAGATTGCCGACGCCCGGATAATTGAACAACTGCTCGACCAGAACATTTCCATTGAAGATGAAGCCGAGCGAAATACCAAAAGCGGTGACCTGCGGAAGGTAACAGTTGCGGAGGGCATACTGGGTCAGGATGTGGCGGGGATTCAACCCCTTCGCATCGGCAAAGGTCAGATAGTCCTCTCCCAGAGTCGTCACAATCAACATACGCGTCGAGATCAGCCAGTTGCACACGCCGATGAAGACGATCGAGATGGCGGGGAGCGTACCATGCTCAATCACGCTCACGATAAATTGCGGCGTGAGCCCCGGTTTCACTCCCGGATCGTATGCTGCCGAGGGGGGAAGCCAGGCAAGACGGTACGCGACGATGAAAATCAGCATCAGTGCAACGAAGTAGTAGGGAACGTGGGAAAACGCGAGTGCAACGTTTGTTACCCACTGAGACACCGGCCTGTCTCGTCGCCACCCTACCAGGGCGCCCAACAGAATCCCGCCGATCCAAGCGAACGCGGCCGACAGCCCAAGCAGGCCAATCGTCCAGGGCAACGCCCGTAAGATAATCACCTGGGCTGGTTCCGGGAAGTCGATGAGCGCGGGCCCAAGGTCGTGGGTCAGGATAATCTGCTGCATGTAGTGAACGTACTGCTGAGGTAAACTCCCCTCGAGCCCGAACACCTGACGGTAGTGCTCGACGACCTGCTGGCTGGCCTGGGCGTTGTAGACATACTGCTGTGCCAGGCTGGTGATGAATGCCTCGACCGGATCACCAGGAATCAAGCGAAAGAAAAGAAATGCGACCGTGAATGCTCCCCAGAGGGTGAGCAGATACATCACAAAGCGGCGAATCACGTAGGCGATGTAAGGATGCAACTGAAGCCACTGCCGCGCGGTTGCCAACACGGAGAGTCGCGCGACGGTCGCTCGTAATACAATGGTACTTGCCACGTTTTTCCTTATCTTTGTTCCGAAGCTAGTGGACAGGAAGGAGACGAGCGAGGCCTTTCTCCTTCCCTCTATCGCCGCGCGGGCGATCAGGCGTGCCCGGTCGGCTTGATGCTGCCGATCGTGAAGAGGAACTGGCCCCACCAGTTAGCCGGAACGTGGTAGAGGTTATCGTCGGTTGGCCAGTTTGTCCAGTACGTCGTATTAAACGCCGTGGGATAGGTCGTCTGAATGATCGGAATCGCCGGCAAGGCTTTGTAATAGTCTGCCAAGGCTTGATCAAATAACGCCTTGTTCGCACTCGACGTGGGATCCGCCGCGTCGAGCTTCACCGCATCGGCGTTGAGCGCCGCGTCGTGAATCCGAATCTGGTTACCGTTGACTGCGGTCTTGCCAACCGGAACCGCCTTCGAAGTCTCGAATTGGGTATAAAGCTGGTCCGGATCAAAAGAGACACCACAGAGCCAGTGCGAATCCATGTCGAAATCACCGGTATTCCACTTCTGCGTCCAGACGGCGTTGGTATAGGCTCGAACGGTGACGTCGACGCCGAGTTTCTTGAACTCGTCGGCAATAAGCTGGGCGATGACCTGCTCCGGATTCCCGACCGGGACCGGTGTCATGATCTCAAAGCTCAGGGGCTTCCCCTGATACACGCGCTTGCCGGATGAATCGAGCTTGGCCCCCATCTCGTCGAGCAAGGCGGCTGCCTTCTTCGGATCATAGGTCAGCTTGTTTTCGCTGGCGATCGAGGCGTTCTCCCAGATACTATTCGACTTGTAATCTGCCCAGGGATACTGGGCCGGCGGCGTCTTGATCAGCCAGACCGTCGAGCCGATCTTTTCGCGATCGATGAGATAAGAAGTCGCCCAGTGCCACCGCGGATCGGCCAGAATACCCTTGGAGGGATCCGAGTTGATCCAGAAACCACGCGGACACGGATCGCGGAAAGTCGTCTCGATGATCATATTCTGGTAGCCGCTGTTCTTTACCGCCAGCATGTGAGTATAGTCGAAGCCGGCAATGTCGGTCTGCGCTCGCTTGAACTCTTCGACCTGGGAATCGACGACCGGAGCGCTCCGATAGACCACGTACTCTGGCGCTGGATTGAACTGGTCCTTATTCCAATAGTTTGGATCTTTCTTCCAAACGAACATCAATTGAGAAGGGATGACCTGATCGAGCTTATAGGGCCCCGTGCGGACTGGAGGGTTACTCTGGAAGGTTGTAGGATCGACCTTCGACCAGATGTGCTCTGGCACGACCTCGAACCCATTGACGATGCCACAGATGAAAGCGTAGTGATACCGTGGATTTGGCGCATTGAGCTTGATCACCGCGGTATGGGGATCCGGCGTCGTCACACTGTCCAGGAAAGTTCGCACCGAGGGATCAACGACCGTCAACAGGGTGGGGTTATTCTTGAGCATCTCGAGTGAGAACTTGAGGTCGCTCGAGGTCATGGGAACGCCGTCGTTCCAGTGCACCTTGGGGTTCAAGGTGATCGTAAGCTCGTCAAACTTCTCATTGTACTTCCAGCCAGTTGCGAGCCATGGCTCGATTCGCCCCTTGGCGTAATTGGCATAAAACAGGAACTCTTTGCAGGCTTGCTGGTAGCCAGCCTGGTATTGCTGACCGTTTGGAATGAAAGGGTTAAAACTGTCAAATACCTGGAAGAGCGATTGGTCGACAACGAGCGTCTGGTTGCGCGGCGTCGGGATCACCCCGCCATGCTGGGGCTGAGTGTTCGGGGCGGACAACACGGCCGAAGTCGGCGATACCTTCGGGGTCGCCGCGCTAGCGGGCGTGGCGGCCGCGGTCGTCGCCGTAGAAGCGGCTACTGTTGGCGCGACCGTCGGCGCGGTCGTCGGAGAGGGGGCCTGGGTCGGCGCCACCGTGGGCGGAACGGAGGTAGCGGCAGGGGCCGGGGTCGGCGTGGTGGAACCAGCGCTACACGCGGCAAGTAACGCTGCCGCGGCCAGTCCTCCCGCACCGAGCAAAGTCGCCTGAATCACTCGGCGACGGCTGATCGATGCCTTTATCAAAGACGACGTCGACATGGCAAACACTCCTTATCCTCTCTCGTTAAGGTTTCGCCGTTGAGGTTGCATTCGGAGCCTGGAGAGCCGCACCGGCCGAGATTCCCGACGTATCAGACTTCCCGACGACGTTAGTCGGCACCACGGCCGGAGTGCCGCTTGAGCTAACGTACGAGCCGCCCGAGCAACTGGCAGCAAGAATCACTCCGACCAGGCCCCCCGAGCGCATGACGAATTGGCAGAGGTCGCGACGACGAAGGATGGGTTGCATCGCTATCCTCGAAATGGCAGATCAGACCCCGTGCAGGCTTCCCCTTCTTTTCCCACGTTCAGAGACGCGGTAGACTGTCCGGCCTGCTGTATGGACAGCATTCTATGCCCATCGCGATGGGTGTGTCAATAATCGGAAATCGGAGTATCCCTTGACCCTTATGCTCCTCACAGGGGAAGCTCAGCCCACCCCCACCACGCGCCCATGAGGGGATAGTTCGGGGGTGTTGAGCACAAACGGCGGAGGGAGAGCATGACTGGCCCTAAAACCACCGCGTGATCACGATCTTACGCTCGGTGAAGAAGTCAATTGCATCGCGCCCCTGGCCGTGGAGGGTACCGAAGAATGAGGCCTTCCAACCGCCGAACGGGAAGTAGGCCATGGGCGCAGCAACACCGACGTTTATCCCGACGTTGCCGACTGGCGCGCGGTAGCGAAACTCGCGGGCCGCTTTGCCATCCTGGGTGAAGATCGAGGCCGCGTTCCCATAGGGCAAGTGCTCGATGATCTGGAGCGCATCGTCGAGGGTATCCACCGAGATCACCCCGAGCACCGGTCCAAAGATCTCTTCCTGGGCGATCTGCATGCCGGGTTGGACCTGGTCGAAAACGGTTGGTCCGACGAAGAAGCCTTTCCGGTTTTCGGCCGCGCCCCGACCGTCGACCACGAGCCGCGCGCCTTCGTCCAGTCCTCGCTGGATCGCGCCCAGGATCCGCTCCTGGGCCTGCTCGGAGATAACCGGGCCGACGTCCACAGCGGGATCAAGGCCGTCCCCTACTTTGAGGGCACGCGCTCCATCAGCAATTGCCGCTGCGGCCCGGCCAGCGCGATCGGCTACGGTCACCGCGAGCGAGCCAGCCAGGCAGCGCTGGCCGGATGCACCGAAGGCCGAGCCCATGATGTTCGCTACGCTCTTGTCGAGCACCGCATCGGGCATGACCACCAGGACGTTCTTCGCTCCGCCTTGCGCCTGAACTCGTTTCCCGTTCTCGGCAGCGCGCCGATAAACGTAGCGCGCGACCGGGGTCGAGCCGACGAACGACACTCCTTTGATCCCAGGATGGTCGAGGATCGCATTGACCACGTCGCGGGCACCGTTTACCAGGTTGACGACACCCGGCGGGAAGCCACACTGCTCGATGAGCTTGAAGATCTCCTGCTGAGTGATCGGCACCTGCTCGGACGGCTTGACGATGAACGTGTTGCCGGTCGCCACCGCGTAGGGCAGAAACCAGAAGGGGACCATCGCCGGGAAGTTGAAAGGACAAATTGCAGCGAAGACGCCGAGGGGCTGGCGCACCAGATCCTCATCGATTCCCCGCGCCGCGCCGTCTTCGAGACCATAGCCCATCATCAATGAAGGGATGCCACAGGCGACTTCGACGTTCTCGATCGCCCGGATCACCGAGCCCCGCGCGTCTTCAAAAGTCTTACCATGCTCGCGAGTCACCGTACGCGCCAGGTCGTCGAGACGCTCGGTCATGAGCGTCTTGAGCCGATAAAGGCACTGGACCCGCTGCTGAGGCGGCGTTTGGCGCCAGGACCAGAAGGCTTCCTGCGCCTTGCTCACCGCGACATCGACGTCTTCGGCGGTGCCCAAGGGCACGTCGGCGAGCGCCTCTCGGGTGGCCGGATTGATCACCTGCTGCGTCTGAGAAGCCGTCGAGGCGATCCACTCACCTCCGACGTAATTCCGCAAAATTCCGCGATAATCGGTCGCGTGCTGGACCGTCGCCTTCGCGGTTCCCATGGCATCTCCTCCGTTGCAAGGGTTTGTTTTCAGAGATAGCGCAGATCCGATCCGGGAGCGCGAGCTAGAAGTCCACCCTCCCCAGTTTTACCCCAGGGCTTACCCAATCCCATGCGCTTCTGCACTGTCTACCATAGGACGATTATTGCGCTTTTCCTGACCACGGTGCAACATGAGATATAATTGCCCCTACCTCCACGGACCGTCGAATGCTCAGAATTGGAAGGTATAGGAGAGGCAAATGGCAAAGCCCTGGGTCGAAGAGATTGTCCACATTCGCAGCGAAGATGGGTTACTGCTCGAAGGCGCGGTGATCTCTCCCGCGAACGGCGCAACGCAGTCACTGCCGATCATCTGGATTCACGGTCTCACCGGGCGCTTTTACGCCCCCTCCGCGATCAACATTGGTCGTGAACTGGCGTCACGTGGCTTTACGTTTGTCACTGGCAACAATCGCGGTCACGACTTCGGCGCGCTGTTGAACCGTGCTGATGGCGAGCAACTCCTCGCGGGCGGCGCCTGGGAGCATTTCGACGAGTCGCCGCGTGACGTGGCTGCTTGGATCGACTTCGCAGTTGGCTTGGGCTTCTCAGGTGTCGCTCTGCTTGGCCACAGCCTCGGCGCCTTGAAAGTCGCCTATTACCAGGCTGCGCGACAGGATCCACGGGTCGCTGGCTTGATCGCTGCCTCGCCGCCTGCCCGGGCCGGCCGCGTGGATTCCGAACTCCTCGCGCAGGCTAAGCAGATGGTCGCCGAGGGACGGGGGCGAGACCTTTTGCCCTGGGGAAGCAGATCCACTGGCGGGGGAACGATGAGCGCTTCTGCCTACCTGAATCGTATGGAAACGAACGTCGACGTCTATGGCGACCACACACCAGATCCGGCAGTCGCCCGGATCCGCTGCCCGGTCCTCGCCTTCTATGGGACCAATGAACCTACGGTCGGCGGCGCGGCCGATCTCGAAACGATCAAGCGAAACGCCAGGGTTGCTCCCCGGGTCGACACCCATCTCTTCGAAGGCGCCGACCACAGCTATCTCGGCCACCACATCGAGGTAGCTCGGGTCATCGCTGAGTGGGTGGCGGGCCTGGTATAGGAACAGTTTACCCCTCTGCCGACCAAGTGCCCGCGCTCTCTCCGCGAGGGAGAGGACCTGAAAGGTTCTGTCTTCTCCCTCTCACCGTGTCTTTGCCATCGTATCCAAAGCGATTGACCCTCACCCACCGCACGGCTATAATCACCCTAATCTCGGCCAGCCAAACATGACCGAGGTAAAGCGCCGGGTTGCGGGAACCAGCGCTTCTCCGGCTTGAGAGATAGAGGAGGAACACCTCGCCATGGGAGTGCAAGCCTGATGCGCAACGTTGCAGTTCCCACTGCCGACCACGCGGCGACCGGTGGGCCAGCTCGCTTTCCGATTGGGCGCATTATCGTTAGCGCCGGCATCATCGTCTTGGTCATCTTGGCTTTCCTTGCCTACACCATTTACTATCATCCAGATCAATCGCTCATTAGCAACGTCTCGACGGTACCTGTTCGCGTCGGCTCGATCACCGCGACGGTGAACGGCAGTGGCCAGGTCGCCGCTCTGTCCCAAGCCAGGCTTGCCTTCCACTCGTCGGGGACGGTCGCGTCAATTCCGGTGAAGGTCGGCGACGCCGTCAAGAAAGGGGACACCCTCATCGCCCTCGATACGACCGACCTGAACCTCCAGGTCGAGCAAGCTCAGGCGAACGTCGACAGCGCCCAGGCGAAGCTGGAGGCGATCCAAGCCGGAGCCCGCCCGGAGGACGTGGCCGCGGCGCAAGCGGTGCTCGACGCGGCCAAGGCCAAGCTCGATGGTATGCTCGCCGGCGGGCGTCCGGCCGACGTGAAGGCAGCCGAAGCAGAGGTCACCAGCGCCCAGGCAAAGCTGGATCAAGTCAAGCAAAGTATCCAACCTAGCGACATCGCCGCGGCGCAAGCGGCGGTCCAGCAGGCACAAGCGCTTCTCGCGACCGACCAGGCCAACCTGGCCAACTTGCTACGCCCACCGGATCCCTTGCAGATCCAGAACGCGGAGCTCGCCATCAACGCGGCTAAAGCCAGCGTTTACGCGACTCAGGCCACTCGTGACGGCGCTTGTGGCAACGCGCCGAGGTACGCCTGCGATGCCAATAACGCTCAGGTCGCGGCAGCCGAGACCGCTCTTCAGCAAGCACAGGTCAAGCTGCAATTGCTTCAGGAAGGGCCGAAGCCGGAAGACGTCGCGGCGGCCAAGGCAGCAGTTACGAATGCCACCCAGCAGCTCGCGGCGGCCAAGGCCAAGCTCGCTCAGCTTCAGGCCGGCCCTTTGCCACAGGACGTCGCCCAGGCACAAGCCGCGCTCACCGCCGCGCAGCAGCAGCTTGAATTGAGGAAGCAGCCCTACACCGACGCCGACATCGCCGAGCAGCGCCAGATCGTCGCACAGGACGAAGCCCTGCTCGCCCTCAAGAAGGCACCTTATACCCAGGCCGATTTAGATCAGGCGAAAGCAGCGCTTGCTCAAGCGACTGCCGCGCTCGACCAGGCGAAGCACAATCTCGCCCTAGCGACAATCACCGCTCCTTTCGACGGCATTATCAGCTCGGTTGACACCAACGTCGGCGAAACCGTCTCGGCTTCGCCTCCCACCCCGGTCATTTCGCTCGTCGATCCCAATGCCCTAGAATTTGACGTTCCAGTTGATCAGCAGGACGAGGCAAACGTCCAGGTGGGTCAAGCCGCGACCATCACCTTCGATGCTCTCCCGGGCAAGATCTTCACCGGCAAGGTGGTTGCGATTGCGCCCAACGCAGTGATCCAATCCGGTGTAGCGACCTATGTCGTCTCGATCTCCCTGGATAAAGCGCCCGGCGTCAAGCCAGGCTTGACCGGAGAGGCCAGCATCGTCTACGCTCACCATGATCAGGTTCTGGTGGTACCTAACCGTGCCGTGCGCAGCGTCGGCAATGGCCACGTCGTCGACGTACTTGAGGGCACGAAGATCTCTCCGCGGACGGTCACGACCGGGATCAACGACGACCAGTTCACGGAGATCGTATCCGGGTTAAAACTCGGCGACCCCGTCGTCATCCCTTTGACCTCGCCGATCCTGGCGCCGCTGACCGGTCCGCCCGGGCGATAAACGTTGCTTTCTGGGCTGATGAACTCTGAGAAAAGCCTTGGGACAAAGCGAATGTTGGGGAGGAGAGGAGCCCCCGCCTTGAAAGGGCAGGGACTCCTCTCCTCCCCACGATCTAACTAAGGACTTCCGATAACTGCTCCCAGCCAGGAACGATACGACATGTGGAGGAAACGTTGAGAAAGTGGCTCTTGTCCTTGATTGTGACCCTTAACCTAGTCCTGGCTGGGATTAGCCAGGTTCAGGCGGCGCCCGCCGCGCAGTACTTCTCGGCGACGGGACATTGGGTCCAGGGCGACTTTCTCAGCTTCTTTAATCAGAACGGCGGACTGGACATGTTCGGATACCCTCGGACCGAGCAGTTTGTCAGCAACGGCCGGCTGGTCCAATATTTTCAGCGCGCCCGCTTCGAGTATTGGCCGGAAAATCCGCCACCGTACAACGTGCAGCTGATGCTGATTGGCGACGCCGTCATGGGGCCGGGCGATCCCCCGATCCCCTCCAGTCAGATCCCGCCCCCCGGCGATTCAGGCCGCACCTACTTCCCTCAGACTGGCCATACCCTTTCTGGAGCTTTCCGAGACTTCTTCATTCAGCACGGCGGTCTCACTCTTTTCGGCTACCCAACCTCGGAAGAATACGTCGGTCCCAGCGGCTTTATCATCCAACGCTTTCAACGGGCGCGCTTCGAATACCATCCCGAGCTCGACCCACCTTATCAAGTTTCCCTCGGACTGCTCGGTGACGAATACATCTTCAACATGGGGATGGTTCCACTCCAGCTTACCCTGCCGGTGCCGTCGAATGCTCCGCCCTCGAGATTAAGTGGCGATCTCGGGAGAATCGTCTACGAAACGTCATCGGGTGGAGATCTCGTCGTCGCCAATCCGGACGGCTCGAACGCCAAGGTCGTCGGCCAAGGCATGGATCCGGCCTGGTCGCCCGATGGTAGCAAGATCGCCTATGCCCATTGGGGCACAGATCCGGGCATCTACGTGATGAACGCCGACGGCTCCTCGCCTCAGCGCGTCTGGGCCGGGCTGGACGCCCGCTCGCCGGCGTGGTCACCGGATAGCCAGCAGATCGCGTTCTATCGCCGCTTCGACGGCGCGGAAACGATCGCCGGCCGCAAGAACGTCCGGACCGACTTTTTCCAAATCATCGTCGTCCGACTCGTCGATGGCTCGACCTGGCTGCCCCCGAATCAGCCCAATCACAGTACGTCGCCAAGCTGGTCGCCGGATGGCCAAACCCTGGTCTTCCGGGGCGACGGCGGACTATATCTCGCCGGCGCTGGGCAGTTGGCCCAACCAATCCCCAATACCGACCAGTACTTCTCGACCCCAGCCTGGTCGCCGGACGGAAGCCAGATCGCCTTCACCTACCGGAACCACGATCACTGGGACATCGGGGTGATCAATCCCGACGGCAGCGGTATGCGTCTGCTCACCTACGATCCAACGTTCCCTGCCACGCCGAGCGACAATGCCTCGGCTGCCTGGTCACCCGATGGCCAGCAAATTATTTTTATCTCAAATCGCACCGGACCCTGGAATTTGTATATCATGAGTCGTGACGGATCGAACGTGACGCCTGCGGTGACCCAGGCATTGGCCTACACGGGCGCCTATGAACGCGTGGTCTCATGGAAGAAAGGCATACGGTGAGCACCATCCTCGTCGTGGACGACGAGAAGAATATTGTTCAACTCGTCCGCATGTATTTAACAAATGAAGGCTATCAGGTCGAAGCCGCCTACGACGGAAAAGAAGCGCTGGAGAAAGCTCGACAGATGAAGCCGAGTCTGGTCATTCTCGACTTGATGATGCCACAATTAGACGGTCTAGAAGTCTGTAAGCAGCTCCGACGTGAAGGGGACGTTCCAATCATCGTCTTGAGTGCTCGCGATGACGACGTCGACCGGATCGTTGGCCTGGAAGTCGGTGCCGACGACTACGTTTGCAAGCCGTTTAACCCGCGCGAGCTCGTCGCCCGGGTGAAGGCAGTTCTCCGACGCGTTCGCCCGACCGATCAGCCGCCTCAGCCGCTGGTTATCGGCAACTTGCGCATTGACCCGGCCCGGCGTGAGGTCAGCGTTGACGGTAAGCCGGTCGCGTTGCGCGCCAAGGAATTCGACCTGCTTCACACATTCGCCCGCCACGAGGGGCTGGTTCTCGACCGCGAGCGATTGCTCAACCTCGTTTGGGGCTTTGACTATCTTGGCGACTCTCGGACGATCGACGTCCACGTCACCTGGCTACGGGAAAAACTCGCCGGCAGTACCTGTCGGATCCAAACGGTATGGGGCATCGGCTACAAGCTGGTGAACAATGAAACTAGCTGACGTCTTCCGCAGCATGCGGACCAAGCTGATCGCATCATACGCCTTGGTAATCGTTCTCTCACTCGTCCTCGCGGGGACGAGTTTTGCCTACCTGCTCCAAAGTTACCAGAGCCAGATTCGCTTGAATCAGATTGCCGACCTCGCGCTGCCGCTCACGGCCCAGGTTAGGATGTTCGAGCGCGCCGGGGCGTCGCCGTCTCAGATTGACCAGTTTCTCCGCGAGCAGGCGTCCGAACTCAACGTCCGGATCTTCCGCCTGAATGCCAATCGACAGATCATCGACGATACCGGCGACTCGCTCGTTGGCAAAACCCTACCAGCACCTTCTGTACGCGTGGAACGCGCTCGCATTATTATGCAGTGGGGAACGTTCAGCCCGGCCAACCAGCCACGAATGACTTTTGTCGCGGTGATCAGCCAGAATGCTCGTAGTCCGGTCGATCGCCGGCCTGAGGATGGGCTCAGTCTGCCTCCTCCTACGGCCACTTTGCCTGCGGCCGACGATCTGGTCTTGGCGGTGCCCGAGGAAAGTATCACGACCGCCTGGCTGCGGCTGGCTCCCCGCCTCGCCGCGGCCGCGGCGGCTGCTTTGATCGTCTCGATCGCGGTTGCACTTCTCCTGGCGCGCTCGATCGCTCGTCCGCTCGTCCAACTGACCAGGGCATCCCAGCGGATGGCGCGTGGCGACTTCGAGCAGAATATTCCGGTACAGGGACAGGATGAAGTCGGTCAGCTCGCTCAAAGCTTCAATCACATGGCACGGGAAGTTGGTCAGATGCATCGGACGATGCGAGATCTCCTCGCCAACGTGACCCACGAGCTACGAACTCCGTTGACCTCGATCCAGGGATTTGCCCAAGCCATGGCCGACGGGACGATCAAGACGCCGGAGGAATACGCCGAGGCTGGCCGAATTATCGGCGAGGAAGCAACCCGCATGCACCGCCTCGTCGAAGATCTGCTCTATCTGTCGAAAATCGAGTCCGGCCAGGTGCGGATCGAGCGAGCTAATCTCGACCTGTCGGAACTGCTGCACACCTGTGTTCGCCTCGTCCAGCGCGAGGCCGAAAACGCCGGGCTGAACCTCGAGGTCGACACGGCTCCGGTTCCGGCCATCTCGGCCGATGGACACCGCTTACAGCAGGTTTTCGTGAATCTGCTCGACAACGCTCTGAAACATACGCCACCAGGCGGCAAGATCCAGGTGAAGGCCTACGCCGAGCCTGACCGGATCATCCGGATCGACGAAAACGGCCGACGCAAGACCGCTCCGCATTGGATCGCCGTCGACATCCACAACACCGGCTCGCACATTCCGCCCGATCACCTCGATCGAATCTTCGAACGGTTCTACCAAGTCGATCGTTCCCGGGCCCGCAATCACGACGGCTCCGGGCTTGGCCTGGCAATCGTCCAGGAAATCGTCCAAGCCCACGAAGGCAAGGTCACCGTCAAGAGTGATCCCGTCGCTGGCACAACGTTCACGGTCCATCTACCGGCCGCTTGATCTCTTATTCCCAGATCCCTTTTCCCTGGGGGATAGGGTGAAGGCGGTAGGCCGCCCTCATCCTAACTTCGGATTCGCCGTGTGGTCGAAGAAGAGGAGCCCGGTCACTGGCTTCGGATAGAAGTAGGTTGATTTTTGGGGCATGCGCTGACCAGCTCGGGCAGCCGTCCGAATCTGGTCAATCGTCGTCGGCTTGAGGAAGAAGACAAGCTGAGCTTCGCCGGATTGCAGCGTCGCGACTGCCTCATTGACCGACCGGGTGTAGAAGATGCGCTCTCCAGCCTCGATATCGTGCTCCGTCAGGCCCAAGAGAGGCTCGAAGATGAGCTTTTGCAATACGACCGTATCCACCCCCCGCAATACCTCCGGCACGCTCGGCAGAACGCGCTCGAGATCCACCGCCGGGTGCAGCACCAACCGTTGGCAGATACCGTCTTGGAGCCCAAGGACCACAAAAGCTGGTCGCCCAGTCGTGACAAGTGATGCCAGAACGTCCCGTAAACCTGCTTCGCTCGTCCAGGGAATGTCGTCGACCTCGAAGTGCTTCCCGAGCTCCATACGTGTTCGGGAGCGATCGATCTTAGCCAGGCCGTTTAGCAGGCGATGAGTCGGCAAGACGAGCAAGCCAGGGTCGCTCGACTCGACCATGGCCATGAGCACGTATTCGGACGGCGCATCCGCAGTGGCGCCGAGGCGTCGCATCTCGTCGCGATAGGCCAACGCGGTCTCATAGCGATGGTGGCCATCGGCAATATAGAGCGGAAGAGAGCGAAACGCCTCGACGAGACTGTTCAGGTGATCTGGCATAGTGATCGACCAGATGCGCTGACTTTCGGCTGCCGCGGCGACCGCTCCGGGTGCCAGCCGCAGTTCCATCGTCGGCTGCTCTTGTACTACCTCGTTCAATACCTCGCTGATTGCCCCTGGATCGTCATACATCGCGAGCAATGGACTGAACTGGGTACGCGTGGCGCGTAAAAGATTGAGCCGATCGACTTTCGGACCGGACATCGTGAACTCGTGAGGCAGGACGACGTTTTCATCCCAACGCGCCAAACGCACCGGCGCGAAAAGGCTACGGCGTCGCAGGCTTTGCCCTTGCTCGATAAAGGCCTCTTCAATCAGATAGAAAGAGGGGCGGGCATCTGCTTGCAGCACCCCCGTCTGTCGCCATTCCCGATAGGTGGCCGCGGCACGGCTGTAGCGATCGCGCCCAGGGCGATCGTCAGCCTCTTCGAATCCGAGCTCGAGCCGAACGACGTTGTGCGGATGCCGCAGGTAATAGTCGCGCTGCGCTTCCGGACTAATGATATCGTAGGGTGCCGACACCACCTTCGCCAACTCGTTCGCATCGCTCGTCGCGTAGTGCACCCCGTAGAATGGTCGAATCTCCGCCATCGTCCCTCCCGTATAGACTCGGAACAATCATACCACGGGTAGGGGCTGAGGATTGGAGGCTGAGGGTCGGAGGGGGGTGGAGATTAGCCCCCAGCCTCCAATCCCAGATCACACCGCCTGGTACGTTGCAGCTTGGCCGCCACTTGCCGCGTGATACATCTTCTCGGCGGTCGCGAGGCGACGGTTCACATCTTCCCAGTCGATATTCTGGAAATACACGTCGATGTACGCCCCCCGGTTGACCGCGTAATCGAGATAGTAGGCGTGCTCATAGGTATCCAGCGCCAGGATTGGGCTGCAGTTCCAGATCGGATAGGTATTCTGGGCATCGCCAATGAAGTTGAACAGATGACCGGTAGCCAGATCAAGAGCTAGCCAGGCCCAACCGCGAGCTGCTAGGCCGGTTGCCCTCAAATCGGCAGCCCAGCTATCGAATGAGCCGAAGTCACGGTTGATCAGTTCGGCGACCCGACCGGAAGCTGGGCCACCACCGCCACCAAGATTCGCAAAATAGATCTCGTGGTTGATCGCGCCGCCCAGAGCGAACGATAGCTCGACTTTGAGCTCACGAATCTCGCTGTAAGTCTGATTCGCAGTCGACAGATTCACCGACTGTAGCTTCTGGCGAATTTCGTTTGCTTTATTGCAGTAGCCCTCGTAGAGCTTGTAGTGTTCTTCCATCGTCCGCCGCGAGATACCCTGCATGGTCAGGGTCGATGGCTTCAGCGGCTTAGGGACGACTTTCTCGAATTGCATGGGTCTCCTCCGAACCACGTCGGCGGCCAGTTTATTTCAGATCGTGGGCCGCCCGGTTCCGCAGATGGGGGTCAGCAGGACTTGTGCCGAGGAGCGACGTGAGGCTCGTCAGGAGGTTCTGATTAGTCAGCCAGCGATCGGCGCCTGCCGCCAACGCGGCCGCGCGGGCGGCCAGATCCTTATGGGGACCGAAAACGACAATCAGCGGTACTCCCTGCTTCTTAGCAGATCGCACCGCAGCAGGAGCATCGATGCGAGACGCCCCGAGGTCGATCAAGACGAGGCTTGGTCGATGAGCAACGACTTCCGCTTCGAACCGCGCGAGTGAATCGACAATCTGAATCGAGCGTCCCATCGACTCGCTCAATGAGCGAAGTCGTGAAGAAAAGAAAAGGTCCGGCTCCAGTGCCAGGATATCGAGCAATGGCTTGATATCATACGCGTCTCCCTTCATCGTTCATCCCCCTCTTAACTCGTTCTCGCTTCCCTTCTCCGGCACGACAGTTGCAGCAAGCCTTTCTAACAGCCGGGCTGTCGCGACCGGGAACGGCATCCCTCACAGAGGTGAAGACCACGTGGGTCACCGAAATCTACCCGAGCAGATCGAGCACCTGCGCAACGAAGTTGATCAGCTCAAGCAAAGCCTGGACCAAACCCTGGGAACGTTCGAGGATCTGGCCAGCAAGGCGTCAAGCCTTGTCAATGAGGCTCGGCAAATCGCTGACGTGCTCGGCGAAGAGCCCTCACCTTCTGGCAGCTTCTGGGGACTGCTGGTTATCTTGGCACTGGGAGCTGGCGCCGTTTGGCTGATTTCGCCGGACACTTTTGCCGCGCTTGGCGATTTCTTCAAGTCGCAGTTCCGTTCATTCACCGCGTCAACCCAGACGCACTAGCGCAACAGAATCACTACTGAGAGGAGGTCTTCCGCGCTATTTGGCGTGGAAGACCTCCTCTCTCATTATTAATATTCTAATGAATCAGTGACTGATCGAGAAATTGATCGGCGTGCTGCTGTAGTTACCGACCTGGATCAGGACGGGACCAGCAGTCGTCGACGTGAACAAAACCTGGAGTTGTCCCGGGTTGAGCGAGCCATTATCGGTACCCGGAACGCTGGTGAGCAAGGTGCCGTTCTGGTAGACGTTGACGAACACCGCATTTGCGACGTCACCACCGTTCGGACTAAAGGTAAAGTTCACGGTCTGGAACGAGCCATCGCCGGAATAGTTCAGGGTATAGTAGGCATAGGAACCGCTCGGAGAGCCCGGAAGGGTGCCACTCCGTGGCTGCGACAGACTAATTGGATTCGACGCGGTACCAAGCGGGCTGCTCGTCGTCGGAGCCGGAGCAGCTGGAGCGGGAGCCGTGGCCGGTGCCGGAGCCGAGGCAGCAGGCGGAGCGTGAGATGGGCTCGGAGCAGAGGTTACCGGCAGGCCGCTCAGATCGAGCTCGTAGGTCACGTTTTCACCCGGATCGTAGTTGTAGACCTCGACGAGAACTGGCCCCGCTTGAGCGACCGCGAAGGGGGTTGTCGTGGTGCCCGGATTCGGACCGCTCGTGCCGTTCGTCGAGGCGATTTCTGTCCCATTTTGATAGACATCCAAGCCAACCGCGCTCGACGTGATCGGGTCAGAAGGACTGAAATTCAGGGTGAGAGTACCTACCACGTACTGCCCTGGATAATTGACGGTGTAAAAGTTGTATGCTCCGGCGCTGCTGCCGACGATGCTACCGTGCGCGACACTGGTTAACGGGGCTGGATTATTCGGACTTGTTCCAACCGGCGCAGCAAATACCTGGCCCGTCAAGCCCAGTCCAAGCAAAGCTCCTAGTCCAATCCGACACAAATTTCTTATCATTGATCCCTCACTTTTTGTTCTTCTGGCGATCGTCCCGTTGGAACAGCTCGCCTTCCTTACGATAGCGCTGCTAGCCACTTACTTTGCTAAGATCTGGTTAAATCGTTGGAAAACCTAATCGTTGCCACGTCCGATCGGTTTGCAGCTTTTCTCGTGGCCCGATATACTGTACGTATACAATATCTGACTAGAAGGGTAGCGCATTCGATGAATCAGCTTCCTGCTGTGCTTGCGACCACGCGCTTTGTCGTCGAGAATGCCCGCTACGTCGTCCTCAACCCGTCCCGTGTCGCGGCCGTCGCCGACGAGCTCGCCCAGCAGCACCCGACTCCGCCCACCTTTGATCGGGTGCACCATCCGCATGGCCAGGAGCCATGGGTAGCCAATTTCATCCTGGTGCTCGATACGCTCAACTTCTCATTCTGGCCGGATCCGGGTCAGCCACGCTGGCGAGTGACCTACGACAGGACAACGTACGACGGCTACTGGGCGCTCGTCGCCGCGCTACGTCGTGCCCTCGACGAGGGCGTGCCGTTGACGAACGCCGCATTCTTGGCCCAGATCTCCGACGCCGACGTCGCCAATCTCTTGCGTGGCGAGGGACCGATCCCGATGCTCGCCGAGCGCGCCGCCGGATTACGCGAGACTGGCCAGGTGCTCGAGCAGCGCTACGCTGGCCAGTTCGTCAACGCCATCGCCGAAGCCGAGTACAACGCGCTGAAGCTAACTGGTCTCCTGGCTGAGCGCTTCCCTTCGTTCGCGGACGTCGCCAGCTATGGCGGCCACCCAGTCCAGTTCTACAAGCGTGCCCAGATCTGCTGCTCCGATCTTTATGGAGCGAGTGACGGCGCGCCTTGGGGAGCCCTGGCCGACTTGGACAAGCTGACCGCCTTCGCTGATTACAAGCTTCCGCAGGTGCTCCGGCGGCTAGGAATCTTGGAATACACTGCGACCTTGGCCGAGGTCATCGACCAGCGTCGGCCGCTGCGAGCGGGAAGCGATGCCGAGGTTGAGATTCGCGCCGCGACGATCTGGGGAGTGGAATCTTTGCGCCGTGCGCTCACTGCGCGAGGTCACGCACTCCGGGCATTCGAGATCGACTGGCACCTCTGGGAGCTTGGCCAATCGCTCCCCCCGGACACCCGGCCCTATCACCTGACTCGGACGGTGTATTACTAAATGAGCATCACCTACGAATTGATCGCTCAATCCCCCGACCACGCGGCACGGTTGGGACGGATTCATACCGCCCACGGCATGATCGAGACCCCGACTTTCTTCCCGGTCGGCACCCAGGCCACGGTGAAGACGTTGACCCCGAATGATCTCCGGGCAGTGAGCGCCAGCGCCATCTTGGCAAATACCTATCACCTGTTCCTGCGCCCCGGCGCGGATCTGATCGAGAAGCTCGGCGGCCTGCACAAATTCACGGGCTGGTCCGGACCGATCATGACCGACTCTGGCGGCTTCCAAGCGTTCAGCCTTGGTCTAGCACTCGAGCACGGTGTGGGCAAGATTGCCAAGATCTTCCCGGGAGCGGCCGAGGTGCCGACTCGCCCAACCCGGAAGAAGCTCGCCCGGATCGACGAAGAAGGGGTGACCTTTGCTTCCCATCTGGACGGCTCGCGCCAGCGATTGACGCCGGAGATCTCGATTCACGTCCAGGAACAGCTTGGCGCGGACTTGATCGTCGCCTTTGACGAGTGCACATCGCCCTTGTCCGATTACCATTACACTCGGCAGGCGATGGAGCGTACTCACCGTTGGGCGATACGCTCGCTCGCCGCGCGGACTTCGTCGACGGCTGGTCTTTACGGCATCGTCCAGGGTGGCGCCTATCCGGATCTGCGCGAGATGAGTGCCCGGTTCATTGGTAGCTTGCCATTCGACGCCTTTGCCATTGGCGGATCGCTTGGTCGCTCGAAAGCAGACATGCACCATGTTCTCGAATGGACCGTTCCACTGCTACCGTCCGGCAAGCCGCGCCATTTGCTGGGAATTGGCGAACCGGAAGATTTGTTCGAGTGTGTCGAGCGTGGCATCGACACGTTCGACTGCGTTGCGCCAACGCGTTTGGCCCGGCACGGCAGCTTCTACACTACCCACGGCCGACTGAACATTCAGAACGCCGCCTACCGGGAAGACCCGGCGCCGATCGAAGCCGGCTGTGGCTGCTTCACCTGTCAAACCTTCAGCCGCGCCTATCTCCGCCATCTCTTCGTTGCCGAGGAGATTCTCGGCTACCGTCTGGCTACGATCCATAACCTGCACTTCATCTTGCAATTGATGAAGCAGATCCGCCAAAGCCTCGCCGTTAACCAGTTCGACGAGCTGAAGCGAGAATTCCTGGAACGGTATCGGGGAGGGGTCGGGAGTCAGGGGTCGAGGGACGAGAGGCGAGAGTTTCCAGCCCCCAAACGTGCTTTCTAAGTAATCCTTTCCCCTCCTCTTAATTTAGCTTTGGACACAAGTCCAGTGCGAGGGTCTGGGCAGTGCCCGCAGTACTCAGCACTCGTTACTCTCCCCAAAAATCAACCGCGATGTCCGCTACGTCGCGGAAGCGGAGCCAGATCTGGGCAAGGCGCTCCTCCACCATCCGAACCGCGAAGTCACCACCTGTCCCGCGAATCGAGCCGGCCGACCAACCACGAGGAAGGGTAACGGTGAGCGTTCCCTCCCGATCGCCCGCCGAGCCAACGGCCATTTCGAGGCACCGCGCTGCTGGCTTATAGCTGGCCGATTTGATCGTCGTAGCACCCAGGCTCACGTGCAGTGAGGTTCCCACCAGTTGAGGCTGATCCTTCAGCTCCTTCAGCCCGACAACCGCGCAGCCTCCCGGAGGGATTTGCTCGACGATCAACCGCTTCCCGAGAACCCCCAGGTACGATTGCGTCCAGAACTCGAAGGCGTGATAACCCCCCGGGGGCAAGCCCAGTTCGGCCAGGGATTGAATCAAGCAGATCGGTGCCGTGGAAGGATTCACTGCGAGGACGATGAGCCACTCATCCCAGTCGGTATGCACGGGCGTGGCAAACACTCGGGGCGCTCCGGGCGTTCCGAGATCGCGTGGCAGCACCGCTCCCGGAAATGGCGGCAGACAGACTCGAACGATCGCATTGCGCTCGGCCGACAAAGCACTGAGATCGCCAACCAACGTCATCGCTCCACCAGCAAAGCAAGCGACGGTTGCTGCGGCCCGTGCCTCATCGAGCGACTGGCTCTCAGCATCCAGCAGGAGCGGCCCTGCCCCAAGCGTACGTCCGGTCATGCCCAAGAACGCGCGGAGTAGCGGTGAGGGATCCGCCCGACTCAGCGGCTGAGCGCCGGCGACGAGCACGTCGGCTGGCTCGAGTGACGCGAGCAGCGGCGCCGCCGCGGCGACCAGCGTACAACTATCGAGATCTTTGCTCAGCAAGCCGAGTGTCTGACTGAATGCAGCCAACGGCGAGATCGAGCCCACCGCATGCCAGCCGGACACCACACTTACCGCCAATTTATCGAGCTGCAGCACCCCGAAGCGCTCGCTCACGAGTCGCTGGCCAAGCGTGGCAAGCCACTCGCGCACCGCCGGCTGGCTCGGATCAAGGACAAAGAGATCCTCTCCGAAAGTCGAACCGTCGCTCACCACCACGGGATCGCCGGTGGGCGCGCGCACCAGCCAGGTCGGGTGATTCTGAAACAGGCTCGATGTCTGATCAACCAGCAGCGGCGCGAACACTACGCCGGGACAAAGCTCCTGACGGCGGATCACCTCGGCGACCACCCGCTCACCATGGGGGAAGCGCTCGGGATCCGCCCACCAGTCGCCGGGCTTCTGGGCCCACTCCGACGGCAGAGTAACCACGTCGATCTCGCGTGCCGCCGGCCAGCTCGCGAGCACGGCAAGTCGATCGAGAATCACTCTCTCATCGCACGACACAGGCAAACCGTTACCTTCATTGCAGTCAGTGGGCAACCACTGGACGAAGCCCGCCCGTGACTTCGCCGTTGGGTGAACCTCCCGCCAAAGCTCGACAAAACGCGCGAGCACTCCGGGCATCTCCCGCAGGCTGAGCCAGAGTGGACCACTGCTGAGCTCATCGCCGTGCAGGTCGACTGTTCCAAAGTCGGCCGCCGCCGACAGGTGCAGCGCGCCAGATATGCCGTCACTCCTAAACGCGAATTGCCCAATCGCCTGGCTGGCGTCAAGGAAGGCCAGCGTTACCTGACTCCCCCCGCGCGACACCAGCGCCGCCAAGCCGGTCGTAGTAATTGCCGCGTTGGTGGTCAAGGGGACGACCCGCGCCGGCTCATCGCTCGCCCAGCCGAGGTCGAAGACCTGCCACCCATCCGGACCCGTGCTGAGCTGCAAATTTGGTCGATCCGAGGCCGTCGGCCGCAGGGGGATCAACTGGCGGAGCGCCGAGGCGAAACCGCGCGGCGGTCGCAGCCGCAGCTCAATCTGGATCTCGTCGGCGGCGGGGGCAAGGACGAACTGCTGACAGACAATCAAGCCATCCGGCCATGCTCGCGAGACGGCTAGCCAGCGCGTGCCGTCGCCCGCGGTGCGATCCTGATAGTCAACGAGTGTCGCGTCGGAGAGATCACGTTGCTCTTCAACCCCCATGGGCGTAATCACGTGTACCCCGGCCGTCGCCTCGCAGTGCCAGACCGGCTGGCTCGGAACACTTTCGAGCGTCCACACCCCGGTGACCAACCGATAGATGAGCCGTAGCTTCGTTCCAGCCAGCTCGATCTGCCCCGGAATCATCGGTCGTCCAGCCACGCTCGTCGCCTTAGCAGGAGTTTTCTCTATCTCTTGCCGACCTTGCGCCGCCTGGTGAGCTTGCATGTTCTTCACCCATACCCTGCCGTGGTTTACCGATTGTTCCCTAGGAAAGGCACCCATCTGCAAGACCCAAGCCGGACGGCGGTCGTTCTTGATCTCGCCTTCGCGAGCGCTAGCATTTGTCTTTTTCTCCGGCCTCAACCGAGCTGAGCGTCATTCGCGCGCTTTTCATCAGAGGGATAATCGTGGGACTTACCGCCGGTAGCATGCTCTGATGGTTGGGTCAGCGGACTCACGCTTGTCTGGCTCATCCCGGCATCTCCCTCATCCAGCATCCGGTTTGACCATTTCGGCGGCCGCGAGCGACCAACAATCGCACGCGTAAAGTGATATAATTTACCAGTCACGTCTCCTCGTGCCGGGGTGGCGAAATGGCAGACGCAGCGGACTTAAAATCCGTCGCCCGATGAGGGCATGGGGGTTCGAGTCCCCCTCCCGGCACCCGGGAAGCTGGATGTATCCCGCCAAACACCAAGAGCCCCGGCCGACATGGGCCGGGGCTCTTGGTGTTTAATGCCCCAATGCACACGGCATGGGCTCAGATGGAGGATTGTCCACCGCGCTGGCAACTTCAGCTAACTGCCGTGATGCATGATGGGACTTGTGCCCTCGGAACATTTACCGTATAGTGCCTCACGAACTGACCTGTCGTCCACCCGGTTGGGGATCGACGGTATTCCAACCTTTCAGGCTGGTGATACGGACGGTGACTCTATGGAAACTACTCTCTCCGCGCCCGCCACCACGGAAAAAGGTAAAACTCCTCAACAATTGCCCAATACCCGCACAGCGCGCAGAAGAAGTTCGCTTCTGATCCATGGCGTGGAATTCGGGGTGCTAATCGTAGCCGCGACGTTTACGATCTTCAAGCTAGAGCCGCCATTCCCCTCGCCGGTTGTCGTGACCACGGACATGTCGATCGTCGCTACATCCGACCAACTCCAGTCCCCGGTTACGGTGGTCGTCCCCGATGAATCCGCAAGCGACGCGGCAATACCTGTCACGTTCGTTTTCCCGACCGACGGGGCGTTTGTTGTTTCTCCCTCGGTGATCCCCGCCGCCAGCTCTGCCGCGATAGCAGTTCCATCCGCGCGCACAGCATCGCTGAATCTTGCAAAATCCGCGACACGGTTGCCATCCGGTACCTACACGGCTGCTATCGCCGTCGTTGGCAGCACAAAGCGTCAGATTACTGTGAACGTGACAGACGGCCCTTTTTGGCCCGTCGTTGCCGTGCTGAGTGGACTGGTCATCTCTTATGTGATCACGCTGCTGGTGGGAGTCGTTCTGCCTGGCCAGCAGCTTCTCGCGACTGCCTACATCCTACGCGAGAAGATCCGTTTGCTTTCGAACAACGGCACCAACACGCAAGATCCCATCGGCCGCTTCAGCCTTCTCACAACGGCTGACCACCTGATTGGAACCCGATCTTCACGCGATGACGACAGCATCCGCACTCAGATTAGCCAGGGGAATCTTCAATCAGCCCAATCCCGGCTGAATGATCTGCAGTCGCTCTTCTCCGCTTATCACGCGTTTCTTTACGCCGCTGCGGACGTCTGGGACACCTGGGAATGGATCCGGGCCGTCACGCATTGCCTTGCTACCGACGCCGCAGATGGCGGAGGTTATCAACCTCCGGTGGCCGTCTTGGAGTTGAACGAGGTTATTGGAACGGATGGCGAGGTTCGTGAGATCAAGGACGCCGACGATCTCAAAACGCTTTCGGCAAAATTCAAGACCCTCGGAGACACCTATGTGGTGTTCCGGCGGGCTTATCGGCGATACCGCGAGGCGCTGAACTTCATCGCAGCGCTGGACCGATCGGTTCTGACAGACTGCAAGGTACCGGCATTCGAAGTGAATAACGACCAAACGGACTCGCCAGGGAAGACTGACCATGACTCGTTGGCCGCAACGTGCAGGGCTTTGCTCGCAGCGCGGTTTGACCTATGGACTGCCCGCACGGCCGACGATCTTACCACGTGGAACGTCGAGACTCAGATCGAGACACAATTTGCCACGATTCGCACCATCGGTGCAAAGTACGGGAAGGTTCCGCGGGAATTCGTCACCGTCGAGACCGAGCATAAACCTTCTCGGCGGGTAGCGCTCACCATGATTACGAGGAACGAGCAGTATCAGTATCCCGTTCCGTCCAAGACCGATCTCTCTGAGAAGGCGCTACGCGCATATGAATATGTCGCGTGGGGCGATGCGGCGATCTTCGGGATTGCGCTCATCGTCGCCCTCCTCACGGCAATGACGGCTCTCTACGTCGGCAAGCCTTTCGGCTCGTTCGCTGACTACGCCACGGCTGTCACGTGGGGATTCGGCGTAGATCAGACTGTCAAGGGAATCACGGCAACTCTTGGGAAACTCGGGATCAACGTTCCCACCATCACGACGATCACCGGTTAGAGGCGCCTAGATAGGAAGGTATCTTTCCATGGGCATTTGCTAAAACTTCGAACTCGGCGAACTCAGAGCGGATGCCCAAGCATGGCGCTCGCTTGGCCGAAGTGGACAAGAACGCCATTCTGAAACATGCGAAGAAGCCAGGGGAGGATGGCCAAACCAATGGTCTCCTACGAGGAGCCATGAGCGGCGACAAGACGGCTCTCTGGCCCCGAACTCGCCGAGAGTCGCGTCCGTTTTCCTTCTGATTGCGCTCCGGTCTTGGCGAGCTCTGAACGATCCTTTTCACCGTCCCGGTGCTAATTGCCGCCATGTACACTCTGCTCCGGGGGTTGGCGGCCTGGTGCTGGCGGCGTTCGTGACCGATCCTGTCTCGTCTGTACTGCATCACGGCCTGAATCATATGGGGCTCATCCGGACCGTCGTTCTGACCCTCGCCTCCTTTTTTGCCATTCTGCTCTCTCACCAGCACGCAGAGCTTGCCCGGCACGCCACCCGGTTGGGGGAATCGTCGCGTGCCTCGGTACAGAATGCCGCCACCTCTTTTTTCAACCCCTTCACCGTTATTTAGGCGCCCCTTAACATCTGCCCGCTACGCTAAACATAGGAAGGAAATGGGGTTGACCATGGGGCAAGTATCAGCCGATTGAGCGAGACCCGCCTGGCCAGGAATCAGCGCGTGATTGGGCTAACGTAAAGCTCAATCGGATCTGCGCTGGCAGGTAGGAACGGGTGTGGTCAATCCCCGGCGAACGAGCAAGGCGCGCATCCACAAACGCGTCGACCGCGGTACTCGGCTTGGCTTCAAGAAAGGCAGCGGTCACCGCAGAACGAAAGGTATACCCCACATGAAGACGCTTGAAGACCCCTTTGAAATAACAACTCCACCGTCCGAAAATGGGCATGGCGCGACCGCGACACTCGAACGCCATCGCGACGTCAGCGCGGAGATTGCCCGAGTCGTCGCGCTCGGGCCACTTCCGGAGGGGACAACCGGCTCCATGGCGATTGGCCAGAGCGTTTCTTCAGCCGTGGAAGCGCTCCAGGCAAACAAGCTCCGAGCGCTCCTAACTATGCTCGGCATCATCATCGGCGTCGGCGCGGTGATCGTGATGATCGCCCTGGGGCAAGGGGCCCAGGCCTCGGTAGAAGCACGGCTAGCGGGGCTGGGGACGAATCTGCTGACGATCATGCCCGGTTCGGCCAACGTCGGCGGTGTCAAGACCGGTGCCGGTGGCTTGCCTTCCCTCACTGAGGCTGACGCCCAGGCGATCATGAATCAAGTACCGGGGGTCGCCTACGTCAGTCCGGACCTCCGGGCCGGCAATATCCAGGTCGTTGCTGGCGGTCAAAACTGGAGCACGACGGTCGAAGCCGATTACCCGTCATTCTTCAGCATCCAGAATTGGCAGATCGCCGAGGGTGCCGCGTACGACGATACCGACGAGGCCTCGGCTGCCGTCGTCGCCGACATCGGCCAGACTGTCGCAAATAACCTCTTCCCGAACAGCGATCCGGTCGGTCAAATGATCTTGATCCGCAACGTCCCCTTCAAAGTCAAGGGCGTCCTGGCCTCTAAGGGCAGCAATGGCTTTCAGGACCAGGATGACATCATCCTGATTCCCTACTCGTCCGCCCAAATTCGGCTTTTCAACCGGCCTTACGTCAACACTATTTTCGTTCAGGTCGCCGATAGCAGTCAGGTGAATAATGTTCAGCAAGCGATCACTGACCTGCTCGAGACCCGTCATCACATCGCCTCGGGTCAGCCCGACGACTTCCGGATCCGCAACAACAACCAAATCATCGATACGGCTCAACAAACCAGTGATACGCTGACCTATCTGTTGGCGGGCGTTGCCGCGGTCTCACTCATCGTCGGTGGCATCGGGATTATGAACATCATGCTGGTCTCAGTGACCGAGCGTACTCGGGAGATCGGCATTCGCATGGCAATCGGGGCGCGCGCCGGCAACATTCTCTCGCAATTCCTGATCGAAGCAATTCTCTTGAGCGTCGCCGGCGGGATTATTGGGATCCTGGTTGGGATCAGCGGATCGTTTGGCTTGAGCAAGCTGGCCGGTTGGAGCACGGTCATCTCACCCCAGTCAATCATCTTGTCCTTCGGATTCGCGGCGCTGGTCGGGATCTTCTTTGGCTACTACCCAGCCCGCAAAGCGTCACAGCTCGATCCAATCCAGGCGCTTCGCACCGATTAATACTGCCTGATTCACATTATCCAAGGATGGCTCAGATATGTTTCGAAAGGTCACCTACGGACTGTTAACGGCAACTCTTGCCGTGGGCTTCGTCGCCTGCAGCACGACCAATCAGGGCTCCACGGGACCCGCGAGCACGCCGGTCCCGGTTACCCCGGCCATGGCGCAGGTCACGTCGACCACGTCTCAAGCCGGGTCTAATACAGCACTCTCAAATTCGAGTACGCTCTACTCCGGGTCGAACACCGGGCAACCGGGTTCGGGCACGCCTCCGGCGCGGGGAAGTAGCTTTCAATCCGGGAATAATGTGATCGGAAAGGTCACGACCATCAATGGTACGGCACTCACGCTACAACCTCTGCAGGGCAGCCAGGCAGTCACCGTTCAATTGACCAGCACGACGACCGTCCGCAAGCAGGTCACGGGAACGATCAGCGACGTCCAGCCAGGCATGACAATCCGAGCGCTCGGGCAGGAGAGTAACGGCATCCTCCAGGCGCGCCAGATCCAGCTCGGGACCAACCAGGGCCCGGGGAATCCGCGTGCAGCCCAGGGCGGGCAAGGCCGTTCTGGTCAAGGGGCCAATAGCCGCTCCGGTCAGGGACCAAATGGGCGCAATGGACAAAACGGAACGTCTGCAGTCGGTGGCACCGTCGACTCGGTATCTGGAAATATGATCACCATCAAGCTGAATAACGGGAGCACGGCTCAGATTCAGCTCGCCTCGAACGGCCAAATCATCGAGGAGATAACCGGCAGCGCCTCGGACATCAAGCAAGGAGACGTAATCATGGCTTTCGGTCAGCGCCAGGGTAGCACCTTGACTGCGACTGACGTCAACATCTCGAACAGCTTCTCTGGCGGGAATAACGCCGCTCCAAGGGTGAATTCCTAGCTAGTCCCCAGCCTTACAGAAAGCGTCCCAGAAAGCTCAAAATCTCCACTCGCATCGCGGCAGTTTCGAAATGGCCGGTATCGTAGCGCACGAGCTTCCAGGCTTCCGAGGCACCGAGTTCGGCGTAGACATCGCGGAGGGCCGTGTCAACTCGGTCCAAGCCGGCGCGGGGCGTCAGCTTGTCGAAATTACCGGCCAGGCTCAGGTGAGGGCGCGGCGCGATCAGCGCGTTGATCTCGGCAGTGCTGAAGTGCTGAAGCAGCCGAGGCACGTAGTAATAAACGCCGTGCCCGTCGAGACCATCCGCATCGAGCAGCGCCTGGAAGTCGGTGAGGCAGCAGAGGTCGACGCAGACTTTGACTCGCTCGTCCAACGCCGCCACCCACCAGGCCATTGTGCTCCCCATTGAAAGGCCAAGTGTAGCCAGCCGATTGAGATCGACATCATCGCGGGTCGCCAGGTAGTCGATCGCTCTGAGACTGTCGTAGACCATCATCCCCCAGAGGATCTGCCCTTGCCAGAGCATTCGCTTGAAGAGTGCCTCCTGGGTCCGTCCGCGCCGCTCCCCAAAAGCCCAGGCGTCGATCGCCAGGGCAGCGTACCTCTGGCGAGCCAGCACCTCGGCATACGGCGGTTTCTGTAACTGGACTCGGCCGTCGAGTAGCTCGTCCTTGCCCAGGACAAAGTCGCCGCCATGGGCGTGGTTATATAGGATGACCGGCACCCGACCCGCCGATTCGAGGGGGCGGGTAAAGTAGGCCGGCACTGGCTCGATGCCATTCAGATCGAGGAGAAGCTTTTCAAGCACGTAGGTTTCTCGGCGCTCCTCGGCGATCTTCTGCACCTCGACCGGTCGATTCCGATCAGGAAGGTCACCGAGCAGGGCGTACAGCTCGTGTCGTCGTTGTTCGTTCAAAGCAGTTCCTCCTATGGATCTGTTTTCCTAACTACCAGACAGCCCTTACCTTAGCCTTCTCTCTCTAGGAGAGAATACACTACTCCGCGCTTCCAGGTTCGCTAAGCATTGTAACTGAACCACGCTCAGAAGGCGCGCTACGGGTTGTGCTAAAATCCCGGCAGACTTCGGCGGGGCAGCTTGCGCAGCGTAGACTAGCGACGGAGTGAGATCATGTTTGGGGGAAAGAGATGACGAGTGAGTTGTACCAACGCGCGAGCAAAGTCTTACCAGGAGGAGTAACCGCCGCCGCTCGGGCGAATCCCGCGCTCGGCGAGCCATTTTATGTCGCGCGCGCGGCGGGGCCGATGCTCACCGGTCTCAACGGCCGAGAGTATATCGACCTTTGTATGTCAAACGGGGCGACCTTGCTTGGCCACGCCCATCCAGCCATTGCCACGGCAGTGCAGCGAGCGATCGAGCTAGGCATCACCTGTGCCTACGATGGCGAAGCGCAAGTAAGACTCGCCGAGCGCCTCGTCGAACAGATCCCTGCTTTCGAGATGGTCCGCTTTACAACCTCTGGCACCGAGGCGACCTTCTACGCTCTGCGCATCGCCCGCGCTTACACCGGTCGGACAAAGGTGCTCAAGTTCGAAGGCCACTTTCATGGCTTCAACGACGCCCTGGCCTTCAACTTCTGGCCCACCAGAGTGGATGGATCCTCGTCCGTGCTCGCGCCAATCCCGGAGACTGATGGTCTGCCGGAGAGTGCGCCGTCTGAAATCGTCGTCATCCCTTTCAACGATCTCGCTGCCTTCCAGGCAGCGCTCGATCGCTTCGGTGACGAACTCGCCGCGGTGATCATGGAGCCAATCAACTTCGACTCCGGGGCGATTCTGCCCGACCGCTCCCTCCTCACCTTGATTCGCGAGGAGACCAAGCGCCGGGGCATCGTTCTGATTTTCGACGAGATCCTGTCCGGTTACCGTACCGGTCCGGATTGCGCCCAGGGATATCTTGGCGTTACTCCTGATCTCACCACCCTGGGCAAAGCGGTAGCCGGCGGCGTGCCACTTTCCGTTTTCGGTGGCCGCCGCGAGTTGATGTCGATCGTTGCGCCAGCCGGGCGTGCCGTCCACACCGGCACCTACAACGCCCACCTCATCCCAATCATGGCAGCACATGCCTTCCTCGACACGATCGCCGCGCCCGATTTCTACCCGCGTCTGCTGGCGTTGAGCGAGCGTCTTCAGCAGGAGCTGCGCCGCGCTTTCAAAGAGGGTGGGCTGCCGGTGCGCATCCAGAGCGTGGGGGCACGCTTTGGCATGTACTTTGGCTTGGACCCGGAGATCGAGGTCACTTGCTTCCAACAGGCGAGCCGTCAGGATAAGCGCCTCCTCAACGCTTTTTGCCGAGAGATGCACCAACGAGGCGTTTACGTCAATCCTGCCTGGCACCACGGCATCAGCGCCATGCATACCGAGCAGATCGTCGACCGCGTCGGCGAGCTTGCCGCCGACGCGGCCCGGGCCGTCGCGCAGACGGTTCTTACTATGACGGAGGAGCGACGGCACACTCGGTACTGATCCCAGCCCCTTGGCCGGGCTATCGTCGGACGGGCAGGATACGGGATGTTACAAAAACAGATACTTTGGAGGGAGGCCATCCTGCTTCCGCAACTCCGCACACTGTACCAACGGACACGTTTGAATTATTGTACACTGTTACACCGGCTGCTATACTGCGACCACGTAAGCCTATCAACATAGGCGAGATTGGGCGATTGAGGCGCCGGCGACGGCGCTTGTCCATCGAGGAGGAAAGTAGTGGCGCAAGCGCGCAGTGCAGCCATCGGCAAGGGCACGCTCGCCCCGAGCCGCGTCGGATTGTGGCGGCGGATCTGGCAAGAACGCTGGATGTACCTGTTTATCATCCCCGGCGCGCTCTACTTTCTCATTTTCCAGTACCTGCCACTCCTCGGCAACGTCATCGCTTTTCAGGATTACTCGCCTTTCCTCGGCTTCACTGGGAGCCCCTGGGTCGGGTTCGCCAATTTCTCGAAGCTTTTCACCGACTCGGAATTCGCAGTTGCCCTGCGCAACACAGTGGTGATCGAGCTGCTCCAGCTCCTCTTCTCTTTCCCGGCCCCTCTCATCCTAGCACTCATCCTGAATAGCATCATCAGTGTCCGGGCCAAGCGGGCGATGCAGAGCATCGTCTATCTACCGCACTTCCTCTCCTGGGTCATCGTCATCGCCCTATGGGAGCAGGTCTTTGGTGGCGCGGGATTCATCGATCAACTCCTACGCAACCAGGGGCTCACCCCGATCAACATTATGAGCAATCCCGGTTTTTTCAAGCCGCTGGTCGTCCTCCAGAGCATGTGGAAGGAAACCGGTTGGGGAACGATCATCTTCCTGGCCGCCCTTACCACGATCGATACCCAGCTCTACGAGGCCGCTGCGCTCGATGGTGCAAACGGCTTCCGACGTCTCTGGCACGTGACCTTGCCCGGCATTCGTAGCATTATCGTCCTCTTGCTCATTCTGCGACTCGGGACGGCTCTGTCGGTTGGCTTCGAGCAATACTATCTGCAGCAAGGTGCGGTCGGACCGGGGGCCGCCGAAGTGCTCGATACTTTTACCTATTTCCGCGGCATCCAGGATGGCGATTGGAGCTTTGCAACCACGGTCGGGCTCGTGCGTGGTGTGGTCGGCACACTGCTCGTAGTCGGCTCGAACGCGGTCGCCAAACGTTTTGGCGAGGCAGGAGTGTACTGATGGTCCTGACGAATCCCAACCCCGCCACCAGCGACGTTGCTTTGACCGCCGGCGTGCTCGACCTGGAATCGACCACGTCGGGGGCCGAGGGACGTCCGCCGTGGATGGAAAAGCCAAGCATTCTTGGGCAGACGGTTAAGTTTCTTTTTCTCTTCTTCGTAGCAGTCGTGATGGTTTTTCCTTTCGTCTATGTCCTTGCCGTTAGTTTCTCCTCTGCCAAGGACGTGCTGGCCGGTGGCCTGATCCTCTTACCCCAGCACCCATCGCTCGACGCCTACCGCGCGCTCCTCGAAGGGGGGGTCGTGGTCCACGCGCTGGAAGTCAGCGTTGGCCTGGTGGTCTTTGGCACAGCCGCTAAAATGATTGCCACCATTGCGTTGGCGTACGGGCTATCGAAGCGTGGGGTGCCCGGGGCGAAAATCATCCTCTTCATGGTCCTGGGCACACTACTCTTCTCTCCCGGCATCATCCCCAACTACCTGCTCGTCAAGGCGGTGGGAATGATCAACACCTACCAATCGCTGATCCTGCCCGGCCTGATCAGCGCGTTTAATTTAGTGGTCATGCGCAACTTCTTCATGGACATCCCAAGTGAGCTGATCGAAGCAGCGCAGATGGACGGAGCAAACGACTGGCAGCTCCTCTGGGACGTTTACCTGCCACTCTCGAAAGCGGTACTCGCAGTCATCGTCCTTTTCTACGGCGTCGACATCTGGAACGCCTTCTTCAACGCCGTTCTCTATCTGAACGACGCCAGTATGTGGCCGATTCAACTGGTGCTGCGCCAGTACGTGCTCCAGGGCAGCGCGCTCGCCTCGGCAGCGCAGTTCAACCCCGATCAGCCGCCTCCACCAGCTCAGACGATTCAGATGGCAATCGTCGTCCTGGCCACGGTGCCCATTCTGGTGGTTTACCCATTCCTCCAGAAATATTTCACGAAGGGCGTGCTGACCGGAGCAATCAAGGGGTAAGGCCACCCTCATCTCAGAGCAGGCGAGAGAACTTCGAGAGAGTCGCGGCGAATCTTTCTTCATTAGCGGGCGCTTTGGAGCAACAGAAGAGACCAAACATTGAGAACTGGAGGTGTCTAGAATGGAATCAGTCACGGCCAAGTTACTATCCCGGCGAACGATGCTCAAGGTAGCCTTGGGCGTTGGTGGAACGACGCTACTGGCTGCCTGTAGTCAGGCAAGCCCGACACCGACCGCGCCAACGGGCGCCGCGGCCAACACACCGGCTCCGACCGCGGCGGCCGC
>JAJPIK010000018.1 GCA_021324795.1 Chloroflexota bacterium
AGACATCGAGTGATCCTCTGACTGACCGGTTTGAGATACCTCAGTCTAGCAAGAGGATCACTCGCTTCTCTACCCGCTCAAACTGACACAATTCTCCGCACACTGCCGCCTGGGTGCCTGGAATACGGCACGTTGGACTGCAAAAGCAGGATCCTCCCACCCGTCATCCTGAACGGCAGCGAAGGATCGGTAACGCGATCAGACGTTCTGCCTCAGAGAACGCGGGAGATCCTGCAAGATCAATCCACGCGATTTGACAGATTGTCCAAACAATTTCTAGAATGTCTGGCGTCCGGGGGCCTTTTCCGTCCTGATCGCTCCAGCGGAGCCACCATTGTGCACGCAGAGTCCTTGTGAAATGGGGGACACGATCATGACCACAGACAATCAACCCACGCGACCACGCGTAACCCGACGTCGCTTCGTCGCAGTATCGCTGAGCGGTGCTGGCACCCTCGCGCTCAGCGCCTGCTCGGGCGGTGGTTCGACCAGATCGAGCTCGGCTCCGACCGTCGCTCCCACCGTCGCGACGGTGGCCAGTGCGCCACCAAGCACGGCGTCACCCAAGCCGACGGTAGCTTCGACTCCGAAAGCCGCCAACGCTGCTTCGGCCCCGGCCACGGAATTGAAATGGATCAATCCGTCGGGTGACCCGACAGACATCAAAATCATTCAGGATTTCTTCAAACGCTTCCAGCAACTCAATCCGTCGATCACCGTCCAGTACGAAAACGTTCCGAAAGATTTCGACACCAAGCTGCAAACCGAGATCGCCGGCGGCGTTCCTCCGGACGTGACCTACGTTCAGATTCTGACTTTCCCGGGGTACGCGGCGCGCAACATCTTCTCGCCGCTCGATCCCTTCATCAGCCGTGATAAATTCGATCTCGAGCAGATCTTCCCGAACCTCGTCCACGCGTTTACCCACAAAGGGTCAATCTTTGCCCTCCCCAAAGATAATGGCAGCAGCGTCCTGGCCTACAATAAGGATCTCTTCAAGAAATACGGCGTCGCCGAGCCGACCGAGGATTGGACCTGGGATGACTTCCTGAAGACGGCTGCCACGCTCACCAGCGGTAGCGGTCCGAACCGACAGTTTGGCTTCCAGCTCAACATCGACATCTCGCACTGGTCGCCCTGGGTTTTTCAAAACAGGGGCCAAGTCTTCAACGAGAATGCGACCGAATGTCTACTCGGTCAGCCAGCGGCACAGGAGGCGCTGCAATTCCTCGCCGACACCGCGGTCAAGTATCACTACTCGCCAACCCCTAACGAGTCGAAAGACGAAGGCTATATGCCGCTCTTCTTCAATGGCAAAGTCGCGATGCAGCAAGTCTGGCCTGGACAGTTCCCGGCCATTAGCACCTCGGTCAAATTCGCGTGGGACGTCGCGATGCTGCCGACGGGTAAGCAGAAGGGGAATTTCGTCAACGGAGCGGGCAACGCACTGCTTAAGACGACGAAATTTCCCGAGCAGTGCTGGACGTTGATCAAGTTCTTCGAGAGCAAAGAGGGCCAGGATTTCTTCCTCCAGGCGCACAAAGGGGTTCCCTCGTTGAAAGAAGTGGGGAAGGAATACGTCCAGTTACCGCCTCCGCCGGCCCATCGCCAGGTACTGATCGACGACTTGTCCTTCGGGACGGGCATGATCGGCCCCTCCGCTTACCAGCAGATTGGCGACATCTTCACCAAGGAGCTCGACGACCTTTGGAACGGCAAGGCCGATGCGAAGGCGGTGACGGCCAAGATCATGAGCGAGGTCACCCCACTCATGGGCCAGAAGGCCCAATGAACGTTCTCTTCATTTTTAGCGATCAAGAAACCGCGGCGATCACCCGACCAATCGCCCACACCCCCTACCGTACCGCCCTGGAACGTCGCGGCGTGACTTTCGCCAATGCCTACTGTACGTCGCCGCAGTGCACGCCGTCGCGCGGTAGCTTGCTCACCGGTCTCTTCCCCCACCAGACCGGCGTCGAGACCAATCTCGACGCCATCTATGCCCGGGAGCTGTCGCCAGAAACGCCAACCCTCGGCAGCCGATTGCAGGCGGCCGGTTTTCTCACCGGTTACTTTGGCAAGTGGCATCTCTCGGCCGCTGGCCCATCGGCCTATGGCTTCGAGAACGTCGGCACGGTTCATCAGCATGGGCACGACGACGGGGCGGTCGCAGAGGAAGCGGCGCATTGGATCATGGCTCGGGGTGCCGAGCCGTGGTGCGCAGTCGTCTCGTTCATCAATCCCCACGACATCTACCGGCTGAGCCGCGATCCCAGCTACCCAATTCGCGACGACGCCGACTTACCGGCGAACTTGCTTGACGACCTCGATCACAAGCCGAGTCCGCAGCGTCAATTTCTGACGGACGACCAGGGCCAGCCTTTCGTCGGAGCGCCCCGGGAAACCTGGCTACGTTACCGAAGCGCCTACGCCGACCTCCTCGAGCAGGTCGACGCTTGCCTCGGCCAGGTACTCCGGGCCTTGGATGAAAGCAGACAGGTCGAGCGCACCGTCGTCGTCTATACCTCGGACCACGGCGACCTCGTCGGCGCGCACGGACTACCCTACAAGGGCCCCTGCCTTTACGATGAGCTGGTCCACGTGCCGCTAGTGATCGCCTGGCCCGGCTTGTCGCCCGGCCGGTGTACCGAGCCGATCAGCCAGATCGACCTCTTGCCCACCCTGCTCGACGCCACCGGACTTGCTCCGGCCCCAGAGCTACCCGGTCGCTCGCTCCGTCCGCTCTTGGCCGGAGAATCAGCCCACCCGACCCATCCTATCATCTTCGAGTACCTCTCGAAGCAGCGCTGGGCGAATCCCCTGCGCGGCATCCGCCAGGGCACCTGGCAATACAATCACTACCTCTGGGGCGGCGAAGAGCTCTACGACCTCGCCCGTGATCCCGGGGAAGTACTCAATCGCGCCACCGACCCCCTCGTCAGCGATCAGCTTACTCGCCTTCGGAGCAAGCTGGAAGCCTGGCGCATCGCGACCGGCGACGCGGGGCGGTGGGCGCGAACGAGTAACGAGTGATGAGTAGGGGAGGGGGCCACTCGTTACTCGCCACTCTTTGTCAGAGATTGAACGTCTCGCGCGCGTTATCCGCCATGATCCGCTGGCGCAACGGCGCGGGCAAGGTGGTAAACGACTGGGCCGGATCATCCCAATCCCAGTGCGGGTAATCACTCGAATAGAGGAGCGTTCGCTCGCCATCCATCCATTCGATCAGCTTTTCCAGCGCCTCTGGCCGATCTGGATCCTCGATCGGTTGACTACCAAAGCGCACGTGCTCGAGGATGTACTCGCTGGGGAGACGCTTCACCCAGGGCGTCTGGTAGCGTAGGCCTTTCCAGTCGGCATCCATGCGCCAGCGGAAAGTTGGCACCCAGCCGAAGCCGCCTTCGAGCATCGCGACTTTCAGCGTTGGGAACTTCTCGAAGACGCCCTCGAAGATAAAGCTGGCGAGGTGCGCCTGATAGAAAGACGGACGCATCTGCCGCGCTTCGGCATAGTAGCTGGGATAGCCAGCCGCGCTGGGCGGAGGGTTTACCCCACTCCCTTCGCCACCAAAGTGGAGCGCGACGGTCAGATTGTGGCGAACGCATGCCTCGTAAATCGGGTGGTAAAAACGATGGCCAAACGGCCGCGGCGCTCCGCATGGCATCATAATGCCGACGATGGCCGGGTTGTCTCCAATCCGATCGATCTCCTGCACAGCTCCCCAGGGATCCTGAGTGCAGATCGACATGCAAAAGCGGAGACGACTATCTTTGGCCAGCCAGTTTTCGATGGTGTAATCGTTGAAGGCGCGGCAGATCGCGGTAGCATAGTCGAGATCGGTCATGCTGCTCGCAATCGCGGCTGAGCCACCAGTGAGGATCGCGATGTCGATCCCGCAGCCATCAAGAAGCTGTGCCTGGCATTTCTCGAGAATCGTGATCTGTGTCCCGGCATCACCTGGTTCTTTCGGATCATAAGCATCCACCCGGCGCCCCTGGTAGCCGCCGTTGTTCGCATACAAGCTACCCCCACCACCGTAGCCATAGTCCTGCATGCGCTCTTGATAAACCTTGGGCAAATAGGGAATAAGCAGCTTCTTGTCGCGAACGCCGTGGTGGACATCGGTATCGATGATCGTCAACCGTATCTTGGAGCTGCCCTTCGCCCTGGCCTGATCACCGGGAACAGTAACGATTGCCATGGCTACCTACCCTCCTCACCTTTTGATACCCGATCCGGAAGGAAATCAGGAACAGTCATAAAAGATGGGCGCGCGTTCGTTTATCAAATGTGTAAAGCATGAACAGATTGGGCCAATTATACACATCGGGCATCGAACGGTCAACAAGATAGAGATCGCGCAGCTTGCTTGGGCTAGCTGCGCCGGAGCGAGGTCGCGTCGCCTCCCTTTAGCACCCAAACAAGCTTTGACAGACTTTTTTGATCATGATAGAGTAGGCCAATCCCAATTCAAAGCGACGCACGTCGTGCGCGCACGCGTAGGGGACACCCGGAGATGGCGCAAGGGTATTTCGAAAAAGACGAAAAGTCCCGCGATCAAAGAACCTATCGTTTGCGGTGGTTGCCCGAGCCGGTGCTCAGCGAACGCCAAAAAAATTACGCGCGTTTCGTACGCTACTTGATCACCGTGGGTCGACTAAGCGAGTTCACCGACCAAGCCATTCCTACCTGAGTCCCGACCCGGACATGTGCCATTGCACAAAACGCCAATCTTTGACGAGGTGGTCTGGTTATTGCTTGACCTTGGAGTGGCGGCTAACCCATTTATTCGAGGAGCTGGCGCTGAGGGGAATGTCCTTCTCGGCTTGGCACTTGATGCAACGGTGGTGATAGTGGCAGACCCCGTCAATTCGTACCGAGGTAACTTCCCAGTAATGGGGGGGGCAGTGGGGGGCCTGAACAATCGGCGGCATTCCGTTCTCCTTCCAGCCTTGCTGGGCATCGTGCCAGGTGGCACGCAATCAAGACGTTACGAACTGCTCGATCTTCCCGCGCTCTGTATGGACGTTCATGGGGCATTCACATCCACGCAGAGATTTTAACACTAAATTCACGTGGTGTCAACCTCTTTTTGTGCAACTTGCGCAGCATTCAATGAACACGTTGAGCCAAACTGCTGATTTTGACTACATTTTGCCTAACGATTTGATCGCTCAAGCTCCTCTTCCCAACCGCGACCAGTGTCGTCTCTTAACTCTGAATCGAGCGAGCGGAGCGATTGCGCACCACCGCTTTGACGAGCTACCGGATCTTCTCCGAGCGGACGATTTGCTTGTTCTCAACGACTCGCGGGTTCTCCCTGCTCGCTTGCTCGGTCACAAGTCAACTGGCGGGCGCGTCGAGATCCTCTTGCTTCGTCCCCATGACGCTGATAGTTGGTCGGCACTGACTCACCCGGGACTACGAGTTGGTCAGGTCGTTCGCTTCCGCGACAGCCTCCAGGCCATGGTCGAAGCAATCGGGAGCGACGGCGAGCGCATTCTCCGCTTTGACCGAGCGGGTTACGCTCTGGACCAGGCAATTCACCAGATTGGCCAATTGCCCATTCCTCCCTATGTCAAAGCGCCCCTGCAAGATCCCGAAGATTATCAGACCGTCTATGCCGCCGAAGAAGGATCGGTTGCCGCGCCAACCGCCGGTCTCCATTTCAGTCACGAGTTACTGGAGCGGCTTCGTGAGCGCGGAATTGAGCAAGCGCGCTTGACTTTACACGTGGGAGTAGGAACGTTCCGTCCGGTCAAAGTGACGAACGTCGCCGAGCATCGGATGCACGCCGAGTGGTTTCGCATCCCAGAGGACACCGCGGAACAGATCAACCAAGCCAAGCAAGACGGACGACGAGTCGTCGCCGTGGGGACGACCGTGGTCAGAACCTTGGAAAGCGTCGCTGATACACAGGGGCGCGTTCACCCGACCAGCGGTGAGACCGATCTGTTCATCGTGCCCGGTTACCAATTCCGTTGCGTTAATGCCCTGATCACCAACTTTCACCTACCCCGCTCGACCCTGTTGATGCTCGTGAGCGCCTTCGCTGGTCGCGAGCAGGTGCTCGCCGCCTATGCCGAGGCAGTTCGTGAACGCTACCGCTTCTATAGCTTCGGTGATGCTATGCTGCTTGATTAACGTCGAGCAATTTGCACCGACCGAGGGCTCATCGTTCGCCGGATAACGGGTGGAGAAGCTGCCCGGAAGGTCTAGGCCGATGCCGCTGCTCGAGTTTCTCTTCGCGTTTCCCGATGTGGAGCGCGACTGTCCCAAGACCGAGCCGCCGGTAGCGGACGTCGACGAACCCGGCTTGGGCGATCATTGCCGCCAAGTGGGACGCCTCGGGCAGTGGGCCGAGCGACCGTGGCAAATACTGGTATGCCCCCGCCTCACCAGTGAATACCGCACCAAGCAGTGGCACAACCCGATTGAAGTAAAGGCTGAAAAAAGGCGCCAAACTAGACGGCGGGTGAGTAATTTCAAGGCAGACGAGACGGCCCCCCGGGCGTAAGACTCGAGACATCTCTGCGAAGGCTTCGGATAAGCTCGCCACGTTGCGCAACAAAAAGCCGTTGACGACACAGTCGAATGTCGCGTCGGGAAATGGCAAAGACAAAGCGTCACCGACGACGAAAGCGAGAGCCCCATCTGCTATCCGACGCTGCACTTTCGCCCGCGCCGCCCGTAGCATCTCTTCGCAAAAGTCAGCGCCGATTACTTGTCGCGCCCCGGCCTGCGCGAGCTCAATTGCCAGATCGCCAGTGCCAGTGCCCACGTCGAGCGCGAGCGCTCCGCGTGGCATCGCAGCCCGAACCGCCGCGCGACGCCACGCGCGATCCAGGCCCATCGTCATAATCTTGTTCATCAGATCGTAACGCGGCACGATCCGCGTGAACATGGCCCGGACTCGCTCGGCCTTCGAGCGACCTGGCACCCCTAATGGCACGACCTCGGTTGGCACCGCCCCCTCCACTTCCGGCCTGGAGAACTTACCCGAATTATTCGTGAGCTTCCTTCGCCGCGTAATCCTGTAGCACAGGGCCTTGCCTCGCGCTACAGATCCTCCTCGCTGGCCCCCACGAGTAATCCCAGCTAAAGACCTCGATGCGCTAATCCTAAGCGGTGGGCAGCTCCAACGTCAACGAAATCACGGTTTGAAGACGGTTATCGTCGGTCCCGGTCCGAGATCGGAGACATCGGCTGACGTCCGCAAAGGGATCTCGGGTTGATTGAGCGTCTGCGAGCCTGGCAAGCGCTTTAGCAGCGATTCAGCCGACGGCACGCGGGGTAAGCAAATCGTCAGCACACCATTTTCGTAGGTGACGGTCGCTTGATCCGGACGGATCGCGTAGGGCAGACGAATCCGCCGGTACCAGTTGCCAAGGTATACTTCGTGGGTGACACGCTGCGTCGGCGTGCTCTCAACCGGTCGATTCGTCGTGATCGTCAGCGCGTGTGCCATCACCCGAACGTCAATCTGATCTGGCATGAATCCCGGCAAATGGGCTCGCACGACGATCTGGCTCGGCTCGATTTCGACGTTCACCGGAAGCTGGCGCGCGCAAACTTCCTCGCCCTCCGCCTGGGCTGGCTTCAGCCACGATCCGTACGTCACGCGGGTTCGGCGTAACGGCATCGTTCACCTCCCGATCCAAGTTTGTGCATGATCAGGGGACCATCTCGGTTCTGATCCCCCTGACAGGGCACTAATGTCCGTCCGTCCCGGTTCCTCCCGAAGTCCGGGCTTGTCGACCGGTCTCATCAGTGCGCGGGTAGGCATGTGGCACCGCCCCGGCTTCGCCTAGCTCGGCACCGGGGGTGCCCGCGGGGGCGAAATAATTCCAGAACTCGTTAAAGCTGTAAAACTTCAGACCACTTGGGACATTCTGAAAATAGCTCTGGGGGATATTGGGGAAGCGGGTCATGAGCTCCTCTTTCGAGTAGCCTTGGGTCCAGTTCAGATTCTGTAGCTCGCTGCGCCAGTTCTCCATCTGGCTCTGCTGGGCCATTGTCGCCTCCGACCGATGGTGTATCGCCGCCTCGCGATGTGGGTGGCAAACCAAAGGCCGGCTAGTGCACGGGGCGTGCCAAATAGCAGTCTAGCGGGCGACGTCGCGAGTCGACTCGAGGGCTTGAACTTCTTCCCAAGTGGGCAGACCTTCGATGTCGCCACTCACACTCATGGCACTGGCACCCACGAGATTCCCCAGGCGGAGAGACTCGGGCAAACCCCAGCCGCGCAGTTGCCCGCTGAGAAAGCCGGCGGCAAAACCATCGCCCGCGCCAACCGGATCGACGATTCGTTCCAAACGCAGCGCCGGGACACGTGTTTCGCCACTCTCGTTCAGCGCCAACGCCCCCTCGGCGCCAAGCTTCACCACGACCAAGCGAGGTCCAAGAGCGCGAATCGCCTTGGCAGCGTGTAGGGGATCGCTCTCGCCGGTCATGAGCTCGGCCTCTTCCAAGCCTGGGAGAAAGATGTCGCAGCGTTCCGCTATCGCTCGGAGCGTACGTCGCCAGGCCTCGGCATCCATGAGACGCAGACGGATGTTCGGATCGAAGGAGACAAGTGCTTTGGCTTGATGCGCCAGATCAATCGCCGCTAAGACGGTTTCGTGACACGAGGGAGACAGCGCTGAATTGATCCCGCTGACGTGAAAGAAGCGGGCGCCGGCAAAGTAATCCGGTTTGAGATCCGCGGGGGTGAGGTAGCTTGCCGCCGAGCCGCGACGGTAGTAGACGACCCGGCGCGCCCCGATCTCGCGACGCTCTTTGAACGCGATCCCTGTCGGATGCTCGGGATCAAGGATGACCTGCGAAACGTCGACTCCCTCACCCCGCAGAAAGTTGCGGATGAAGAGTCCGAATTCGTCGTTGCCCAGTCGGCTGATCCAGCCTGGATGATGGCCGAGTCGGGCCAAGCCAATGGCGACGTTCGCCTCGGAACCCGCGACGTGCTTACGAAAGAGGTCGATCCCTCGTAAAGGACCGGATTCGGTCGCCACGAACATAACCATGGTCTCACCGAGGGTAATAACGTCCACGCGTTCCTCCCCAAGCCATCTTCCGGAGCCAGACAAGAAAATGCCCCGACCGACTGGTCGGGGCAGCAACCAACACGAATCAGGAAGTCTTCTCGGAAACCTCTTTCTTTACCGGGGACGCCTCAGTGGTCTTGGCGTCCTTCTCCTTTGGCTTTATCTCATCGATTTCGCTACTCATCGACGACTTGAATTCACGAATCCCTCGGCCGAGAGCTCCGCCGACATCTCCTAGCTTACCTGGTCCAAAGATCACCAAAGCGATGACCAAAATGATGACCAGATGCCAGGGTTCGATGACGCCCATACCCATGACCCGTACTCCTCTCTCGTAGTACCCCACCGGAAGACATTTTCGGGGTTGCCACCCGACTCAAACCGCGCTCATTTAGATCAGCTTGAGACGCCATCTAGTATACCAGAAGCGCGACCGAGAGAAAACATCACGGAATGTCTTCCGGGCCCCGATCAACGTGAGCATTATAAAAAGCGAGCACTTTCGACACGTCGAAGGTGTTCATGATTAAGCGATAATCCCAGGCAATCGCGGCAGCCTGAGCGTGATTCGGCAATCCCGAATAGGGAGTGCCAACCAGTTTGACCTCTCCATACTTATCTCGCGGAAACGTCTTGAACGCCTGCTCTAACTGATCGATGACTGATTGACAACCATTCGGACAGTCATAAAGTACAGCGATACCACCGTGCTCGAGGTTGTGAACCCAATAGCCTTGCGCAATCGTATTGGTGTAGATTCCCCAGGGCTCGGGACTCGGATAGTGGGGTCCCGACGCCGGCGGATTAGCCTTGTAGGCGATCGCCGAGCCCTCGGCGACGTGGGTACGCCCCTCGTCTGGCACGTACTCTCCAAAGGTGCTAGCATCTTGCCCTGAGTTAGACCGGAAATAATAATAAAGTCCGCCGCCCACCAGCACGATGAGCATCACTATCACGATGACCAGCCAGAGCCACTTCGGACGGCGTGATGCCATGGACTTGGGCTGAGAGGCGCTGATCATGGTCTTTGCGGTTGACGGCTGATTTGGCGTACGGGGTGGCACGCCGGTACTGGCCTTTGAAGGTTTCACTCCGGATGACCTAGTCGGCGCTGCTTTCTTCGGTCGGTTGCGTGGTCCCATCGCAACGTTCTTCCCTAATACAGAGTGTCGTAAGCGTAGCATATATTTGAACAACGGTAAACGAATCTTTTCGTGGCATGTGAATTGCCGATTCGCTCTTTCCGACCCCGATTGCTGGGGAGATGAAGTCATGGCCACTTTGCGCAGCGATGCCGAGGTTCGCCAAGACGTCAGCGAAGCATTAACCTGTGACGTACGCATTGACGCTAGCCGGATCAGTATCGACGTCGTCCGCCAGGTGGTTCACTTGCATGGCGTTGTGACGAGTTACTTCGAAAAACGAGTCGCTGGCGATCTTGTGCGACGAATTAAAGGTGTGCGCGATGTCGTCAACGAGCTGCGTGTCGTGCCCAGACGGCCCCGCTCCGATGCCGAGATCTTCGCCGATATCCGCGCCGCGCTGGCCCGGGACGTCTGGATCGACGAGCGCCGAATCGAGGTACGAGTCGTCGACGGCATCGTCGACCTTTCTGGCTCGGTGGATACCTATACCGCCAAGACCAGTGCCGATGCCGATGCCTGGAGCGTGCCGGGAGTCGTCGACGTCGTGGACCACATCGAAGTCAATCCACCCATTATCCGCACCGACACCGAGATTGCCAATGCTGTCCGCGCCGACATCGATCACAATATTCGCGTGAATCCACAAAAAATCACCGTGGCTGTCACCAATGGCGTCGTCTATTTGCGCGGAACTGTTGAGAGCCTGGAACAAAAGTGGCTCGCGGAAGAAGTGAGCTGGTGGACAGCCGGTGTTCGAGACGTCGTCAACCAGTTACAGGTCGAACCAACGGCGTTCGCCCAAGGAGGATCGTCGTGAGCACTGCTATTCGTTCTGACGAACAGATCGCCACCGACGTCCGGGACACCTTGAAATGGGACACCCGCTTGCAGGATGGCAATATCCACGTCGACGTGTTCGATGGCATCGTGACCTTAACCGGCAACGTGCGTTTGCTTGCCGAGAGTAGTATCGCCGCCGACGATGCCTGGCGAGTCAAAGGCGTTCGCCAGGTGATCAACAATATCGCGGTCAGTCCGAGCGCCGAGCGCTCGGATGCCGACATCGCCGCCGACGTGGTGAATGCTCTGAAGTACGACAACCGGGTCGATCTGAAAAGCATCGTTGTGCAGGTAGCCGGTGGCGTCGTTACGTTGACGGGCACGGCAGGCAGCACGATCGAGCGGCGCGCTGCCGACGAAGATGCCTGGTATACCCCGGGTGTCATCGCGGTGAGCAATCAGATCGAAGTTTCTCCGACGAAGCAGCGCCCTGACGGCGAGATCCTGACCGGCGTCCGCGAAGCCCTGACCCGCGACGCGCGCATCGTCGACGCGACTCGCATCAGCGTCAGCGTCGACCACGGCAAAGTCACGCTCACGGGCGGTGTCGATCGCCCCGACGAGCGCCGTGCTGCCGAAGAAGACGCCTGGTTCACCGCTGGCGTGAGCTCGGTCACGAACAACCTCACCATCAGTCCACTTGCCCCTGAATGAGCGGCACGCTGTATAGCTGTATATCTACAATAGAGCCCAGATGGCGTTGCCCCTCGCAACGGGAGGCTTATTAGTATGGCTATGGTTCCCCGAGGCGGTCATGCAGCGTCGGCTGTCTCTCATCGGGTCTTTTCCAGGATCTGATTATCGGCCTTGACTGGCTCTTCTCTCGCCGCAGAGGCGTGTTATAATCACTGGCGAAATGGAACGTCACGTAACCTCCGGGGGATCAGTCCGCGCGAACCCGACGTCGGCTGGACGGGCGGGCGCAGAGGAATTGTCGGAAGAGTTCGACCAGCGCGTTGCCATCACCTTGGGCGTCAGTGACGGCTTCAAGTTTGGCTGCGGCCTGATCCTGGCCGGCGTCGCTTTCTACTTTGCCTTGATCATCGTCGTTGCGTTCGCCTTGCTCGTGGCGCTGATCCTCAACCTGCCGCTCCCCTTTGGCATGCCCGGCCGATGAAACCCTACCCCGAGCACCCCGATGAGCGCTATGTACGTCGACCGCTCGATCCTGACGAGATCGAGCGTTTCCTGCGTCATGAGAGCTGGTTCGTGCGCCAGGAGTGCATTCTCTACCAGCATCGCTTCAATCGGATCACCGCTGGTCAGCTCATCTGGGTCATCGAAAACGACCCTCATCCGCTCAATCGCAAGCTCGCCCGCGGCCTGCTCCAGGAAATGCCACGGATCGCTGACCCGGACGACGACAGCCCCGGAGCCGGCCCCGACAATTGACGCCTACCCCACGGCAACGGAAATCAGTGCGTGATCGTCGCTGACCATCTATAATGGGAAGGGCAAGAGGAAGGTGAGGGTTCCCCGAGGATGATTACCCTGAAGCCATCGGTCGCGCACCCTTTGACTGATTCCTACGGTCGCTACATCGAGGATTTGCGAATCTCGGTGACCGACCGCTGTAACTTTCGCTGCCAGTACTGCATGCCAGCCGAAGGTCTCCCCTGGCTCGCAAGTGAGCGTGTGCTGAGCGACGACGAGATCATCCGCCTGGCAACGATCTTCGTCCGCAATGGGATCAAAGAGATTCGGGTCACCGGCGGCGAGCCAACGGTCCGGCCAAGCCTCCCCAACATCATTCGTGAGCTGAGCAAGCTACGCGATGAAGGTCTCGAAAGTCTGAGCATCACCACGAACGGGGTTCTGCTCGACAAGCTAGCGAGCAAGCTATCCGAAGCTGGTCTAACGCGCATCAACGTCAGCCTTGATACGCTGGTCCGTGAGAAGTTTCACCGGATCACCCGGCGCGATTGCCTCGACCGTGTGCTCAAGGGGTTGGAGATACTCGAACAGTTTCCGACGATTCGGCCGATCAAAGTGAACGCAGTGGCGATGAAGAACTTTACCGAAGAGGAAATCCTCGACTTCGCCCAACTAGCCCGGCGCAAGCCATACGTCGTTCGCTTCATCGAATATATGCCACTCGATGCCGACGGTAACTGGCGGCGCGAGCAGGTCTTGCCCGGGCGCTACATCTACGACGTCATGAACGCCTGGAAGCCACTTGTGCCGGTCTCGACCAATCCGAGCTCAACCTCACGGGTGTATCGCTTCGCCGATGGCATCGGCGAGGTCGGCTTTATCAATCCGGTGAGCGAGCCTTTCTGCTCGACCTGCAACCGCATTCGGCTCACGGCTGACGGCCAGATCCGCACCTGCTTGTTCTCGATTGAAGAGTACGACCTGCTAGGGCCGCTCCGGGCTGGTGCCACCGATGCCGAGCTCAGCAAAATCATGCACGCCGCGGTGGCTCGCAAAGAACTGAAGCACCAAATCAACGAAGGCGCTGCCTTCCAGCGCGCTTCGCGGAGCATGTCCCAAATCGGAGGGTAATGGACCTATTTCTTTGGTCGTCGCCCTCCTAATCCTCCCAAGAACCACGAGGAGAACTGCTCGCGCGCACGTGGCAGATCGGTTGGCGGGGATAGCTCGCTCGCCGGCTCAGTTCCGGTCGGCAGCGCTGCCCGAATCTCTTGCGCTGCCGTCAAGGCAGCGACGAAGCGCTCTGGATCGTCGAGTGCGTCGGCCAATTCGCGCAATTCGTCCTGCAAGGCGACGAGCGAACGCCGGAGAGATTCACGATTCACCTGGAACTGCCGGCTTAGCTCGGAAGGGTCTTCGAGGGCAGCCGAGGTGAGGGTGGCAAAGGCAGGACCAGATAGCCGCTGCCCGTCACGCCACGACGCGCTTGCCCCTGCCACGCGAACCAACGCCGCCGCGAGAAGCTGAGGAAGCTGGCCGGTTACCGCGACGTGACTATCGTGCTCGGTGGGATCGATAAAGAGTGGTTTGGCGCCAAGCGTTTGAACGAATCGCACTACCTGATCGACCGCCTGTTCCGAAGCATTGGCAGCGGCCACCACGCAGTAAGTCCGGTCCTGAAATAGGTTCGCAGTCGGCGCCGCTCGTCGATCCACTCCGTCGACGATCGGATGACCACCGACGAAGCTGGCGCGGCCGGCAAATGCCGTGGTCGCCCACTCCAGCGTTGCTCCTTTGAGGCTCGCCGTATCGGTAACAATGCAGCCCGGCTCGAGAAAATCGACCATTTGCGAGAAGAGCTTCTCCATCGCCCCCAGCGGTGTCGCCACGATGACCAGACTCGCTTTTTCCAGCGCGGCTGGCAGATTCCACTCAACTTTGTCGAAAGCGCCCCGCTTGCGCCCTTCGCTCGCCCGATTCAAATCGCGGTCGTGGCCAATCACTTCGACGTTGACCTTACTGGCCTTCAAAGCCAAACCAATCGAAGTGCCAATGTATCCGGTGCCGAGAATCGTAATGCGACTCATCTGCCAGCCCTTCTCGCTGTAGATTTGAACACCACTACATCTGCCCGTCGTAATGATATAACGTCTTGCTCAAGGCGTCGCCACCGGGCGATCCGTGACCAGCGATCAAACGCACGACGTTCGGATTGGATCCGGCGCACTCGGCTGCCTGGGCACCGAGGATCGGGTGATGCGCCGCCAGGTAAAATGGCCGAAACAATCCTGGTCGCTCTGGCGCTCCTAGCCAGGCCGCCCAGCGCGCATTCACTCCCGCAGCGAGTGAATAGACGACCCGAAAAGCCAGCGGCAACGGACCTGCCGCTTTGCCAACGTCGTGGAGCAACGCTGCCCGAAGCAAGTCGGGAGTTTGATGGCCATCATTCCAAAGTCGACGAAACAGGTCAAGGCTGTGACGCTGATCGGCAGCGCTCAGCTTGAGGAAAAGCGCTCGCTCTGACCCGTTGAGAAACTCTTCGAGGACGACGAGGTCAGACGGTTCGACGCGAGCGCTCAGCGCAGCGAAAAAACGACGGGTCAGGTGTCGAAACTTCACATCATGCCGATGATCCGTAGAATTGGCGTACTTGCCGCGTCGAGAATCGTGCTGAGTACGCCAGGGGCCAGAAAGACCAAGAGAATCAATACGCCGGGACCGTACGGCTCGAGCCGGGCCAGCGAATAGGCGGGTTTCGTCGGCAAGAGCCCTAAAAGCACTCGGTAACCGTCCAACGGCGGAATCGGGATGAGATTGAACACGGCTAACAGAACGTTCACAAAGATGAATGTGCCCATGAACCGCCCCGGCAGGACGTCGGTCCGCAAGATTTGCGTCCCAAGAATCGCCAGGAGCAGGTTCGATACCGGTCCAGCCAGCGCAACGATCGCCATTCCAACCAGTGGTCCATTCGCCAGCGTCGCCAGGGGACCCCGGCGCAGGTAATTCGGATTGACGGGCACTGGCTTTCCCCAGCCAATACCAAAGCCGGCCAGGCTCGAAATAATCAACACGAATGCGCCCATGGGATCAAGGTGGGCGATCGGATTTAAGGTCAGGCGCCCCATTCGTCGCGCCGTTGGATCGCCAAGCTGATCGGCAACCAAAGCGTGACTCGCTTCGTGAACCGACAGGCTGATCAACAGCGCTACGGCCATATAGATGATAAGCAGTGGATTGCGTAGTGCGAACACGAATATAACCTACTTCGTAGAACAATTCCCCTAGCAATTATAGACGATTGGTCGGTAATGCAGCGAAATAAAAAGGCTGGGGGGCTGGGAGCGCAGGCAATATACCTCTACGCTCCCAGCCCCCGGTTTCTACCGCTCCTGCAACAATGCGCCAACGAATGCGTTGGGATCGAACGGCTCGAGGTCGTCGATCTGCTCGCCCGTACCGATGAATAAGATCGGCAGCTTCAGCTCGCGGACGATCGGGAAGACACAGCCCCCCTTGGCGGTACCGTCGAGCTTCGTCACGACCAGTCCAGTCACTCCGGCCGACTTTTGGAACTCGCGGGCCTGGCTGAGGGCATTCTGACCGGTTGTCGCGTCGAGCACTAAGAGCGTCGCCTGCGGCGCCGTCGCCTCCTGCTTGGCGAGAACCCGGTAGATCTTCCGGAGCTCTTCCATCAAGTTGAATTTCGTATGGAGTCGGCCAGCGGTGTCGACGATCAGGACGTCGGCACGACGAGCTTGCGCCGCCTGCCAGGCATCAAAGACGACCGCGCCCGGATCCGAGCCGGGTTGATGGCTGATTACCATCGCACCCGCTCGGTCGCCCCAGATCTTCAATTGATCGATCGCCGCCGCCCGGAAGGTATCGGCCGCGGCAATCACAACCTGGCGACGCTGCTGGACGAAGTAGTTCGCCAGCTTGGCAATCGTCGTGGTCTTGCCAACCCCGTTCACCCCGACCACCAAAATCGTCGTGAGCTGACCGGGCGGAACATTCAGGCCCGCCATTCCCCCGTCGACCTGCAAGGTTTCCGCCAGGACGCTCTTCAGCACTTCGCGGGCGGGTCCACCTTCCTTGATCCGCTCGCGGCGCACGCGCTCTCTCGTCTCAGAGATGATATATTCGGTCGTTGGAACGCCGACGTCGGCGCGAATCAGTAGTTCTTCGAGCTCGTCCCAAAGTCCTTCGTCGAGCTGCCGGCGATCGAAAAGATCAGCGACCTGTCCGAACACCGCCTCGCGGGTCCGTCGCACTGATTGACCGAGTCGTCGAAAACGATCAAACACCAGTACTCCCTGTCTCAAAAGCCATCAGGAAATTATAGCATGATCCGAATGTCCGTCCGGCTGCCATTGACAGGCGGCACCTCGCACGCTATCGTGTAGCCACAGGCGCACCGCCTGCGGGTCGCCCCGATGCTGGAACTGGACATGTCACCGCGGATCTGTGAACTCACCAACGCCTCGCGGATCGAAGGAGACTTCTATCTAACCGGTTACCATCGGGTCAAAGTTGCCGCTGATACCGTTCAGGCGCCCGACAGTCTATCTCTGCACCTTCTGCACATCGTCGCCAGCCATCATGGCCAGATCGAACACGGTGCGGCACGCGAGCCAATGACCCGCGAAGCAATCGTGGTACACTATGCTGATGAGCTCAGCGCTCAATTGATGCAAGCAAACCGAGCAATCACCGAATGCGTCGACCCGAGCGCTCGCTGGATTAGCCGGGTGCGCGGCCTCAAGCGCGACGTCTTCATCGGTCGTCCATTCGAAGATCCGGAGACCAGGTGACTATCTACGAAGCCGTGGGCGGCGAAGCGACTTTCTTTCGTCTCGTCGAGCAATTCTACGCCGGGGTTGCCGATGACCCGATTCTTCGCCCACTCTATCCCGAGGACCTTGAGCCAGCCAAGCGGCATCTTGCCCTTTTCCTCATCCAGTATTTCGGCGGCCCGGACACCTACCTGCGCGAGCGGGGCCATCCCCGACTACGCTTTCGACACTTCTCCTTTCCGATCGATCAAGCCGCGCGTGACGCCTGGGTCCATCACATGCGTGCCGCGATTGCCACGCTTGACCTCCCCGAAGCCGCCCGGAGAGAGTTCTTGTCCTACTTTGAAAACGCGGCTACCTTCTTGATGAATCGGTAGTGTTTTTATTCCCGGCATTAGTCTTGCACGCCTAAACCAAACTCTTTGGTGGAGGCTACGATGGCTATTCCGACGGAGGTCGGCGTCGAACGTTTCTTTGAAACCTCGACCTGGCTCGATCGCGTTGCCATACCGATCCAGGATGCTGTCCGGAACTTGTTCACTCGACAGGGAAACTTCGGGCTGAAGGCGCGCAACTTTCTCAATGGCGTTTGGTTGGGCCATCCGTTACACGCGGCGATCACCGATTTGCCTGTCGGAGCCTGGACCAGCGCCATGATCTTCGACTACCTGGGCCTGATCACCGGTGACCGTCGCCTGAATCGCAGTGCTGACCTGGCAGTGGGCATTGGCCTAGTGGGTGCTATCGCCGCCGGCCTAGCCGGACTAGCTGACTACAGCGAGATCGAAGGTGAATCACGCCGGGTTGGAGCGGTGCACGGCATTCTAAACCTACTAGGCATCGTGGGATTCGCATTGTCGATGCTGCAACGCATGAGCAGAGATCGCTCGGGGGCGATTCCCCTCGCCACTTTGGGATATCTTGCCACCTTCGTCGCCAGTGACCTCGGTGGCATGTTAGTCTACCATCTCGGGACCGAGGTCAGTCGAGAGGCATTCATTACCGGTCCAGAGCAGTTCGTGCCAGTTCTGCCATCCGATCAGCTTCGTGAAGGAGAACTGCGCCAGGTCAACGCGAACGGAACGTCAGTCCTCTTGACGCGAGTGGACAACCAGATTTACGCCATTGACAATACCTGCACCCACTGGGGTTGCTCGCTCAGCGAAGGCGAGCTGATCGATAAATCGGTCAAATGCCATTGCCACGGCTCACAATTTGCCCTGGATAACGGCAGTGTCATCAACGGTCCAGCAACCTCGCCAGTCGCGACTTTTGACGTCCGCGAGCGAAACGGACAGATCGAAGTGCGGAAGCGGTAGCTGGTAGCGATCCTCGCACCAGTTCGTCATCGGTCGTGAGCAAGATCACCCGCGGGTTCCCGCTGCGTACAATCGATGCACTGTCTCCACCCCAGCGAGTCCCGGCAAAATATCCATCCGGACGACGTCCGGCCGAAGCGCGTGGGCAAGCGGAGGTGATATCAGAGCTACCGTCCAGACGCTATCTCGTCTGTTATCCGGATCAGTGGCATTCGTCCTCCCGCCGGTCGTCGTGTTCGTGGTCTCGCCCTTCCTGGCCCTCGGCGTCACCACTCTTCTGATCCTCTGGATACTCGACTACCCATGGAGCATAGCGGCCAGGGGTCACCAGAATACTGCCGCGTAAGCAGATTAACGCATATACTAGGCTTGACATCATACGGAGCCGCCCATATAGTGAGACCACCAGTTGGCAAGGTTGCCAAGCCAGCTTCTGGTTAGCACTTCCACTCGTCTCTCGAGCTACACCGGCACAAGGAGGTGATGGCGGCTCGACTTTTCCGACCGCAAGCGACCTTTGCTGCGCTTCACATATCCCATCTCAATCGATCGAGGGCTAGGCATCGTGAGTCAGATCAGCGTTCGCGTCAACGACAAAGGCTATCAATCCGACGTTGAGCCCCGGCTGCTCCTGGTCTATTACCTTCGCGACGTTCTCGGCCTCACCGGTACGCACATCGGCTGTGATACCTCCCAGTGCGGAGCGTGTACGGTGATCGTCGACGGCAAGGCGGTGAAATCCTGCACAATGTTCGCAGTGCAGGCAAACGGTGCGAGTATCACCACAGTCGAGGGCCTTGCGAAAGATGGCAGCTTGCATCCGGTCCAAGAAGGCTTCTGGGAAGAGCACGGGTTGCAGTGTGGATTCTGTACCCCGGGCATGCTGATGACCGCTTTGCAAATCCTGGAACGCAACCCCAATCCGAGTGAGGCCGAGATCCGCCATGGTCTCGAGGGTAATCTCTGCCGCTGTACTGGTTACCAGAACATCGTGAAGGCTATCCAATACGCCGCCAAAAAGATGCAAGAAATCAAGGCATAAGGAGGGCGTCATGGCAGTTTCGCACATCTTCGGGGCATCGGTTCGACGCCGCGAAGATCCCCGGTTGATTTCTGGCCAGGCCACCTATGTGGACGACGTCAAGCTGCCCGGTACTGTGCACGCCGTGTTCGTCCGCAGTCCACACGCCCATGCGCGCATCCGACGCATCGACGTCTCAAAGGCTCAGTCGGCCCCGGGCGTCCTTGCTGTCTTAACCGGCCAGGATTTGGTGGGGAAGGTCGGAAATATTCCCTGCGCGTGGCTCATCCCCGGTGCTGATCTCAAGCTTCCGGATCATCCGCCACTCGCCCGCGACGTGGTGCGCTTCGTCGGCGATGGCGTTGCCGTGGTCGTCGCCGAGACTCGTGATCAGGCGGGCGATGCGGCGCTTCTCGTCGACGTCGACTACGAAGTGCTCGGCGCGATTGTCGATCAAGAAAAGGCGACGCAAGCCGGCGCACCTCAGCTTCACGAAAATGTTCCGAGCAACATCGCCTTCCGTTGGCCGTTGCGCGGCGGAGATATCCAAAAGGCGTTCCAGGATGCCGAGGTCACCGTCAAGCAGCGCCTGATCAACCAGCGGCTCGTCCCCAACGCGATGGAGACCCGCGGGGCGATCGCCCAGTATCATCAGGCAAACGGCGATCTAACCATCTGGGTAACGTCCCAGAACCCGCACATTCACCGGGTCTTGATGTCTGGTGTACTCGGAATTCCGGAGCACCGTCTGCGGGTGATCGCCCCCGAGGTCGGCGGCGGTTTCGGTAGCAAGATTCACCACTATCCCGAGGAGGCCGTGGTTGGATTCTTAGCGAAGATGCTGCTGCGCCCGGTAAAGTGGTCGGAAGACCGACGCGAAAACTACGTCGCCACGATTCATGGGCGGGATCACATTACCGACATTGAGATCGCGGCCAAGCGCGATGGCACGATTCTCGGGATTCGGGGACAAACCTACGCTAACCTCGGCGCTTACCTCTCGACGGCCTCGCCAGGCATCCCAACAATCCTCCACGGCCTGATGCTTACCGGCTGCTACAAGATCCCGGCGATCGATTACGTCGTCTACGGCGTTCTGACCAATACGACTCCGGTCGACGCCTATCGGGGAGCGGGGCGCCCCGAAGCCACCTACATCATTGAGCGGATGGTCGATCTCCTCGCCGCCGAGCTCAAGATGGATCCGGTCGAAATCCGGCGTAAGAACTTCATTGGCGCCGACGAGTTTCCGTACACGGTTGCCTCTGGCATCACCTATGACAGTGGCAACTACTCAGCCGCACTCGACAAAGCGCTGAGCATGATCGATTACACGGAATTCCGCGCAGAGCAAGCGCGAGCGCGCCAGCAAGGCCGCTACCTTGGCATCGGGTTCTCCACCTACGTCGAGATTTGCGGACTCGGTCCCTCGCAAGTCGCCGGTGCCGTCGGTTTCCAGGGAGGTCTCTGGGAGAGTAGCATCGTACGCGTTCATCCGACTGGCAAAGTCGTCCTCTACAGTGGCTCATCGCCGCATGGTCAGGGAGAGGAAACGACCTTTGCTCAGATTATCGCCGAAGAGCTTGGCGTGCCAATCGAGGACGTCGATGTCGTTCACGGGGATACGAACGCCATCCCTATGGGTTGGGGCACTTACGGAAGCCGGACAACCGCCGTGGGCGGCAGTTCAGCCGTGCTAGCGGCGCGCAAGGTGAAGGAGAAGGCCCGCCGCATCGCCGCCCACATGCTGGAAGCAGCGGTCGAGGATATTCTCTTCGATCAGGGAAAGTTCCACGTTCGAGGGGTCCCGGAGCGCTCCAAGACGATCCAAGAGGTAGCCCTCGCCGCTCATCTCGCCTGGAGTCTGCCGAAAGACATGGAGCCCGCCCTCGAAGCCTCGGCATTTTTTGATCCTTCGAATTTCGTCTATCCTTTCGGCACGCATATCTGCACAGTCGAGGTAGATCCCCAGACCGGCCAGGTGAAGCTTCTGCGTTACGTCGCAGTCGATGACTGCGGCCCAGTGATCAATCCCAAGATTGTCGATGGCCAGGTCCATGGTGGCGTCGTTCAAGGAGTTGCCCAGGCGCTCTGGGAGGCCGCGGTCTACGACGCGAATGGTCAGCTTCTCACTGGCTCGCTGATGGACTATGCCCTGCCCAAGGCATCGGACGTCCCAGCGATCGAGACAAGTCGGACAGAAACACCTTCGCCGGTCAATCCACTCGGCCTCAAAGGTATCGGCGAAACTGGAACGATCGCCTCGACGCCGGCCGTCGTCAACGCGGTCATCGACGCCCTTTCCCCTTTGGGGGTCCGCCACATCGACATGCCTCTCTGGCCGGAGAAGATCTGGCGTGTGATGGCAGAGAAAGGAGTCTAGGAGGTTGCATCGATGGGACCAGCAGTTTTTGACTACGTTGCCGCCACGTCGGTCGCGGAGGCAGTCAAATTTCTCGCCGATCATCGCGGTGAGGCAAAGGTTGTCGCGGGTGGGCATAGTCTCATCCCACTGATGAAGCTTCGACTTGCCAGTCCGGCCTACTTAGTCGACATCGGACGCATCCCTGGCCTGGCTGGCATCAGCGAGTCCAATGGCACGGTGCGGATCGGTGCCCTCGCAACCCACCACGATGTCGAAGAATCACCGATCATCCGCGAGCGGGTGCCAGTGCTCGCCGAAGCCGCCGCGCAGATTGGGGACCTTCAGGTTCGGAACAAAGGAACGATCGGGGGAAGCCTCGCCCACGCCGACCCCGCCGCCGACTATCCAGCCGCGCTGCTCGCGCTAGATGCTGAAATCAGCGCGACCGGCAGCAAGGGTCAGCGAACCCTGAAAGTGAGCGATCTCTTCATCAACCTGTTGACGACAGCGCTCAACCCCGATGAGATCATCACCGAGGTGCGCGTCCCCGCGCTCACCGGACGAACCGGCTCGAGCTACCAGAAGTTCCCCCACCCCGCCTCGCGCTACGCGGTCGTCGGGGTTGCCGCGGTCATCGAGATCAGCACGAGTGGGAACGTCGAGCGGGCCGCGATCGGGGTGACCGGCGCGGGGGCAATTCCGGTGCGTGCCTCGGTGGCAGAAGCAGCACTCACCGGAAAGGCAATCGACGACGTCGCACTCGGCCAGGCTGGGGATCGGGCTGCAGAGGCAATCAAGGATCCTTTGAGTGATCTCCACGCCTCGGCTGAATACCGCCGGCATCTGGTACGGGAACTGGCGATCCGAGCCATTCGGGTGGCAGCGCAGCGCGCCATGGATATGTGACAAACCGAACTATCGAGGTATAGAAGCGGGGACTAGCCTGAATCATGCACCGCGATTTGGCGTAAGACCCAGTAGGGCGGGGCCCCAGAGGGTGCCCCGCCCTACCCAGTAGCGCGGGGCACGGATTGCCCTAGATAGGCAGAGTGGTAATCCATCGCTGCAACCGGAACGGCGGCGCGCAAGGGAGCGCACTGCAGATCCCGATGGCTAGCTCCCGGTGAATAATACGCACTGAGGGCTAAGGGGGAAGCGGATTCTTTTCCTTAGTCTCCTGTTCCTTTTCGTGCAGTTAAGGAGGGCAAGATGATCACTGCCGAGCGCTGGACGACCTTGACCCGTGAGCGTCTGCTCTGGCTCTATGACCGGATGACACTCATCCGGGAGTTCGAAGAGCGGCTAAAGCTACTGATCGAAACGGGCATGCCGGTCGGGTCGGGCCACTTTTACGTAGGTGAAGAGGCAGTCGCGGTCGGCGTCTGCGCGGTTCTGGAGCCGACCGATTGGATCGCGTCGACCCACCGTGGTCACGGGCATTGCATTGCCAAAGGCGTCGATGTCCGGCCGATGATGGCCGAGCTTTTCGGCAAGGCGACTGGCACCAACCGGGGCAAAGGTGGCTCAATGCACATTACTGACATCCGCGTCGGCATGCTCGGCGTCAACCCGATTCTCGGGATGGGAACCACCCACGCTGTCGGCGCGGCGATCTCGGCCAAGGTTCGCAAGACCGGCCAGATCGTCGCGACCTTCTTTGGTGATGGGGCCGCGAGTATCGGCGCGGTCCACGAATCGATGAATCTGGCCGCGATCTGGAAGCTGCCGGTGATCTTCGTCTGCGAAAACAACGGCTACGCTCAGGCCACGCCGGTTGAGTACGCGATCGCCGTGAAAGACATCGCCGAGCGAGCCAGCGCCTACACTATGCCGGGCACCGTTGTCGACGGTCAGGACGTTTTCGCGGTATGGGAAGCAGCGCAAGCCGCTGCCGAGCGAGCGCGAGCTGGTCTGGGGCCCTCGCTGATCGAATGTAAGACTTACCGCTACTACGGCCACCATTCCGCCGACGATCCCCACCGCTACCGAACCATCGCAGAAGAAGAGGCAGCGCGTGCCCGCGACTGCATCAAGCGCTTCCGAGAGAAGGTGCTTTCCCAAGGGCTGCTCAGCGCGGCAGAGCTCGCAGCGATCGACCAGCGCAACCAGACGCTGCTCGACGAAGCGGTCCGCTTTGCTGAAGAAAGCCCTCTGCCCGACCCATCCGAGCTATTCACTGACGTCTACGTGACGGAATGATCATGATATTGGCAGAGAGCTCTCACCTCTGTCCCTCTCCCTCCTTCGGGAAAAGGGGCAGGGCTGAGGGAATACCAGGGGAGGATGACATGGCCACAGCGGTGCGTGAGCTCACGTTCATTCAGGCGATCAATGAGGCGATACGCCAGGAGATGCGACGCGACCCGAACGTCATCATCATGGGCGAAGACGTCGCCGGCGCGGCAGGTAAGGAAAAAGAGGGATTCATCGACGCCTGGGGTGGCATCATGCGTGCGACCCGGGGATTGATTACTGAGTTTGGCCGGGAGCGGGTACTCGACACTCCGATTGCCGAGATGGGCTTCGTCGGCGCCGGCGTTGGCGCGGCGATGACCGGACTCCGTCCGATTGTCGATCTCAGCTTCGTGGATCTGATCGGCGTCTGTTACGACCAGATCGCCAACCAGGCGGCAAAAATGCACTACATGATGGGCGGGCAGGTGGATCTCCCGCTGACAATCCGGATGGCCTATGGGACACGCGGTGGACGAGGGCAAACCTACGGAGGAGGCTCGGCCGCTCAGCATTCGCAGACACTGTATTCCGTCCTGGCCCACATCTCTGGCCTGAAAGTCGTCGTCCCAACCACCGCCTATAACGCGAAAGGTCTGCTGATCTCAGCAATTCGCGACGACGGACCGGTCGTTGTTCTCGAGCACAAGTTCCTCGGTACTGCGGCAAAGGGCCCGGTTCCGGAAGAGCCCTACACTGTTCCGATCGGCAAAGCCGAGGTCGTTCGGCGCGGTCGGCACGTTACGCTGTGCGGCATCGGACGGATGACTCACATGTGTCTCGAAGCGGCCGAGATCCTTGCCGCCGAGGACACCGACTGTGAAGTCGTCGATGTTCTCACCCTCGCTCCACTCGACGAAGAAACGATCCTCGAGTCGGTCGCACACACCCACCGCCTGGTCGTCGTCGACGAAGACACGCCAACGGCCTCGATGGGACGTGACATCGCGGCCCGCGTCGCCGATAAGGGATTCGACTTTCTTGATGCCCCGATCAAGACGCTAAATGCACCCGACGTGCCGGTTCCTTTCTCGGCAGCGCTCGAAGCCAATTACGTCCCGTGGTCGACCGATGTCGTCGCCACGGTCCATCGCTTGTTCGGAGGCTAGGGGAATGGCTCGCTCGATCGTGATGCCCAGTCTGGGGATGTTCACCTCGGAAGGTACTCTGACCGATTGGCTTCGCCCATCGGGCAGCATCGTCAACGCCGGTGAGCCGGTCGCCGAGATCACCACTGAGAAAGCAACCTATCAAATCGAAGCCCCCGAAGCCGGCCGCTTGCACGCCGCCGCGCCAATCGGCACGGTACTGCAGGTCCAGGGCATTCTCGGTTACATCCTGGCCGAAGGGGAGCTACCACCGGTAGAAATGAAGCCGAGCGGCCCCGGGGAAGTCACCACGACGTCCGCCAGATCCTCTTCGCCGGTGACGGTCGATCGAGCAGCACAGGGAGCCACGGTTCCGCCTGCTGGCGAGATCCGAGCAACGCCGATCGCCCGTAAGCTCGCTGCGCAGCACGCGATTGACTTGCGCCGGCTCACGGGAAGTGGACCAGGTGGTCGCATCGTCGAAGCGGACGTCGTGGCAGCAGTAGAACGGCGGGACGCAGCCAGCGCTGCCACGGCATCGCCGGGTCAAGGCCCGAGCGCGATCTCCCAAGGCCGCCAGGTCCGCCAGCGCCTCCCACTGGCCGGCATGCGACGAACGATCGCCGAGCGACTTCGGCATAGCCTCTCAACCACCGTCTCGGTCACCCTCACCCGCGAAGTCGACGCGGAAATCTTCCTTGGCGCGCGTCAGCGCTTGCTCGAGCGCCTAGGACTGGTCGGCAACCAGCTTCCCTACGACGCGCTCTTCGTGAAGATCCTGGCGACAGCGCTGGGTGAGCGCCCCGAGCTCAATGCCGTGATCGAGAACGACACGATTCTCTATCTCGCCGAGGTGCACCTCGGCGTCGCCGTTTCCGTGCCTGGTGGGCTGGTCGTTCCGGTCGTCTACAACGCCGACGCGATCTCGCTAGGTGACGTCGCAGCCCGAATTCGGGACGTCAGCGTCAGGGCGCGGGAGGGGCAGCTCAAGCCGGCCGACGTCGGTGGCGCGACCGCGACGATCACCAACCTCGGCGCCTTCGGGATCGACGCGTTCACACCGATCATCAATCCCCCTCAGTCGGCGATCCTCGGGATTGGCCGGATTCAAGCGCGCCCGGTGATCCGTGGCGGTCAGCTCGCCGTCGGACAGACCGTTGTCCTCAGCTTGACCTTCGACCATCGCGTTGCCGACGGCGTTCCCGCCGCCCAGCTCCTCGATGTCGTCGCCCGACTGATGAACGACGAATCTTATCTCGAGAGCCTTGCCTGAGGGGCTCGAGTCTCAGGCGATCGGCCAACGAGTCTTATCGTGGTCCGACGGCGCGACCGCTTAATCGTGCCCCGATTGCTAAGCGGAGTACTTCCTCGATCTGTCCCAATCGACACGGCTTGGTGAGAACCAGGATGGGACATTCCGGTGTTCCGTGGAGTTCAGCCAGGTCGTCGGGAAAGCCGGTGACTGCCGCCAAGGGAAGAGTCGGCCAGCGACGACGCACCAGGCGAATGAAGTCAACCCCTTCCTTGGGCGTTGGCATTCGCACGTCGCTCAAAACCAGAGCAATGCTCGAATCCTCCTCGAGCGCCGCCAAGCCCTGCTCGGGACTCACAGCCTCGACCACTCGAAAACCGCCATGAGTGACGTGCGAGCGTAGGATAGTGCGTGAGAGATCGTGATCGTCGACGATCAGCACTGTGGGGGACTGTTGATGATGGACGAATGTGCCTCGTCCATGATCGATAATGATCAGTCCCTCTTCTTCCAGTCGAACGAGTACCTGCCGAACCGTCATCGGCGCCACCCCGAATTCCTCGGCCAGCCGGGTATGAGATGGGAGCTTGCTTCCCTCCGGTTGAGTTCCCTCGATTATCCGTTCCCGCAAGACATTGTAGATCCGCTGAGCGCGTGGGCCAAGGTTACTTGCCATTTTTACCGCCGTTGCGAATCTTCGGACCGAGCTCGGACTCACTGGCTAGCGTTCGGACAGGTGTAATAATCATTTTCGATAACTACTCGAATTACTCGGTACACTCATTTAGATTATGCCAGATTTACCCCGGGCAATGCTATAGGATGGGCGTACTACAACTTTAAGGCGAGCTGCTCAGCCTTTCTCGGTGCACCGGGCGACCACCGTCACTGTCCAAGGCTCGCTTGGTCGAAGCTCAACTGGCCAGGAAAAGAGGAGAGACGCCCCCTGATGGACCCGCTCGAACCCTCCCTCGGAACTCGAGATCGAATCGATCGAGGCCCACCAGGCCTGAGCCGGCTGACTTGGCACGAAGCTAATCTCGATCCCCAAATGTTCATTCCCGCAGGTGACCTCGCGCACCGCGGTCATCGCCCAATCGGCATCGAAGTGCTGGGCTCGACTCGTTGCGCCGACAAACCGACTGAAAGCAGCCGGATTACCCCCTCCGCCAAGGAGATTCAGATTGAACTCGGTGCCAAAGGTCACCACCAAGGGGCGCTCAGACGGATTGGTGATGCGATAGGTCACGCTCAGGCCGGCCACATCCGGCCTGATCCGTAATTGCTTGACGACCTGGACGGGGCGGAACTCCGGTCCATCCCAAACATGGCCGTCCCGTCGAAGAGTGACGGTCAGGCCTCCGTCATCAGACTCGCGGGAAACCTGGTACGGCTGATTGACGAAGTCGCCTGCCTCGCCGTAAATGCAAGCGGCGAAGGCAGCCGGCGTCGTTCCCGGCTGCAAAAAGTGATCGATCAGGCAGGTCCGTCGATACCAGTCGTAGTGAAGTCGTTTCTCGAGACCACGCTCTTTGAGCATCACCATTTCGTGGATAGTCTTCGCTTCGCCGGTGCTGACTTCGGACGAGGCCTCGGCCGCTTGACGTAGCGTGCTGTGATACGCTTCGGGTCGACGAGTCAAGACGCTCACCAGATTGTGGGCCAGTTTGCGCAAATCCCACTCGAAAAGTGTGCCGCCCAAGGCGGGCGTCAGGTAGTAATTTGCTCGGCTTGTCTCGATGAGGAGCTCATCTTTGCTGTCATAGTCGAAGTCGGTGAGGTCGTAGCTGAGCCAGCTTTCGCCATGTCGAAGCAAGTAGTCGGCACGATTTTCGGACTGGATCAAATGGTGGAAAGTCGCCGTTCGCACGTCGGTCATGTAGACGCCACCAAAGACGCCATGCCAATAGGGGCAATTACACTGCGCTTGCCACAGCTCATCAAGCGCCATAGCATCCGGCTGGCTTCCCAGGGGCGCCGTCGCATAGACCTTCCGATGCACCCGCAGCATCTTCTTGTGCATTGTATTGACTTCTTCATACTTGGCCAGAAAGTTACGCCAGAAGCCACCACGAAGGAAACGGATAACGTCTTCCCGGTGTGCCGCCTCCATCTCGTGATAAACGTTGTGAAACTGCCCGGCCGCTTCCGCGGGGAGAGCCCACTCCATCATCTCCGAATACGAGGCTGTCGGGAGGTACACGCGACCACGCGCTGGGAATTGCCGGGCATATTCACCCACCGGCATCACGTGCAGCCAACGTGACTGCTCCTCGAGTAGACTCAAGAATCGGTCCATCCAGCCATTTTTCCAGCACAGCTCATGCGTACCGGGCCAAACGCCAAACTTCTCCCCATCGTCGCCCATCACGAGCACCAACGAAGGGTCCGCGGTGGCAACACCGGCCAGCTCCGAGACGATCTCTTCCGCTTTCATCCAAGGAATGATGTACCGGAGTCGCTTGCTGGTCGCGAAGACTTTTAGAGAATTTCCTTGATCTTCGGTAACAAAGTACCCAGTCAGATCCGCGTCGTCGAGGCCACTCATTTTGAAATGAGCGTCGTCGACGATTGTCCATTCGACTCCGGCTTCGTGAAGAACGGACGGTAGCTGCGGCTCCCAAACTCGTTCGGCGAGCCACATGCCGGTCGGCTCCGCCCCAAAATCCTGGCGGAGCACGTCAGTCATCTTCCGGATCTGACCAATTTGGTCAGCCTGGGGGATTGCCGGCAGAATTGGCTCGTAATAACCGCCAGTCAGCAGCTCGACCTGTCCTCTCTGGACGAGGACAGCCAACCGACGGAGAAACTCCGGCTCGTTCTGACGCAGCCAGTCCAGCAGTGGTCCAGTGTAATGTAGCGAGAGCCGAACGGCGGGGTGCCGCTCCAAACATTCGAGCATAGGGAAGTAAGCCATGCGGTAGGCGTCGGCGAAGACCCAGGGAAAATTGCCGACCGGCTGGTGATTGTGAAGTGCGAGGCACAGGGTCAACTGCTTCATCGCAGTACCTCCGAAGTTTTCGACGGTCACCGGTTGCCGGCCGCGATGGGTGCGGCCACCCGACGCTTGCTCAGATTATATCGTCTGAGCGGGAGGTTAGCGTACTGAATGGCTTGGCCGGGCGCATGGCTAATCGATCGCCAGGAAGTGGTATGCGCCGTCGAAGTAGAGAAGGGGGTCGCCGCCGGTGCCATAACCGGCCTCGATGACCTCGCCAAAAAGAACGTAATGATCACCCCAGTCCTGACTCGCCACGATCTTGCAATCGAACCAGACGAGGCATTCTTCGAGCACCGGCATACCCTGCACGGTCAGACGATACTTGACTCCAGTGAACTGGGAATCGACGAGCGGAGCCCGACCGGCAAAACGGTCGGCGAGGAACTCCTGTCGATCAGAGAGAACACTGACCGCGTAGCGCCCTGTTTTGACCACCGCGTCGCACGCCTCGCTCCCACGACCGAGACAGACCAGAACCCGAGGCGGAGCGAGCGAGACGATCGAGAACGCATTGACGGTGACACCTCGAAAACCCTGCCCGGTCACCGTCGTCACCACCGTCACGCTCGCCGCGTGCAATCGTCGCAAGGCACGCATCGCATCAGCACCCGGCGGCTGCCCACCGTCGACGACCTCAAAGCCATGCCGCTCTCGGCCACTTCCACTCGGCCCCATGGAAATTCGCGCGTGATACTCGCCAGGCACGATGGCTGATCCCTCGATAACGACAAATCTCTCCATGAGTAGGATACCAGCAATCGGCCGATTCGACATCCTACTCTGAAATTCTCTCGATTGACACCAGCCGCCCATCCGTAGCCGAGCGCTGGACGGCATCGACCACGTGCGCAACAGCGCAGCCATCCTCGAAGCTCGGAACGTACCCCGGCGTCTGGCCCAAGACGGCACGAACAAACTCGTACGCTTGGATCATGTACGTCTCAGTGTAGCCGTAGCCTGCCCCGGCCACTGGGAGCACGCTGACGTTTCCAAAGTGCGGGTGTCCTGGCCCGACGACCACTCGGCAGGGGCCGTTTACCTCACCTTCCCGGGTGGCGTCGAAGAATTCGAACTCACCCGCTCGCTCCATGTCGAACGCTGCCGATGCTCGGGAGCCAATCAGCTCGAACGCGGGTGAATTGCGGTAGCCGGTGGCAATCCGGCTGATGTGAAAATCTGCGACCGTACCATTCCGGAACCGCGCCGTGAACGATGCAACGTCGTCGGTGTCGACCTCGCGGAACTCGCCAGTCGTAGCGACCCGCGCGTGACCAACCGCATGCTCGGCGGGGACCGGGCGTCGCCCAATGAACGTCGCGAGCATCGCCCCCTGTACCGTCTCGATCTCGCCAAGTAAGAAGCGACCGAGGTCGATCAGGTGGCTGCCGACGTCAGCAAGCGCGCCACCACCGGCGAGGATCCGCCGGTAACGCCAAGTAAACGGGACTTCGGGACTAGCCGCGTAATCAGTGAAGTAGCGACCACTGAACTGCCATGGCTCACCGAAGTCACCGCGAGCGACGGCGCGCTGAATCGCTGCGACAGCCGGCGCCCGGCGCAGGTTGTAACCGACGCCGTGCACAACACCGGCGCGCCGCGCGGCGCGCAGCATTGCCTGCGCATCACTCAGGTTGACCGCAAGTGGCTTCTCGCAGAGGACGTGCTTGCCTCGCGCAATCAGAGCCTCGACTACCTCGCGATGCTGGTGGTTCGGCAGTGCGACGACCGCGACGTCGATGTCGCGCGCCTCTACTGCATCTTGCCAGGACGCGGCAGTACGCTCAAAGCCAAAACGTTCTTGAGCATCACGGGCAAGCGCCGCGTCCGCGTCGACGACCAGTGCCAGGTCGACGTCGGCTGGTGCGGGCTGAAAGAACTCGCGAAGGCTCCGGAAAGCATGCGCGTGGGCACGCCCGATCATGCCAGCTCCGATGATCGCGATGCGAAGACGCGACCGGCTCGTACTCATGCGCTAACCCCTCCCGATAAGGAAGCTCTTATCCCTTTAGCGATCCAGCCAGTAAGCCTCGCATGAACAGCCGGCCGAGGGCGAGGTAGAAGACGATCGTTGGCAATGCGGCGAGCAACGCACCGGCCATCTGGACGTTCCACTCCACGAAGTAGCTGCCAGCCAGGTTGTTCACCGCGACGGTCACTGGTGACAGATTCGGGTTACTCAGGACCACTACCCCGAGGAGGAAGTCGTTCCAGATCGAGGTAAACTGCCAGAGTAACGCGACGGCGAACGCCGGCATCGCGATCGGGAACATGATCCAGCGATAGATTCCAAAGAAGCCCGCGCCGTCGATCTTCGAGGCATCCAGAAGCTCGGTCGGGATGCCGATAAAGTACGACCGGAAAATCAGCGCGGTGATCGGGATCCCGAACACGCAGTGGACGAAGATCAGCCCCGGGATCGAGCCGTAGAGGTGAATCGACTGCAGGCTCACGACCAGGGGAATCAGGATACCTTGATAGGGCAGAAAGATCCCGAAGAGGACAAACAGAAACAGCAGGTTGGAGAAGCGGAAGCGCCACTTGGCGAAGATGTAGCCATTCATCGAGCCAATCAGCGACGAGATGACCGCGGCCGGCACGGTGATTTGGATGCTGTTCCAGAAGTTGGGCGAGACGCGCTTCCAAGCTTCGACGAAGCTCCCGAAGTAGAGACTGTTGGGGAGGTTCCACATCGTGGCGATCGAGACGTCCTTGTAGGGCTTCATGCCGCTCACGGTCAGGACGTAGATCGGCATCAAGTAGAAAAGCGCGAAGGCAACCAGGATGAGGTAGATGCCTCCGCGACTCCAGGCACGCGTCACCCTTCCACCTCCCGACTGATGTTGATCAAATAGGGAATGGTGAGAATGGCCGCCAGAATCAACATCACAACGGCGATCGCCGCGCCCTGGGAGAAATGATTGCTTTGGAACGTCGTCTGGAACATGAAAAAGGCGGGCGTGTCGTCGGCGAACGCCGGGCCGCTCGAGGTCATCGACGAGATGATATCGAACGCGCGTAGCGCAATGCCCCCGACAATCACGACCACGGTGTAGGTTACCGGGGTGAGCAACGGGATAATCACATAACGATACAATGCGATCACTCCCGCGCCGTCGATGGCCGCGGCCTCACGCAGCTCGCCCGGGATGCCCCGAAGCGCGGCGAGATAGAGTGCCATCACATAGCCTGACATCTGCCAGCTCGACGCAATTGTCACCGCGGCGATCCCGAAGTTCGGATCGGTAAACCAATTCGAGTGGAGGAAGCCAAGGCCAACCGAGCGAAAGAGCAGGTCGATCCCTGAGTCCGGATTCATCAGCCAGCGCCAGGCAACGCCGGTGACGATCGCCGAGACCGCGAATGGCAGGAGGAAGATCGTACGGAAGATCGCCTCCCCTTTGATCCGCTGATCTAAGAACACCGCGAGGAGAAACCCGACGACGATGCACTCTACCAGGAAGAGCACTGTGTAGATCAGGATGTTGTGCAGATCGATCAGAAAACGATCGGTCTGGAGCAAGCGAACGAAGTTACGCAAGCCGACCCAGGTGTAATCTGGATTGACGTCGTTCCAGAGGACAAGAGAAGAATAGATCGTCCAGAAGATGAACGCATAGATGAAGACCGCGACAGCAATGATGGACGGAGTCAGGACCAGAATCGCGATCAGCGTGTCGCTGCGCAGCCAGCGGGCGACTCGACGAGTGGTCGGGAGAGGGGTGGCGAGATCCCTCTCCCGACCTTTCAAACTACTTGCAGACACCGGCGTCTTGGCAGTTCTGAGTGAGTTGCTTTTGGGTCGCCGCCACGTCCTTCTTGGCCGCGAACGCGTTCATCGTGTTGACGTAGTCGGTGGTCCAACTCTCTTTCGCCGCGAAGCCGTGGACGAAGCTAGGAACAATCGTATCCTTCGTCCACTCCTCCATCCCCCACTGTTGGTACGCGTCGTACTTGCTCTTATCGGCATCGGTCCGGGCAGGAATGGAGCCCTTCAGCGGGTTGAAGGCATCCTGACCTTCCTTCGAGCCGCCGACCCGGAGCCAGTCTACCGCCGCGTCCCGGTTTTTGACCCCTTTGGGGAGCCCGAATGAATCAGCAAGAGCATCGTAGATGCCGGCCGTGCCCGGCGTCGGCGCCCAGCCGAAACCGGTGTTCGCCATGAAATTTTCGGACTTGAACTGGCCGTTGTTCCAATCGCCGTTGATCACCATCGCGGCCGTTCCCTTGACGACTAGCGTCGCCGTGTCGCCAGCCTGGACGCTGAGATAGTCCGAGTTGACGTAGTCGAAGTACTTCTTCAAGGTGTTCAGGGCCTGGGTAACCTTCGGGTCAGCCCAAGAGGTCTTACCGGTGAATAGGCCGATCCAGCCCTCCGCTCCAAGAGTGCCAAGCAAGACGGTCTCGAACACGTGCGCGGTATGGAAAGGAGCCGCCTCGCCGAGGGCGAGCGGGGTGATCCCCTTCGCCTTGATCTTCTCACAAACGGCGAAGAAGTCGTCGAAGGTCTTGGGAGGCTCGACTCCTACATCCTTGAAGATCTTCACGTTATACCAGAGGATGTTCGCTCGATGGATATTCCACGGCACCGACCAGAGGTGGCCGTTCGCCGAGGCGATATCGAGCAGTTGCTTCGGGAAGACCTCGGTCCACCCTTCTGACTTGAACAGGTCGTCGAGCGGCTCCATGTAACCAGTCGTCGCCCAAGTATCGATCAACTCGTGGCCAAGGTGGACCTGGAACGACTCCGGGGGATCGTGGGCCAGCATGCGGGTCTTCAGGACCGCCTTGGCATTGCCGCCCGCCCCGGTACCGCCGCCAATCGCGGCGTTGACGATCTGGACATTCGGGAAGTACTTCTTGTACACCGAATAGCTGGCATTCAAGGCTTCGACTTCACCGCCATTCGTCCACCAAGAGAAGATTTCGAGCTTCCCTTTGACATTCTGGTCGACGGTAAGCGAACTGGTGCTTGCCGCCGGCGTGGGAGCTGTCGTTGGCGCCGCGGTTACCGCGGCAGCCGTCGTTGGAGCTGCGGCCGTCGTCGGAGCGGCAGCCGTCGTTGGAGCCGCGGTCGGGGCAGAAGTTGGCGCCGGCGCAGTTGTTGGGGCGCTCGGAGCAGAAGTCGGAGCAGCCGGGGCCTGGGTCGCGGCGGGAGCCGACTGACCACCGCAAGCTTGGAGGGCGACGGCGGTGATGGCGAGGGCGCCGGTCGCGCTCAGCCAGCGCCGCCGGGACATGCGAGCGCTAAGGATCCGCCTAGAGTTCAACCGATCGGCCATGGGAATTCTCCTCAACCACACGGGCAAAATATGGTTACGACCCGATGCCACCACTAGCGACGACAGTTCATCCGTCAAGCACCCGAGCGAGCTCACCTTTCGCGGTGTGGCATCGGGGCATAGTATAATTGTCAGGTGGATACGTGTCAACGATTTCCTGCTCTGGATATTAGGTCATCATCTAAGAGAGTGTATCCACATTGGTCGAGTTGAAGGTCTGATCGGTGGCCGCCGTGTCCTCGGGGTCTACTCCGGTCTGCTAAAGCCCTGCGTGCGCGACTCTCGCTAAAGAACCGCGACGTTCGGTCCGCCACCATACCCGGCGTGGTCCCACGGCACGATCCACTCCTCTTTGATCTCCATGCCGAATCCCGGTGCGTCCGAAGGGATAAGATAGCCATCCTTCGGCACGGCCATTCCCGGGATCCGATTGACTTCTGCCAGTGGCACGCCAACTGGCGAGCTAAGGTGGAACTCGCCGTAGATGCATTCCGGCATCGCGTAGCAGAAGTGCTGGCCAAACGGGGAGTTACAGCCGCCGTGGGGACTCGACTTGATGCCAGCCGCTTCGGCGATCGCGTAGATCTTGAGCGCCTCGGAAAGCCCGCCACACCAGTGGAGATCCGGCTGAACGACGTCGACGCAGCGGTGCTCGACGAGCTGGCGAAAGGGGATCCGAGTGTGGTGATCTTCGCCGGTCGCCAGGGGGATCCAGGTAATCGCCCGGCGAATCTGCACGTGACCTTCGAGATCTTCTGGAATGAGCGGTTCTTCTAACCAACGCAATTGATAAGGACGCAGCCGTTCGGCCAGCCGGATTGTGAACTCGACGTCATACGACATCACCGGATTGAACATGAGCTCGGCATGTGCCCCTACCATCTCCCGCGCCTTCGCGATCTTCTCCTCGACCTGGTCGATCCCTTCAATGCCTTGAATGTAGTGGGCCGGATTACTCACCTTGAATGCCTTGAAGCCGAGCTCGAGCGACCAGTCGAGATCGTCGCTCGTACAGTAGCAGCGGATCTTGTCGTGAGAAGGTCCACCAATTAAGCGGTAGACGGGTTGCTGAAGGAGCTTTCCTTTGAGATCCCAGAGGGCAAGGTCGATCCCACTTTGCGCCACCGCCGATAATCCCAAGGAGCCGAAGCGCTTCGTTGACCGCCACATCATATCGTTGAGCAGCTCGGTGGCAAAGCAATCACGTCCTTCGAGCAGAGGTGCGAAGTGATAGTCGATCAGTGCCGCGACCGGTTCACCAAAGCTACAGCGCCCGAGCCCCCAGCTACCATCCTCGGCCGTCACCTTCACCCAGACCGGCTTACCACCAATCCCCGGCGTCTTCGCCGGAGTCGTTGGCGGAAACTCCGGATACTTATTCATCGGCAAGCCCCGGGGCGCATAGTCATTCCAGTTACGACGACGCGGCGGCGTCTTCGGAGTCACCGGTGGCAGACTGACGTTGACGGCGCGGATCTCACGAATTTTCATGTCGTGTCTCTCACTTTGCGATTGCAATTGGAATCGCCGTTGCCCTACTCTAGTGCTCAAGAGCAGCGCCGGTCAAGTCTCAGGCAACGAACGAGGGAAAAAGGAGATCAACGTGGCCACCGTCGTCTACGCCCAGGCAAATCGATGCCCGCTGGACCGACGACATCGAGCGAGACTTCTCGCGCTGGCTCGAAGAATACATCGATCAGCTAACGGTGCCCCGCGAGGCGATCGAAGAGTGTCTCCAGGAACGCACCTGGTAATTCATGAACTGAGCAGCTTCGATGTTATATGTTAATCGGGATGTGCCGGCGCTGAGTATAACACGGAGATCTGAAAACGTGCCTCCAAATCGACGGAGGCGGCGGTGAGACAAAGCTCGGCGTGACCGGAGTCGCCGCGATCATAGAGCACGAATCGACCGTCTCGGGACCAAATCGGATGATGTCCCCAGGTAAATGAGTACAAGTAACGCAAATCGCTGCCATCGGCATTTGCCACGTACAAAATCTTTCACGCGGGGCTCGTTGTAGCGCTTCTCATACTTGATCTCGTTGGTGAGCACGAAGAAAAAAAGGTCACCCCTGCGTCAGGCAATGTAACATGTGAGCGCTGGGGGTCAAACACAATCGGAGACCTTTCGCACACGGTGCATTGCATCCGATTCGGCCGGTTGCTATACTAGGACCGTGATGAGGACGATTCCCCGTCTCAACCTCAACTGAACAAGGCCGATTGCTCAATGGGTGGTCGTACCTGTCGTGACGGACCGAGCCACCGGAAATACTCTTCAGCCGAGGAGAGAAGTCCGATGCCCCTCTCAAGTGTCGATCGTCGTCGCTTTCTGACCCTGGTCGCGCTGGCGGCGACGAGCGCGACCGTGATGGCCTGCGGCGGCAATAGCAGCTCATCCCCGGCCAATCCCGCCGCGGCAACTCCGCCGAGTAGCTCATCAGCCGCTCCGCCGACCCAGGCAGTGGCCCAGCCGACGTCTGCCCCGACTGCCGCTGCTCCCGCCCAAGCTGCACCGAAGCTTGTGCTCAGTACACCCACCGCCGCGGCAGCGCCCGTCTCTCCTAAATCGTACAAAGAGGCGCCGAGCCTGGCCAACCTGGTGAAGGCCGGAAAGCTGCCGCCGATCGAGAAGCGCCTGCCGGAGAATCCTCGGGTCATCACGCCACTGGAAGAGATCGGCCAGTACGGCGGTACCTGGCACCATGCGTATCAGGGCCTCTCCGATTACCTGGGTATTGGCAAGCATCTCGAGGAGCCCTTGATCAAGTGGGATGCTCCGGATCCCAATACAATCCGCATCGTGCCGAGCTTCGTCGAGAAATGGGAGCAAAGCGCCGACGGGACCGAGTTCACCTTCCATCTCCGCAAGGGCCTCAAGTGGTCCGACGGTCAGGAAGTAACGACCGACGACGCCAAGTTCATGGTCGACGACGTCCTGTTGAACAAAGATCTCACCCCGACACCGCCATTTGTGCTGCGGCAGAAGGTGGGCGACAAGTTCGAGCTGGCGAAGATCGATTATCCGGACGCCTACACGATCCACGTCAAGTATCCGGCGCCCTTCCCGCTTCTGCCGATCCAGATGGCAGTGGGCGGTGGTGGCATGCCCTCCGGGCCGGCCTTCCTGGCTCCCTCCCATTATCTCAAGCAATTTCACGCGAAGTACGCCGACCAGACCAAGCTCGATCAGCTCGCGAAAAGCAAAGGGCTGGGGTCGTGGACCGATCTTTGGGGCGAGGCCGGCGACCTGACCCGAGGGCCAATCGCGTTCTGGTTTCTCAACCCGGACTTGCCGGTCGTTACCGCCTGGAGGGTCCAAACTCCGCCGCCGGCCGACCCTATGGTTCTCGTCCGCAATCCGTACTATTGGGCAGTCGATCCCAGCGGCCAGCAGCTTCCTTACATCGACGGCCTCGAAAACACACTGTATCAGAACAACGAGGTGCTCAAGCTCTGGATCGCCAGCGGCAAGATCGATTGTCAGATTCGTGGCCTGGACGCCGGCGTTTACACCTTCCTCAAAGAGAACGAGAAGAAGGGCGATTACCGCACCCTGAACTGGCGGGCCGCGAGCACCGACGTAGTTTTCTTCAGCCTGAATGCTCCGGACCCGGTTCTGGCGAAGCTCTTCGATACCAAGGAGTTTCGCCAGGCGATGAACCTCGCGGTGAATCGAGACGAGGTCCTTCAGCTCGTCTGGAACGGCCTCGGCACCGCTCGCCAATATGGTCCGGTCCGTGGCTCGCCGGAATACGACGAGGAGATGTCCAAAGTTTGGGCGAGCTACGATCCCAAGACCGCGAACGATCTGCTCGACAAGCTCGGCTTGAAGAAGGGATCGGACGGAGTGCGCCTGCGCTCGGACGGCAAGCCACTCGAGATCGTCTTGGAGCACATCAGTCCCCAGGGCTCGCCGGACATCGACTTTATGAACCTCTTGGTGAAGTACTGGGCCGCAGTCGGGGTCAAGATCGACCTGCACTACGAGCAACGCGCGCTGCTCAACGAACGCCAGCACAACTGCGACGTGCAAGCCATTTACGCGTTTCCCTTTGCGCGCTGCTCAGTGATCAAGGCCGATCCGGCAATCTGGCTCGGCACCGCCGACGATCATTCCTGGGCCCCCGCCTATGGCCACTGGTACGACAAAGCGCCGTACAAACAGATTGAGCCGCCGCCCGACCATCCGATCCGTCAGATGTGGCAGGCCTGGGACCAAACGCAGATCGAGCCCGACGAGGCCAAGCGCAATGCGACTTTCCAGAAGATCATCGACCTTCACAAAGCCCAACCCTTTGCTGTCGGCACGGTTGGCGAAAAGGTCGTGCCGGTCGTTGCCAAGAACAACTTCCGGAACGTCCTGGGCGGCTTCATCCAGGATAATACGACCCGTGACCTCGGGTTGATCAACCCGCAGCAGTTTTTCTTTACGAAGGCGTGAGGACTTCAAAGCTGCTGGAACTCCGGTGCACTCGCCAGTAGTCGGCCGCGATATTGGTCGACCCGGGCCGTTAGACGCGCCTTACTAGCGGGCTCTTGAGTGCTACCCACTGCCTGAGCTGCCGCGACCAGCAAGCGGATCTCGCCAAGGTAATCGCGAGCGTTGATCTGCTCCGGAGCAATGATCTCGTTCGGGCCAACGTTGTGATAGTTAACTAACGGCAAGGCCACGCCGGTTGAGAGGTAGCCAGCAAACGAATAGGCGGTAGCCTCGCAGGTGCCGCCGCTCATGAGCTGCCGCTGAACCGGCGTATCTGCCAAATGGTCGCGAGCGGCGAGGAGCAGCGCTTCGCCAGCGGGATCGAATGAACGCGTCCGATCGCCAACCCGAATCACTGGGCCAGAACCTGGCATCGCACCGGGGAGTTCACGGCTGCACTCCAAGGAGATCACGATTGTGTCGGGGGGAAGGATGCGCTGCTGAGCAACAAGCGAGGCGCCAACCAGTCCGATCTCCTCGGCACGGGTGAAGATACCGAAGACCTGTCCGGGCACCCCCGTCTCGGTTAGCTCTTTCAGTACGGCCAGGGCTGCTGCCACGCCCGCGAGATCGTCCGCGGCGCGCATTGAGATTGTTTCTCCTTCCTGCTGAAACGAAGGCAGATCGAACACCCCGAAGTCACCTACCCGAACCTTTCTGTCAACTTCTAGGATCAAGGTCACGCTACCCGCCGTGGGTACGTCACGCTCCGCTCCAACAATCGTCGCGCTGACCGGGGATGCATTGCCAAAGACGAGGGCAGGAACCGGCCGGCGGAAGCAATCGGCCGATACGCTGCCAAGTAGGAGTGCCCGAGCGGTCCCGGCCGAGCCGATGGCACTGATTTCAAAGGCCGGGTGGTCAAGATGTGCCGCCAGGGCAACCGGCGGCGCCAAGCCACCTTGGCCGAGCGTCGCGATCAGGTTGCCGTAGGGATCTACCCGAAAGGGGACTCGGTTTGCGTGGAGAAAACCAGCAACGTAGGCTGCCACTCGCAGCTCATGCAGGGGTGCAGTTGGAATTTCGCCCACCGTGGCCAGGAGTCGCAGCGCCTCGACGTCAGTCATTTCCTGCCAACTGCGAACTTCAACGTACCGCACCGATCGAGAATTGCTCTACCTGCTGGTAATAATGCGCGAGCTGACGCATCTCCTCCTCGGCATTCCAGCCAAGCTCACGGGCAAGCAAGCGAGCGACCAGTGGCGCAGCGGAACGTGCCTGGTCGCGGTCAAGCAAGGCGAGGTGAGTCCGCCGCGCGAGAACGTCGATCAGAGTACAGGCCATCTCATGCCGGGCTGCGAAGACAATTTCGGCCTTGAGGACGTCCAATCCGGGCAAAACTGGCTCGGCCAGGGACGGCTCAGTTGCCGTCTCAACGACAGCCTGCCAGTTCGCACCATAAGCGCGCCACAGTCGCTGCACTGTTTCCTGACGAAGCCAGGGAAGACTGACGTTATCCGGCGGTGTCAGACGGACCTTACGGCGGCGAATCAAGCGACCGAGTCGTCGCCGAGTGCGCTCGGGAAAACCGCTCAGAGGTACGTCACGCGTGCGCGAGCGGAGCTTGCGGCGCAAGAAACCTTCCTCGCGCAAGCGTTGCACGACCAGATCAACGACCTTGCGTCCCATTTGTCGATAGGTTGTCAGCTTACCACCGGCGATCGCGATCGAGCCATCGCGGTTCTCGAAGACTCGATCCTCGCGCGAGATCTTCGCGGTGCTCTCGTCACCGCTCGCCACCAGCGGCCGTAAGCCGGCTTGGACACTAATCACATCGGCATCGGTCAGCTTCGCATTCGGGAATGCCGCATTGACCACGTTGAGAATATAATCCACATCCGAGCGATCGGCGCGTGGCTCGTCGAGCGGCCCCTGGTAATCCGTGTCGGTCGTGCCAATCAGCGTCGCTCCCTGCCAAGGAATCACGAACATCAGGCGATCGTCCGGCGTAGGGAAAACGATCGCCAGATCGCCACCCAGGCGATCACGGGGCACGATCAGGTGTACACCCTTGGCCGGGCGAACCCGATGCTGGCCGGTTGGTTGGTCACCGTCGAGCACTCGATCGAGCCAGACACCCGCCGCGACGACGACTTTATGCGCCCGGACCTCGAACAACTCATCCCTGATGAGATCGTGGGCGATGATCCCACTGGCCCGGCTATCGTGGGTCAGGATACGCTCAGCGTTTAGGTAGTTCGCAATCGCGGCACCATGGTTGACTGCCGCTTTAAGCACTTCGACGACGAGTCGAGCATCGTCCGTGCGCGCGTCATAGTAGACGAAGCTTGCCCGCAGGCCATCAGGATTGAGTTGAGGCACCCGCGCGAGCGTGTCGCGACGACTCAGGCGACGGTGCAGCTTAGTCCGACGAAGACCGGCCAGGAGATCATAGAGCCAGAGACCAGTATTCACCCGCCACACTTCGAGACGCTTGTGATAGATCGGGAAGAGGAAAGGAATCGGCTCCACGAGATGAGGGGCGAGCTTCTGAAGCACTGAGCGCTCGGAGAGCGCTTCACGCGTCAGTCGAAAGTGGAACTGGGCGAGGTAGCGCAATCCACCGTGGATCAATTTGGTCGAGCGACTACTGGTACCACTGGCGAAGTCACTTTTCTCAACCAGGGCGACTTTCAATCCACGCGTCGCCGCATCCAGCGCGATGCCGGCACCGGTGATACCACCACCGATCACCAGGAGGTCAAACTGCTCGGTGCGGAGGCGATCGAGATGCTGATCCCGACGGCCTAACGAGAACGCACGACCGCTGAGGCTAGGCGGAGAATTAATCATTTGTACCCCTTTCGGGTCAATGCACTACGGGCTTGATCGGATGCGCCACCGTGTACTCGACGATCTGACGTCCCAGCGGCGCTGCGAACTCTCCACCAAGCCCGCCACCTTCTAACATCACTAATGCGAGCAAATTAGGATGATCCGGGGGAGTATAACCAACAAACCAAGCGTGTGATTTCGTCGTTTCATTCTCGGCCGAGCCGGTCTTCGCCTCCATCGGAATCTTCGAGCCTTTCCAGGCGTAGTAGGCCGTTCCGAGCGGCGTACTGGTTACTGTGCTCATTCCCTGGGTAATATAGCCGAGATTCTGCGCGGAGACCGGAATCGTCCCCTTTGGCTTGGCACTGTACGATTGGACAACTGAGCCATCGGGCCCTTTGATTTCAGTAACCAGAACCGGGTTGCGAATCGTCCCATGGTTGGCAATTGTCGAATAGACGTTAGCCATCTGCAAGGGTGTCGCCAACAGATACCCCTGACCAATCGCCAGGTTCACACCATCGCCATCATACCACGCCTGTCCAATGTTTTTTGCCTTCCAGGCAGGGTCGGGAACCAATCCGGCCGCCTCGTCGACACCGGTCGCCCCGGTTGGCTGGCCTAGGCCAAACGCCCGGGCAAAGGTCGGAAGAATATTCGGATCGAGCTGGTTCAGGCGAAGTCCCAGAGTGTAAAAGGTCGGATCGCAGGACCCGGTGAGCGACTGGATCAAGTTCAGCGTTCCCTCGGCCGTCCAGTTATGCAATGTGACTCCGGGGAGGCCGTTCCAATCGAGTCCGCAATTGAACGTCTCACTTGGCTTGGTCACTCCTTTTTCGAGCGCCGCCGCCATGGTGATGACCTTGAAGATCGAGCCTGTTGGATAGAGTCCCTGGGCCGGTCGAAAGAGGAGCGGGTGATCCGGACCGTTTAATTGATTCCACTGGGCGTCGCTCATCCCGAGGACGAACAAGTTGGGATCGAAAGAAGGATTGCTGGCAAGAGCCAGGATCGTGTTATCCTCCGGATTCATGACGATTATGCTGCCAGGTTTATCGGCAAGAATCTTATTCGCTTCGATCTGGTAGTTGACGTCAACGCTGGTGATGATCGTATCGCCCGGCACGGCTGGCTTCTGAGCAATCGTTCGCACGACCGAGCCATCTGGATTCACGATGGCGAGGGTCGCCCCTTTCTGACCGGCGAGATACTTCTCGCCCCAGGACTCCAAGCCGGCCCGACCAACCCAGTCGCCGACGTCGTAGCCTTGCGGCCCGAGTGTTTTCAGATCCGATTGCTCGACCGGACTGACGTAGCCCACGAAGTCGGCAGTTGCCGAGCCGTAGGGATAGACGCGCCGGACTCGCTCGCGCAAGCTGACGCCGAGCACGTTCCCGAGCTTTTGCTGAGCGGTCGTCTTGTCACTGTCCGGCAAATCTTTGACTGGGACGAACCAATCAGGCTGGGCATTCGCGTAAAGCTTCTTGATCGAATCGCTAGGCATTTTCAGATAGTCGCTCAGCGCTTTGAGCATCGCCCCTTCGTCTTTGATCTCGCCGGGCACGATCCCAACGGTCAGAATGTTGCCATCTTCGGCAAGCACATTGCCATTACGATCCAGAATGCTACCACGTGTCGGGTTCACCGGGTCGTAGCGAACCACCCGATCGGCCGTCAGATCCTTGAAGATGAGCCCTGGCGTCCAGGCAACCTTCCACTGACCATTCTCCAGGACAAGTGGCAAGGTGTTGTCCTCGGTGACCGGGCCAAGCACCGCCAGGTTATACGTCACCGTGATTGGCACCTTTACTGTTGGCGGATTACCACTCGGCGTGAGGTCGACCGGCAACGTTGCGGTGACGACAACGGACGTTTGGTCGATGCCACTGGCAATGTTCGTATATCGGCCGACAAACTTATCCTGACTAATTGACGCCTGCGCGTCGTGGCTCAGCATCTGATAGAGATCAGTGTACTTGCCCCCTTCCCAGGCTTTGATGTACTGATCAACTGCCTGCTGAATGACCTGGTTTGATGGAGCTGAATTCGCGGGTTGAACGGTTAGCGCGACCGTGGGAGCTGACGTCGGCGGGGGAAGCGTAGCAGTCGCGGACGAAGGGCCTTGCGCCCGAGCCGGCGCAGTCGTTGGCGATACTGGTGCCTCCGTCGGCGTTGGCGCCCCCCGGTTCGCGATGCCCAGACGACTGCACGCGACAACGAGCACTGCCGTGAGGGTGAGCGCCAGGACAATACCTAACGCACTTCGGCCCGATCGACGAGATCTCATATGCACTCCTTACTGACTATTCAGTATAGAGGCACATGGAACACGTGTGTCAAGTTCGTACTTTCTGAGGAGGCTGCCGCGGGAGTCGGATTAGCGCTTGGGGTGCTACCCGCGCTTGGCGTGCTGGTAACGCCCGGCGTCGGCGTGGTAGGGGTCACCGTACCAACTTTCAGCGCCCAGGTATGGCTCATCGACGCGGGATTCGGCTGGTCTTCGATCGAGACGACCGCGCCTACTGCTTCGAAGTTCACCATTGCATGGACAGTAATGTTATGACCGCCGCTCACCTGTCCAGCGTTCACCGCTTCATGCTTATCCGGATTCACGATCCAGAGCACATACACCTTGCCTGGCGGTGGTGGAGGCACAGTGTAGAAGATCGTCACGTTCGATTGGTTGGGGTTGGGGTAGATGGCTTCCATGCTAATTGACTTCTCCAGCGCCGAGGTAGTGCAGGCGGTGAGCAAGAGGAGAAGTATCAGTGTGACGGACATGGCTCGGGCGATGCCCAGTTTGCTCTTCTTCATTGCGCTCTGAAGAAGAGCAAACTACATACCGGGCACCGCTCGATCGACTTACCAGTTGGTGAAAGAGCCGTCCAGTCGACTGAGGCGAACGTGCTCGCGCATCTGCCATGGATGCTTGCGCGCGGCTTCGCGATCGAATTCAATCCCGAGTCCGGGTTGGGTTGGCGGCAGCAGGTAGCCGTCCTTCCATTCGGGCTGGACGGGGATCACATCGATCAAGAGCGTCCCCGGCTTGCGCGGCTGTTCTTGAACCCCGAAGTTGCTGCAAGCCAGATTGACGTGGAGACAGGCCGTCGAGGAAACCGGGCCTAAAGGATTGTGGGTCACCAGTTTGATGTAGTGGGTCTCTGCCCATCCGATGACCTTGCGTGCCTCGGTGATGCCGCCGACGATGCAGAGATCAACCCGCGCGTAGTCGATCAGGTCGTTTTCAATGACCTCCTTGAACTCCCACTTGTTCGCAAAATGCTCGCCGGCGGCGATCGGCACCGCCGTTTGCTGACGAATCAAGCGGTAGCTACTTGGATTCTCGGAGCGTACCGGATCCTCGATGAAATAGGGGCGATATTGCTCAGACGCCCGACAAAGCTGGATCGAGTCAATTGGATCGAGCCGGGTGTGGACGTCAAAGCAGATCTCGATCTCGTCGCCCACTGCTTTGCGGACAGCCTCCATTTGTCGGAGCGCCGCGCGAATCGCTGGCTGTGGCTCGAGAATATTGCCATCTTGTGGCAATCCCCAGCGCACGAACTTCCAACCCTCTTCTCTCGTCCGGAGGCAGCTTTCGACCAGCGGCTCAATCTCCATGGCGTGGCCAACGTTGTGTGGATAGCAGACAACGCGCTCACGTACGAGCCCGCCGAGCAGGTCGTAGACCGGAACACCCAGTGCTTTCCCACGAATATCCCAGAGCGCGATGTCAATGCCCGAGAGCACACTCGCCGCGATCCGGCCAGCCGGGAAAAAGCCGCCGCGGAATAGCACCTGCCAGAGGTGCTCAATCCGCCGCGGATCCTGGCCGATCAGCAATGGCTTGAAGTGCTCGATCACCCCGAGATGAGCGTGCTCGCGATTGCCGATGCCGCATTCGCCAACCCCGTAGATGCCCTCGTCGGTGTCAACGACGATGAAGAAAAAGTTGCGCCCATTCGATCCAACCGGGTAGCCTTCGACGTTGGTAATCTTCACCTGACTCCTCCCCAAATCGTTTCGAGAGTCAACCGGGCTGATTATACGCGATACCTAGCCACCATCGGGAGGGACATCAATGCTCGTGCTCGGCGAAATGCCGTTCAGCACCGCGTTTCGCGCACCTTTCGTGTGGTTTCGTGGCTTTCGTGGTCCAAACTCCCGTCGCGCCAAGTCTGAAACATCCGGTAAATTGCTGGCGCCCCGATCAGTTCGGAAGAAGGGTCAGACAAGTCAAATCGTGCCGGGAAGAGCAGGAAAGGCTGGTTTTGCAGGCCGCCTAATCCCCCGTGCGAGCCAACCAGTTCTTCGAAGGCAGCCACTTCGCCAGTCACGGGATCGTAGAGGCTATTCACGACGAGGTCTCCCTGGCAGGGGTACACGCTTACTTCCTGCAAATGGCGAGCGGCGTTTGGCCCAAAGGGTGCCAAGGGATCAGTTCCCTCGAGCGAACCGTCTTGCAGATAATGGGCTCCGCACTTGCCCAGCACAACCGGTCCTCTCGACTCTGACCAGGCCATGACGAATCCAATGCCAGGGTGCTCGACCAGACCACGCACCAAGCCGGGAAAGCGACTTTCAATCGCTTCGAGTGTCAGTCGCTCTGGCCACTCCGTAAAGTAAATCAACCCCAGGTTACCCGAGGCGCAGACTACGGTCCGGTGACGGTTCCGAGCGTCAGCTTTCGGGCGGCGCCTCAGGTCGATTAGGCCGTCAGACGTTCGCGAGCGGAGCGCCCGGCGAAGAATCCGTGCCCGGTTGCGTTCCGCACGGGCAAGCTGGCTGACCAGCACGTTGATTCGCTCGATGCCTTCGTCATGGTGAGTAGCCGGGGCCGGCGCATACTCCGCGGAGAGCAGCGAGGTCACGAGATCATGGAGAGTAATGCCGTAGCGCTGTCGAAACGTCGCGCCCTGGCTTTGCCCGTGGTCGGAGAGCACGACGACATCATAGCGTCGAGGAGCAAGCTCGCACGCTTTGCTAACCCACCGGATCTGCCCATCGATCTGGTGAAGCACGCGAATTGCATCGGGTCGATCGATACCCGAATGGTGGGCAACCTCGTCGTAGCTTACCAGCGTGCTGTATGCGACTTCGATTCCCTCGAACATCTTCTGAATCAACAGATAACAGCTCAGATCAGGAAGCAAAGCAGTCGTCAGCGCCCGGATCAGGGGGTAGGGAAAACGGCGCTCCACCCGCGGCAGCACGTTGCGACGGCGCTGCTGCCATGCCTCCCAGATTTCGACGACAACCTCAATCGCCATCTTGATCAGTCCACGCTGCAGGTTGTAGGCATTGGCAAAGTAGCCAAAGAGATCCTCGGACTGAGATACCGCGACGCGTACCTGGCTCGCCAGGGTGCTCATCGTCAGCACAACGTCCGGTGCATCGCCGTGCGCCCAGTTGTTGACGCTAAATCCACCCTTGCACAGCAGACCGCGTCCGTTGGCGATACCTTTGAGCATCTCGGCAGCATCTGGGGGGTGTCCCGAGACGAGGAGCCGCTGCTTCTTCTTGTCGTAAAAGCGAAACGCCGGGATGTTGTGATGACTGCCGTGGAGAATGCCTGCCTGCATCGCCGAGGTTTGAGCAGGAAGACCGGTGTCCCACCGGACGAGTCGATACTCGCCGGACTCGAGCCACGCTCCCAACGTGGGCAGGTGACCATCCTCGATCGCCTGGCGAAGCACCGGCTCGGAAAGCCCGTCGATCTCGATCAGAATTAGCCCGGGCGTCGTCAATTGCTCAGGAGACGGACTCTTCCGTGCAAACCGCTTGATTACCTGATACTCGTGGAGCTGTTCGTCGGCACCCATGAGGATACTGCTGGACACCAACAGGTTCGCGGCCGCCAACACGAACGAGATCACGATCGCTGTGAACAGGTTCGCGACCTGAAAGCCCGGGTCGATCCAGCTCGCGACGAGGACGAGCACTCCATTCAGGATGATCGCCAAACCGCCAAACGTCAGCACGGTCAAGGGAAGAGTGAGGCGAACGATGATCGGACGCACCGCCGAGTTCAGAATCGAGAGGATCACCACGCCGACAACAGCAGAGAAAACGCTGCGCAGCTTGAAATCGGGCAGGATAACGTCGCAGAGCCACAAAACTAGCACCGAGACCGCCAGATTCACAGTGAGATGTTTCGCGGTGATCAACACGGTGCGTACCCGTTGGCATCCGCGCTGACCTGATTTGCCGCCTGGCAGGTTTGCCAGGCAAGATCCACGATCACCGGTAAATGGTCGGAACCGGCGTCTGCGCCAACTCGGGCGCTCACCGCTCGCAAGTGCGGCGAATGCCAGACGTAATCGATGCGCAGCACAGGCACGAGTGGCAACCGACCGTAACGGCGTGGATAGGTGAAACCCGCTCCCTGGCCCGCCTCGCGAAACGAATCGACGAACCCAGCCGCCACCAGCCGGGCGTGGTAGGCGTGCCAATCGAGCATGTTGAAGTCCCCCAGGAGGAGGGTCGGTTCATCGGTCACCGCGATCCGCAAAAGCTCGCCAAATTGCGCGATGGTATCGCTGGTAAAGTGGTAGCCCGTCCGGTGCCACCGGGGTGGCGGGGGATGGGCGATGACCACGCGCAGCTCACGTTCGGCGACCTCGACCGTCGCCAAAAAATCCGGGCGGCCCGGATGCAGATCGAGCGACCGCGCCGATCGGATCGGATAGCGGCTGATCAACGCTTTGCCGGGAATACCGTCGCCCTCGTGCACTTGATAGGGGTACTCGCCCGCGAGGGCCACTCGGATCCCGGCCGCCTGGAACGCCGTTGCTTCGACCAGACCGATAATATCGGCCCTGGACCGCCGCAAGCAAGCCACTAGCCGCGCCGGACTGGCAAGGCCGTTGCCAACGTTAAAGCTCACGATGGTCAGTCGTGGCTCGCCAAACTCCGTGTCGTTCTTCACCGGTGTGCTCCGTCGAGCCAGTCAAACATGTCAGAACGTTTGTAAGTTTACCATCAAGCACAGAGGTGCGACGGTTAGGCCCGCATCTTGAATTCTTCCGCGGTCCCGCTTACCATTGGCCCAGAGTCGTCAAGCGTCAGTCACGCGCGAATCGAGGTCGGGTAGCGTTGGAAAGTCAGATCCGCGGCATCTTTCCGATTGTTTATACGCCCTATGACACCAACGGGAGAATCGACGAGGACGACCTGCAGAGTCTGGTCGATTATCTGATCGCGCAGGGAACGCACGGTCTGGCTGCGGTCGGTGGGGCGAGCGAATGCCACAAGCTGACCATTGCCGAGCGGAAGTGGCTCGCCGAGAAGACGATTCAAGCTGCTCGAGGGCGCGTGCCAGTGCTGGTTGGCACCTCGGCCACCAACCTTTCTGATTCCGTCGAACTCACCCGGCACGCCAACGAAAATGGCGCCGTCGGCACCTTCTGCACGCCGCCCTTACACGGCGGACGGACCTCTGAGACGCTCCGCGTATTTTACGGTGCTCTCGCTCGGGCCAGTACCCTACCCGTGCTCATCCAGGATGCCCAGGTCATCGTCCCGCCAACGGTGATCGCCCAATTGGGCGAGGAGTTTCCGAATCTGCGCTGGGTGAAAGAAGAAGCCACCGACTCCGGCCATCGCATTACCGAGTTGCAGCGCCTTTGCAAAGCCGGCGTTACGATTATGTCGGGGGGATCCTACCTCCTCGACGATCTGGCTCGGGGCGCGGTGGGCGCAATTCCGGGGAGCGTTGGCGTTGGCGACCTTGTCCGCGCCTACAATCTCTTCGCCGCTGGAGATCTGACCGGAGCGCGCGCTGCCTACAACCACTTCCTGCCCCTATCGTTCTTCCGCAAGCAGTTTCCACTCGCGGCAAGTAAAGAAGTGCTCCGACGCATCGGGGTCATCAAGAACGCGCACTTGCGCGAGCCCAAGGACCAGATTCTCGACGAGCAGGACTTACGTGAGCTCGCGGCGATCATGGAAACCATGGGTCCGCCCTACTGAAGCCGAGGGGAGGTCCGGTGACAAGTCATCAATCGGCGACTGGGACGATCGATCGTCTAGTGATGGCCATCGTCAATCCCGACGATGCTGGACCGCTTACCGATCGCTTGATCGAGGCGGGCTTTCGGATCACGCGCCTCGACAGCGCCGGGGGCTTCCTCCGTCGAGGGAACGCAACGTTGCTTATGGGCATCCCGGAAAGCCAGCTCAATACGCTGCTTTCGATCATCCAAACCGAATGTAGCACTCGTACCGTGCTCGCCTACGACCTCTTCGTCCAATCCACGCCGGACATGCTGCCGGCGGTGCCAATCGAAGTCGAAATCGGCGGCGCCACGGTTTTCGTGATCGAGGTCGATCAGGTGATTGCACTCTAAGCTTGCACCGGTACTCTCGGTACCTGGGCACGGCCCCGCAGGTAGGGGGCCATGCCCAGGTACTGCGGCACGGGCACAGCAATCAGCGCGGGCTCGTTGGCCCGCAGCGCTTCCCGCACGGCAACCTGGAGATCTCTGGCGCCCTCAGCACGTATCCCCCGGACGCCAAAGGCCTCGGCCAGTTTGACAAAATCCGGATTCTGTAGATCCGAAGCAATGTTGCGACCACCAAATGAGTCCCGCTGGATCCGGCGCACGTTGCCGAAAGCGCCGTCGTCGAAGACTACCGCGACCAGATTGATCTTGTGCCGCACCATCGTCGACACTTCCTGGACATTGAACATGAAGCCACCATCGCCATTGATCGACACGACCTTCCGGTGCGGATTGCCAACCTGGACGCCCAGAGCGGTGGCGAAACCGTAACCGAGCGTTCCCTGGTAGCCGGAGGTGATATATGAGCGCGGCTGATAGACCGGGAAGGCGACGTGCGACCAATAGCCAACCTGGGTGCTCTCGCTCACGTAAATCCCATCGTCGGGCAGCTCGGCTCGGATCGCCCGAGCCAGCGATGCCTGGGGCTGCACCGAATCGAACTCAGCCTCCCAGCGCTGCTTGATCGCCGTGAGTTCGTCGCACCGCGAGTCTCGACGACGATTGTGACGAGCCACTCGCTCGATGAGCGCGGCCAGCCCACGCTTAGCGTCGGCGACGATGCCGATCGTCGGCTTGAGGTTGCGGCCGATCTCCTGAGGATCCACATCGAGCTGGATGACAACGCGATTTGCGTCGGACGGCCAAATCGGATAGGTCGGCACGAGAAATCGGGTGCCAACCGCCAGGATCACGTCAGCCGACGGGAGCAGGTCGGCGACCGCTGGAGCCGGCTGGGAAAGATAGTGTCGATCGGAGATCGCACCACGCCCGTTGTCCGAAGCGAACACCGGCGCCTCGAGCATTTCGGCAAGCTGACGCAACTCCTCCCAGGCACCGCTGCCGAGCACCCCACCACCAGTGAAGATGACCGGTTGCCGGGCTTGGCCGAGCGCCTGAGCGGCGCGCTCGATCAAATCGGGATCACCGGCCGCGCGTTCGACCGAAGCCGGGGCGAGCAATGCGACCTCTGCCTTCATTTGGAGAATGTCCGGCGGAATCTCGAGCTCGACCGGGCGGGGACGGCCGGTCCGGAGCTGACGGAACGCTTCTCGGACCAAGCGGGGGATCTCGGTCGGATGCGTGGCCCGGGCCGCCCACTTTGTCACGCCGCCGATCATCCGAAGCTGGTCCGGAATCTCGTGGAGCACACCGCGTCCTAAACCGATCAAGTCGGAGTTGATCTGGCCAGTGAGGCAGAGCACCGGCGACGAACAGGCGTAAGCGGTCGCCAGAGCCGCGGTAGTATTCAGGAGCCCGGGGCCAGGAACTACCAGGCAAACTCCAATGCGCCCGGTCGTTCGAGCATAGCCGTCGGCCATGTATGCTGTCGCCTGCTCGTGACGTGTGTGGACGACCTGGATGCTTTCTCGCTCTTCGTAAAGGGCATCAAACGCCCAGTCAAGCTGCACGCCCGGGAGTCCGAAGATCGTGTCGATGCCTTCGCCTTTGAGCGCCTTGACCAATGCCTGGCCACCCGTCATTTCCGCCACGTTCTTCTCCTCTTTTCCATATCTTCACTCCACGGGCCTTCGCTCCTACTATACATAGCACGTCAATCAGAAACAAGCAGTGCAAAGACGGATGATTCGGTTGGCTCCTCTAACGAGATCTTAATCCCCGCGACCTTCGAGCCCCCCAAAATTGGCCGAAATTCACCATAAATGGATCTAGACTCGCTTAATTAGGGGCGATATAATGAAGATGTCGCGGTCGTCATCACGGGATACCCGGCTTACCAGTTTACCACAAAGCGACCGCCCGTTACGTCCAGGCTCCTCTCAGAGTTGATCCAACGATAGGGTGAGAATAGCTCGTGACCCGCTCTACCCGTGCCCTCAAGGCAAACGGGCGGCAAAGGGTCTGCTGGAATAGAATGCATATGTTAGCGGTAATACGTACGATGAACCACCCCCTGGCCACCACGCGGGCTCGTTCGCTGGGATCATCCGAACGCGAGGTAGGGAAAAATGGTTGACCTGATGCTACGACGCGATTCTGACGCTCCGGCCGGCACCACCATCAATCGGGATGTTCCGATTCCCTATTACTACCAGCTCGAAGGATTTCTGCGCCAGCAGATCGAGAGCGGCCGGTGGCAGCCTGGTCAGCAGATCCCTTCGGAAAAGCAGCTCTGCGAATACTATACAGTGAGTCGAACTACCGTTCGCCAGGCAGTCACCCACCTGGTAAACGAAGGGCTGCTCTATCACGTCAAAGGCAAGGGAACGTTCGTCCGGAAGCGTTAACGGTGCTGACTCTTCACGCACCTCTCGTGTGCGCAGCCGGTTAAACCGTGTCATCCTGAGCAGAACGAAGGGTTAGGCACATCAACAGAGCCGCCAATCGTTCGCTCTGCTCAGAGCAAGGTTTCTCCCTCTCTCAGAGAGAAAAGGGGGGAATTAGAGTGCCATTTTCCAGATCACGACTCCGATGACGATCAACAGAACGACCGCGCCAATGATCGTCGTGACCGGGTCTCCGCCACCGAGAGACGGGCCTCCGCCACCCGCTGTTACCATCTGATCTCTCCTGGAACGACGGAGCGGGCCAAGCTGGATCTCCGCCACCATCGCATTCTTCAATGCCCTCGTCAGCTACTACGCCGCCGAGCTACGCATCTTATCGACGCCTTTGCTACCACAATTGTAGCAGTCAGA
>JAJPIK010000039.1 GCA_021324795.1 Chloroflexota bacterium
AGGCTTCCACCAGTGTCGTAAACTTGTGCTGGTCCATCGCAGACTCCCCTCCCGTGTAGATTGTGTAAGAGGATTATCTGCGATGGACCGACTTTGACATGACCCTAACGTCAACTTAGGTCGTCTTGCCAATCTCAGCCGTCTTATCAGAGATCTCCGGAAAGTGTACGACGTCCCATCTGAAAGGACGCCTTGGATCCCCCGATCGTCGGAACAATTCCAGTGGTCTGCCAGGTGAACACGACCTTCCCCCGGAACAAGACAATTTCCGGGACGATCTTCGCAGCCTGATTGCTCTTGAGCCAGGCGGCATATCCTTGTGCTCGCTGGGCCGTCGGTACCTTGATCTAGAGCGGCGTGTTAGAGATGAGGGCGCCGTGACTGAGGGAAGTGACCGATGCATAATGGAATAACCACTACTGCGCTCCCTACTCCGCTTGTGGTTCCACGGACGACATCATATCATGCGCGCATTCATCGGGTCTACGAGAGGACGACTCTGGACTGCTTTCATGATTAGGCGCATACTATCGGCGCAAGTTGGCTGGCTGACCTTGCTTACACCGGCCCTGGGAATTGGCCTATACGTCGTCGCGTTGAGCAGCATGGCGATCCGTGAGCGCCATGCGATGTATCAGTTCGATGAGGATCTGGCGATCTACGACCAGATCGTCTGGAACTCGGCCCACGGGCGCTGGTTTGCCAGTACCTTGATCCAGCACGCCAATACGATGCTTGGCGATCACTTCTCGCCGATCGTCGCCATTTTTGTTCCAGTCTATTGGTTCGTCGCGAATCCGGACATTTTGCTCGTTGGCCAAACTCTCGCTTTGGCTCTGGCAGCATTTCCGCTGTATGCTTTCGCCCGACGGCGAATCGGCGTATTGGGGGCGAGCCTGCTCGTCGTCGCCTACCTCGTTTACCCAGCCCTCCATTACGTGAACTTGTTTCAGTTTCACGAGATCGCGCTGCTCCCCTTGCCCCTAGCTCTTGCCCTCTTCGCATTGGAAACCGAGCGGCGCTGGCTGTTTTACATCGCAGCGATCGCGTCGCTTTGCGTCAAGGAAGATGTGGCAATCGTGATGTTGGGAGTAGGGATACTCTGGTGGCTGCGACAGCGTGATTGGCAGGCCGCGGTCGTCACAATCGCCATGGCAATCGGAGTGGGATTTCTCACTATCGGCATTCTGCTTCCCCATTTCAACACGGCAGGCGGCGGCTACTATTACGTCCGGCGCTACGCCTACCTTGGCGACACCCCGCTTGGGATCGCAGTCGGCGCTCTGACTCAGCCGGGACTGATCCTCGACCGGCTGACAAGCCCCGATCGGTTGATCTTCCTAGCCGAATTGTTTGGTCCACTCGCTCTGACGCCGCTGTTCGGCTGGGAATACACCATCGCGGCTCTCCCAACCTTCGCCTATCTGATGCTCGGTGATAGCCCGGACCAGTACGCAATCAACCGACATTATCTTTCGCCATTGCTCCCGTTCTTATTCTTTGGCAGCAGTGTGGGTGCGGAACGGCTTGGCCTACTCGCGCGGAAGATAGATCATTCCCTCACCCTTTTCTCCGGCGCACGGGGGAAAGGGAATTTCATACCTCAGGGAGTGGAGCAGAGCAACACCCCTCCTCTCCCACTGCGGGAGAGTGGGGCCAGGGGTGAGGGCTCCCCTACTGCCACTCTAGCCGCTGGCCTGATCGCGTTAGCTTCCCTCGCCGGTACTTACTGGTTCGGCCCCACTCCGCTTGGCCGCGCCTACGATCCAGCGCTCTATACGCCGAGCCATCATACTCACCAGCTCGCCGAGCTGCTGGCCGCCGTTCCCGGTGGCGCTTCGGTATCGACCAGCCGAAACCTCCTGAGCTGGTTTTCCGAACGTCAGGCGGTCTACCGCTATCCCCAGATTCAGCAAGCTGACTACGTTCTCCTCGATTGGCGCCAGCTTCGTTTCCCGATCGTTTACCAGGCCGACGATGGCGCATTCCCACGCCTACTTCAGTCGTCGGAGTATCAGATCGTAGCTTCTGGCAGCGGCGCGGTACTGTTTGCACGACAAGGACTACTCCCATCGCCAGCTTTCACCCAGGAACCGACCTTATTTGCGAATCAGATCGTTTTAAAGGGTTACCAGATTCACCGGTACCCCACCGACCACGTTCTCGACGTCACTCTTTTTTGGCAAGCGACAGTACGTCCGCCGATCAGCTATACTGTTTTCGTCCACGCCATCGACGAGCAAGGGGAGTCAATCGGGCAAAATGATAGTATGCCCCTGGATAATCTCTTTCCCACCAACGATTGGCGGGCCGGCCAGCTCGTCCCCGACACCCATTCCCTCACCCTCCCGGATTCGCTCGCGAGCGCCAGATTGCACTTTCAGGTCGGATTGTATGATTTGAAAACGGGGGTACGCCTGCCCATCACCAGCCGCGGCTTGCCTGGCGGCAGCGACTTCGTCGAGTTTACAAGTCCCTAACGCAACCCCTCCTGCCCCGATCTGAAACCACACTGACCAACGCTCGTCGGGAGACAAGATCATCAGGCTAGCTTCGATTCCGTGAGCGTTGGGCATTCAGCTAACTGATCGCGGGAAGCAGTAATGTTATCGGCACCGCCTGGTGCTAAGATCTAGAATAGAAGCTCTAGATCGTTCGATGCAGGGATCGATGATGGAACAACACTACCCCGATCAACCAAGCGACAGCGATCGTGACATCGTCTGGCAGCCTAGCGATGCCTACCTCCAAGGCAGCCATCTTGCTCGCTTCATGGCGACTCATCGGATAAACTCGCTCGACGAGCTGTGGAAGCGATCGGTTGCCGATATAGCCTGGTTCTGGGATGCAGTGGTTCGTGATCTTGGTCTCCAGTTTTTCGAGCCGTACCAGCAGGTTCTCGATCTCAGCCAGGGAGCTCCCTGGGCACGTTGGTTCGTTGGAGGCCGCTACAACTACGTCCACAACGCTTTGGACCGGCACGCCACTGGTCCAGATGCCCAGCGTCTGGCAGTGATCTGGGAAGGTGAAGACGGTGAGGTCCGACGCCTCAGCTTCGCCAAGCTCACGAACGAGACCAACCGGCTTGCTGCCGGCTTGCGAGAACTGGGCATCGGTCCAGGTGATCGCGTCGGGATCTTCCTGCCGATGCTCCCGGAAGTTGTCGTCGCCGTGCTCGCCTGTGGGAAGATCGGCGCCATTTTCACGCCGATTTTCTCGGGCTATGCTGCTCCGGCGGTTGCCTCACGCCTCCAAGACTCGGGAGCACGACTGCTGATCACCGCCGATGGCTTCTGGCGGCGAGGCCGCGTCGTACCGATGGGCAACACCGCCATCGAAGCGGCAGGGCAGTCGCCAAGCGTCGAGCACGTCCTCATCCGGCGTCGCTTGGGGAATGCGCTTACTTCGTCCGCTACGCCGATCGTCGATTGGGAGAACCTCGTCGCCAATCTTTCCAACGTGAGAGACTCGAGCCACGGCACCGACGCCGACGCCCCGTTCATGATCATTTACACGTCAGGGACGACTGGCCGGCCAAAGGGCACGGTTCACGTGCATAGCGGCTTTCCAATCAAGGCGACGCAAGACCTGGCCCATTGCTTCGACTTGCGATCCAGCGACGTCTTATTCTGGCTCACCGACATCGGCTGGATGATGGGGCCCTGGGCGATCGCCGGTGGGCTGACCCTCGGCGCAACCCTCTGTCTCTACGAAGGGGCGATCGATTACCCCAAGCCGGACCGCCTCTGGGGGCTCGTCGAGCGGCATGGCGTCACCACGCTCGGGATTTCTCCCACTGCAGTGCGTGCGCTCATGCCGCACGGTGACGCCTGGGTTCGTGGCCACGATCGCTCGTCACTACGGGTGCTCGGCTCGACCGGCGAGCCCTGGAATCCGGCGCCGTGGTACTGGTTTTTCGAGGTCGTCGGCGATAGGCGCTGCCCGATCATCAACTACTCAGGAGGAACCGAGATCAGCGGCGGGATCGTCGGCGGGCTCACCCTGGCCCCGTTGCGTCCCTGCGCTTTCGCGGGACCCGTCCCCGGTATGGATGCCGATGTCGTTGACGAACAAGGCAATCCGGTACGCGGCTCGGTGGGTGAGCTGATTATTCGGCAACCATGGGTCGGCATGACCCGTGGCTTCTGGCAGGCACCGGAGCGCTATCTCGAGACTTACTGGTCACGCTGGCCCAACGTTTGGGTGCACGGCGATTGGGCGATGGTCGACGAGCGTGGCGCCTGGTACATTTTGGGGCGATCGGATGACACGATCAAGGTAGCCGGGAAGCGCGTTGGCCCAGCCGAGGTCGAATCAGCCACTGTCGCTCACCCTGCCGTGAGAGAGGCGGCCGCGATTGGTGTCCCGCACCCGGTCAAAGGGGAGGTGCTCGTCGTTCTGACCATTCTGCGCCCGGGCACGTCGGAAACCGAGCAACTCCGGGCCGAGATTCAGAACACGATTACGACCCACCTTGGCAAGGCGCTCCAGCCCGAGCGGGTCTGCTTCGTCGACGACCTGCCCCGCACCCGCAACGCCAAGATTCTCCGCCGGGTGATCCGTGCCGCCTACCTTGGCCAGAGCGAGCTAGGCGACCTTACCGCGTTGGAGAATCCGGCCGCGATTGAAGGGATCCGCCAAGCACGGTAATCTGCATTTGACGCACCTGCCTGATCTCACTGTATCAGGAAGAACGTCGAGTTATAAGGGCAGTTGGACAAGTTCCACGTTCCGGAGAACGGTGGAACGTCCGGAACTGGCATACTGCCGGTCACTTTGTAGGAGCCCGGCGGAAGCTGTAGATTCGTCGAGGCACCAGGGTCCAGGGTCAATGCCTGACTGGACGGACCATTGAGGGATAACGACAGCGGGTAGGCAGTTTCATCGTCAACCACAAGGGTCGCTACGTTGCCAGAGCAGCTTCCAGTTTGCACTGGCTGCTGAATCGTCGGAGGAGCGCCCGGCCCCAGGCTCGATTGGGCAGGTGCCGGATTATTGGGCGTCGGGCTGGGTTGAGCGGGCGCCTGGCCACCGGGTGCGGTGGTTGGCTCGAGAGCTCCCTGGTCAGGCAGAATGCCAGCCTCTTTGACAATGTCTCCCCCCAAAGCCACGGTCACTGTCCCAGCCTTGGCCCAGGGTACGTCCTGCTTCCAGAGCTGAAACTCGACCCGCTGGGCGCGCAGGGCGAGATGATTGCCCATGTCGGTCACTGCCGAGGTAGGCAGGCCGTTCGCCTGGATCGGGTCTCCGACCACGTCGTAGTACTTCGCTTTGATCGCCGGCGCGGCATCGAGGAGAGCGAGGCGGCCGGCCACGATCTGGTCCCAGGTCTTGCCCTGCTCGTCGAGCTGGATCGGCCGGGGCACCTGGCGCATGGTATAGAGCCAATCGTCCTTACCCAGATCATGAAGGCGGTCGAAGGTATTGACGAAGGCGACGGTGCCGGTATCGGGATGCCACTGGAAGACGACCCGCTGGAAGACCTGAACGGTGAAGCCGTCCCATTGGAAGCGCTGCGAGGCTGGGTAGCCGACGGCTTGCACTCCACCAAAGCGCTGGAACGCGGACCAGAAGAGGATACCTCCCTCGTCGGTGACCGCGTATCCAAGGCCACCTCCGCCGCCAGTTTGAGTGAAGAAGTGGCCGCCGGGAATATCCCAATCGTCTGACGCAGCGAAACTCACTGACGGCAGTAGACCCAGGACGAGTGACATCAAGAAGACGATGGTGAATAAAGCTCGATTGGCTGGTCTCACGAATACTCCTCTCACTTTCTCCCACTCGCCCCAGCCCTGCTCGCATCAGGGGCGTGTGAGATGCATCGAGTATATATGTGTTCACCTACTTATCAAGTACTTCATTAGAGAGTCCGCCTGACCAGCCGGATAACAGGAAGGAGTGCACCGGTTGGCGCACTCCTTCCTGTTTGCGCTAACGATTTAACAGACCGCCGAGATTACCAGGCCCCCTTCACCCGATTCGCTCGGCGTGTCCTTGCTCGTTAGGGGGTGCTCCAAGGCGTTCCAGGCGGAGCAGCTTGGAAGGTAGCAGCAACACTGCCAGTGTTCAATTGGGAGTCAGTGTAGTAGATCTTGACCACTGTGCCAACGCCGCTACCGTAGAAGCGAACCGAATACCCGTCGGTCAGGGGATTACCGGGGCCAACGGAAAAACCCTTCGGGAACCAGGCAAACCATGCTCCCCCCGGCCCAGCAACGACGGAAATCGGACGGGTATAAGACGTGCCGCGTGCCGCGAAGCCCGCTGGTGGGATAACCTGAATCTCGGTGATAGTGTAAGTGCCCGCCGTGCCGTACGCCCGCGGGATAATCCGCGTCTGATTCGGGCCATCCTGAACGGCGATCGGGTCGACGACCAGACCAGTCGCTGGATCGGTCACGGGCGGGGCAACGATCGGAATAGCCGGTGGGAAATTGCTAACGACGATCGGCTTGTCCGGCGGAATTGGCCCCCCCGGGGTCGGCGGGTTCAGCCACGGCACATTGATGCCCCCCAGCGAGTTTGCCTGGGTCCAGATGTCATAGGTATTCCCGAGGGCGTACCAGATATCCTCGTTCGAGTGATTGTAGAGGTGGATGTAGATCGGGACGTTGAAGCTCTGCGCCGAACGCCAGTAAAGCACATCATTCGGCTGACCTGACTGGAGGGAGCCGGCACCAAACTTATACAGATTGGGGAAAGCCGGATCCTGCTGTCCAACACAGCCGATGTTAGAGAACATCGGGCTAACGCCACTCCCATAGATACATGGCCACTCGAGATCGAAGCCAATGTTCTGGAAATCCGGAAGGTTTCCGGGCAGATAGTCAAGGAGAACGGCGTTACGGTTGTTACCGTTGCTCTGGAACCAGAACCAGCGGTCTTGTCCCGCTTTCAGCATGCCATGACGAACTTCCGGGTAACCGGAGTTAACACCATGGACCGAAAGACCTTGGGCAGTTGTCGGATCCGTCCCTGCCGTGTCGATAACGATGTTGGCGGCCGAAGCAATGGGAGTCAACAAGGTGAGAAGAAGACCGAAGATGGCAATGACCATCAACCTCTTCATGGGTTGCTCCTTAAACATCTGTTTCGTCTCTGTTCGACAAGAACTCGCGGACGTCACCGCTGGAAATCGAACCCTCGTCCCCGTTCTTCCTCGGTGAAGCCCTTACGAATGACTTGTCGTTGCCTTGAACACCAGGATGCGAGAGATACTTGCCATGGACCAGGTACGAATCGATGAAGAGAACCCTTGAGATGAGACGAATCGTCTGTACGCTCCCTACCCTACCTCCTTCTCAGAAAGTTAGGGAGTACGGCGGTGCCGCGCCAACCTAGGAGATACGCGCGCTCGCGAGTGGAAAGAAGCTCGACCTGCGCATACTACCTCTCCCCCCTGAAGATGTAACGATTTGAGGATGTAACCTTTTGAGAATGTAACTATTTTCCGGCCGTCATACTACTCGGGGCCTGAACATTTGTCAACAGGGAATGTCTAAATTTCGATGAACGAATGTTGGATTATCGGTTGACAAAAACCATACAAAATAACAAGGGGTTGAGAAGATGCTTTATTCTCAACCCCTTGTTATTCGCTTATTGATCAAGCGGGCGACGAGGTCCGCTGCGCCGAGCCTCGACGACTAGGGAACGACGAGGCTGATCGTGCCCTTATCATTGGAAGTCGACCAGTCGATGCTTACCACCGCCCCATGAGGCAAGCCATTATAAGTCAACGAGTCGGCAAAGTAAGAGATTCCACTGCTCACCGTGGTATTCGGATACCAGCCGATTCCGCCATTCTCGTTCGAGTGCTTGATCGGTGCAAAAGCAGTAATCACCGCACCTGGAGGTGGAACGATCTGGACATGGTCAAGGTGTACTTCGTTGGTGTTCGAGCTGTCCACGCGCACATTGATCTGAGTATAGGGCTCCCTATAGTAAACGCTCGGGTCGAGGATCAGCCCGGAGCGATCGGTGGCTTTCAGACCAGTTATTTGCGGTAAGCCTGGTGGCACGCCGATGCCACTCGTAGTCAGATTCAAGCTCCCGTGATCGTTCGTCGTCGACCAATCGGCCCGAACGAGCGCACCGTTTGGTGGACCGGCATAGGTAACCAACCAGCCCACCAACGGATTACTGTTGATGACCCCTTTATTGGGATACCAGCCAATGCCACCATCTTCGTTCGCATGCTTGATTGGCTGCCAGAAAAAGATCGGGGATCCTGCTGGAGGGATAACCTCGACGTGATTGAGGTGAACCTCGTTGGCAGTACTGTTGTCAACACGGATTTCCACTGTCGTGTAGGGCGCACTATATCTCACGCGCGGGTCAAGAATCAGACCCGAGCGATCAGTTACCTGTTGCAGCACGCCGCTTCCTACTTGGGAAATACCCGAGGTTACGAGCTCTAGTCGCCCTTTATCATTCGCAGTGGCCCAGTCGGCTCGCACTGTCGCCCCGTTCGGCGGGCCAAGGTAGCTGACCAGTTGCCCGACAAGCGGCACGGCCTGGTTCGCCGAGAAATTCGAGTACCAGCCAATGCCGCCATCCTCATTAGCGTGCTTGATCGGCTGGAAGGAGATGATGGTACTGCCGGCGGGTGGAATGATCTCTACGTGCGTAACCTCGACCTGATTTGTTGTCGAGCTATCGACACGCATCTCGATCGTCGTCACCGGAGCGCTGTACCGGACAACCGGATCCAAAATCAATCCGGAGCGGTCGGTCGCGGTGTTCGACGGTGGGGCGCCTTGCGATTGGGCTAAAGCCGCGGTAGGAACGAGGCTCCCGAAGAGAAACACCAGGGCCGCGATGGCGAAACTGGACAACCTGGACATATCGTCTCCCCCATTATGAAAGGTTGCGTTCCGTGCGGCCATCCTAATGGCTCGTCAAAATTTTGTCAATAGGTAAGATTCACGATATTACCTCTCATATATTAGACTATCTAACAATTTATACACAAAATTATTTGTTTTGATAATAGATTGGTAGACAAATAGTTAGAGGGTAAAGGTAAGCCTAGACATATGACGATTGATGAGCGATTGGGGAGAAGCCGGGAATGACAACTGATCAGGAGCGAGTTGCCAGTTAAATCAAACCACTTGGCATTTGCGTCGGGTATGGTAGACTAAGAGCAGGGAGTTGCTCCCTTAATTGCTTTTTAGTAGGGGAAAACCTGCCATGACGGACACGCAGAAGTCGGCTAAGAGCACCACTGGCAAGGCGTCCAAGGGATTCACGGACGAGGAACGAGCCGCGATGAGGGAGCGCGCCCAAGAGCTGAAGGCGGCCGCGCGCCGCGGCCCGCGCGCGGGCAAGGCAGACGGGGAAAGCGCCGTGCTCGCGAAGATCGCCGAGATGCCGGAACCGGATCGCGCCATGGCCGAGCGACTCCATGCCATCATCAAAGCCAGCGCGCCCGCCCTCTCGCCGAGAACCTGGTACGGGATGCCCGCCTACGCCAAGGACGGCAACGTCGTCTGCTTCTTCCAAAGCGCGCAGAAGTTCAACACGAGGTACGCGACATTCGGCTTCAGCGACAAGGCGAACCTCGACGAAGGCACCATGTGGCCGACTGCCTTCGCGCTGAAGGAATTGACCGCCGCCGACGAGGCAAGGATTGGCGCGCTCGTGAAGAAAGCGGTGAGCTGAGGATTGAGCGCCGCGCATGGCAGGCAAGCCAAGGTGCGCCGTGCCCCCCCCGGTGTCTTGCTCCGATCTTTGACGACCGTCAGAGCCGTGAGGGGCATCCCCATCAGATCTCGCAGGGGAGAAAGCACGCGATGTTTACCAAGCTGATTGTCACCTCTCACATGCGGCGCCCCGCTGGTCCCTTATCCCGCCGAGTTCGTCCGCCAATCAGGAAGAGAATGCTCAATCGGCTCAACCTGACAATCCTCTGCCTTAAGAGATCAGTAGCGCGACTCCTTGCAGATCGCGCTACTGATCTCTTAAGGCAGAGAGTAGATCAAGATTGCCCCGGCGGTCCCGGATTAGGCGCTCCGGTAATCGTGAGTGAGAGCGATCCCTTATCGGTCGAAGTCGCCCAATCCACTTCTACCACTGTCCCGTTGGCCGGGCCGAAGAAGCGCACCGAATAGCTCGTCAACGGGTCTGCTTGATCGACCGACCGGCTGAGGTACCAGGTAATACCTTGCTCCAATCGGGTCTCCGAGGGAGTAACCGCGTCGACGACCGCGTCGGGCGGCGGAATCACGACCAAGCGGTAAACCGTCGCTGCGCTCGCACTGTTGCTATCCACGCGAATGTCGACCGTGGAGAATGGCCCACTGACCGAAACCCGGGGATCCAGGATCAGCCCGGAGCGATCTGTCGCGGTCATGGTGACCGGCGAAGGGGTCGGAGTCACAACAGGCGCGGCTGAGCTCGCGGCCGGGATAGCCGGTGTGGCAGCCGGCGCTGGCATAGGCGTATTGACCACGGCACCCGGCTGAGGAGGGTTCAGCCATGGCGGGGGGAAAGCCGATCCAGTCAAGCCAAGGGCGTAACCAACGGCCTGGCTGGAATTGTTGACCACCTCAACCCAGTAGGTAGTCGGCGAGGTCTGCGCGGTAAACCAGTAACTTTCGCCGGCAGGCAATCCACTCTGGGTACCCTGGCCAATGCGGTAGTAACCGGGCCAATCCACGCCTTGATTGCCAACTGGTTGGGTCCAATCGACATTGAAGAACACCTGGCCGGAGGCGGTGCTGGTGCTTGGTTGAAAGTCGAGGGTAACGCCGGCCGCGCTGTTGCCATCACCAGCGAAGCTATACCACGCCGTCTGATTGGGTGCCAGCGTGCCTTGCCCAACCTTCGCCAAGGAAATGGCGGAGTCCGGACCGGATCCGCTCGCGGCGCCGGCAGTCGCCGGCAGCACGCTTTGAAGTGCCAAGGCTAACACGAGAAATACCCAGCGTAGTCGAACCATCCTTCCTCTTTCTGTTTTCTGCTCACGGCGCGAATATTTGCGGCTAAGCGAATCATAGCAGGGGGTACCGCCCGTGGCAATTATTAATTGTTAAAAGAAATCCTTGACAAAGCCCATCATCGGACGTATAGTTCGCATCAGGCAATTATTTCTCATCGCACGAAGCTCATCCGAATCAGAGGACGGGCAAGCGGGGGTGCTTTGGACCGGGATAACGGCAAAAGGGCTATGAACGAGCGTGACCGCATCATTAGCGACATCATCGAAAGCACCCATCAGTTCATCCGTTCGCTGCGGGGTAAACCCAGCGAGTGGTTCGAAGTCAACGTCACTATTGCTCAATGGAAAACGTTGCTCGTCCTCTACGAGAAGGGGCACGCCTCAATGGGAGAGCTTGCCGAAGCGCTCGACACCGGCGTATCGACGGTGACCGGCATTGTCGATCGTCTGGTAGATCATGGTTTGGTCGTGCGTGAAGAGGATCGCCACGATCGCCGCGTCGTGGTCGGTCGATTAACCACCGCTGGCCAAGAGCTTGTCGAGAACGTCTATGTTAGCCATCGCGATCGCATCAAGCTGATTCTCGAACAATTAACTCTCGACGAGCTCCAACTCGTCATTCAGGCGAGCCAAGCCCTCTGCGCCGCAGCCCAACGTGTCTATCCGACTGCGGTCGCATCCTAAATCTGCCTTTGAATCGCCTGGATTTAGCGGAGGAACAGTCCATGGGGTATCCTTCCTCGCGCCTCGCCCGAGTGCTCGGCCTCGCACTCGTCACTCCGGCCCTGCTCGCCGCCTGCGCGACGAATCCGGCCGGCCAGCCACCGGTTGCTCCGGTGGCAGTGAAAGCCACACCGGTCATCCGCGCCACGATTAATGGGACGATCACCTATTCGGGAAACGTCATTTCCCATAATCAGGTGAACGTCCTTCCCAAGATCGCCGGCCAGATTATCGCGCTGAACGTCGACGTCGGTAAGTCGGTCAAGCAAGGCGACGTGATCGCCGAGATCGACCACGCCACCTTGGACGCCCAAGTCGCCCAGGCCCAAGCTGCCTTAGCCGAAGCGAAAGCGAAGCTAGCGACAATTCAAGCCGGTCCGCGCCCGGAAACTGTCGCCCAAGCCCAGGCAAATCTAGAGGCCGCTCAGGCAAAGCTCAATTTTATGCAAAGTGGTGGGCGCGTTGAGAATGTGACCACGGCCCAGGCTAACCTCGATGCAGCGATCGCCAAGCTTAAGAGCTTGCAAGCGGGACGCTCCGACGCGGTTGCCCAAGCCCAGGCGAACCTCCAAGCCGCCCAGGCACGCCTCCAGCAGCTCAAGGATGGACCAACCAAAGAACAGATCCGACAAGCCGAACTAGCAGTCGAACAAGCGAAGGACGCGGCAAACGCGGCGAATGCCCAGAAAGATGCGGCCTGCAATCCAATGGGGTCCTCCGCTATCTGCCAGGCCGCTCAAGCCGCGGCCTTCTCGGCCGACACGGGCGTCAATCAAGCCCAGGCAGCGTTGAACACCTTGACCGCGCCACCAACGAAAGACCAGCTTGATCAGGCTCAAGCCGCGGTCGACGCTGCCGAGGCCGCGCTCCAGATGGCTCAGCATCCTGGCTCGACCAACGACATCGCTGCCGCCCAAAGTCAGGTCGTCGCCAGCCAGGCGCAGCTCGACTTGGCCAAAGCGCCGTACTCCGCGGCCGATCTAGCGAGCGCCAAAGCGGCCGTCGACGTCGCCCAACAGCAATTGAAGCTCGCCCAAGCTCCGTATACAAAGCAAGATGAAGCCGCGGCGAACGCTGCGGTTCAGCAAGCCCAAGCGGCGCTCGAGATGGCGCAGGTGAGTCGCGATCAAGCGATCATCAAGGCCCCCATCGACGGCGTTGTTGCTCAGCGCTTCCTGACTGTTGGGAACATGGCTTCTCCCCAAAATCCGATCGTTAGCCTGATTGATCCAAATGTCGATGTCGCCGTCAACGTCGACGAGAATCACATCACGAGTCTTCACGTCGGCGAACCCGCGACCGTTTCTGCTGATGCTTTGCCCGGTGCCATCATCACCGGCACGATTTCGGTTATCTCGCCCGCGATCGATCCGCAGACTCGTACGTTCCAGGTCAAGGTCACTCCAAAAGACCAGGATTCTGGACTGAGGGATGGTATGCTGGCCCAGGTGACGTTCGTTACCGCTAGTCACGAGAATGCCATGGTGATTCCGGCCAATGCCATCGTCCAGCGTAATGGCCAGCCAACCGTGTACGTCGTAGCCAATGGGATGGCAACGCCTCACGCTGTCCAGACGGGATTAACCGACGGAACCAATACAGAGATCGTCAGCGGGGTGAAGGCCGGGGATTTGATCGTCGTAAGTGGCCAGGACCAACTGAATGGTAGCCAGCCAGTGACGGTGAGCAAATAGGGTTGAATTTGTGGGGTAGGCGCTCGCATGTCGTCGAGCGCTTTCGTTGTAGGAAGGGATGGCAGATCGAATGGAATCACGTCCAGGCAATTCCTCCGCCGGGCCAGGAACCAGCACCGCGGGCCCAAGTCTTGACGGTCTTGCGCCGAACGCGGCGGTAACCGCCGCGACGAAGCGGCGTCGCCCCTCCCGGGCAATCATCTTTCCGATTGCTGCGATTGTCGTAGTGCTCTTGGCGGCCTTGGGCTATCGGTATTGGTACAACTCTACGCACTTCGTCTGGACAGATAACGCTCAGGTAGCCGGTTCAATCATCCAGGTCGGGCCGCTCAATGCTGGCCAGGTGACTGCCGTCTACACGGACGTCGGCCAGCGAGTTACCGAGGGACAGATCATCGGTCGCGTCTCCGTTCCCCAGCCATTGGCGGCCACGACCAGCGGCACTCCTAAGCTTGGGATCACGAATACGGAGAATCAGACCGTCGACGTCAAGTCGCCACTGAACGGCGTCGTCGTCGCGCGGCTTGCCGATCCAGGAAGCACGCTTGCCGCTGGTCAGCCAATCGTCGAGGTGGTCGATCCGACTGCCCTCTACGTCATCGCCAACGTCAACGAAACTGACGTCGATCGGATTCACGTCGGCAATCCGGTGGACGTTTCCGTCGATAGCCTCGGTGTCACTCTACCCGGTCGGGTCGAAGCAGTCACCGCCGCTAGCGCCGCTTCCTTCTCATTGATCCCGGCTCAGAACACGAGCGGTAACTACAGCAAAGTCGTTCAGGTTGTGCCAGTCAAGATCTCAGTTGATTACGGCAATCTGCCATTGATCGTCGGTAGCTCGGTCGAAGTCAATATCCACGTCCAGTAGAGATGGGCCGACAGTCCTCTCTACTCCGTCTATAATCTCATAAAGGACAGGACCAGACCGTGAGCGCGACCACCACTCCGCGTATTCGTGACGCGGCCGGTTACGCCGCCGACTCCCACAAATGGTGGGTCCTTGGCGTCATCGTCATGGGCTCTTTCATGAGCATCCTTGACTCGACCGTCGTCAACATTGCCTTACCCAAGCTAATGTCGGTATTCTCAGCCGACGTGCACGGCGCTCAATGGGTGCTGACCAGCTACCTGCTTGCCCTGGCGATTGTCATTCCCCTGACCGGCTACCTTGATGAAACATTCGGCGGCAAGCGGATATACATGATCACTTTGGGTCTATTCACGATCGCCTCGGCGCTCTGCGGATTATCCTGGAGCTTAACTGTCCTGATCGTGTTTCGGATTATCCAGGGCCTGGGGGGCGGGTTGATCCAACCCCTGGGCATGAGCCTGCTCCTCCGCGAGTTTCGTCCGGAAGAGCGAGGCACCGCCCTCGGCTTTTACGGCATCCCAATCATGCTAGCGCCAGCGATTGGCCCGACGGTTGGCGGCTATCTCGTCGAATACGTTGATTGGCGCTTCATCTTTTACATTAACGTGCCGATCGGTATTCTCGCGGTCATCGCCGCCTCACGCATTCTCCACGAAGCACCTTTGCACCGCGATAAGAAGCTCGATGGGTGGGGAATTGCCCTGGTCGCGATTGGCAGCGCCTCTCTCCTGCTGGGCATTGACAATGGTCCAACCGATGGCTGGGGGAGCACTTGGGTAGTGCTCGAGCTCGCTCTTGGCATCATCTGCTTGGTAGCATTCATCGTCGTCGAGCTCACGGTGAAACAACCATTGCTCGAATTACGCCTCTTCCGCTCGCTTAGCTTTACAACCGCGCTCTTTGTTACCTTGATCGTCCAAGTCGCGCTTTTCGGCGCGACCTTCTTGCTGCCCCTCTTTCTTCAGGACCTGCGCGGCCTGGGCGCGATGGAGACCGGATTACTTCTTGTCCCCCAAGCGCTGACCGTCGCCGTGATCATGCCGATCTCCGGACGCATTTTTGATCGGTTTGGACCGCGCATCGTCTTGATACCGGGTATCGCCCTCCTCGCCCTATCCACCTACCGCTTCGGTAATCTGAGTCTGGAAACGACGAACCTCCAGATCATCAGCAATCTGATGCTCCGTGGCATGGGGATGGGCCTGGCGATGATGCCAGCGACAACCGCCGCGATGAACGCCGTTCCCCGCCAGTCGATTCCCCGGGCGACCGCTCTGACGAATGCTCTCCAGCGGATCTCTGGTTCGTTTGGCACGGCAGTGATGTCAACCATCTTGACTTCACGTCAAACCTACCAGTTTGCTACTCTGGCCCAAACCCAGACACCATTCAACTTTGGCGTCAAGACGATGCTGGCGAAGGCGCAAGCCTTGCCAGCCTTGAACTACCTGCCTCCGCCATATTTCCACCAGATCAGTGTCCTGATCCTCTATCAGGAAGTTGCCACGGAGGCAGCGGTGCGATCTTTTGACGATACGTTCCTGGTTGCCTCGGTCATCTGCTTGCCAGCGATCGTCGCCGCGCTCTTTGTTCGCAACGTCGGCAGTCGGCGCCGTGGTGGCAGCGAGCCGGTGCTGGCGGAGTAGCCCAAATGATGTGCTAGTGCTTGCTCCAGAGCCGAGCCAGCGAGTCGCGTGGATACCACCCGAGCACGGTTTTTGCCTTCTCGTTACTATACTTACCATGGGGCAGGTCAGCCAGAATACTGATTGGCTCAAAGGGATGAGGAAGACGACCAACTTCGACCGCCCGACGCACCGCTCGCCCGGCGTCGGCCCAGGAAACGATGTGGGCTGAGCCAGCGTTACGTGGGAGATCAGGCAATGTAGGATCGGTAAACTGCGAGAACATGAGCAAGGGGATCTCGAGATCGTACTCCTCGGCAAAGAGGCGGCACACCTCGTAGCCGAGAACCTTGGTATGACCATAGAGGAACGTGCCGGCCCGGAATGGGACATCGTTGGGAACGTCGAAGTCGTGGGAATAACCCGAAGGGCTGCGGTTAGCATGGAGCATCGGCCCGGTGTGCACGACACGACGAATTCCCGCTTCAACTGCTGCTCGCAGCATGTGATAGGTCCCCAGCAGATTGACCCGGAACGCCTCGACCGGATGATTACGGATCACACTGCAATTGACGATGGCATCCATGCCCTCGCACGCTGCGCGGACCTGCTCCCAGTCAGTCAGGTCGACGATCAGATTCTCGTGCGGGGGCGGAAGTGGCCGGGCGATTGGAGCACCATGCACCTGTCCCCCTTCGGTCTTGAAGGAGCCCAACGGACGGACGTCGGTCAATCGTAGCTGATAGTCACCAACGAGCTTCTCAGCGACAACCGCGCCAAGTGGACCTCCCGCGCCAAAAACGACCACTTTGCGAATCGGCCGCGAAGCAATCGGTGGCCCCCTCCTGATCTGAGCTGCTGCAGGAACGTGATTGGTAAAAACGTCCTTGATAAAGGAGTGGAAATCGTGCTCGGCCTGATAGCCAAGCGTCGCCGCAGCAAGTCGGGCGCTGAAACGTGTCCGTGCCCCGTTCGCAGTGATGTGAAAAACCCACCAGCCACCAGCCGGCGGTACAAAGTCGAGCGCACGTTGGAGCGCCTGGAGCGCATCGGCGCGGTGCAGCCAACGGGGATCAAACGGGGCGCCGGCGATCGCTGCCTCGTCGACGATGTGATCGAAGCGCAGGCAAACGATGCGCAAGGCCGAGTCCCGGCTCAGCTCGCGCGCCGAACGCTCGGCAAGAAATTGGGAGATCTGGCGCGCTTCGAGCGCGGGACGTGGACGCCATTCCTCGTGTGGATCCCATTCCGCTGGGTAGCGCTCGAAGAGATCCAACGTGCTACCGAGGACGATCTTAGTTACTCCTGCTCGCTGAGCGGCGAGCAGGAGATTGTAGGTGCCACGAGTCGCCCGGTCGATGATCTCGTCATCGCGCTGATCCTCTTTCGGGCTGAATGGGGCGAGGTGGACGATTACGTCGACGCCTTGCACCACGTCTTCACAGAAGCTCGGCTCGCGAATGTCGCCGGCGAGAGTCTCGACATCAATCGGCAAGTGACCCAATGGCTGATCATCAACCAAACGAAGCCGATGGGTCGAAGCTAGTCCGAGTGCCAGCGTTCGCCCGGGCTCATTGCGAGCACCAGTGACGAGAATTCGTGCCATCCCTAACCATCCTCACCAGTTTGTAAAGGCGCCATCGTGACGGTGGAGTTTGGGCGCTTCCCAAAAGTCAAACCGGTAGCGCGCGGCAGCGCTCTCGTCGAAGGTCACGCCGAGTCCGGGCATAGTTGGCAGCGGGAAGTGGTCACCCTCGATCACCGGGAACGTGGGGAAGAGATCACGCGGAATCGACTTCTCGATCTCGTGGCGATATTCAAGCTGAGCAAAGTTGTTGAGCGCAGCCCCCAGGTGGACCGAGGCCGCGGTACAGACCGGTCCCAATGGATTGTGTGGCATCACGTCGATGTAGTGCACCTCGCACCAGCCGGCTACCTTCTTTGCCTCGCTCAAGCCACCTACGTTCGAGACGTCGAGGCGGGCGAAGTTGAGAATACCCTGCTCAATGTACGGGAGGAACTCCCATTTACTCGCGAACTCCTCGCCGATCGCGAAAGGAATCGGCGTCATCGTGCGAAGCTGCTGGTAAGCAGCGGGCGCCTGAGCACGAATTGGCTCTTCAAGGAACATCAGGTTAACGTCGGAAATTCGTTGACAGAAGTGCGCGGCCTCGGCTACTGAGAGTCGATGGTGGAAGTCGATAGAGAGGCCGATTGACGGTCCGACCGCCTGCCGCACCTCGTGGATCCACCTTGCGGCCAGATCGATTGATTCCATTGGCTCGAAGAGGGCGCCATCACCCCCACTTCGCTCACTCGAGCGCATGCCAACGCCAAATCTGAGAAAGCGCCAGCCACGGTTGGCGAACTCTTTCGCCCCTTCAACACATTCAGGACCGGTTAAGGAGCCTGGAGTCGCGAAGCAGGGCACCGAGTCACGACAGGCTCCGCCAAGTAACTGATAAACTGGAACGCCCAGCGATTGCCCGAGGATATCCCAAAGTGCAATGTCGATTGCCGAAACGACCGCACCGACAATTTTGCCGCCTTCGAAGTAGTGGCCTCGGTAGAGCATTTGCCAGATGTGCTCGATTCGCCGTGGATCCTGGCCAACCAATAACTGGCGAAAGTGATCGAGCATACCTTGCATCGCCAGCTCACGTCCTGAAATGCCACCTTCACCCAGGCCAGAAATACCAGCGTCAGTCTCGACCTTCACGATGAACTGGTTACGCCGGCCTACCCACACTGGAAAGCCTTTGACCGCAGTGATCTTCACCCTCGTTCCTCCTACTTAGCCTTACGCGTCGCCTTCTGGGTCGCCGCCGTAGATGAAATTGGCAGCCATTGCTCTCACCGTAGAATCTTAGAAGAGGCTACGGTCGTGACGACTATCTTACCAATACGGGGTCGAATTCTGATAGAATCTCTAGGGGTTGGTCTTTCGTGTTTTTACCTGGTCATACGCCTGGCGTTGACCGTCGCTACCTGCCTCAGTTGAATGTCTCAAGTCAAGCTCAACAGAACTCACAAACGATGTCACCAAAGCACCATCTCACCCAGATATCGACCTGGGAGAAGATTCGCCGGGGAATCATGGCCGCCGGGCCACGTCTCTTGCGTGAGCCAGTCGTCGACACGATTCGCACGTTTTTCAAAGCACGCGGCTTCCGTGAAGTCGAGACGCCGCTTCTGGTCCGCAGTCCGGGCATGGAACCGTATCTGGAAGTGTTTCAAACCGAATGGCGCACCGTCCGAGGCGAGCACTACCGCGGCTATCTGACAACGTCGCCGGAGTACGCGATGAAGAAGTTACTTGCCGCGGGGATCGGACCGATCTTCCAGATTTGCAAAAGCTTTCGCAACGGGGAAGAGGTGAGCGCACTTCACAATCCGGAGTTCACGATTCTCGAATGGTATCGGACGAATGCCGACTATCGTGCTTTGATGGCTGATTGCGAGGAGCTTTTTCGGGAGATTGCCCGGGCGGTCTATTCGGAAAGTCAGGCTGAACGTCTGACATATCAGGGAAAGGTCGTCGATCTCACCACGCCATGGGAGCGTCTGTCTGTCCACGCCGCGTTCGAGCGATACGCCGGCGTCGACCTCACCCGGGTGGATGACCTGGTCGAGACCGCTCGACGAAAAGGCTACGTGATGACCGCGGAGACGACCTGGGAGCAAGCCTATCATCAGATTTTTCTCAATGAGATCGAGCCACGGCTGGGACAGACCACCCCGACCATCCTCTACGATTATCCAATCGACCTCGCGGCCCTCGCTCGGCCGAGTCCTACTAACCCCAGTGTCGCCGAGCGGTTCGAGCTATACGTGGCCGGCATGGAACTCGCTAACGCCTTTAGCGAGCTTACCGATCCGGTCGAGCAGGCTAGACGACTGCGCTCTGAACAAGCCGAGCGTCGTCGCCTGGGGAAAACGTCTTACGACGTCGATGAGGACTTTATCCACGCTTTGAGCATCGGCATCCCCGAGGCGGCGGGCATCGCCCTGGGGGTCGATCGTCTGGTCATGCTCTTCGCCAACGTCCCGTCAATTCGGGACGTTCTCTGGTTTCCAGCCGATGAGCTGTTTGGGGCATTCGTCGACGACGGCTAATTGGTCGGGGTGGCGATCGGAATTGGAAATCTCGCCGTCCGACCTTGCCAGACGATGACTGTCGCTTGATCACCCGCTAGAGTAAAAGGGAGAAAGAATGCAAATAACCACGTCAGATTTCCGCAAGGGTATATACATCCTTTTCCGCGATGAGCCCTACCAGATCGCGGATCTTGAGTTCGTCAACCCGGGCAAGGGTTCGGCATTCTTCCGAACCAAGCTGCGCTCGCTCAAGACCGGTCGAACCATTGACTATACGTTCAAGTCTGGCGAATCGGTCGAGCAATACGACGTCACGACCCAGGATCTCCAATATCTGTATCGTGACGGCGACCACCTGATTTTCATGGATCCAACGACTTTTAACCAATTCACCGGTGAGGCCGAGGTGCTGGGCCCGATCGTTGACTTCCTCCGCGAAAATGAAACCTACCCGGTGATGCTCCACGACGACGAGATCGTCGGTATTCGGCCGCCCAAGCGCGTCGTTTTGACCGTCGCGGAAGCGGAGCCGGCGATTCGGGGTAATACAGCGACAGGGCTGACCAAACTGGTTGTTTTGGACAACGGAGTCACGATAACCGCACCCGCTTTCATCGAACGCGGTGACACGATCGCCGTCAACCCAGACACGCGGGAGTATATCGAGCGCGTCAATGTCTGAGCTCCGGCCATGGAAAACTTTGCCGCGGCACTCCGAGCAAGCGTAACGACGCTTGCTGAGCTACGGGCTTATCTGCAAGAGCGAGGGATCGATCCGGACCGACCGGAGCTATACCTGGACGTTCAGCCCCATGTCTTGCCGGTCCGGATCCCCCGCTACTATCTCGACCTGATCGATTGGCAGGATCCGGACGATCCTTTGCGGCGTCAGGTGTTGCCGACTCCTGATGAGCACGCCATCTTACCGGACGACCTTACCGACCCGATCGGGGATCGTGCGCACCAACCGGTGCCAGGCATCGTCCACCGCTACCCGGACCGGGCACTCCTGCTGCTCACCTCGGCGTGCGTCGTTCACTGCCGATTTTGTTTCCGTCGGGAATTCATTGGCAAGCCAGCGCTCACCCTCCGCCCCGATCAGTACGAGGAGGCCCTGCATTACCTCGCCGACCATTCTGAGATCTGGGAGGTGATTCTGAGCGGCGGCGACCCCCTGGTATTTCGGGACGTCTATCTGCGACGCGTCTTCGAGCAACTGCGCGCGATCCCACACATTCGGGTGATTCGGATTCATACGCGCACCCCGGCCATTTTGCCCGGGCGCTTGACCACGGCCTTCGCCGAGCTAGCCCGCACGTACGCGCCAGTCTACCTGGTCATCCACGTCAACCATCCCCGCGAGGTCACTGATACCTTCACTCGGCAGGTTGGCATCGTGGTCGACCGAGGGGTACCGGTCCTCTCCCAGACCGTCCTTTTGCGTGGCGTCAACGACGACGCCGCGACGCTTGCTACCCTTTTTCGCAAGCTCGTCGAAGCGAGGATCAAGCCATACTATCTCCACCAGCTCGACCGAGCCCCAGGCACGAACCACTTTCGAGTCCCGATTCGCGAAGGCCAGCAACTCCTGCGCCAACTCCGCGGTCACGTCTCCGGACTCTGCTTACCGACCTATGTGCTCGACATCCCAGGAGGGCACGGTAAAGTTCCACTTACTCCTGAGTACGTGCATCCAAGCGGGGATGATTTCTACGAGGTCGTCAATTACCGGGGTGAGCGCTTCGCTTACCAAGAGCCAAACGTGTAAGGCTTAAAGGGAGAACACGCCGCGAGAAGAGTGGGGTCAGTATCGCTAAGCCCCTGCCTGCCTGTCAGATCTCTCCCTCGGGCCATCGCGGGAGATCAGCCGGTGTGAAACGAGTACCCCACGCCGTGGCAGGAGACGAGGTAGCGGGGATGCTGATGATCATCCTCGATCTTGCGGCGAAGGAAGCCCACGTACGTACGCAAATAGGCAGTTTGATTCGCAAACTCGCTTCCCCAGACGTGCTCGAGAATTCGCTGATGCGGCATAACCCGGTCACGATTCGCGATGAGGTAGCTCAAGAGGCGAAACTCCGTCGCGCTGAGCTGGATCGCCGAACCATCGCGAAGAACTTGGCGCAAATCGAAATCGACAATGAGACGACCATCGTCGCAGACGAAGCGACGCTCTTCGCCAATCCCTTTATCGACCTCGACGCGCCGTAAGACAGCTCGAATCCGAGCGCTTAGCGTCGCGACCGAAAACGGCTTCGTGACATATTCGTCAGCCCCGGTATCCAAACCGTTGACCACGTCAGGCTCCTGGCCAAGCGCGGTCAGGAGAATCACTGGGACGCTCGAGACTTGACGGATTCGCCGACATACCTCGATCCCGTCCATCTCTGGCATGAGCACGTCGAGGACGACGAGCTTGGGTGCCCGTTCCTGAAGTATCGTCAGTGCTTCGGGACCATTCGTCGCGGTAACGACCTCATACCCCTCTTGGGTTAAGCCGATCCTGAGCAAATTGAGGATAGATGGGTCGTCGTCGACCGCTAAAATGGGCAAGAAATCCGCCATCTACGCCTTCCAGGTGAACGAATTTGCCCGCCGGGTTTCGGGTTGCTTAGGCAAATCCACGTGATGCAGTCGAGAATGCTCCACATGACACGGCCGAGAAATCGGGCTCACTTCTTTGCATACGCTGAGCTATTATAGCACTTCATGCTCAAAAAATCGAAAAATCGCAGGCGTATTTTGGCGAGCGACTCGGGAGTCATATGGCAATCTAACGGAATCCACCGGCAGCTCGGCCCTGGTTGACAGCCCTCGCCGATCCTGGTATCGTCGCTGACGATACCGCGTGTTCCCATTTCCAACAGGAGGTTCCCGTTGAATTCTGATCTGCACAGCGCGATGAAGGTCGGCATTGTGCAATTCATGGCCTTCCCTGAGACGATGGGGGGGAAGGGCCCGGTCCTCGAGACGATTTCTCAGATCGCCGAAGACGAATTCTTCGGCGCGATCGAGATTACCTCGATCGCCGATCCCGCCGTCCGCGCCGACGTCGCCCGCCTCTTGAAGAGCGCCCACATGGTCGTTGGCTATGGTGGTCAGCCAATCCAATTGAGCGGGAAGCTCGACGTGAACTCACTCGACCGCGAACAGCGCCAGAAGGCGATCGATCGTCTCAAGCTCGCTATCGACGAAGCCTACGAGCTTGGCGCGCAGCGTTTTGCGATCTTGAGCGGCCCATACCCGGGCCCCGAACACGAAAGCGAGGCCTTCAAGTTGCTCGTCGACTCGCTCGATCAGCTTTGCTCCTACGCCGAGAGCAAGGGCTCCATGGGCGTGGTCATCGAGACATTCGACCGGACGATTGACAAGAAATCGCTGATTGGCCCTAATGCCCTGGCGGTTGAACTCTCGACGGCGGTACGCCGTCAGCATCCGACCTTTGGCCTCATGCTCGACTTGAGCCATCTGCCACTGCAGTTCGAAACATCCGAACAGGCACTAATGACCGCTCGTGACCATCTCGTCCACGCTCACATCGGCAACTGCGTCGTCAAGGACCGTAATCACCCGTTGTACGGTGATCTCCATCCGCGATTTGGCGTGGACGGTGGCGAGAATGACGTGCCGGAGCTGGTCGAGTACCTGCGAGTCCTCCGACAGATTGGCTACATCGCCGATGGCAAGCAGAACGTGGTCGCCTTCGAAGTTCGTCCCCACCAGGGTGATACCTCGGCGGCGGTCATTGCCAACGCCAAGCGCACTCTGCTCGAAGCCTGGGCTCGACTGTAAGCTCGATGGCTCGACCACTTGCTCACCTGGTCGTCTCGACCGGTCTGGCTACCCTGCAGTGGATCCAGACCGGCCGACTGGCGCCAACAATTGCCCCCTTGATCAGCGGGTTCTTGATCGACGGGGACCATCTGGTCGATTTCGCCCGTTACCAGGCGAGCGGGCGCAAAAGCGAAGGACGGATCGTGTTGCCTTTGCACGGCTGGGAGTACGCGATTCTGCTCTTTCTTGTCCGTCGGATTCTCGGGAAACAGATAATCGACGGCTTACTCCTAGGCTACGTCGGTCACCTCGTCGTCGACCAGATCACGAACACGACCACTCATCCTCTGACCTACTTCCTGAGCTTTCGCTGGTGGCGCGGCTTTCCTTCAAATCTCTTTACCCACACGAGCGAGGCGCACGTCGATTGGATGAACGGCTCGCTGACTGAGCTCTGGAAGCATTTCTAAGGTTGGGAAAGGAACCAGCACGAAGCCTGCGGTCTCTAAACCTTGCCCCACTCCTTGAGATGACGGAAGCTGATCGCGACGCTCTCGAGGGGCAAGCGGGCGCAGCGATCCTGCTCGACGACGTACTGCTCTGCCTGGGTCGTCGCCGCGAAGATCGGCCCAAAATCAATCTTCCCCTCGCCGATCTCGGCGAACGTGGGCGTCGGTCCATGGGTCATGTCCTTGATATGGACGAGGGGCCAGCGACCGACGCTGCGGGCGAGCCAGGCCAGCGGATCTTCATTGGCGTAGACGATCCAATAGACGTCTGGCTCCCAATTGACGTAGGACGGATCGGTCTCGTCCAGAATGATGTCCATCCCGGTCCGATCGCCGAATCTTTGAAACTCGAACGCGTGGGAGTGGTAGGAAAAGCGAGCGCCAAGCTCCTGGCAGCGGCGACCGATCTGGTTCAGCGCAGCGGCTGCCCGGTGAAAACCGGCTTCGTCAGTTCGAAATTCTTGCGGTAAGGAAGGGCAGACGAGATCCCGATTACCGACCGTGAGGTTGAACTCAGCTTCGGATTCGAGCGCGTCGTGGAGCAGATTCCAGCCCACGTGCGCACCAACCGCCTTCATCCCAAGCTCGGCAAGCAAGCCTCGCATCGCCGTGCGGTCGAGACCACCGTAGCCCGCGAATTCGACCGCTTGGTAGCCAATCGCGGCAATCTTACGAAACGTCCCGACGAAGTCGGCGCGCATGTCATCACGCACCGTGTACATCTGCAACGCAATTCCTGGTTGGGACATGAGATCTGCTTCTCCTACTCAAGACGTATCGTCAATTTTGCCCCGGTATCCTACGCCTTCGCATTCACGAATGCAATTCATTCCACGCTCGTGCTATCTCCCGAAATGACTGCGCTCGTCTCTCGGAGTACAATGATGCTATCGAGCCGCAGTGAGGCAACACAACGGAAGGATGGCTAAGCCCAATTCTCCCCAATCGATGGCGCCGGTGATCCCACATCCCTCGGCGACCGTTATCCTGGTCAGACCCGCCGCGAGTGATTTTGAGATCTTCATGGTCCGGCGTAGCGCGGAACAGTCATTTGGCAATGTCTACGTCTTCCCGGGCGGAGTGGTCCGCCCCGACGACGCCGCGGAGATCTCGACTGATCGTGATTTCAGTGCCGCCGACGCCCTCAGCGCTTTGACCGTTCGCGGTGGTCGGCCTCCGTCGGACGCGCGACAAGCGCTGGCGATCTGGCGCGCTGCGCTTCGGGAGCTTTTCGAAGAAGCTGGCGTGCTGCTCGCGACCACCGCGGAGGGACAACCATTGACGATGCTCCCCGCGGTAGCAGAACGTTTTGCCCAGGCCCGACCGGCACTCCAGGCAGGTCAGCTTAGCCTTGGCGAGCTCGTCGCCCGTGAGCAACTATCCTTGAGCTACCGTGGACTCACCTATTTTTCGCACTGGATCACCCCGGCCCCGCTTCCACGACGCTACGACACCCGCTTTTTCGTCGCGCGCATGCCCGAGGGTCAGGATGCCCTGCACTGCCAGATTGAAACCACTGACGGTCGCTGGATCCGCCCGGCCGATGCTCTGGCGGGCGCCGCCGATGGTACCTTTCCGGCCGTCTTCCCGACTCGGATGCACCTGGCTCGGCTGAGCCAATACGCATCGATCGAATCTCTGCTTGACTTCGCCGCGAGCAAGTCGATTCGCACTGTCGAGCTGGCACAACCGCCGGCCGACGAACGTCGGGTCTCAGTGGGCGATCAGGAGGTAGACGAGTGCTGGTAACGCCCGGAGTTCAGGTCATCCGCGCCGCGAACCCTTCGCCAATGACCGGCGAAGGGACGAACACCTACGTCGTGGGGGAACAGCAGATCATCGTCATCGATCCGGGTCCAGTTCTCCCCGCTCACGTCGAGCAGATCCTGAGCGCGGCCCAGCGAAGTGGAGGTCGGATTACCGCCCTGCTGGTAACCCACCAGCATTCGGATCATCTGCCGGCCGCCTATACGCTCAAGCAGCGCACTGGTGCGCCGATTCTCGCCCACCCCAGCGTCCCGGGGGTTGATCGTGCGCTCGACGATGGAGCAACCGTGGCGAGTGAGCTCGGCGAGATCGCGATCTTGTCGACACCGGGGCATGCTGACGATCATCTCTCCTTCTGGCTGGCAAGTCAACGCCTATTGTTCGCCGGCGACCTCGTCGCGGGTGTTGGTACGGTCGTCCTCAGCTCGAGCCCGGGCGCTTTGAGCGCATACCTGGCCTCGCTCCGTCGTCTGATCTCTCTGGGCCCGTTGACAATTCTACCTGGCCACGGCCCGATCGTCCCCAACGGCGTTGCCCGTGTACAGTCCTACCTCGATCACCGCGCCGAACGCGATCGGCAGATCCTTACGGCTTTGGCGGGAGGTCCGCGCAGCGTCGACGAGATCGTCGCGCGGGTCTACCCGGACCTGCGGCCCGAGCTCCGGTCAATGGCTGGGCGGAACGTCAGCGCCCACCTGGAGCATCTACGCGAGGCTGGCCTCGTCGAACGACGCGGCGAAAACTGGTCACGAAACAATCAAACGCTGAGCTGAAAGGAGGGAGCTATGCTTTACGAGCTCCGTAGTTACTGGATTGAACCGTCCCTGCTCGTGCAGTACATGGCGTGGGCACGAGACAAAGCCCAACCACTGCAGCGCGAAAAATATGGATTTCGGGTGATCGGATTCTGGCGGGTTGGCGATTCCGAGGGAACGACAACGTCAGACGACCCAAACGTCGTGTGGATGTGCGCCTGGAATGATCGTGCCGAACGAGATCGGGTGTGGAACGAGCTGCGATCGTCAGCCGACTGGGCAGCAATCCGCGAAGGCCTGCCCAATTTTCATCGTCGGCCGGGCAACGTCAAGTTTCTCGAGGCGATGAGCTGGTCACCACTCCAATGACAAGGGCACCAGGGATCGATTGAGCTGGCGCTGAGCGGGCCCCTCACCCCGTCGGCTGAAGCCGACGGAAAAAATGCCGACTCGATGTATTTAATCGGTCGCACACGTTGAGGAAAAGTTGAGAATTGGTCCAAATTTGGTTGTTTCGACTATTGACTGATTGTGCTAGATCTGTATAATTCGAGACGGTTACGCACAAGTTGAGCCGAGGTTAGACGTACCGTCCACGGCGGTAGCCTGCCCAGCGCACCATGTGCAGTTACCTTCCTGGTCGTGGAGACCAAGCGCGTCTCCCAACCTTGTTTCTCCCCTGATCGCGCACGACGACGTGCTGCATATGCACCGACGCAGAAAAGCTGCTCGGATCTATTGCTCGAATCTGCCATTGGCGTCGTACGCGCCCTCTGCTGCCGCGATACCCTTTCCCGGCACCTGACTTGACCCAGTGGCTCCGTGCCAACAGTGGCCTCACAAGGGACCGACGTTCTCTTCTAACCTGGCTGACAATAGCTCGTTATTCTACCTGCTCTCAAGGTGAAGAGTGGCGGTGCCGCCACCATCACGACGGTCTGTTTTCGTTCTTTTTCCCTTTTTCGACTGGCCCGCGTGGCTGGCGTGGGCCAGTTGGAGCATCAGGCTTTCGTCACGTCACGCGACGTGGTAGGAGAAGGATGGTGGCAAATCAAGAAACACGCGACGACGCACTCATGACCATTCGCGAAGCGGCTGACTATCTCCGCTGCAGCCGTGCGACTGTTTTTCGGTTTCTGCAGCGCGGGCAGCTCATCGGCTTCAAGGTCGGACAAAAGACCGTTGTCTACGCGCGCGACGTTAAGCAGCTCGTGCGGGCACGCGAGCCGACCCAGAAGTAGGTGTGTCCTAATTGCCAAGCATTCTCTTTCCCAAGATTCATGGGCGTGATTATCCGAACGGAAAGAACTTTATTCTATCGACCGATCGCTTATTACCACGGCACAGCTTCTTTTTCTGGAGGACCTAGACGTGGAGCTACGCGAACTTTGGCTAACGCTTCAGCGTTGGCTATGGCTGATTCTGCTGGGCATCGCCGTGAGCTCCGGGGCAGCATACGTCTATTCCCGGCGCATTCCTCCAACATACCAGGCCTCATCGACGTTGCTGGTCAATCAGGGGCAATCACCGAGCACTCTCGATTACGGCACGCTCGTCACGAGCCAGCGCGTCGCTCAGACCGACGTCGAGCTCATCCGCCGTCGGCCGGTCCTGGACGTCGCCATCCAGCAACTGCACCTGCCCTACGGTCCGGATGCGCTGGCGAAAAAGATCACCGTCTCGGTGGTCGAGAACACGAATCTGATCGAGATCACCGCGACGGACCACGATCCGCGACTGGTGCGCGATATCGCCAACGCAGTTGCCCAGGCGTTCATCGACTACAACCGCCAGGACGTCGGAGAGCAAACGTCGCAAGCCCAGCAGACGATCCAGCAGCAGCTCGCCCAGGTTCAGCAGCAGATCGCCGACACGGCCTTGAAGCTCGACCTGGCCAAGAGGGCGAATAGCTCATCAGTCGACGTCTCGCTCCTCCAAGCCTCACTGAATCAGTATCAATCAACGTACTCGGGCCTGGTCGCCGCTGAGCAATCGCTGACGGTTTCCGAAGGACAGGCCGTCAACTCGGTACGGATCGCCGAGCCGGCGGTGCTCCCGCAGACGCCGATCGGCCCTAATACTCAGACCAACGTGTTGATTGCCGCGTTCGCCGGTTTGGCGATCGCTTTGGTCATCGCTTTCGTCTATGAGTATCTCGACGATACCGTCAAGACGTCCGAGGATGTCACCGCTGCGGTTGGTCTGCCCACCCTCGCTGCGATCAGTCGTAGCCATCCGGAGCTGACGGAGCGTCGAGTGATTACTCCTGACGATCGCTCACCGTTCACCGAAGCTTACCGGGTTCTCCGAACCAACATCGAGTTCGCCGCGCTGGCAAATCCACCGAAGACGCTGCTGGTCACCAGCGCGAATCCGGGCGAAGGCAAGACGACGACGACCGCTAATCTGGCCATCGTGATGGCGCAAACCGGTCGCCGCGTCGTCGTGGTCGATGCAGACCTGCGCCGGCCGATGCTCCAACAAGTGTTCAACTGCATCTCAGACAAAGGACTGACGACACTCCTTTTGAACCACCAGATGCCAGCCGAGGAATGTCTTCAGGAAACCCCTTACCCGAATCTACGCGTGCTGCCCAGCGGTCCATTGCCTCCGAATCCCGCCGAGCTCCTTGGCTCCGAGGCAATGATTGGAGTGATCGAGCGTCTCTTGCGCACCTGTGACCTTGTCATCTTTGACAGCTCACCGATCCAAGCCGTCGCCGACCCGGCCATTCTCGCTGCCAAGGTCGACGCCGTCGTTCTGATCGCCGACGCCGGGAATACCCGACCGGGCGTTCTGCAGCGCGCTGTCGAGACGATCTCTCGGGCCAACACGCGGATTCTCGGAGTCGCCCTCAACAAGATCGACACGCGCTCGCGCAGCTATTACTACTCCTATTACCGACACTATTACAGCGGCTACAGCCATGCGCATGGTCAAAACGGCAAGAGTGGCAAGAGTAATGGTAAGCCCGATGGCAAAACCGTGGTCGCTATCGGGGCCAACGGCGCCGTTGGGGACAATAGTCACGTCTCCAGTCACCATCGCCGATCGTCGATTAACCTTGGGATTCTTCAGGCCCTAGACGGCGTCCGCGACCGGTTTAACCGGCGCAATCACGGCTGAGCGCGGGTACCTGGCACTGACCATTCTCGCCCAGATGCGATTCGTGTTGATGTGGGAAAGGAGAAGCGACCTGATGGAAAAGCAAGGTAAGGCACTCGTCACGGGGGCAGGCGGTTTCATTGGTCACCATCTGGTGACCTACCTGAAAAAGCAGGGGTACTGGGTGCGTGGCGTCGACCTGAAGCTCCCCGAGTACGGCCAGAGCGATGCCGACGATTTCCTGGTTCTCGACCTGCGCCGCTGGGAGAGTTGTCTGCAGGCCACGGAAGGCGTCAACGACGTCTACGCGCTCGCCGCGGACATGGGCGGCATGGGCTTCATCTCGAGCCACCACGCCCAGATTCTCCACAACAACGCCTTGATCAACATCCACACGCTCGATGCGGCGCGCGAGAACGGCGTGCGCCGCTATTTCTATACCTCGTCAGCCTGTGTCTATCCAGAATACCGCCAGACCGAGGCGAACGTCATCCCACTCAAAGAAGAAGATGCCTATCCCGCCGCGCCGCAAGACGCCTATGGCTGGGAGAAGCTGATCGTCGAGCGCCTCTGCCACCACTACCACGAGGATTATGGGCTGGCGACCCGAATCGTCCGCTTCCACAACATCTTCGGCCCCCTGGGCACCTGGGAAGGTGGGCGGGAAAAGGCCCCGGCGGCGATCTGCCGCAAGGTCGCCTTTGCCAAGCTCACCGGCGATCCCGAAATCGAGATCTGGGGCGACGGCGAGCAAACCCGCTCTTTCTGCTACGTCGATGACTGTGTCACCGGCATCTACAAGCTCATGTGCTCGGACTACACCGAGCCGCTCAACCTCGGCCAGGACCGCCTGGTAACGATCAACGAGCTTGCCGACATCGTCGCTAACATTGCCGGGGTCAAGATCGTCAAGAAGCACGTGCCGGGCCCGCAAGGAGTTCGCGGGCGCAACTCCGACAACACCCGCCTGCGCCAGGTGCTCGGCTGGGAGCCGGAGATCTCCCTGGAAGAGGGGCTGGCGCGGACGTATGCCTGGATCGAAAGGCAGGTTGCCGCGAAGATCCAGCACACCGAACGAGAGCTCACGCTCGCGCGAATGGGCGAAACCGTCGCACTAAGCTAGGACACTTGACCAAACAATCAGAAGACTCCGAATAGTGCACTGGATTCGGCAAGCGTACTGGCGAGTACAGCGCTGAACACGGGCAGGTGATGTGGGGATCGAGACACTGAGTCAGGCCAGCACGCCCCCGGGGGCAGGTACAGGTTTGGCGATTCGCCCCCGGCCTGTGCGCATCAAACCCGCACGCGGTTGGGTAGCCCTTAACCTGAAGGAGCTCTGGGATTACCGTGACCTTTTGTTGATTCTCGCCTCACGCGACATCAAGCTACGCTACAAACAGACGGCCTTGGGGGTTATTTGGGTCATTCTTCAACCCCTACTGTCATCGCTTATCTTCGCGGTCATCTTTGGACGACTCGCAAACCTTCCCTCGGATGGGCTCCCTTACGTCCTCTTTGTATATGCAGGGATGTTGCCATGGAATTTGTTCTCGGGCGCGCTTCAAAGAGCAGGCAATAGCCTGATCAGCGACTCTCGCTTGATTTCTAAAGTCTATTTCCCGAGAATGATCATTCCAACCGCGAGCTCGCTTGCTGTTCTTGCCGACCTGGCGGTCGCATTAGGAGTCATGGTCGTCCTCATGATCGTTTACCAGATTTCGCCCACCTGGCATTTGTTCGCCTTGCCGGTCTTTGTACTGCTGAGCTTGCTCATCGCAGTGGGGGTCGGTCTCTGGATCTCAGCATTCAACGTCTACTATCGAGATTTCACCTACGCACTGCCTTTTGTGATTCAGGTTTGGCTGTACGCTTCGCCAGTCGTCTACTCGAGCAAAATGGTGCCAGTCGGATGGAGAGGCATCTACGCCGTGAATCCGCTGGTCGGAGTCATCGCCGGCTTCCGGTGGTGCTTGCTCGGATCGAGTGCGTTCCCCGTGACATCAGCTAGCTTATCCCTCCTGGTCGGTCTAGTGATCTTTGTCGGCGGCGCGCTGGTCTTCCGGCGAATCGAGCGCAACTTCGCGGACGTCGTCTGATGAGCGATTTTGCTATTCGCATTCACAACCTCAGCAAAAGCTACCTGGTAAGTCAGAATACCCAACGGCACCGCTATCGAACGCTGCAAGAGGAGTTGATTGCCCTTGCGCAGCGACCACTACGGCGCGGAAGGAGGGAGAGCACAACGCGGGAGTTCTGGGCGCTCAAGGACGTGAGCCTCGATGTCGAGCAAGGAGAAGTCCTTGGCATCATCGGCCGGAATGGCGCGGGAAAGAGCACCCTCCTGAAAATTCTGTCACGGATAACCGACCCCACGAGCGGCTACGCTGACGTCTACGGGAGGATAGGGTCATTGCTAGAAGTAGGGACCGGATTCCATCCCGAACTGACCGGCCGTGAGAATATCTTTCTCAACGGGGCCATCCTGGGGATGAGGCGATCGGAAATCCAGGCGAAGTTCGACGAAATCGTCGCCTTCGCGGAGATCGAGAAGTTTATCGACACCCCAGTGAAGCGTTACTCGAGTGGCATGTACACAAGGTTGGCCTTTTCCGTGGCCGCCCATCTTGATCCAGAGATCCTGGTCGTGGATGAGATCCTCGCGGTCGGCGACGCGGCCTTTCAAAAGAAATGCCTGGGCCAAATGGAAGCGGTAGCAAAGAGCGGGCGCACGGTGCTGTTCGTTAGCCATCAGATGAACACGGTTCGCAAGCTCTGCAGCAGGTGCGTTTGGTTGAACACCGGAAAGGTACACATGGTGGGCAGCACCACGAGCACGGTCAGCGCCTACGAGGCAACTTTGTCATCCCTGCAAGATAATCGCGACCGCAGTGACGACAATGGCCCGGCAAAGTTCCTCCGATGGGAGATCCTGGCCCCGGCCGCCGAGCAATCGAACCTCCTAGCTACAATAGATCCCGTCACGTTCATGGTAGTAGTCCGCGTAAATCAACCCATCCGGGATGGGCATCACGGCATTGCGCTCCACAACAGTGAAAACCAGCTCATGTGGGCATGGGCCACGTCGCACCTCAAATTAGCTCCGGGAGTCCACGCCTTCACTTACACCTTGCCTACTTTACCCCTCCGCCCGGGGGTATACCAATGGCACGTGAGCCTATACGACGAGCAGCATTTGCTCGATGCTTGGTATTGCGTGCCCGAGTTGATTATCGGAACGCCTCCACTATCTCACCCACGTGATGAGTGGTCCGGCGTGCTCAACCTACCCTGTAGTTTTGGCATAGCGGAACAGGGACTCTAATCCTAGGGATCCAAGGGAGGGCCCGGTCAATGGATGTTTCTCGATCACCTGCGTTGGGGACACTAACACCTATGCTCGTGGCTGAGGTTTCCGTGAACGATCTCCACACTCGGCTGGGTATCAGTACCCCAATTGATTATCCGATCGAATCGCTCACCAAACCTCTCACCAATTGGAAGATGGAGATCGACGACGCTCCAATTTTTCGGTACCTCTACCGAAATCTTCGTCCCCAACGTCACCTCGAGTTCGGAACCTGGCAGGGAACTGGCGTTCGATATTGCCTGGAAGAGTGCGATGCCACGGTCTGGACGATCAACCTTCTCGCTGGTGAAGTACAGGCAGACAATACCTGGAGATACTCGAATTGGAAAGACACGATCGCATCTCGTCTATTTCAGTGGGCAAGGAAGCGCGCACATTACGCTCCGAACTGGGTGCGAGGACGAGTTCGATTACCTCAAGGCCTCCTCGTCTACCAATCCGATTCAATCGGATCCATCGGCAAGTTTTATCTAGAGGCAGGCCTAGGCCATCGAGTCTGCCAAATCTACTGTGATAGCCGCGATTGGGATATCTCAAATTACCCAGCCGGCTTTTTCGACTCGGTCTTGATCGACGGTGGACACACGACCGACGTGGTTACCAGCGACACATTCAAAGCGTGCCAAGTGGTCCGGCCGGGCGGCATTGTCATGTGGCATGACTTCTGTCCATTGCCCGAGGTCCAACGTCCGGATGGGATGGGCAGCGGTGTGCTTCGGGCCATCGAAAATCTGTGGCCTCGGCTGTGTCGAGAGATGAGCGACATTTTCTGGATTCGCCCAAGTTGGATTCTCATTGGGATAAAGCGATGATGAAGACTGGGAGAATTGTTCCCACTTTCCGTGGCCGGCTTCAGAACAGCCCTGCCTCCCCACACCAGAAAAAGACGCTCATCTTCATCCACATCCCCCGAACGGCTGGGACAACTCTCAACTACATCCTCAACCGGCACTACAAACCGACCGAAATCTATTCCATCTATACGTCGCGAACCCTGGATGGGATGGATACCTACCGCAAGCTTCCCGCGGTTTGTAAGCGCGGCTTCAAACTGGTTCGCGGTCACTTTTACTTCGGACTTCACGCATCGGTCGGCGGCCCCACCTCGTACCTGACGCTTCTGCGCGATCCAGTCGACCGAATTATTTCCGATTATATGTTCACCAAACGAGATAAACATAATCCTTTGTCCAACGTCCTCACTTCGAAGAATCTGACGCTGAAAGATTACGTCGAGAGTGGTGTCTCGTTATGGACCGACAACGTCCAAACGCGCCTGCTAGCAGGCGAACTCGGTATGGATCGGGTGACGCCATTTGGCCGGTGTAGCGAGGAACTGCTCGAAGTCGCGAAGGAAAACCTCGATCGCTATTTCGGAGCTGTCGGCATTTCTGAGAGATTTGACGAGTTTCTTCTGGTTGGGCGGAGAACCTATGGCTGGAGCAACTGCTTCTACGTCAAGAAAAATACGATTCGAAACCGTCTGCCGAAGACAGGCCTCTCCGAGGACACGCTGAAGACGATCCAACAGTTTAATCGATTTGACACTGCTCTCTATGAGTACTGCAAAAAACGATCTGACGAGATCGTCCGTGATCTCGGGCCCAGCTTCCAGCGTCAGCTTCGATTCTTTCAGTTGCTCAATCATCTCGCCGGTCCAACCTCTATGTACGCGTACGGTGCTGAGCGACGCTTGAACGCCCTTCTCGGTCGACCAGTCCACCGCGCGCACTGATGGCGAGGCACATGGCGCTCATCGCACACGCCGACTTACGAAACCGTCATTACTGTGATTGGATTGATTTCCTGAGCGAGGCAGCGGATTGGGATGCGGCCCGCATCGCCGACTTCCAGCTCGAACAGCTAAGGGCTGTGATTACGTTTGCCTATCAACGAACCCCTGGCTACCGCGGGCTTTTCGATGAGGTAGGGATTACCCCCCCATCCTTTAAGTCGTTTGAAGACTTCCGCAGGCTGCCTTTCATCGATAAAGAGTTGCTGCGAGATCACCTCGATGAGTTCTCGACCAGGATCCGAGGGCGCTCGTATGTCACAACCGGCGGCAGCACGGGCATTCCTTTCGGCTTTTACCGAGATCCCGTTGCTTTTGGCCGCGAGCTTGCCTCGAAAGCGCATCAGTATTATCGAGTCGGTTGGAAAGAAGGAGATCGGCAACTCGTCTTCCGGGGGATTCCAATCAAGCGGCCCGGTCAGATGCAGTTCTATCCCCGCTTCAACGAGCTGCGTTGCTCGTCCTACCACCTCGTCCCCGAGCAGATGGAGGTCTTCCGGCGTCGCGCGCTCGAGTATCGGCCGGAGTGGCTTCGCTGCTATCCGTCGTCGGGCTATCTGTTCGCGAAGTTTCTGCAAGAAACCAAGCGCTCTTTTCCGGAGATCAAGGGCATTCTCTGCGCCTCGGAAAACCTTTACGATTACCAGAAGCAACTCCTCCGTGACGTTTTTGGCGCCCGAGTCTTCAGTCACTATGGTCACTACGAAATGGCCGTCCTGGCTGGCTTTTGTGAGCACGAGGATACCTATCACGTCTTGCCTCAGTACGGCTACGCCGAGTTGATCGATCGTGATGGAAATCCAGTTACCCAGCCGGGGCAGGTGGGAGAAATCGTTGGCACGTCATTCATCCAGCGGGCGACACCATTCATTCGCTACCGCACTCGTGACTTCGCGGTCCTCAAAGGCTGGGGATGTCCGGCCTGTGGCCGCCCGTACCAAGTATGGGAACGAATTGACGGACGCTTGCAGGAATTCGTGATTACTGGAACCGGTCGGACAATCGCCATGACCGCGATCAACATGCACGACGACATCTTCGATCACGTCAAACAGTTTCAGTTCTATCAAGAAGAAAAGGGCAAAATCGTTTTCCGCTACATTCCCAAGGAAACCTGCACTGAAGGCATTGTCAGCGACATGCAACGTCGCTTGCTCGTCAAGTTTGGCGACGACGTTCAGCTCACGATGCAACCGGTCGATGGTATTCCTCTGACTAAGCGTGGCAAACATCGCTTTTTGATCCAGAAACTGAGTCTCGACTTCCCCCATGATTAGCCATAAAACGTGAGGCGCGGGTTACTTAGACGGCAGCTTCCAGACTGACGTTCCCAACTCACCCGGGAATCCCCATTTTTGGATTAAGCGCCATCAGCTCCCGGGAAGCGATTGGGTGTCCGACTCTCCGTTATCCACAACGTGCATAGGAGTACAAGTGTCCAGCGCGCGAATCGGTGACTCTTTAAATCGCGTCGGGGTTACTCACCTACCACGTCCAGTTTATCCAACCGCGGCACCCTATCACCCGTCGCAAGAATATCCGGAATATCCGTTCCGTGGTCGGGTCGCCTCGATACCAAATGAGGTCTACGACGGCTTGCGTCATCTCTTGCAGATCCTCGGCTATGACGAAGAATGCTACGGAACCAAGGATTGGAACCCTTTCGGTCACCTGATCGAGCCCGGCATGACCGTCGTGATCAAGCCGAACTTTGTTCTCAGCCGGCATCCCGCGGGCAAGGACGTCTACAGCGTGATTACCCATCCGTCGGTGCTGCGGGCCGTCGCGGATTACTGCTGGATCGCCTTGCGCGGTCAAGGAAAGATTATCTTCACTGACACGCCGCAATACGACTGCAACTTCGCCGAGCTACTCAAGACAACGAAGCTCGATCGGGTTTGCGATTTCTACGCCTCGTTTCAAGGACCGACCGTCGAATGGCGTGACCTGCGAAACTACTGGTCCGCCCAGCGCCATTTCCCGTCGATGATTCGGCCATTGCCCGGTGATCCCGAAGGTCAGGTCATGATTGATCTCGGCCGTCGTGGCGCGCTATGCGAGGGCCCGGAGCCCCAGCATTATTACGGCGCAGTCTACCATCGCCGCGAAACGATCGGAGCCCACATTGGCGACCGACAACAATACCAGGTCGCCGGCACGATCATGAAAGCCGACGTCGTGATCTCGGTTCCCAAACTGAAGGTACACAAGAAGGTTGGCGTCACTCTCAACGTCAAAGGACTCGTTGGCATCTGCACTAACAAGAACCTCCTTGTCCACTACGCGCTTGGCTCGCCGACCGAAGGAGGCGATCAGTACCCTGAAGGGCTGTTCGCACCGACCGAGGAAGCGTTAATCAAGCTCGAGCGCTGGCTGTACGATCACCTCCTCGCCAGGCAATCGGTACCCTTGGAGTACGTTCATCGTTCCCTCTACTGGCTACACGGCCAGACGCTGAAGCGTCTGGGCATCACCGTGGATCCCAAGAAGAGAATGTACGACGCTGGCAATTGGTATGGAAACGATTCGGCTTGGCGCATGGCCGTGGATCTCGCCCGAATCATCTACTTCGCCGATGCCAAGGGACGGCTGCACGACACGCCGCAGCGCCGTCTCTTTTCGGTCGTTGATGGGATCGTGGGCGGAGAAAATAACGGCCCACTTGCGCCGGATCCAAAACCAGCCGGCGTTCTGGCCGCGGGCGGGAGCCTGCTTGCCGTGGATATAGTCGCAACGCGCTTGATGGGATTCGACTATCGATGCATGCGCCAATTCAGCATCCTGGAAGATCCGTATTTCGATTTTGGCATTCGCAAGATCGAGGACATTGAAGTCGTCTCCGACGATCCGTCTTTGCAGCAGTGCCTCGACGCTCCAAGCGATCGGTATCTCGCTTTCAAACCCCATCCCGGCTGGAAGGGGCATCTCGAAATCGACAACCACGTGGAGGGAGTGGAGCAGTGGCTAGCGTCTCGGTAGTAGGGCTGGGGAAACTCGGGCAAACTCTGGCAGCCTGCTTTGCCTATCGGGGATTTCAGACGCTCGGCGTCGACGTCGCCGAACGCGTCGTTGATTCGATCAATCGTGGGGAAGCCACGGTCATCGAGCCGAGCCTCCAAGATTTGATTGACGCTTCGCACGATCGACTATGTGCGACCTCGCGTCACGCCGAGGCAATCGAGCAGACTGACGTGACATTCATCCTCGTGCCAAGTCCGAGCGATTCGAGCGGAAACTTCTCGAATCGCTACGTCGAGTCGTCACTGGCGTCGCTGGGACAAGCATTACGCCAGAGCCAGAAATCGTATCACCTCTTTGTGATTTGCAGCACCCTGATGCCAGGGTCGATCGACAGCACTCTCATCCCTTTGCTCGAAAAGATTTCTGGCCGCGAACTCAATGAGGGGTTCGGTCTCTGCTACTGTCCCGAATTCGTCGCTCTCGGCAGTGCAATCAAAGGTTTCCTGTGCCCCGATCTGGTCGTCATCGGCCAAAGTGACGATCGTGCGGGTGAGCAAGCGACCACGATCTATCGACAGCTCTGTGAGAACCAGCCCCCGATGCCACGGATGCCAATCATCGATGCCGAGATCGCCAAGGTTAGCCTGAACTGCTACATTACGCTCAAAATCAGCTTTGCGAACATGCTAGCAAATCTTTGTGAGAAGATTCCCGACGCAGACGTCGATTTGATTACCGAAGCGCTGGGCCACGACCGACGAATCTCACCTTACTACTTTCGAGGCGGTTTGCGAGCGGGCGGCACCTGTTTTCCCCGCGACATCCAGGCATTCATTGCCTTTGCGAGCAAGTACGGCGAAGGCGCCGATTTGATTCGCGCGGTCGAAAAGGTGAATGACTACCAGGACAACCATCTCATTGACCTCGTTCTTGGGCACATCGAGGCCACCGGCGTGCGTCGGGTAGCCATTCTAGGTCTATCGTTCAAGCCGGATACGCCGGTCGTTGTCGAATCGCCGGCCATGCACTTAGTGCGCGTCCTGCTTGGATTAGGGATCGACATCGTCGCCTACGACCCGATGGCAATGGAGAACGCCCGAGCCGAGTTCGGAAACCTCATAACCTATGCCTCCTCCGCACGTTCTTGTATGGCCGCCGCGCCCATTTGCGTCGTGGCAACCCCTTGGCAAGAGTTCAAAGAACTCGACGGGAGCAGTATCCAGCACACCCCAATGACAATCATTGATTGCTGGCGTGCACTGGAATCAAGTCGGTTCGCGAAAAAGGCAAATTACGTCGCGATTGGTCGCTATGGCGTGAGGTCCGAGTGCCTCACCCGGGCTTAGTGAAACAAGCACCAGCAGGGAGAAAGGGCAGGATGAATCACCTGTCGGTATCAATCGTTACTCCTTCGCTCAATCAAGGCGATTTCATCGAAGAAACTATCCGGAGCGTCCTCGATCAGGGATACCCGCGCCTTGAATACGTTGTGGTTGATGGAGGCTCGACCGATCAGACACTCGAGATTCTCCGCCGCTACGAAGACCACCTGACCTGGCTTTCCGAGCCTGACCAAGGACCACCCGACGCGATCAACAAGGGATTGGCCCGGACCAGCGGTGAGATCTTTGCCTATCTGAACTCCGACGACACCTACTGCCCGGGAGCGATTGAGAAGGCCGTTCGCTACTTCATCGATCACCCGGACGTCGAGATGGTGTTCGGCGATGCGAACATCATCGACGCGGGCGGTCGCGTCTACCATCAGTGGCACGCGCCTGGCTGGGATTTTCCCGGCTTTCTCTGTTGGAAGTATCCGATCCTCCAGCCGTCAGTCTTTCTCCGTCGACGCCTGATGAATCGCCTCGGTCCGTTTCGACTGACGCCGGGTTGGGGCTGGGATTACGACTACTGGCTGATGATCGGCGGGGCCGGTATCCGAGGTGGGCATATTCGCGAGATTATATCGAACGCCCGTTACCACACTGGAGCGGGCGGCGTCGCCCAGAGTGTCAAGCTCGCCGACCACCTGATCTTCATCTGGGAACGGTTCTTCCGGGAGGAAGCGCCGCCTACCCTCACCCACCTGCGAGGGCCAGCAATCGGCGGCGCCTACGTCTACCGTGGCTACTGTCACTACGAGCGCGGCGAGATGGTCCAGGCGCGTCGAGACTGCATGCAGGCCCTTCGACTGACCAGGACGTCGCACGTAAGCAAACGTGCTCTGGTCTTGATCACCAAGACCTTGCTGGGAACGAGGCTTTCTCAGACGCTACGCGAGCTGAAGCGCACCCAGGCGCGCGCCCGGCTTGCGCAGGCACTATAGCGGCCCAATGAGACACCCCTTGGACCATGAAGTGGTATCTTACGTCATTCACCGTTTTCCCCATCATTCTATGCACAGCGGATACGACCAAATTGTGCGCTTCTTTCCCAATGGGCAGGTCGTTCGTGGTCCAGCTCGCCTTGTCCGTCACTTAGCCACATTAGGCGACCGGCTCCCGCGCATGCGCAACCGGGGGATTGGCATCCTCGAGCTCGACGCCGTGCTGGCCATGCTGGTCGCACATCGACGTGTCTTTCATTTCGTCTACGCCGAGAATACCTATACCTACGCCGGCTTCTTCAAAGCCCGGGGTGCCAACCGCATTGTCGCGACGTTACACCAGCCGCCCGCCTACCTCGATCGGCTGCTCGGAGAGATGCCAGAAGGAAAGCGACACCGCTGGATCGCGAACTATCGCCAGGCCGATGCGATCATCGTGCTCGGCGAGAACTTGCGCCGCTACGTGGCTGCTTTCCTGGACCCGGAGCGCGTGGTCATGATCCCC
>JAJPIK010000020.1 GCA_021324795.1 Chloroflexota bacterium
GGCTTCGATCTGGAGATCTGGGGCGTGCCCACGTCGGCCCCGATGCTCGATCCGAATAACAGCCAGTTTGTCTACCAGCGTTTTCAGCGGGGGATCATGCACTATCAAGGGAACCTGGGGGTCACCGAGGGCTTGCTCTTGGGGCAGTATTTCAAGAGTATCCTGACTGGTCAGGATCTCCCGCCCGATGTCGCCCAGGAAGCGGCGAATAGTCCCTACCTGCGCCAGTATTGCCTGACGGGTCCGCACTGGATCTGCCGCCCTGATGCGCTGGATCCGACGACGACGGATCTGACCGGCGCTTTCGAGCCGGAGGCTCCTTCGCCGTGAGTAAATCGGCTGGGGTCTTGGCCCCTCAGCCATGAAAATGCCCAGGCATTGCATTCACCATGTACAACGGTACGACAGTAGCCCGTTGTCATTCGAAGTACCGGTGCGGTATTAGCTGGTGTCTGCTTGTGATGTGCGTAGGATTAGTCTAAGATTCGCTTGGCAATCCGAAAGTGAACAGATAAACTTCCGGGCGAGGTCATTCGATGCGTTTAATTCTTTACGTCGGTAAAGGGGGGGTAGGCAAGACCACCTTAGCCGCGGCGACGGCAGTGCGTGCCGCCGAATTGGGTAAGCGGACGCTGGTCGTGAGCACCGATATCGCTCACAGTCTTGGCGACGTGCTCGGTATCGACCTCGGCTCCGAGCCGAGGGAAATTATCCCATCCTTGTATGCGGAAGAGATTAACGTCCTCGATGAGATGCACCGGACCTGGGGAAAGGTTCAGCGGCAAATCAGCGAGTTTTTCCGTGAGAAGGGTGCCACTGACGTTCAGGCGGATGAGCTAGCAATTTTGCCCGGGATGGAAGAAATCGCGGCACTAATTACCCTTGGACGCCGCGTCCGCAGCGGAGAGTACGACTGCATTGTCGTCGATGCGGCGCCGACCGGGGAGACAATCCGCCTTTTGAGCTTGCCAGAGTCGTATCAATGGTATGCCGAGCGGGTCATGGGGTTGGGGCAGCGGCTACAGAATCTGGCCGGGCCGTTCCTCCGGGGAGCCCTACCGGACTTGAGCGTTCTTGACGTCGTTGGGCAAGTTGCCGACCGCGTGACGAACCTACACGGTATCCTCACTGACCCGAACAGTAGCTCGTATCGCATCGTTGTAACGCCCGATCGCGTTGTCCTCAAAGAGGCTCGACGCGCTGAGACCTATCTCAACATTTTCGACTATCCGGTTGACGCAGTAATCGTGAATCGATTGCTGACGAAGACGGGGACCGGGCATCCGTTCATGGACACGCTGGCAGCGCGACAAGGCGAGATTCTCGCCGAGATTCAACGAGCCTACGCGACACTGCCAACATTCCAGGCACCGTGGTGGTCGGAAGAACCGGTGGGCAGTAAAGCACTCGCTGAGTTCGCACGTCAGCTATTTGGAGACCGCGACCCAACTGAAGTCATGCACGTTGGGCCGACCCAGCGGATCGAACGGCGAGAGAATGGTTATCTCCTCAGCATCCGGATGCCGAACGTTGAAGCGACGAGGCTTTCGGTGCGAAAGCGGGGAGATTCCTTGTTCATCGACGTCGCGAATTGCCGGCGAGAGATCACGCTGCCGCGGGCACTGGTCCCGCTCGAGCCGGCCAAAGCGCGACTCAAGGGCGGGATCTTGGAGATCCCTTTCGTTACCCAAAATGGTAGCCAAGCTGCCTCAAGGGAGGAATAAACGTGGACAACGTCGTCGAAGGTTTTTTCGAGAGCCTTGGCTGGAGCATCGGCGGGGTGGCCGTCGCTGCGGCAGTGCTCATCGGCGGACCACGGGCAAAAACGCTCGCCAAGAACGCGATCAAGGGGTACCTGGCAGCGACCGAGCGCTTGCGTGAAATGACCGCCGAGGCTTCGGAATCTTTCCAGGATCTCTACGCCGAAGCGAAGCACGAATACGAATCGCAGTTGAGCCACCAGCAGGCGGCCGAAGCCGAGGATGCCGCCACGCATCGCGACAACATTCCGGTCGAGATCGAAAGGGAATCGGAGTAAAAGAAATTAGCCTCTCGTCCTTGCCCCCGCGAAGAGCTTGAGCGGAAACATTAGCCCACGCCTGGCTACCCCGATTGCCCCTTTCGCCAGCCAGACGGCTACTTCTTGTACCGTTTGCAGATCGGCGTCGAGGGCAGTCTCGGCAAGGCCGACTCGAGCCAGGTGGGTCTGGGCCATTTCCGGAGAACAGCCACCGAGTGCGATCCGGATGCCGAGCAGCAGTGCTGCCAGGTCATCGAGCTGGCCGATGATCGGGATGATCCCGGGCAGCAGGTCAAATGGCAGGACCGCGTAGCTAATCCCCCCGACAAGTGCACCTTTCCGCGCGGCTGGAATCGACGGATCGCGAACGAGCCCGTGCGCTAATTTGAGGTAACGGGGCAACCGCGCGGCAGTTCCCCCCAGCTTTGCCAGGGGATGGCCTTGATAGCGACGGGACCTCACGATGTCTCCTTGATCGCACGGTCGATTGCGCCGTTCAGGTGACCGTTCTGACCATTGTGGTGGCCGTTATGCTGCCCGTTTACCACCACGAGGGGACGTAGACTGTTCAAGGCCGCGACGATGGTACTACCGTTATTGAGAATCGTTGAGCCGACTGGGCTAAGCCCCCCTACCGTGGCGAGGGCGAGTGCCGCTGCGTTGGGCACACCCACGACGACCAGGTTCTGGCGGATAAGCCCGACGCACTGGCGAGCCAGATCGATTGCCTGGACGAGCCCCCAGAGGTCGGAGTCTACCAGGAGTACGTCGGCGGTTTCGCGAGCAACGTCCGCGGCGTGGGAAAGAGAGATCGATACGTCGGCTACTGCCAAGGCGGGCGAGTCGTTGATGCCGTCGCCAACCACTGCTACTACGTGTCCAGCTTGCTGGAGGGCGCGTACGACCGCCGCTTTCTCGTCCGGTAGCACTCCCGCGTGTACCCGCTCTACCCCGAGCGATTGCGCCACCGCTTGGGCAGTCGAGAGATCATCGCCGGTGACGATCAAGGTCTCTCGAATCCCCTGACCCCGCAGATGCTGGACCACCGCACTGCTCTCGTCACGTACCGGGTCATGGTAGGTGACGATTCCGGCGAGTGCGCCGTTGATCGCAACGTAGACGAGAGAAGAGCCGTTCTCTTTCAGACGCGAGACGGTACCATTGAGCCGCCCCACGTCGAGTCCGATGCCCGCCATGAACCGGGCACTCCCGATGCGAATTTCCTGTCCTTCGACTCGTGCGACCAATCCCATTCCCGGAGTGTACTGCAGCTCTTCACGCTGGGGAATCGACACGCCACGGTATTCGGCATAGCGGACCACTGCAGCGGCTGTGGGGTGGCGTAGGCGCATCTCGGCCGCTGCCGCGAACGCCAGAACAGCGTCCGGGGAAAAATGCGGATTGAGACTGACCACGTTCGAAACCTCGGGCTCGCCACGGGTCAAGGTGCCGGTCTTGTCGAAGATAATCACGTCGACTGCTGCCAACTGCTCGATCGCCCGTCCGCTCTTGATCAAAACACCGTGGCGTGCCGCCCGAGCGAGAGTTGCCATGATGCTGGTCGGCGCCGAGACACGAATCCCGGTTGCGAAATCCACGATGAGGATCGCCGCCGATCGAGCAACATTGCCGGTTAGGGCGAAAGAGACTACAGCCAAACCAAACGTCGGAGCGACTAGGCGATCGGCAAAACGGTGGGCGTAGCTGGCGGCGCGGCTATCGAGGGTCGGAGCCTCTTCGAGGAGGTGCGCGATCCAGCCCGCGCGCGTTGCTGAGCCGACCGCCTCGGCTCGGACGTACAGCTTGCCGTCGGCGACCACCGTTCCGGCAAAGACCCGATCGCCTTCCGACCTGAGAACCGGTACCGACTCCCCGGTTAGCATCTTCTGATCGACCAGTGCTGTCCCGTCGATGACAACTCCATCGACGGGAATCAGATCGCCCGGGTAAGCAACGACGACGTCATCCACCTGCAAACAGTCGACCGACACGCGGACTTTTTCCTGCCCGTGGACGAGCCAGGCCGATTGGCCGAGCGCGGTCTGGAGATCCAGGGCGGCCCGCTGGGAACGGCGGGCAGTCCGGTCGCGGATCTCCTCGCCCAGATGGACCAGCCCACACATCAGCGCCGCGCCCCGAACGTCGCCGAGCGATGCCATCAGCCCCACTGCCACCGCGTCGAGGTGATCGACGGTCAGACGGCGCTCGACGATCAGCGCCCTTGCGCCACGGAAAACAATTGGCAGTGCACCAGCCACGGTCGATACGAGCGCGAAGCCCGGTGCCAATCCGCCGCTAGCAAAGCTGAGTGCGATGCCTCCTAGAGAGAAGCCGAGCGGCGCCAGCCGACGGAAAGTCGACGTGGTCGTCGATGCCTTGGCAGGAGACGGCGCTTGAGCGGTAGAATCGGTCGGAGTCGCCAACCAGCGCTTGACGAGGGAACCCGCGGACGTCTCATTAGTCAGGGAACGATCGCCCTCGACGACAACGCTCACGCAGGCAAGATTGACCCGAATGGAACGTACACCCGGATGGGCCATCCCGGCGGCGACGATCCGGTCGGCCAGCTTCGGGTGCGACCGTAACGCGGGCACGCGCAGGCGTACCCGCCCAGGAATTTGGTGGACCAGCTCAATCTTTAGGCCAGATGGTTCTAACCTAGGTGGCTTTGCCATCGGCAATCCTCAGCGTTGGTTGGACGAAGCCTCAGGTTTCCGCAACTTGAGAAAGGAGTCGAATGAGTACCAGAGGAGCACGTACCAGGGGGCAGCAGTAAAGCCGGTCGCCAGCAGTTCGCGCACCGCGAGAGCCGCGAGGCCAATTGGCAGGAGCGTCCGCGCGTCGAGCGAGCCACGGGTGCCTTCACGAATCCGGTCGTCAACGCTCTGCCAGAAGGCGGTGATCATCTGATCGAGAGGGCGAATCTCGGCATCGGCTCTCTGACCACCAAGGGACGGCTCGATGATAATGCCTGCTGCCGTTGCCACTTCAAAGATATCCCCGAATCCCACCGTTTCCGGCTCGAAGGATATGACGACACTCCCAGTCAGAGGGTTTTTCCGCACCATGGAGACGCCGGGTAACTTCGTGAGGGCCTGTTCGGCCTGGAGAAAAGTGGGATCATCCAGATACTGCTTGGGTATCCGCAGGCGGATCCTTCCTGGACTGGCGTGCAGGATCTCCACGGAAAAATGAGAAGAGCCCATCATCGACGACGTCTCCCCGCGGGGCATATAGAAGAGCCTGGCCGGCTGGATTTCAAGCGTGCTCCTCTTCTTCTGTTTGGACACGGCTCCGTCGAGCACGCGTTGGCCTTGCCTCGGTCTCGGCTTCTGCGGCCTCTTCACCACGCCCCTGGGACTCGTATTCGTGCTTCGCCTCGGCGTAGAGGTCTTGGACGGACTCGCTAGCCCCAGCCACGGCCTCGCGCATACCGTGAGTCACGGTCAAGTAGCCTTTGATCGCACCCTTAGCGAGTGGTTTCATTAACCTGCCGCCAACCAGAACAGCCGCGGCGACAGCCACGAGACCGACGCCCAAGCCGAGACTTTCGCTCACTCCGTCCACGAGATCTTCAAGCATAGGGTTTCCTCCTCACACTTGATCTACGACGATCAATCTACCCCAACGAACAAAACTGTTACGCCGGCTACCTTTGCTCCCCGGGTAATTCCGGGTGGGTAGCGTGATGAAAAATGCGCGCGCCTTTGCACGTCAATCAGACGAAAGGGTGCTTATTCAGTGGTGATCACCACTATAGCAAAAGTAAAAGGCACATGCAAACCGTCACCCGACCGATTTTTCGGTCGGGTTAGCTCCTGACAAGCATCAGGTACTTGGGAGAGTTCGCTTCTCGTCGACTTGATCCGGGCATCTGGCGAGGTTCTCGATCAATTGGCTTGGCCGCCGCCACGGCGTTAAGAATCTCTTTCCCATGAATCCGGTTGGGATCGTAATGGACCAGAACGTTTCCGGTCAGATCGTTTGCACGTACCGCCTGGACACCACGTAAGCTCGTTAAGCTAGCCGCCAGCACCGCTCCCCGCGCTGGGTCACCACGCAGGTCGGCAATGTGAATGCGAATCCTCCCTGGCGTAAAGGAAAGCACGGTGGGAACGCTGGTTGGCGGGACTGACCGGACTTGCCGCGTGATGTTAGGCTTGGGCGTTCGTAATGAGACGTGCTGAACGGGATACGTCACGGCAGAACGAGTAGCGTAACCGGCTGCCTCTTGCACGACGTACGGTAGGAGATATTCGACGGCGAGCTTGATGACGACGTCACCCACAACACTTGACATGCTTTCTTACCTCACTTCCACGACATCCATACCTTTTCAAGCGTAGCCAGGTCAGCTAATCAGAGCATAAAGATAACTTGATCTGATGCTGAACAGTTCTTAAACTTCTTCATACCGTTGGCGCATCTCTGAGTTAAGGAAGGCAAAGATGGAAAGGCCAGTCAACCACGGACGAGTCGTGGCGCTCACGCCGGGGCGAGTGCGGATCCGCCTGCACCGGCCACATCGGCAGATGATTCCTCAGGTGAAGACCTTTCTCGAAAGCAAAAGAGGGATCGGCCAAGTCATCACGAACCCACTCACTGGGAGCGTCCTGGTGAGATTCGACTTCCGCCGGCTTTCCTGTGACGATGTCCTCGCGTTGTGTCAAGACGTAGGGGTCGTTGTGAGCAACGTCCTCGAAGCAGAGGAGGAACCTCTGACCGAGGTTATCAAAGGCAGAGCTACGGACGGGATCATCGGCGCTTTCAACGATCTCGATCGGCGTCTGTCCCGGATCATTGGCCAGGAGGTAGACCTGCGCATGCTTGTCCCGCTCTTGCTCGGCGCGCTCGGAGTGCGTCAACTCGCCGTGAACGGTCTGGGAAGCACCTCCGGTTACCTCTTGCTCTTGCTCGCCGCCAACTCGGCCCTGCGTGTCCACCGGGAGCGGCGACGCCTGAAGGTACAGGCACCACTTCAGCTTACCGCGCCAAGCACGGCTTGATTCTAGGGCGACTGGCGGTAGATATCTCCAGCAACCTATTGACAGCTCACACTGAAGCCCGCCTGGACAATCCGACCGTCGCCCATCTTAAGCCGGCCGACGGTCAGTTCAACACTGTCGACGTGGCAAATCTCGAGTTGGACGGTGCGCTGGTAACCCTGAGTGGCTGCGACACCGGCCGGAGCCTGGTCGCAGCCGGGGACGAGCTGATCGGACTGAGCCGCACCTTACCTTTTCGCTGGCGTAACGACCCTGGTCCAGGACCTCTGGCGAGTCGAAGCTGATTCCACCGACAGCGGCGCTATCGCGACGGTCTACCAGCCGGCGAGTATCTCGAGGAGTCGATACAGCGTGAGCGGCGATGCGTCGATGGTGGCTCGACGAGCAAGGTTGGTTGGTCGACGCCAAGGCCAATCCGCAACCCCAAGGACGGCCGCTGACCTGTCGCCTCCTACGCACGGTAGGAGAGTGTCTGATCTGCCGGGGCGTCCGTCTGATAGGTGACACCAACCCGACTGTCGACCTTGGCTCCTGAATGCCGAATTCTGTTCTAGAGACGCCGGGCGACGTTGAGTGTCGACAAGAGAGTCGGGCTCACCGTGCGATCCGGCCGCGCCTCGATGCGTCGATGGATACGGTCGAGGAGCATCCGGCGAGTCTCGTCGTCGAGCTGGCGGTGCCAGGAAGTCGTGCTCAGAAGGGTAACGTACTCGTCCGCGGTATAGTTCACGCTCCAGAGGTAGCGTCGGGCCGCGACGTTGCGAAAGTAGCCACTCGCCGCGATCTCCGCGCCGAAATCCCCGACTGCATCCGGGTGCAACGGCGGCTCTTGCTCAAGGCCCGAGCGGATCGCATCGTAGTCCTCTTGCACCTCCGTCCAGAACGGATCGGCGTTGTCCGGAACCACGTAGCGTGACTTCACGATCGCGAGCACACCGTCGTCGCGGAGCAGTTGAGCCGACTTCGCGTAGCGCAGCCCGGGATCGATCCAATGGAAGGCGTGGACGGCGACGATCCCGTCAAAGCGGGCGCCCGCCGCATCCCACGCCTCGAACGAGGTATTCACGACTTCGACCTTCGCGTAAGCAGCAAGCTTCCGTCGAGCAAAATCGGCGAGCTGCTTGCCGATCTCGAGGCAGGTGATGGCCAAGCCGCGCTGGGCCAAGGGCAGCGTGGCCTGGCCAGTCCCGCAACCAATCTCGACAAGCCTGGCGCCTTGTGGCCAAGCCGCCAAAGAAACCAGATCGTCGAAGAGCTGAGCTGGACAAACCGGTCGGGTCCGATCGTAAAGCGCCGGGGATTCGTCAAACGTCATGCGTAGCCAATGCTGATCAACGCTCATTCTCGTTCATCCCTCCCGAACCGCCTTATGTCGGTCAAAAACTCCTCCTTGACATGACGACCGCGTCAGCTGGCACATCGCCCCCCCAGACCGCGTCCTAGGCCGTTCGTTGAGCGGCGCGGAGTTCCTCTTGAGGACAGCGCATCAGCACCAGCAGGTCATAGTCACCTTCCTCGGTCGCCTCGCCCCGGGCATACGAGTCACATAGGTAAATCCGCGTCGGCTGAAGCGCCTCGGCCAGGCGACGGACGATCCCGGCGAGCTTTGAGTCTTTGAACGGTGCGACCTGGCTCACGATATCCTTGATAACCTCCCTCAACTGTTACGATACCACGAGCCGCTTGCCGTGTGAAAGGGACTCGATTCTCCTCGCGTCGGATGGTTCTTTGTGATACTCTATGGGCATCGTGGGAAGGGAGACAGGAGGATAGGTCCATATGGCCTCGTCGCCAGCCCACGTGCCAATCCTGCGTGGATTGAGCACGTGAGAGGGGTCCGTCAGGAGATGATGCCGGAGAAGAAGCTTGACCGTGCGACAGTTCGGTGAGACTTAGACGGGGCGATGGCGCGGCTCGCGGGAATGATGCCCCAAAGAACGGACAACAAGAGACCCAAGGGACGAAGCGAGGAACCGCAGGATGGCTGGAACACCAATCGACTGGGATCACGTCAGCCGGCTCTACGAACTGCCTGACCAATGGGAGAACGTGCATGGTGCCGACCTTGGCGACCTCATTCTCTGGGGCTGCCTCAAATACGCCGCCACGTTGGACCAATCGCGCATTCCGCCGCTCAGAGGTCTGTACGAGCGGTTTGTCAGCGAGACGACGACTGAACAGCAGAAGGATCTCTTCACGTGGCTGGATACTGCGGTCGTAGATGGCCTTGGTTCGGCCTACGCGTTCATGCCACTCATCTACGCCAAGCCGACTGTTGGCTTGATCTCCAGCGCGAGCCTGAGCTTCGCCCAACTTCATCCCATTATTCGCGCAATACCCACGCGTTCTCGACGTCGAGCGGCACTTCCCAGCGAACGGTCCAAATAAAGGGAAAAAGGTGCGCCTCCTGGCCGAGTGGACCTTCTCGGACTACCTTCCCAAGATTGAGCCGCGTCTCCGTGTCCTGATTGGACGTGAGGACGGCAAGTACATATATGACACGATCGTCAATCAGCGACCAGACAGGCGCCGTTGCTACGAGAGAATCGTGGAGAGCTGGCGATCAGCAAGGTAAGGAAGAGAACTGCGGGTTGCTTCTGCCCGAATGCGGGAAAAGACGTATGGAAGAGAGTCCGCGGATCCCACCCGCCGCGCTATCCGAAATGAAGGACTGGGAGACGACCGTCGTCTGGTCGCTCGTTCCGGAGCGGGTGACCTGGCGGCTTCGGGCTGCCAACGGCGAGACGCGCTTCCTCAAGGTGTATACCCTGGGACAGGAGCTAAGACTATCGCACGAGCGCGATCGGCTGGAGTGGGCAGCAACGCGACTTCCGGTGCCGCCGGTGCTAGCCGCCGGATCCGACGGCGAATACGAATGGCTTCTCACCGCCGGTCTGCCCGGTGTCAACGCGATCGACGAGGGCTTACGGGCTGATCCGTCCCGCCTGGTCCCACTGCTAGCGGATGGGCTGCGCCGGTTACACGCGCTCTCCGTGGACGATTGCCCATTCGATTACCGCCTGGAGACCGCCTTACCGATCGCCCAGCGGCGGGTGGTAGAGGGCCTGGTCAACGCCGAGCGGGATCTCCGCCGCGACCACGGTGAATTGACCGCCGAGGCAGCCCTGGCTCAACTACTGCGACTCCGGCCACGGCAGGAGGATCTGGTCGTCTGCCATGGCGACTACTGCCTGCCCAACGTGCTGGTCAGCAACGGGCGGGTGACCGGCTATCTTGACCTCGGCAGGCTCGGCGTGGCTGACCGGTGGTGGGATCTGGCCGTCGCGATCTGGAGCATTACTCACAACCTTGGCCCTGGCTGGGAAGATCTTTTTCTCGATGCCTACGGCATTCAGCGGGACCCCGAAAAGATCGCCTTCTATCGACTGCTCTACGACCTTTTTCCATGACTTCTCCGGTCCCACCAGGTTTACAGGTGATGTACCTATCCGAGCGACCACTGGCGATGTCGGGCAAGGTGCCGGTTGCGGCTTGGACGACCAGGTCGACGCTGCCGACCCGCTTGCCGTCACAGCAGAGGTCCAGGCGACCGATCTCGCCTTGCCGAGCGATCCGTCCTCTTACCAGCTTTGTATCACTCCGGAAAGTGAGTCGCACGCCGGCCGGATCGCTGGCCACTTTCTGAAGCGCAGGAACTGGAAAGAGAAGGAAACTGGTGGATCAAGTTGGGGCTCGTCATTTCAACCGAGCAACGGACAATCGCGGCGTCGGCTTTGTCGGTCAGCTCTTCGACCTGCCAGGGAAGGCGCCGAACCAGGCCATGGATCGCATTGGCCTGCCCCGGCTCACGGTCGATCTGAATAGTGCGATCAGCGAAGCATGCCTGTCCATTGCGCAGCCGATTGGGAAAAGGGAACAGCACCGGTGCGCCGTAGCGGTTGGGCGCTAGCGATGGCACCTCGTCGGCGGGTTGGAGCATTATCTCGACAGCATGGCCATCGATCCGTGCACCAAATGAAACCAGATTGCAGCCTGAAGCCGGCAGGAGACCAAGCCAGCTATGCGCTTCCCGATCGCGAAGCACAATCAGCTCGGTGGGCCAGGTTGACGAATTCCCCCTCTCGACCAGGAAGCGTTCGCCCACGGATTCCTCCTCAATTGATTAGTTTTCGGGGGAAGTTTAGCACGTACGGGTTCGCAGATAGCCGGACTTCTGGCCTTTTGATTTTTCGTTTTTCCTCTTGATTCCCCGGCCGGATGCTGTATACTGGGCAGCCAAAAGGCGGGCAGGTCGAGCCAAGGCCTGTTTAGGCGAGACCCGGGGGCGAATGATGCGAATCGTTGGAGCTATCCTTGTCGCTTGCCATAGCTTTTGGCAAGAGATCGGCCGATCTCATGGTTTACTGCGCCGAGTAGTTGAGAGCTGGGCGTTGGCAATGGCAACGTTGTCAGTTTGTAGCATGGCCGAGCCGGCGGTCGCGGCAAGTATCCCATCTCCTAATCTCCAAGGGTACGACATCTCATTTCCGAATTGCCGCGACCATCAGTTTCCTGCTTCGCCTGGCTACTTCACGGTGATTGGGGTCAATGGGGGTAAAGCCTACACGACGAACCCATGCTTTGGTGAACAGTACCAGTGGGCAAGTGCCAGCGGCCAGTTGCCCGCCGTGTATATCAACCTGAATTATCCAAGGGATGCGAGCGCGGCAAATGGTCGCACCGGACCTCGTGGGACGTGCCCGCCAGAGGATGCAGCGTGCCTTGCTTACAACTACGGCTACAACGCCGCTCAGTTCGCAGTCACTACTGCGCATTCGCAAGGGGTCTCTCCGACCAACTGGTGGCTCGACATCGAAACGGCAAATTATTGGTCGCCGAACCAAGCGTTGAATGCCCAGGTCATTCAGGGCGCGATTGACTACCTGCAGTCGCAGAACTTGCACGTCGGGATCTATTCAGTGGTTTCCATGTGGCAGACGATCGCTGGCAGTTTTGCCCCTGGGTTGCCAAACTGGGTTGCCCAGACAAACTCCAAGCTCCCGGCTTCTGCTTTCTGTTCTTCGGCCTTCGCCTTCGGCGGAGGAACGGTGAGTATGGTGCAATCGTGGGATGGAAAGTTCGATCTTGACATCCCCTGCGGTAACTTTCCGGTCGATAATTTCGCCCAATCAGCCATGCCGGCCAGCATGGCTGCGCCGACTACCGGGCCGGTGCAGCTCACTGGTCCGACGACGGGCTCGCTCGCCGGCAGCGGTGGTGGGACGAACGTCTCGTATCTGCTCGCTTATCCGGGGAACAATCAGCCCCGAAAGATCTCGTTCGTTTACTGGCCAGCCGGCGCCCAGGTCGGCAATGCTCTGTTTGTTCAGGTTATTCAGAATGGTCAAGTTTTAGCGACGCACCGGGCAACCGAAGGATCGGCGCCGGGTCAACTGCAAATTCAGTTCACCTCGGGTGCTGCCGGGCCGGTCACGATTCTCATTACGAATTATAACAATCCGTCGACGACCCCGCCGGTTGGTTATTGGATTCGACCGTCATAAGATGTGCGATGTCAAGGAGAGAACGACTAGTTAGGACAGGAGGAGGAGAGCATGGATCTTGGATTGGCCGGAAAAACGGTCCTGGTCACCGGGGGTAGTCGGGGCATCGGCCGAGCGATCGCCCACGCTTTTGCTAACGAGGGCGCAAACCTGGCGCTCTGCGCGCGGGGTGAAGAGCGGTTGCGCGAGACCGCGGCAGAAGTGCGGGCCACGGGAGTGAAGGTTATCGCGATGTCGACTGACGTGACCAAGCCCGAAGAGGTCGAACGGTTCGTCCGGACCGCGGCGGAAGAGCTCGGCCGAATCGATGTGCTGGTTAATAACGCCGGTGGTGCGCATCGCAAAGGACTGTTCGATGCGACCGACGCCGAATGGCGAGATAGCGTCAACCTCTGCTTTTTCTCCGCGATGTACGCGTCGCGGGCGGTAATTCCGTACCTCCGGCAGCAGGGCGGCGGCGCAATCATCAACGTGTCGTCGATCTACGCAAACGAGCGCGGTGAGGGGTACATCGATTACAACGCCTTCAAGGCCGCGCTCGCGGTCTTTGGTAGTCGTCTCGCCAAGGATCTGGTCAAAGACAACATCCGGGTCAACTCGATCATGCCCGGCTCGATCCTCTTTCCAGGTGGCGGTTGGCAGCGGCGGATCGACGCGAATCCCGAGGCGTTGGCAAAGTGGGCCGAACACGAATTACCGGCCGGACGTTTCGGGCGACCGGAAGAAGTTGCTGACGTCGCCGTCTTCCTTGCCTCGAACCGGGCATCCTGGGTCAACGGCGAGGTCATCCGCGTCGATGGCCTGCAGTCGCGCTGGGTGTTTTGACGGAGATTAGTAAGCAGAGTCTTCGTACGCTGGGTTGAGCGACTTCTGCTGGCTGTCGTCTTCGGCAGGGGCGTATTCTTACGCCTGTACCGGCTGAATCTGATACTCAGCGAACTTCTTTATGACGAGGCCTGCGATGACCTGGATGCCGTCTCTTGCTGGGCTAGTCTCAGCGCCAGGGCAATCTCCTCGCGCACCCAACCGTCTGTCTCCCTGCTCAAACGTTCCTGGAGAGCGGAGTAAGTCTGGCATCCAGGATTCTTCTCGGCTAACTGTCCCAATGCCCAGGCGGCGTGGCCGCGGACGAGGGGCTCGGGATCACCTAAAGCACGCTGCAACGCGGGAATGGCCACCGGGTCACCGAGATTACCGAGGGCGACGCAAACGTTGCGGAGGAGACCGCGGCGACCGGCCCGACTAAGCGGGGTATGGCCAAAGCGCTGACGAAACTCCTGATCGCTCAGCCCTAAGAGGGGGAGAAGTTCCGGGCGAGCGCCGACGCCGTGTTCCGGGGCGAACGCGGATGGTGCCACCACGGCGGCTTTGCGATTGACCGGGCACACATCTTGGCAAACGTCACAGCCAAAGATCCAATCGCCGATCAGAGGTCGCAGTGCGCGCGGAATTGGTCCACGTAACTCGATCGTCAGGAAAGAAATGCAGCGGTCACTGTGGATGACGCCGGGCGCGACGATTGCTCCGGTGGGGCAGGCGGGAATACAGACTTGGCAATGTCCGCAGTGGGTGCGAACTGGCGCGTCGGGAGGTAGTGGCAGATTGGTCAGCACCTCGGCAAGGAAGACCCACGAGCCAAACTGATGAGTCAAAATATTGCTGTTCTTACCATACCAGCCAAGACCCGCCCGCTGAGCAACTGCCCGATCGACTATCCGACCGTGATCGACGAACGTTTTCAGCTTGATCCCGGGTGGACAAATCGTCCGCAGATCCCTGCAAAATTTCTTCAGCCGCTCGCCGAGCTCATGATGATAATCACGTCCCCAGGCGTAGCGGGCAACACGGCCGCGTAACCCGGAGGCGGCTGGTGCCGCCAGCGCGTTATAGCTGATGCCGAGGGCAATCAGCGAGCAGGCATCAGCCATATGATTACGCGGCTCGCAGCAGAAGCGGGCCCGCTCGGCGGTGAACCAGCTCAGCCCGGCAAAGAACCCAGCGGCAATGCGTTCCAGCAATGACTGCTCAGCCTCGACGAATCGCTCAGCACTAGCAATGCCGACCAATGGAAAGCCATGCTGGCGGGCCAGTTGCTTTACCGCCTCTTTGAGCTTCAGTGTTTCAGTGGGAGAAGACACTCCTCGCCCCGGCCTCCCCGAACAATACGAGCTTGACAGTCCTATTCTCAATTTTACCTCTCCCGGAAATGCCCCTTTCTTCGTCGGCGATGCCCTTCTTAATATATCTGTATTCCCTTGACAGACGGGGCAATCCGCGCTATATTCAAGATGTGACGCCGGGCAGGCGAAGTGACGAGCTTCAGAATGACGGTAGGTTGCAATGGTAAGGAGCAAGGAGGTTTAACATGCTGTTACGAGCGAAGAAACCTCTAGCTGTTACCGGAGTACTCCAAGTTGACTAGCTTAGCCCTGCAAAGAATTGCAGGGCAGTTATCGACCTCAGGCTATGCTCGATCGTTTGTGGTGAGGTTCTTCGTAAGCGGTTAGCTTGTTCCCACCAGAGGAAAGCGGGGTGCAACTCCGTACGAGCAAAGGTCCTGATAAGTAAGGTAGAACACCGAACAAGAGCCCCGATTCTTTCGGGGCCTTGTTTTTTTGTCCTCTTTGCCTGGCACGTGAGATGCCTCTTGGGCTTCGACGATGCTTCGTTCTTGTCTGACTGAGCAACGGACGGCCTCATGCAAGTTGTGCTCGATCTGTTGGTGGGAATTCTGATTATTTTCGTGATCGCCTCGGCGGTGACGCCATCGCTCTCCCGTCGGCGTGTCCAGCGGGCTCGCCTGAAGGCCATTCGACGGATCGAGCAACGATGTCTCGGCTGCGTGAGCTAGCAGTGATGAGCGACGAGCTCGACCATGACCACGGGAACGAATTCGCTGAACCTTCCCAAGCTCACCACCACGAGCACTATCACCTGAATGGCGTTTGGGAGTTCTTCCGTCAGACACCGGGGCATTCCCACACGCCCCACGGACGGATTAACTCGGGTCCGGAATCAGACGAGCGTGGCATCCAGGCGGTCCAGTTGTCACTGATTGGTTTAGGTGTGACCGCGCTCATCCAGATTGCGATCGCCCTGGCTTCGGGCTCGGCAGGGCTCCTGGCGGACACGATTCATAATTTTGGTGATGCGACCACTTCGATACCACTCTGGATCGCTTTTACCCTGGCGCGGCGTGGAGGCAACCGACATTTTACCTATGGCTATGGCCGCGCCGAGGACGTCGTGGGGGCGATGATCGTTCTGGTGATTCTCATCTCGGCGATCGTCGCCGGTTTCGAATCGATCGTCAAGCTGATTCACCCGCGACCGATGGGTGATCTGGGATGGGTCGCCGCGGCGGCGATGATCGGGTTCCTCGGAAACGAGGCGGTCGGGCTTTATCGTGTCCGGATCGGACGTGAGATCAGCTCGGCAGCGCTGATCGCCGATGGTGAGCACTCTCGAGTCGATGGCTTCACCAGCCTTGCCGTGCTGATTGGCGTCATTGGAACGGTGATCGGGGTACCATTGCTCGATCCACTGGTTGGAATTGCGATTAGTATCACGATTCTCCTAATCATTTGGCACACCATCAAGATCGTTTGGTCGCGTCTGCTCGGAGCGATCGAGCCGGAGATTCTGGCGGCGGTCGAGCACGCGCCGCTCCACGTCTCCGGAGTGGACGGAGTGCACCAGGCGCGCGCCCAATGGATCGGGCACCGGGTTCTGGTGGATCTCCACGTCAGCGTGTCGCCGGCCTTGTCGGTGCGCGAAGCACACACAATCGTCTCCCAAGTCGAATCTGTCTTGCGCGAGCAGATTCCCTCGTTCGGCGGCGCGACGATCGAAGTGTGCCCACACACCGCTGCCAAATGCGAGCCGATGGCCGAATCAACCAGGAAAATATTCAATGACTTGCGATGCCCCCCTTGAGGTGTTTTACCCCCTTCCACCGCCGTACACGTCAGGAATCTCAGGCCTTAGAAGCCGACCATGGGAAAGCGAGCGTCGGTTGATTCGCATAGCGCATGGTCCGGATCCTGAGCTGACTTCCCGCGCCCGGTCCAAGCTGGACTTGGAAGTGGGAGTAGCCAACCGGCGACGTGACCTCTCCCAGGGTCACATCGATGATCTCGTGCTCGGCATAGGCACCGCCCTGGACGATCACGGTGCGCGATTGGAGCACGCTCGTATTGACCAGAGTAACAACGACCTCGTCAGCGGTCAGCTTTTCCACCAGCGCGGCCACGTCCTCGGGAATCCCGGCTCGCCGCCGGGTCGGGTCGAAGTAGCGGAGGCGGCAGTGAAGCGGGTAACCAACTCGGCCAGTCGGCAGGCCACCGAGCATGAGCTGGGTTAGCGTCTCGGTCGTCGCCGGATTAATGTGGTTGGGGTCGTCGGAGAGCCGGGTGTCCGGCGTCGTCGGATCGCTGCGCATTTCCGCCACCCGCTTGCGCACCGCGTCAAGATCTTCCTGGAGCGCCGCGACCGGGTAGCCGGGATCCTCGCCATCAAGATAAGCTATCCAGCGGGGCTTGCTCGGGAGCAGTTCCAGTGCATCGCGGTCCATCGACCAGTAGTACATCTCCAGCGCAGCCGGCGCGAACTTCCGCGGGCGATATTCGTACCAGCCGTTATCGCCGTACATATGGGGGTAGATCATCTAACCGCCGACGACCTTCGCGTTGGCATTCACCCGGTCGATCATCTCCCGCCAGAAGTTAATGTACTTGAGATCGCCAGTGAGGAGCAGCGCGTTCGCGAAGCCATGGAGGATGCGCGGGCCCAGGTAATTACGGTGGGCAAGCTCGCGAGAGTTGGGGACGTGGACGGTGAAGCCCCAGCCGTATACCCCACCGTACCACTTCCCATCGCAGGCGCCACCGATCGTCCCGTCGAGACCAATATTGGTTGGGATAATGCCGTCGTTCGCCGCGGTCCGCTCGACCCAGGCGTCGACATAGCCGAGCAGCCAGTCACGGTACTTCTTCTCACCGGTGAGGGCATAGGCGTTGAAGCCGAGGGTCGTTGCCCCGAGGTTGAGCGGGTTATCGCCGACAACGTCATTGTACTCCTCGAAGTGCGCCAACATCTCAGCGTAATTGCGCTCGCGGTGGAGTGGTCGGAATCTTCCTTCGACCTCGATCGGATCGCCGGCCCAATCCAGCGCGGTCGCCTTGCGCAGGAGCGGCCCACGGCTGCCATTGAACATACTGCGGATCAGTCGACGCTCGGGATCGTAGTTCGGCGCCTGGGGATCTTCGGCCATGTAGAAGCCGGCGAAGCGGCGCATCCGCTGCTGGAGCTTCCGATCCTCGGGGTTCGCCAGCCCTTCGAGAGTAAAGGCAGACAACCCTTCGCCGTGGTGGAACCAGTCGAAGCAAACAGGAAACTCCTTGTAGTACATTCCATCGCGGCCAAGCGGAACCTCGACTGTCTTCGCCTCGGTATATTGGCGAAGGTGGCCTTCCCAAGCCCGGTGGTATCGCTCCAGGACGCCGTCCGGCGCACCGAGCGCAGAGAGCATGGTCCAATTGAGAAAGTTCTCGGCAGCGTCGTCCGGGCCATCGTCCCCGCCCCAGCGGGGGACACAGAGCAGATACCCCCGCTCGTCAAAATAGTGCTCGAAGTATTCCTCGATCGCCTCGGCCTGGGCGCGAATCAACTCGCGTTCCAGCAAGGCCCAATAAGGCGGAGCGACCGGTGAGTTGATCTCGATAACCGTCTCGTGGTTCGTTGTCCTCATTGCATCCTCCGACGATCTCCTTGGACGTGATCTGAACGCCGTCAACCTATCATCTGCACGGGTGGGCGTCAATGACTGGAGGCAGCAATTTCCTTGACGGAATTCCGGCTGGGCGCTAAGCTGGGCATACGAACGAGCCCAGGAAACCCCCGTCTTCTCGGCGAGGTCGGCCGGTTGGTCCACTCCAGAGAAGCTGACCCCATAATCATTTAAAGGAAGGAGTCCGCAATGGTTGATACCGTTGCCCGCGACGAAGCAATCGTCGGTCAGCGTGCGCCCCGTATCGATGCGCTAGATAAGGTAACTGGTCGGGCAAAGTACACCGCCGACCTGAAGCTGCCCGGCATGCTCTACGGCGCCTTTCTCCGCAGTCCCCACGCCCACGCGCGAATTCTGCGCATTGATACCAGCAAGGCCGAGACGCTGCCTGGGGTCAAGGCGGTTCTTACCCAGGATAAGCTCGCCGGCCGGGTGAGCAAGATCGTCGATGAAGAGCACGGAACCACCTATGACTTCAAAGCCTTCGCCCAGACCAAAGTGAAGTTTCAGGGCGAGAAGATCGGTGCGGTGGCCGCGGTGACCAGGGAGATTGCCGAGGAAGCAGTTAAGTTGATCGAGGTCGAGTACGAGGTTCTGCCGGCGGTGGTCGACGTCCTCGAGGCGATCAAGCCAGACGCACCGATTATTCACGAGAACGAGTCCCCCCTGACAACCTACGACGGCCGCATCCTCCGGAACGTCGTCAACCAAGTCGACGTGGTCGAAGGCGATGTCGAGAAGGGCTTCGCCGAGTCGGATTACATCTTCGAGGACACCTATGTCATTCCCCGCGCGCACCAAGCCTACATCGAACCCCAGGTAGCGATCGCTGACGTTGCACCGAATGGGAAGATTACCGTTTGGACGAGCACCCAGGGCATCTTCGCCTCCCGAGCCAACATTGCCCGAGCGCTGGGCGTCTCACCCCGAATGGTCAACGTCATTGGCATGACCATCGGCGGTGGCTTCGGCGCGAAGGTGGGGGGCGGCGTCGTCGACATCTACGCCGTCCTTTTGGCCCAGGCCGCCGGTCGACCGGTGAAGATCGTCTACAATCGGCACGAAGAGTTTGTCGACGCTCGCCCGGCCCAGGGCCTGGTGATGACGATCAAGACCGGCGTTCGGAAGGACGGGAAGATCCTTGCCCGGAAGGCGATTGGCTACTGGGATATCGGACAGCAGGGCCGGGGCGCCTGGCGGACCGATCGGATCCGCAGCGTTTACGACTTCCCGAACCTCGAGACCCACGGCTACGACGTGATCACAAACAAGCCGCTGGCCGGCGCCTACCGTGCACCGTGTGGCCCCCAGGTCGCCTTCGCATCGGAATCGCAATTGAACAAGATCGCCCACGCACTGGGGATCGATCCGATCGAGCTTCGCCTGATCAATATGAAAGAGGCGACCGAGCAGACTGACTTCAAAGCTACCCTCCGAGCGATCGCCGAACGGGTCGGCTGGGCACAACGGACCAAAGGTCCGAACGAAGGCTGGGGCGTTGCGATTGGCCAGTGGACCAACGGCAGTCAGCCGGCGAATGCCCTTTGCGCCCTCCAGGATGACGGCTCGCTCACCGTCTTCTCCGGACTCATGGACATCAGCGGCTCGGATACCTCGATCGCCCAGATCGCTGCCGAGACCGCGGGGGTGACGCTCGACAAGGTCACAGTCATTCGAGGTGACACCGACTCGGCGCCGGTCGCGCCAAACAGCGGTGGCAGTAACGCGACTTACAGTGTGGGGAACGCCGTCCAGCGGGCGGCCGCTCGGGTGAAGGAGCGCGTCTTGAGAATCGCTTCGGACATGCTCGAAGCGAGCCCGGAGGATCTAGAGATTCGGAACAATCAAGTCTGGGTCCGCGGCGTCCCGGAGCGGAAAGTGAGCCTCGCTCAGGTCGCGCAGAAGGCCGGCCGCTCACCCGGCGGGCCGATCTCCGAGACCGGCGGCTTCAATGCCCTGCCAAGCGCGATGACGATTGCTGCCCAGATCGTCAAGGTTGAAGTCGATCCGGATACCGGCAAGGTCTGGCTGCGCTACGCCGGCCAATCCCTCGACTGTGGCAAAGCGCTCAATCCGATGTCGATCGAGGGCCAGATGGAAGGCGGGATGGTCCAATCAATGGGTTGGGGTCTCTGGGAGCAGCTCGTCTACGCGCCTGATGGCCGAATGCTCAACCCCGGTTTCCTCGACTACCATATCGCCACCGCCGCCGACGTACCCAATCTCGAGACTGTGCTCCTCGAAATCCCGACGCTCAATGGCCCCTATGGAGCCAAAGGTGTTGCCGAGCCTCCGATCACCCCCGGTATCGCCGCGGTCCAGGGCGCCATCCTGGATGCAGTCGGTGTCGATCTCCACGAAGTCCCCTTCACTCCGGAAAGGGTACGGAAGGCGATCCGGGAGAGAGGACCGGGGTGAGGCAATCACGCTCGCCACGTGGATTAAGAGACAATGTTCAGACCTCAAACCGCTCCATCTCATCCTCCGGCAATGCCTCGACCGGCAGGCCAGCGGCCCGGCGCTCCTCGTCCCGGCGGTATTTGCGGACGGCCGCTTTGAGTGTGCCAAGGGCCAAGGTGGCGCAGCGAGGCCGGGTCGAGACAACTTCTCGGCCGAGGGTGTCGACGAGATCCTCGTAGTCCATGTCGAGGATCTCGTCGAGGGTTGAATGGGCCTCGTTCACCATCTCAGCAACGACCGAGGCTGCCGCCTGGCTGATCGTACAGCCCGAGCCAATCCAGCCGACTTTGTCGACGCGCTCCCGCTGTCCTTCGCCTTTCGCGACCTTCAGATAGATCGATACCACGTCGCCACAGCCCGGATTTCCCCCCGGCATGGCGACGTCGGCATCGGCGAGCTTTTCCCGATAGCGGGGCTGCTGGTAGTGCTCCAGCAGCATTTCTAGATATGCTTGCCGATCCACGGACTCTCTCTATTTCTCGATTGGCACGCGGACGGTGTTGCCCCACTCCGTCCACGATCCATCATAATTGCGGACCTTGGGAAAGCCGAGGAGTTCGTGGAGAACAAACCAGGTATGCGACGAGCGCTCGCCGATCCGACAGTAGACGACAACGTCTTTGTCAGGCGTTACCCCATGGCTGGCGTAAAGCTGGCGAAGCTCCTCGGCCGACTTAAAGGTAGCGTCGGGATTCGCCGCCTGGGCCCAGGGAATCGACTTCGCCCCCGGAATGTGACCACCGCGGAGTGTGCCCTCCTGGGGATAGTCGGCCATGTGCAGAAGTTCACCAGTATACTCCTTGGGCGAGCGCACGTCGACGAGTGCACGACCAGGTGGTAAACCAATCGCATCGCGACCACCAATGAACTCCAGGACGTCTGACTGGAATGCCCGGATCTCCGGATGCGGCGTCGGAGTTGGGTAGTGAGTCACTGGATAGGAAGGAACATCTCGGGTCAAGGGACGCTCCTCGGCAATCCACTTCTGACGACCGCCGTTCATCAGTTTGGCTGGCCCGTGCCCGTTGAGCTTGAAGAACCAATAGGCATACGCTGCCCACCAGTTATTCTTGTCGCCATAAAACACGACGGTCGTCTCGGGACTGATGCCGAGACGTTCCATCAGCGCCGCGAACTTTTCCGGACCAATGAAATCACGCACGACCGGGTCTTGGAGATCGGCGTGCCAGTCCACTTTCACCGCCCCCGGAACGTGGCCGACATCGTAGAGCAGGACGTCTTCGTCGGCCTCAATGATTCTGACCTTCGGATCAGTCAGATGCTCGGCCACCCAGTCGGTGCTGACCAGCACCTCGGGATGGGCATATCCACTCTCTGCCATACTCTCATGCCCCCTCGACGCGATACGCGTTCATTCTCTATTTAGCCGATTCAATTAATATAGTATCAGGATAACGTCAAGATCGGAAGGAAATCTGAACAATGCTCATCGATACCCACGTCCACGTTTGGGCCCTGGACGACCAACACCGCCCCGCTCCCGACGCCCGGATTAAGCCACCGACCGAGGCTGCCCCGGTCGAGTGGCTCGTCGCTGACATGGCGCACTATCAGATCGATCACTGCGTCCTGGTCCAATCGAGCGCGTTCGGCTGGGACAACACCTACCTGGTCGAGTGCCTCGAACGGTATCCGGGTCGCTTCCGCGCGATCGGCCTGGTCGATCCCCTCAGCGCGGCGAACGCCGCCGACCTCCAGTTCTGGATGAGCCGGGGGTTGTCCGGCTTCCGGTTGCATCCGCTCTACTATCCCGACGAGCCGTGCTGGATTGATTCATCCCTCCACGACGCACTCTGGGAGGCCGCGGCGGTGACTGGCGCTATCCTCCAATTTCACCTGTGGCCGAGACATGCGCTCCCCCTCGGCCGCATGATCGCACGTCACCCGACGGTACGGGTGATCGTCGACCATCTCGGAAAACCTGACGTCACCGAACCGGCTCCCTATCCGAGCTTTCAGCCCGTCCTCGAGCTCGCACGGTTCCCGCTCGTCTGGGTCAAGATCGGGGACTACCAGATTGCTTCCCGTCACCCCTTCCCATGGTCTGATACCATCCCATTCGTGGCCGCGCTAAAGGATGCGTTTGGCCCTGACCGTATGATCTGGGGAACCGGCTACCCGGGACAGGCGCGGCTGGTACCACTTGAGCAAGCCCTGCGCTACGTCCGAGAAGAGCTGCCGTGCCTCAGTCCGACCGATCTGAAGAAGATCCTGGGGAGCACCCCACGCGACCTCTTCGGATTCTGAGCACTAATCATTCTGTTATGTCCTAGATGTTTCTCCGCTGGAGAATCAGCCAAAGCCTGAAAGGCTTGTATCTCACCCCGTGCGTAGGTATAATCCGTTGCAGTTTGCGTGACGCGTACAATTTCTCCAGGGAGGACTTCGGTGATGCTTGATCGTCGCATTTCCCGCCGACGCGCTCTGTTATCAGTCGGAATCTTCGGAGCGGCCACCCTGCTAGCGGCATGTTCGTCGTCCGCGCCGGCCAGCCCAACCACCGCGCCGGCCCCCACTCCAATGAAGCCAACGGGGTCAGCGGCCACCGCCGTGCCAACTAGCGGCACTCAGGCGGGAAACACTCCCACCGTAGCCGCTGCACCGGCCGCGGCCCCCGTGCCACGGGCTACGACCGCTCCGGTCGCCCAGACCGGACAGGTGAAGCAGGTACCCCGTAACAAGACGTGGATCTCAGTAGGCGTCGGGGGTGAGGCGCCACAGCAGTTCAGTGACGTCCAGTTGCAAAATCCATTTCTCCCTGGCATCTCGCGTAGCGGTTACCAGATCGTGATGGAGCCGCTGTTCTACTACAACCCGTACCATACCAACACCGTTTGCGCACCGGTCGGTCTCCCTTGTAAGGATGGCGAGACCGCCTGGATCGGAACGAGCTATGAGTTTAACCCAGATTTCACCCAGGTTGTCGTCAAGCTCCGCAACGGTGTCGAGTGGAACGATGGACAGCCATTCACCGCGAAAGACGTTGTGTTCACGGTGAACATGCTCAAGGATAACCCCACTCTATCCTGGGGTACCGACATGAAGCAGTGGGTGAAGGACATCACCGCGCTCGATGATCACACCGTTCAGTTCACATTGAACAACCCGAACCCCCGCTTCATCTTCAGCTATTTCACTTTCCATGAAGACGTCGGCATTCAAATTGTGCCAGAGCACATCTTCAAGGGCCAGGATCCCATGAAGTTCACCAACTACGACCTTGATAAGGGGTGGCCCGTGGTCACCGGCCCGTACAAGCTGGTCCATTCAGATCCTCAACAGAAGATCTGGGATCGCAATGATAACTGGTGGGGCAAAAAAATCGGATTCGCACCACTTCCCGCTCCCGAGCGCCTGGTATTTCTTCCTGGCTACGACGAAGCGAAGCAAGTCGAGATGATCATCAACAACGAGGTCGACTGCACCCTGTCGATGCAGCTCGGCAATATCCAGGCAGCACTCACGAAGAATCCGAAGATATCGTCCTGGTCTGGCAACAAGCCACCTTACGGCTATGTCGATTGGTGGCCAACCGGCCTTGGTTTTAACGACTCGAAGCCACCGTTCAACGACCCGGACATCCGCTGGGCGATCAATCACGCCCTCAACCGCGACCAGATCGTGCAAATCGGCTACCATGGAGCAGGCGAGAAAACGATTTTCCCTTACCCTGACTTTCCTGCGCTGAAGCCATTCATGGATGGTCTCTCCGACCTCGTTCAAAAATACCCAATCGACTCATTCGATCTAAACAAGACAGCGCAGATCATGCAGTCGAAGGGCTATGCGAAAGACCAGGGCGGATTCTGGGCGAAAGACGGTAAACGCCTCTCGATCGTTGTGATCACCTTCGCCGTGGAGCAGGACGTTACGCCGGTCATCGTCGAACAGTTACGCAAAGGTGGCTTCGACGCCTCATTCAAGATGCCGAATAACTTTGGGACCCTGATTAACACCGGTGAAGCCGATGCCTACGTCTTTGGCCACGGCGGCAGCGTCCGTGATCCCTACTTTACGATGCGCCTCTACCAAAGCCAGTTTTCGGCGCCGACCGGACAGCCCGCGGTTAGACCCTATCGTTGGAAGAACGATAAGTTCGACAAGCTCGTTGACCAGATGGGCGAAACCTCGCCGACGGATCCCAAGCTGGAACAGTTATTCCATCAGGCGATGGAGATCTGGATTCCGGATCTCCCGGACATTCCCCTCGTCCAGTTCTACCACCGAAACCCGGTCAATACGACCTATTGGACCAACTGGCCAGACGAGAACAACCCATACATCAACAGCGCTAATTGGCACCGTACCTGCGAGCTCCTGCTGCTAGGTCTCAAGCCGGCGACTGGCTAATTTCCGCCGAAGAGCAGGCAAGAGGAGTGTGGCCAGCAAGCGCGGGCGGCAGCATTCGCCACATGCTCGCAAGGCCAGGGCTCCCGCCTCTCGGATGATCTTGACTAGCGTCGGGATGCCAACGAGATTAGCTGCCTGTTAGCCCAGTGAGTAATCGGGGCATCCGACTGAAGGAGCCAGCTACAGCCGTAAGAGGCAGTACTCATGTGATTAAGAAGCAAGGGACCGCGAATTGGGGACTACGCCCCGGAAAGAAGACGGTCGCCACCTTGCCAACGATGACGATCGGAAAGATCAACGCGGCGATTCGTCGCCTGTCGGGGGTAGCTCAATGCGCCCCGCTCGACGGTCCGCCTCGCCGATTCCCCGCCAGGGGAGTGTGCCGAGATGGTAAACCCTCACTGGTGAGGGGATTGGTGTTGCGGGCTGAATAGATCGCCGGCATGTTGGCAAGAGTAATCGCCGAGAAGGGGAGCGCATCGAAAATGGCGAGACCCGCAGCGCAGGGCGCGGGTCTGGGA
>JAJPIK010000047.1 GCA_021324795.1 Chloroflexota bacterium
CAGCACCGATTGATCCTGATTGCCGACAAGCAGTAAAGTTGGTATCTTCAGCGGTTCAATTGGGAGCTGGTTAGCAGGAGCCAGGGCCGCTCGCAGCACCAGGGTGCGGATTCGCGGATCGATAGCTGCTCGGAGCAACGCAACCGTGCCGGCAAGACGTGACCCTGATACGCCGATCTGACCAACATTGACATCTCGTTGCAGACGCAAAACGTCGAGGGTCGAGCCTAGGTCTTCGATCGGACGCGTTAATGCCGCCTGATCGAGCGGCCCGGACGGGAAACTCGCGGCAGAAAAGTCGAGTAGCACACTCGCAATGCCTCGATCGGCGAGCGCGTGGCCAATCTGCAGATCCTGGCCATCAGCCAAAGGCGAATTGTCACCCCGACACAGGATAACGACCGGTACATCCAGCCAGCCGTCCGGCGCGATCAAGAGAGTTGACAGCATCGTTCCCTGACTATTCGGGAACCACAACGGTATCTCCACGTTAGCATCTCCAGGGACCGGTAGCTTCACGGTCGGCTCGCCGGCTGAAGGAGCCACTTGGTCACCTCCGTGAAACAGTGCGATGACCGCGCTCAGGACGGAGCCGAGCGCAAGTCACGAGCCAGCCATCGCGGAAATCATGGATAAGTATAAATATTGTGTTCGCCACCGGCGTAGTATACTGTGGAGTGTGAGAGAGCGCATTCTCGTCATCGACGACGATCTATCTATTACAACTGCCTTGCGGCGTGCCTTATCGTTCGAGGGGTATACCGTCGACGTGGCGCTCGACGGCGAAGAAGGTTTGCGCAAAGCCCGCGACGTCGCACCAGACCTGGTCATCCTCGACGTTTTGATGCCAGGGATCGACGGATTCGAGGTGTGTCGACGATTGCGTGCCGGCGACGATACGCCTATTCTCATGCTGACCGCACGCGACGAGGTCGCCGATCGGGTTCGGGGCCTGGACGCTGGCGCAGACGATTATCTGGTCAAGCCCTTTGCCCCGGACGAGCTGCTCGCTCGGGTACGAGCGCTGCTACGACGCCGCGAGTCGCGTCCAAGTGCGACGACCTTCCGCTTTGCCGATCTGGTCGTCGACATCCAATCCCACCAGGTCTTTCGGGGCGAGCGCGAGATTCACCTGTCGGCCAAGGAGTTCGACCTGCTGGCCTATCTCGCGAGGCACCCACGGCAAGTGCTCACCCGCGAGCAATTGCTCGATGCGGTTTGGGGCTACCAGTTCGACGGCGAAACCAACGTCGTCGACGTTTATGTCGGCTACGTACGTCAGAAGCTGGAAGCCGAGTCGGAGCCTCGCTTGATTCATACCGTGCGGGGCGTCGGCTACGTCCTGCGGGAGTAAGGCGTGTCCGTTCGCCTTCGTCTCACCCTCTGGTACGCCGGCCTCACCGCGTTGGCCCTGATCCTCTCCAGCCTTGCTCTTTACGTCGTCCTCCAGCAGGCGTTGACCGCCGAGACAGACAGCTTCTTAGAGAGCAAGGCCCGAGATCTCGCGGCCAGCACCCAGATCGTCGGAGGCCCACTCTACGCCGAGGTCCGTTTACCTGATCTCGATCGCTTCGTCGAAGCCGATGTCTACGCGCAGGTCATAAACAAGGACGGTAATGTGCTGGACGAGTCGATGAGCATGGATGCCGCCGGACTGCCCATGGATCCCAACGCCGTCGCGGTTGCTCTCCGAGGTCAAACGAGCGTCCAGACGGTGACGATCCGTGGTCTCCACATTCGCGTCTACACGACCGCCTTTTACGTGCACCAGAATCAGCCACTCGTTCTCGAGGTTGGGCGAAACTTCCAGCCGATTGAAGACACTCTCAACTGGTTGCAGCGTGCCCTGGCAATTGGTGATCTGATTCTCGTTGCGCTTGCCAGCGGGGTGGGTTGGTGGATCGCTGGCTGGTCACTTCGACCGATTGCACGAATCACTAAAACTGTTCAATCCATCGGCGATTCCCAGCGACTAGATCAGCGCGTCGAATACCATGGCCCCACCGATCAGATTGGCGAGCTCGTCTATACGTTCAACCGCATGCTCGATCGTCTTGAAGCGAGCATCGCCGCTCAGCGCCGCTTCATCGCCGACGCTTCCCATGAGCTCCGCACTCCGCTGACCACGCTGCGCTTGAACGTCGAGCTCTTGCGGCGCGATCGGAGTGCCGAGCCTCCGGAGCGGGCAGAAGTTCTCGACGACGTAGCCAGCGAGCTCGATCGCCTGGCCCGACTTGCCCAAGGACTGCTCGATCTAGCACGCGCCGACGCTGGTCTCCACCTCGAAAAGCAACTCGTTCGCGCCGACGAGATCGTCCGCGAGGTTTACCACCAGGTCAAGCCGACCGCCAATGGCGTGGCTTTGCACGTTGCTGATCTGGTGCCGATCAACCTCTACGCCAATCCGGATTATCTCAAGCAACTTCTGCTGACGCTCGTCGACAACGCCTTGAAGTATACTGACTCGGGGGGGCAGGTTCGCCTCGACGTCGAGCGCGACGACCGTTGGGTCAAGTTTGTCGTCTCCGACACCGGCCGGGGGATTGCCTCGGAGGATCTCCCCCACATCTTCGAGCGTTTTTATCGTGCCCGCTCGGTACGACGCCAGCGGGGCACCGGACTCGGCCTCGCGGTTGCCCAATGGATTGCTCGTGAGCATGGCGGCCACATCGCCGTCCAAAGCGAGCCGGGCCGAGGATCCTCATTCACGGTGTGGCTGCCAGCTAATTAGTGAGCCGAGTCCCTGATCACTGATTACTCAGCCTTGATTTCTTAGCGAATTCTTAAGAACCCCTCAGAAGCTTCTTAAGTTTCTCTTCTATCCTCATTCTTGGAGATCGAAATGATCTCAAGACCGAGGAAAGAGGAGGCGACGATGAGGCATGCAGTATCCGCTACCCCAATTGGCGGAGCCGAACCGGCGGCGACGCATCACAGTCGTCGCCCACCCCTAACAACGGGGACCCAGACCAACGGCGAGCCGAAGAGCATTATCCCATTCATGCGACCGTCTGATAACGTGAACCCCGCTGACGGACGCCCAATTCTCGTGCAAAGCGAAGATCCGCTGATGCTGCGAGCGCTAGCGCGTATCCTTGGCAGAGCAGGCTACCGTGTGCTCACCCGTGAATATGATCTCATCGGGGCAGTGATGGGCGAGGGAGACGGATCGCGACCATGCTTGATCATTATCGACATGCCCGATGACTGGCAACCGTCCACTTTTCAACAAAGCGTCACGGTCGTCGACGGAAACGCCGCGCCGCGGATGCTTTGGATCAGTAGCGCAGTGGACGCTAGCAAAGATGATGTTCGTTACCTTCCTAAACCATTTACCGGCAGCCAGCTCTTGGCTCGCGTCGAAGCGTTACTCAAAAAGGAGCAGTAAGCAGCAAGTATGGAGCCGAATAAATCACGCTCGGGTCCAGCCTGGACACTTACCGTCTTCGTGATCATTTTCTCACTGGTCATTGGCGCGATTGGTGAGGCAATCATCGAGCCAACGGTCGCACGCGCGGTAACCGGCGCCGAGACGCGCGCGAATCTCGCGCTGAAAGCACTTACCAGCAAGTCGGTAACCAAGGTTGCTACTGCGGCGGCACAGGCTATGCCCAACCCGTCGCCGTCCTCGACGAGCCCAACGAGCACGCCGACGACTATCCAGGGATCGTCACCCACGGCGCCGACACAGATGGCAAACGGTGATGAGCCGTTTGTGTCGGTCGTCAAGAAGGCCGGGCCGGCCGTGGTGACCGTTGTCAACCAGGCACCTCCCATCCAGACCGCTTTTGGGCAAATCGGTCAACCCGAGGCGCTTGGCTCGGGTGTGATCATCGACAAGGACGGTCACATCGTCACGAATAATCACGTCGTCGCGGGTGGCGGGAGCTTCCAGGTGATTTTCGCCAACGGCCAGCAGAAAGTTCCGGCGACGCTGGTAGGCCGCGATCCGGTGAGTGACATTGCCGTGCTGAAGGTCAACGTGCCAGTGCCGGCCGTCGCGACGTTTGGCAACTCCGACGATCTTCAGATCGGCGAACAGGTCGTGGCGATTGGCAGCGCGCTTGGCGACTTTCGCAATACGGTGACCCACGGCATTGTTTCGGGCCTTGATCGGACACTACCGGCTGATAGCGGTGAGGCGTTGTCTGGCCTGATTCAAACCGACGCACCGATCAATCATGGGAACTCTGGCGGGCCGCTGCTCAACCTGCAAGGCCAGGTGATTGGCATCAATACCGCCGTAGTGCGGAGCACTGGGGTAGGCGGCGACATTGCCGAAGGGCTCGGCTTCGCCATCCCGTCTAACACGGTGAAGCAGATTGCCGACCAATTGATTCAGCACGGAGTCGTGCCTCGGCCGTTCCTTGGCGTGACCGCGGGGATGATCAGTCCGCCGATCGCTTCCTACTACGGCTTGAGCGTGACTCACGGCGCCTTGATTCAGTCGGTCGAGGCCGGTAGCCCCGCCGATAAAGCCGGACTGAAGGCAGGTGACGTGATCACGGCCGTTGATGGCACGACGCTCGACGATACCCATAGCCTCGCCAATGTGCTGCTAGCCCACAAAGTTGGCGACAGCGTCCAGTTATCGGTCACGCGGGGGAATCAGAGCTTGACTCTTACCGCGACGCTCGGTCAACGGCCGTTGAATTCCTAGCACGATCCCAACTTATGAGGGTTCGAGGCTTCACTGATGCCAGGACAGTCGGCGTTGACGCGGCAAGAGCCTCGGTTCCTCCCTACCGTTTGCCTCGGCGGCAAAGGGTTCGCCGTCGAGAGATGAAAGTAAGGAAGTCGGTCATGAAAGTTCGTGCAGAGCTCCACTGCTATCACTGCGGGTACCTCGCCGCTCGCGTCGAGGGCGAAGCAGGCCAAACCTTGAGCCAGGCACGGCTGATCTCGCCGGCGATTGGCCCCGGCGTGCGCCTGACCAAGGGCCGTCCCCCGCGCTGCGGGCGCTGCGGCGGTCCGTTGTACCTTGATGAGCTCGAAGTCATTCGCTACGCGCCAACTGTGATCGTCCCGCTGCCACCAGGACGACGCCGCGGCCGCCCCCCAAAGGCACTTCTCCAAGCGATGGCCGCAGCCAGCCAGGCCGAGGAGCGGAACTCGGCATAGTCACGAGTGGTATCAATCACGCGGGCGGAAAGACCCCGCCGCCTGCTCTCATCCTCCCTACCTGCCAGCGAGGCTCCGATATCCGCTCGGAGCCTCGCTCATTTGTGAGAATTCCTTCCTTGACCGCCCGGTACGCCTTTTCACCCAGTCGGTTGTCGTTTGAGCTATCGTGCTTCCGATTAGTCAGCATCGCGATTACCATAGGATTATTCTAGGAATCCGACGCCTGGTCGAGAACGTTGACTCGGGTGCCATCCCAAGGCTGGCGAACCATCCGTAGCTCGGCCAGCCGATGAATCGAGATCTCCGAAAGGGTCAGGATCTCACAGCCCGGCTCAAGGTGGCCGCCGTGGAAGCGTCGCTCACGATCCCAGAGCGAGATGTGAATGTGCGGCTGGTAATCGGCAATGATTCCCCCGAATTGGATGACTTCAAGCGGCCCGGGTAGGTCGATAAAGTCGTTTGTCGGCGGATAATCGTTGCTCGAAACAGTGTGGATCCGGCCCTTCGTCAGGCTACCAATACCGCTCATCACCACCCCCGAGCGGATGTCCGCGACCCGCGCCACTTCGGTCAAGCTCTCCAGAAGCAGATCCCCCCGTCGCAGCGAAACGATGACAATGCCGGATGGCTTGTCTTCCATGATCTTCACGACTCTACCCTCATAATTGGGTTTCGATTTGCTCGATTTGCTGCTTCATAGTCGCCAGGCTATTGAGTAGTGCTCGGTACAGGCCCTCGGCACTCTCCCGCAGCGATCGATGGGATACAGTGTAGGGATCTGTCTTCAAATTTTCGTCAACCGTCTGAACCCACTCGTCGGGGAGATCGACAATACCAGTGATCGACGCGGCAAATGCACCCGCCACGTAAGCGCGGCAATCGCAATCCCGCCCGAAGTTCACGCAGCGCAAGATGACCTCCTTGGGATCTGGACCGGTCAGCCAGAGGATAGCGAGTGCCCCCGAGAGCACTTCCACGGCGTTAGAGATCGGCCGGCCCCGGTAAAAGTCCGCGTAGAGTGGCCGTAGCTCTTTCCAATCTTTCACTCCCTTGGCCCACTTCAGGCCCTCCTCGACCTCCTGTCGGGGCACAGAGGAAAGCTGTCCGAGCACCACCTCAATGATCCTCTCGACCGTTGCCCCCGGCTTCAGTCCCTCGGCCACGCCTGCCGCTACCCCCGCGGCAACTTCGATCGCATAGTTGCCTGGCTTCCCCGCCACGTCCTTCAAGCGGGCCACGTCGGCCGCGTCCAGCGCTGCCTGAGCCGGGTTGCAAGCGTTCACAATGCCAATCGGCACGATCATCTTCGACGTGCCAATGAAGCCCGGCCAGATCGCGTTCCGACCAACTTCAGAGGGAGGTACGCCTGCCTTGAGCTGGTAGTATATGATTTGGTCTTGCGGTCCGAGGAGGTAGCCGAACTTCGCGGGATCGATGTCACGCAACCAAACCCGGGCCAGATCCTCAATCGTGATTCGACCGCCCCTTTCGATGATCGCAGTGGTCAGCAGGCGATAGCGCTCGTGACCATCTTCGGTCATGCCCGGCGGACGATGGTGGGCGTGGTAAACGAAGTCGTAGCCTCGATCCTGCTTGCGGATCCGCTCTGGCACATCGTGAGGTAA
>JAJPIK010000011.1 GCA_021324795.1 Chloroflexota bacterium
CCTATTGGAGGATCTTGGTGACGACGCCTGCGCCGACGGTGCGGCCGCCCTCCCGAATCGCAAAGCGCAGCCCTTCTTCCAAGGCCACCGGCACGATCAACTCGATCGCCAGGTTGGTGTTGTCGCCGGGCATTACCATCTCCACACCCGAGGGGAGCTGGACCGAGCCCGTCACGTCGGTGGTGCGAAAGTAGAACTGAGGGCGGTAGCCGTTGAAGAACGGCGTATGCCGCCCCCCTTCTTCCTTCGAGAGCACGTACACCGTCGCCTCGAAGCGGGTGTGCGGCGTGATACTCCCCGGCTTGGCCAGCACCTGCCCCCGCTCCACCTCCTCCCGCTCGATCCCCCGCAGGAGGCAGCCAATGTTGTCCCCGGCAATCCCCACGTCCAGGGTCTTGCGGAACATCTCGACCCCGGTCACCACCACCTTGCGCGTCTCCCGGGCCATCCCGATGATCTCGACCTCGTCCCCGGTCTTCACCTGGCCCCGCTCGACCCGCCCGGTCACGACCGTCCCCCGCCCCTTGATCCCAAACACATCCTCGATCGGCATCAAAAAGGGCTTGTCAATCGCCCGCTGCGGGGTCGGAATGTAGCTGTCGACCGCCTGCATCAACTCGTGAATGCAGGCATACTCCGGCGCGTTGGGATCCGTCGCGGTCGACTCGAGCACCTTCAAGGCCGAGCCCCGCACGATCGGAATCTCATCGCCCGGGAAGCCATACTTGGAGAGGAGCTCGCGCAACTCCATCTCCACCAGCTCCAACAGCTCCGGATCATCCATCATATCGACCTTGTTCAAGAACACCACGATGTAGGGCACCTCCACCTGGCGGGCCAGCAGGATGTGCTCGCGGGTCTGGGGCATCGGCCCATCCGGGGCCGCCACCACCAGAATCGCCCCGTCCATCTGGGCAGCCCCAGTGATCATATTCTTGATGTAGTCGGCGTGCCCCGGACAATCCACGTGGGCATAGTGCCGCTTGTCCGTCTCGTACTCCACGTGGGCAATCGCAATCGTGATCCCCCGAGCGCGCTCCTCGGGGGCATTGTCGATCGTATCGAACGCCCGATACTCCGCCTCCCCCTTCAACGCCAGCACCTTGGTGATCGCCGCCGTCAGGGACGTCTTCCCATGGTCGATGTGCCCAATCGTCCCCACGTTGAGATGCGGCTTCGTCCGCTCAAATCGCTTCTTGGCCATCCGAAAGATTCTCCTTGTAACTTATCCGCAGCTCAAGCGCGGCTGCGAGCCGTGACGTTTTCGACGACCGATTGGGGAGCCTCCTGGTAGTGGGAGAACTCCATCGAATAACTCGCGCGCCCCTGCGTCTTGGAGCGCAAATCAGTAGCGTAGCCAAACATGTGCGCGAGCGGGACGAGCGCCCGAACAATCTGATTGGTTGCTCGCGCTTCGATTCCAACGATGTGGCCTCGGCGTGAACTCAGGTCGCCCATCACATCACCGAGATTCTCGTCGGGTACGTTGACTTCGACACGCATGATCGGTTCGAGCAGAATCGGGTGGGCACGTTGGACTGCCGACTTAAAGGCCATTGAGCCGGCGATCTTGAATGCCACTTCGCTCGAGTCGACTGGATGATAAGAGCCATCGTAGACGATGGCACGAATGCCAACCATGGGAAACCCAGCGACCACGCCAGTCTCCATAGCCTCGCGCACGCCTTCTTGAATGGCCGGAATGTACTCTTTGGGAATTGCCCCACCGACAACTTCGTTGAGAAACTCGAAGCCACCAGTTGGCCCAAGTGGCTCAACCCGCAGGTAGCAGTCACCATACTGACCACGACCACCTGTTTGACGGACGAAGCGACCTTCGGCTTCCGCGGTTTGGGTGATTGTCTCGCGGTAGGCGACCTGCGGCTGACCGATGTTCGCCTCGACGCGGAACTCGCGCAGCATCCGGTCGACGATAACTTCGAGGTGAAGCTCACCCATACCCGAGATAATGGTCTGCCCCGACTCGGTATCGGTGCGAATTCGGAACGTTGGGTCTTCTTCGGACAAGCGTGACAAGGCGATGCCCATTTTGTCCTGATCGGCCTTGGTCTTCGGCTCGATTGCTACCGAGATGACCGGCTCGGGGAATCGGATCGATTCCAGGAGCACCGGGTTGTCGACATCACAGAGCGTGTCGCCAGTGAAGGTGTTCTTCAGGCCCACGACGGCGCAGATGTCTCCGGCGCTGACATTCGTAATCTCTTCCCGCTTGTTCGCGTGCATGCGGAGCAGGCGGCCAATACGCTCGCGCTGGTTCTTGGTCGAGTTCAGGACGTACGAGCCCGCATTCAACGTCCCTGAGTAGACCCGAATGTAGGCAAGTCGGCCCACGAAAGGATCGGCGACGATCTTGAAAGCTAGGGCCGAGAAAGGCTCGGTATCGCTCGCGGTGCGGGCGACTTCCTGTTCGGTCTTCGGCTCAATGCCCTTGACCGGTGGAATGTCCAGCGGAGACGGTAAATAGCGCACCACGCCGTCGAGCAGCGGCTGAATCCCCTTGTTGCGAAGCGCGGTGCCACAGAAAATGGGTACTAAACGGCCTGAGATCGTGGCTGCGCGTAAGCCGGCAATAATCTCTTCGACGGTGAGCTCGTCGCCTTCGAGATACTTGATCATGAGATCGTCGCTGGTTTCCGCTACCAACTCGATCAGCTTCTGTCGCTGAGTTTCGACTTCTTCGGCGAGCTCGTCGGGAACCGGGCTCACTTGCGGTTTCGCCCCGAGCACGTCCGTGTAATAGAGGGCCTGACGGGTCAGCAAATCAACGACACCCTGGAAAGAAGCTTCCTGGCCGATTGGAATCTGAACAACAGCCGGACGTGCGCCCAAGCGGTCACGGATCATTTCGATCGTCCGCCAGAAACCAGCCCCGACACGATCCATCTTGTTGATAAAGCAGATCCGTGGGACGTTATAGCGATCAGCTTGTCGCCAAACTGTCTCTGACTGAGGCTCGACTCCTGCCACCGCGTCGAAGACGACGATACCACCGTCGAGAACACGCAAACTGCGCTCGACTTCGACGGTAAAATCGACGTGGCCGGGGGTATCGATGATGTTGATGCGGTGACCATCCCAGGTGCAGGTGGTCGCGGCAGCGGTGATCGTAATCCCACGCTCGCGCTCCTGCTCCATCCAGTCCATGACCGCGGTGCCCTCGTGGACTTCACCCATTTGATGGATCAAACCGGTGTAGTAGAGGATACGTTCAGTTGTCGTCGTCTTACCCGCATCGATGTGGGCAATGATCCCGATATTGCGGGTTAGTTCGAGAGGTACTTCTCTAGGCATTCAATATCTCCAGCTAACGAGGAAGCCGGTACGCAACCTCGGATTGCAACCTTTGTTGATCGACAGTTCACTGAGCTTCAAAGTGATAGGAACCGGGAGTCCAATGGACTGCGAACGCAGGTCGCTCCGGCCCTCGGTAGCCGTCTGGTCGGCTAGCCCCGGTGAATTACCACCGATAGTGGGAGAAAGCTCTGTTCGCTTCTGCCATCCGGTGGGTGTCTTCACGCCGCTTGATCGTCGCTCCCGTTCCATGCGCGGCATCTAGCAACTCTCCGGCCAGCTTTTCGGCCATCGAGCGACCGGAACGGGAGCGTGCCGCATCAAGCAGCCAGCGCATCGCCAAAGACGTGCGCCGCTCGCCGCGAATTTCGACCGGAACCTGGTAGGTTGCACCGCCGACACGGCGGGGTTTGACCTCCAGGAGCGGCATCGCATTGCGCAGCGCCTGCTCGAAGGTTTCAATCGGGCTGCGGCGGGTCTGATTTTCGATGATGTCGAAGGCGTCGTATAAGATGCCTTCGGCTGTTGCTTTCTTCCCCGACAGCATGATCTTGTTGATGAACTTGCTTACCGTGCGGTTATGGTACTTCGCGTCGGGCGGAACCTGGCGGTGAATAACTCGGGCTCGTCGTGGCATCGGTCCCCCTACTTCTTCGCCGCCGGTTTCGCCGCCTTCGCACCGTACTTCGAACGGCCGCGTCGGCGATTCGCCACGCCCGCCGAGTCCAGCGCACCACGTACGATGTGGTAACGGACACCCGGCAAGTCCTTCACGCGACCACCGCGGATCAGAACGACCGAGTGTTCCTGGAGGTTGTGTCCCTCGCCAGGAATGTAGGCGGTGACTTCCATACCATTGGTCAGGCGCACCCGGGCAATCTTGCGAAGCGCGGAATTTGGCTTCTTGGGGGACATCGTCTTCACCACAGTGCAGACGCCCCGCTTTTGCGGCGAACCAGTGCCACGGGTGAGCTTATTGTGTAGAGAGTTGAACGAGAATCGTAGTGCCGGTGCCGCGGTTTTCTTCGTGACCTTCTGTCGGCCCTTTCGCACTAACTGATTGATGGTTGGCAAACGTACTCCTCCCCCTGTCTGGCAATTCGTCTAAACACGGAAAGCCGAAGGGCCGTGTGCCAGCTTGCTCGGTATTACCGCCGACCAGCACATGGTTGCCTTCGACTTACTCGACACGCTAGTTATGGAGTATATCAGACCTCATCAGCATCGTCAACGTCCACCATGGTCAGCGGTTCAACCGTTAGTGCCTCTGGTGCTGGCTCGTTGTCGAGTTCGCCTCCTAGCAGCATCATCTGGGCTCGCTGCTTCAGCTTGCGCCGCTCCTCCACGCCCGATCCGGCCGGAATGAGCTTGCCGATGATGACATTCTCTTTCAGACCGACCAAGCGATCGATGCTGCCTTGAATCGCCGCCTGGGTTAGAACGCGAGTTGTCTCTTGGAACGACGCGGCGGCCAAGAAGCTGTCGGTATTGAGCGATGCCTTGGTGACGCCAAGTAGGACGGTTTGCGCAGTCGATGGCTCACCCCCTTCGGCCAGCACCCGAGCGTTGATCTCCTCGTAGGCGAACCGATCGACCAGTTCCCCCGGCAGCAGCTCAGTATCGCCTGGCGTGTCGACTCGGACTTTCCGAAGCATCTGACGGACGATGATCTCGATGTGTTTGTCGTTGATCGTCACACCCTGTGAGCGGTAGACCTTCTGGACCTCGTCGACGAGGTAGAGCTGGACGGCTTCCCGTCCGAGAATCCGCAAGATGTCTTGCGGATTGGCCGCGCCTTCGGTCAGCAAGTCACCCGCGGCAACCCACTGACCATCCTCGACTTTGATCTGGGCCGCCGGCGGGACGAGGTACTCACGCTCGTCGTGCTCCTGATAGGCAATGACGATCCGCCCCTCCTCGATGGATACCGTGCCACTGAAGCGCGCCGGAATGACTTGTTCGCCAATTCGCATGATTGGCTGATCGATGTCGACGTGATCGCCGGGCTCGACTAGTAGCTCGGCCCCCTCCGGAATCGACTGTTCGTCGTGATAATACTCGGTCGAAGTCACCTTGATCCGGCGTGGCTCTTCCGAGCGCAGTACCGTGGCGACGCCGTCGATCTCGCTGATGATCGCCTGGCCCTTGGGAATTCGTGCCTCGAACAGCTCCTCGACGCGCGGTAGACCACTGGTGATGTCGAGTCCGGCAATACCACCGGTGTGGAACGTACGCATCGTGAGCTGCGTTCCCGGCTCACCGATACTCTCGGCAGCGATAATACCAACTGCCTCGCCCATCTCGACGACCTGGCCACGCGCCGGGCTTCGACCGTAACAGAGCTGACAGATGCCGTGCACTGCCTGGCAGGTTAATGGCGAGCGGACCTGATAGCGCGTGATTCCCTTGGCCAGCATCTGATCGGCCAGACTCTCGGTGATCAGCTCATTCTGATCGACGATGATCTCCCCGGTCGTCGGGTCGGCAATTGGACTCGCCGCGAACCGTCCGACAATGCGGTCGCGGAGTGGCTCGATCACGTTCGGGCCTGGCTTCTCTTCAAGCCAAATCCCGGTGTTGACGCCACAATCGTGCTCCTGGATGATCACATCCTGAGCAACGTCGATCAGCCGTCGGGTCAGATACCCCGAGTCTGCTGTTCGAATGGCGGTGTCGGCGAGACCCTTCCGGGCGCCGTGAGTGGAGATGAAGTACTCCAATACCGAAAGCCCCTCACGGAAGCTCGACCGAATTGGCAGGTCGATGATCCGTCCTGATGGCGCGGTCATCAGACCGCGCATGCCGGCCATCTGACGCAGCTGCTGGATATTACCTTTTGCTCCAGAGGTCGTCATCATATAGATCGAGCCGTAGCGATCGAGTCCCTCGCCGACCGCTTTGGTGACCTTATCGGTGGTGTCGTTCCAGATCTCGACGGCCTGATTGTACCGCTCTTCTTCGGTGATCAAACCGCGCCGGTACTGCTTTTCGATCTCAGCAATCCGCTGATCGGCCTGGGCCAGCAACGTGTTGCGAACCTGAGGCACCGTGAGGTCGCCGATGGCGATCGTGATACCCGAGCGCATCGCGAAGTCGAAACCTACACGCTTGATCTGGTCGACGACCTCGGCGGTGCGTTCCGAGCCATACTTTTGGTAGACCATGCCGACGATCTGACGGAGCTTCTTCCGGTCAGTCACGTCATTGGTCTCGGGCAAGAAGCGTAGCGCTTCTGGCATTGCCTCGTTGAAGATGATTCGGCCAATGCTCGTGTCGATCAGCTCGCGCTGGCCGGTCTCCGGATGCTGGCGATACAGCTTCACCGCGGCGTGCAAGTCAACCGCCCCGAGCTGGTAGGCCAGGATCGCTTCCTCGCTACTGCCAAAGACCTTGCCTTCGCCCTTGGCATTTGGCTTGACGACGGTCATGTAGTAGCAGCCCAGGACCATGTCCAGGGTCGGCGCAACCGTTGGCTCACCACTGGACGGCGAGAGCAAGTTCTTGCTCGAGAGCATGAGCTCGCGCGCTTCGCGGCGAGCGGCCTGCGACAGGGGAACGTGGACAGCCATCTGGTCGCCATCGAAGTCGGCGCCAAAGGCCGCGCAGACGAGTGGGTGAATGCGGATCGCCTTGCCTTCGATCAAGATCGGCTCGAATGCCTGGATACCCAAACGATGCAACGTCGGCGCGCGGTTGAGGAGAACGGGGTGGTCCTGAATGACCTCTTCGAGGACGTCCCAGACTTCCGGCCGCAGTCGCTCGACGATGCGCTTCGCACTCTTGATGTTGTGAGCGAAGCCTCGCTCGACCAGCTTGCGCATGACGAACGGCTTGAACAACTCGACCGCCATGATCTTCGGCAAGCCGCACTGATGCAGCTTCAGGTTCGGACCGACGATGATGACCGAGCGACCCGAGTAGTCGACGCGCTTACCGAGCAAGTTCTGACGAAATCGGCCTTGCTTGCCCTTGAGCATGTCGCTGAGCGACTTCAGCTTGTGGTTGCTCGCGCCCGAAACCGCGCGACCTCGCCGACCGTTGTCGATCAGTGAGTCGACAGCTTCCTGAAGCATTCGCTTTTCGTTACGAATGATGATCTCTGGCGCCCCTAACTCGAGCAGCCGCTTCAGACGGTTGTTGCGGTTGATCACCCGTCGGTAGAGATCGTTCAGATCGGACGTGGCGAAGCGACCACCGTCGAGCTGAACCATTGGCCGCAGGTCCGGTGGCAGCACTGGCAGCACCGTGAGGATCATCCATTCGGGCTTATTGCCGCTCTTCCGGAATGCCTCGACCACCCGCAGACGCTTGGTCGCCTTCTTGCGTCGTTGTCCCGAAGCCGACGAGCCGCGAATCTCGGCGCGCAGCTCCTCGGCGAGCTGATTCAGGTCGACGCTGCAGATGATGTCGCGCACCGCTTCGGCACCCATACCGGCCCGAAAGACGTGCCCCCACTTATCGTGGAGCTCGCGGTAGCGCCCCTCATTGAGCAATTGCAGACGCTGGATGCTCTCGAGGTCCGCCTTGCTGGCTTCGAGCTCTTCGCGCTTCTTCTGAACGTCGAGCGCCGAACGATTGGTCAGTTCCTCGATCTCGGCGGTTGCTTGCTGACGCGCTTGGTCGATCTCCGCGCCATAGCGGGCACGGAGGTTTTCCTGATCGTTCAGGAAGTCGCGCTGAATCGTGTCGAGACGCTCTCCAAGCAGTTCGTCAATCCGGTGGAGGACGTCGGCGTTGACCATCGCGTCGTTTTGGACGATCGTCTGGCCAAAGAGCGTGTAATCACGCGGCGCCGCCTGGTTCAATAGTGGCTGAAGCTCATCGCGAACTGCTGCAGCCTCGGCACGCGCCGCCTCGACCTCGTGATCGCGTCGCACTTCGAGAGCGGTGTTCTCATCGGTTTCGCGCTGATTGAGCTCGGCAACTTTATCATTGAGGGTGGCGTGAATCTGAGCAATCTTTTCCTGGGTGCTTTCCTCGGATTCCGAGCCGAGCGCGGCCAATTGCTGGTCGATGTCAGCCAATTCGCGGGCGCGTGCCTCTTCGTCGACGTCGATGACGATGTACTGAGCAAAGTAGAGAACGCGCTCGAGGCTGCGGGGCGAAACGTCGAGCAGTAGTCCAACACGGCTCGGCGTGCCCTTGACGAACCAGATGTGGCTCACCGGCGCTGCTAGCTCGATGTGCCCCATGCGCTCACGGCGCACTTTGCTGCGTGCGACCTCGACGCCACACTTATCGCAAATGATGCCCTTATAGCGCACCCGCTTGTACTTGCCGCAATAGCATTCCCAGTCCTTGGTCGGCCCAAAGATCTTTTCGCAGAACAGGCCGTCTTTTTCTGGTTTTAGGGTTCGGTAGTTGATGGTTTCAGGTTTGGTAACCTCACCATACGACCACGACCGGATCTGCTCGGGCGACGCGAGACTAATACGAACTGCGTTAAAATCATTGACTTCGAGCATTACTCCTCCCGAGGGGACTTTCGGATCGCTAGCGAGTCAGAGAGGTCAGTCTCACGGTAGCGTGCCGGGAATCATCGCAGAGACGCAAAGAACACAGAGAATCTTACTTCTCACGAATTTCTCCGTATCCTCCGCGTCTCTGTGGTGTAGTCACGCGCTAGCCTGGACTAACGTTCCGACTCTTCCCACGCAGTTACTCACCGAGCTCTGGCTGGGATAGGCTGATCCCAAGCTCAGGCAAGGTGTCGTCGGCAGACTGGGAATCCTCGACGAATTGAATCCGCTCCTCCTCTTCGTTGAGCACTTCGACCGCGAGACCGAGGCTCTGTAACTCTTTTACGAGAACTTTGAAGGATTCCGGGACTCCCGGCTCCATAATGTTCTCACCCTTGACGATCGCTTCGTAGGTCTTGACCCGACCGACGACGTCGTCGGATTTGACCGTGAGGATCTCTTGGAGAATATGCGCCGCGCCGTAGGCTTCGAGCGCCCACACCTCCATCTCGCCGAAGCGCTGGCCACCGAACTGCGCCTTACCACCCAACGGCTGCTGGGTAATCAAGCTGTAGGGACCGGTCGATCGCGCGTGGATCTTGTCCTCAACCAAGTGGATCAGCTTCATCATGTAGATGCTGCCTACGGTTACTTCCTGGTCGAAGTATTCACCGGTGCGTCCATCACGCAGGCGTGCCTTCCCCGAGCGAGGGAGACCACTCAGCTCGAGCTCGTTGAAGATCTCGTCCTCTTTGGCTCCATCGAAGATTGGCGTCATCACCGAAAAGCCACGTGCCTCGGCGGCCCAGCCTAAGTGGGTTTCGAGAATCTGTCCGACGTTCATACGAGAGGGAACGCCAATCGGGTTCAGAATAATCTGAACTGGCGTGCCATCGTCGAGGAAAGGCATATCTGCCTCGGGAACGATCCGTGCGACGACACCCTTGTTTCCGTGGCGTCCCGCCATCTTGTCACCCTCGGAGATCTTCCGCTTTTGAGCGATACTGACTCGGACCAACTCATTCACACCAGCCGGCAGTTCGTCGTGGCCATCGCGAGTGAAGATCCGCACGTCGACCACCGTGCCACGCTCGCCGTGTGGCACACGCAGGCTGGTGTCTTTCACTTCCCGTGCCTTCTCGCCGAAGATCGCGCGCAGCAGACGCTCTTCCGCGGTCAGCTCGGTCTCGCCCTTCGGGGTGATTTTGCCGACCAGAATGTCGCCGGCGGAAACCTCGGCGCCAACCCGAACGATGCCACGCTCGTCGAGATCGCGGAGGGCTTCATCGCCGACGTTCGGGATGTCGCGCGTGATCTCTTCTGGACCGAGCTTCGTATCCCGAGCTTCGACCTCGTGCTTCTCAATGTGAATCGAGGTGAACTTATCGTCGCGAACGAGCGACTCGCTGAGGATGATTGCATCCTCGAAGTTATAGCCATCCCAGGACATAAAGGCTACGAGTACGTTCTGACCGAGCGCCAACTCGCCGTTTTGGATTGAGAGGCTGTCGGCTAGCGGTTGACCGGCGCGAACCCGATCGCCAACCGAGACGATCGGCCGTTGATTGATGCAGGTGCCCTGATTCGAGCGAACGAACTTCTGGAGCCGGTAGACGTCGGTTTCGGTCTCGCTGATTTTGACCTCGATCTGCCGCGCGGTGACGCTGACCACCTCGCCATCGTTGCGTGCCAAGATGACTTGGCCGCTATCGCGTGCGACCTGCCATTCCATGCCCGTGCCCACCGTCGGGGCTTCCGGACGGATCAAGGGAACGGCCTGGCGCTGCATGTTCGAACCCATCAAAGCACGGTTAGCGTCGTCGTGCTCCAGGAACGGAATCAACGAGGTTGCCGGGCTCACTATCTGCTTCGGCGAGACGTCCATGTACTGGATCTTGGTCGGCGATTCGATCGAGAACTGTTCGCCGTGGCGAACCTCGACGCGCTCATCAAGAAAGTCGCCGTTTGCATCCAGCCGTGAGTTCGCCTGGGCGATCAGCCACTTCTCTTCCTCGTCAGCCGTGAGATAGCGAATCTCACTCGACGCGAATGGTCGCACCGGTACCCGAGGCAGTGGGAGACCGGCAATCTTCTTCGCCAGCTTCTGGTCGATGTGTACCCCGGCTTCGGCAACGACCGCCCCACTACTGGGATCCAAAACGCGCTCGCGCGTCACCCGATCGACCAGCCGTTCGACTTCGTTGGGAACTTCCTTGTAGACCACCCGATACGGCGTCTCGATAAAGCCGTACTCATTGATCCGTGCGTACGTTGCCAGACTACCGATCAGACCAATGTTCGGACCTTCGGGCGTCTCGATTGGGCAAATACGACCGTAGTGACTATGGTGGACGTCGCGGACGTCCATGCCGGCGCGCTCACGGTTGAGCCCCCCTGGACCCAACGCGCTCAAGCGTCGCTTGTGAGTCAGCTCGGCGAGTGGGTTGGTCTGATCCATAAACTGAGAGAGCTGGCTGCCGCCAAAGAACTCCTTCATCGCGGCGACAATTGGTCGGATGTTGATCAACGCCGCTGGCGTCGCGGTCTCCGGATCCTGGATGCTCATGCGCTCTTTGACGACCCGCTCCATGCGCAATAAACCAACCCGGAAGGCACTCTGAATCAGCTCGCCGACCGCGCGCACCCGACGATTGCCAAGGTGGTCGATATCGTCGGGCCGCCCCTGACCGTTGTTCAGCTTGATCATCATCGCGATGATCTGAACCAGATCTTCGTTGGTGAGCACGCGCTGGGTAATTGGAACGTCGATCTCGAGGCGACGGTTGAGCTTGTAACGCCCAACCTTGCCCAGATCGTAGCGACGGAAGTTGAAGAACAGCGAATTCAACAAATTCCGTGCGTTATCGACGGTGGGAGGATCACCCGGTCGGAGCCGACGGTAAAACTCCAGCAGCGCCTCGTCCTGGGCCTTGCTAGGATCCTTGGCCAGTGTCTCCTCGATGTAACGATGATCACCGTTGTCGACCTCGCTGAACAAACTGACGATTTCGTCATCCGAGCTGAAGCCAATTGCCCGGAGCAAGGTCGTGATCGGGATCTTCCGTTTGCGGTCGACCTTGACCGACAGGACATCCTTGTTCGAGGTTTCGAATTCCAGCCAGGCTCCGCGATTCGGAATCAGCTTCGCGAAGCAAAGCTCACGGCCAGTCGTCGGATCCTCTTCCAGGGTGAAGTAAACACCTGGTGAGCGAACCAATTGGCTCACTACGACGCGCTCGGCGCCGTTGATCACGAATGTGCCGGTTTCGGTCATCATGGGGAAATCCCCCATGAAGATCTCTTGCTCCTTAATCTCACCCGTTTCCTTGGCGATCAGGCGGGTACGGACCCGCAATGGCGCCGCGAAAGTCATATCGCGCTCGCGGCATTCGATCTCGTCGTACTTAGGGGTCCCAAAGTTATAATCCAGGAGTTGCAGTTCTAAGTTCTTCCCGGTAAAATCCGTGATCGGGGTGATTTCGGCAAAGAGTTCTTTGAGCCCCTCCTCAAGGAACCAGCGAAAGGAATCGGTTTGCACGCGGATGAGGTTGGGTATTGAAAGAACGTCGTTGATGCGTGCATAATTCTTGCGGTGGCCGTTGGGCGCTACGCCGGTGGCGAGGGCCTGGTTGGCCGTGGAAACCGCCATACGAACACACTCCTTAAAGAGAGGAAAATAGACAGGGACCACATACTATAACACGAATTGGGCTACTCTGTCAAGGTCTCCTTGAGCAGTCGCCGCCTGGTTCGTATTATGGCTGCGCGCTGGTCCAATCACGCGCAAAGGTTGCGCTTAATCGTTTGATTGCGGTCTGATCAGAGATCAGCAGCCCCACCTCCCGGTTTTGATCGAGCGACTCTTTCGAGATATTCTCGCTTCCCACGAATGCTTCCTGTCCGTCCACAATCACGTCTTTGGCGTGTACGTAGGGATCTCTTAGCTTGCGCACTTGCGCTCCGTGTTCGTTCAGCACTTTTTCCCCGGCCGCGTTCGAGTCGGTTTGGCCAGCATCTGGACGCGGGAGAACCACCCGGACTTGAACGCCCCGGCTCGCGGCCTGGGTCAATGCGGTCTCGATACCCGAGTCCTGCATCTCTTCGGCTTCCAAATCAATTTGGTGCTGAGCACTTCCAATCAGACCAAGCAGGTCGGCGCGGCTGTTGGATGGACTGAGGACAAGGTGCGGATCAGCCAGCGTTACCTGGCGCCGTTGCCAATCTGCGTCGAATAATGTGCTCAGTGCTTTGACGTCGTTCGGATCGTGATCAAGGACGAAATACTCGCGGTTATGGGTAACGGCGCTCAATGTCCAGTTCAGTGTGCCCACTAACGCGACCTGCTGGTCGGCGACAGCATACTTATCGTGACTTAGCTGAAACGTGGTCGGACTCCAATTGACGGCGATGTTCGCCGACTTCAATCGATTGTAGATCGTCCGATTTCCTGGGCCGCTGCCGTAAGGGTGCTCCTCGAGCATGACTCGTATGTGAACCCCCCGCTGCCGTGCACGTTCTAGTGCGGCAACCAGATCGCGATCTGATAAGAGATACATCGCAACGTCGAGCGTGCGTTGACTGCTGTCGACGAAACGAACGATTGGCTGCACTCCGTCGTCAGGCTCGACAAACAACTCGACCGATGGCGCACCTGGGGGAGCAGAAACGGGCGTCGCGACCGGATGAGAAACGTTGGTGCACGCCGTGAGAAGAAACAGCAAAACCGCGAGGAACCGTGCTCCCGGCGCCAGTAAGATGGCTTGCACCTACCAGTGCGCGGGATGATCTTGACCGACGTCGAAGCCGAGTAAGCGGGTCAAGCGTGGTCGGTCCAGCCCGACCACTTCTCGCTTGTTCACTAACACGACCGGGGTACCAATTTGGCCAGACGTAAGGATGAGCAGGTCACGATTATCCACGTTAGCTGTCACCTCGCGCGCAACGAAGGGGATCTGCTTCTCTGCCATCAGCCGAGCCAGGTTGTCACGCGCCTGGAGGCATTGGGGGCAGTTCTCATTGTAAAACAGCGTCACGTTCTCGACCATTCATGGCACTCCGGAACGTTAGATCTGCATCATTATTAGTATAGGACTCTTAGGGTGAACTGTCAAAAAACTACTCGAGATTCGGGGGACCGCCGACTGGCAGACGAACGAAGAAAGTTGCGCCCGCGCCGGGGGGCGATTGGAGCCACATCTCGCCGCCGTGGCGCCGGACTAGCTCGCGGCTAATGTAGAGACCCAGACCTAGCCCGGCGTGCCCTTTATGGAGTCGACCCGGAGCTTGGTAAAAGCGGTCAAAGACACGCTCCTGGTCTCGTTCCGGTATACCAGGGCCATCGTCGCTGACCGTTAGAATAACGCTTTCCTGCGGGGTACCTACCAATTCACGGGCCAAGTGTACCCGGATCGTTCCACCGGAGGGGGAGTACTTGACAGCGTTATCGAGGAGATTATTCAAGACTTCTTCGATACGCCGCCGATCCGCCAAGATCAGGACACGGCCGGGGGTATCGACGGTAATCCGATGGGAAACCGTTGTGAGCTCGAATTCATGTGTGACTCTGCGTACCAGCTCGGAGATGTCGAAGTGACTGACCTCGAGGGAAAGCAAGCCATCTTCGAGACGTCGCGAGTCTAAGAGCTGCTCGATCATGCTGAGCATCCGCTCGGCCTGATCGCCCATGCGTCGCAGAACGTCGATCTCAGTCGTTCGCCCGGCTCGTTCGGCGCGTCGGAGCAAGAGCTCGGTGTACGCGCGCATCACGGCGACCGGCGTCTTGAGTTCGTGCGAGACAACGCCAAGAAACTCCTGGCGTGCCTCGGTCTGCGCGTGCTGCCGCTCGAGCTCACGCTGACGGCGGTGAAGCTCGCCACGCTCAATCTGTAGTCCAAAACGTGCCGCGACCAGGGCTAGAAAGCTCACATCGTCGTCGTCGAGCCAGCTATCTTGCTCTGAGATCACGTAGAGTGCGCCGCGGGTCTGGCCGAACACCTCGATCGGCGCGGCGATCATTCCGCGACCACCTTGCAGGAAGGTCAGCTCACGCAATGTAGGTTCCTGCTGAAGGTCGACCGTGGCAAAAGAGCGCCCGGACTCGAGGACGCGGTCCAATTCTCCAACAGCGTCGGGCGCGAGTGAGCTTTCTTGAAATGGCTCAGGCGATCGGGGGTTATAGGTTAAAAGGCGGGAGGTCAGATTCTCAGCGTCACGGATCAGAATGCCACACCGACTGTTCTCGAAACCACGCGCCACTTCGGCCAATGCCGCTGCCGAGAGCGGATCTTCTTCGGGTAAGGAGCTCAGAGCGAGCAACGTCTCCGCTCGTCGTGCCCGTCTTTCCTGATTGCGATACGCCTGATCGCTGGCGATCGCACTCGAGACCAGACCGCCAAAGATTTCCAGCCACCAGCGTTCGACGTCGGCAAAGCGCGAGGGTTGACGCCGTGTACTAACCAGCACGCCGAGCAACACACCGCGGAGGATCAGGGGAACCGCGATCATGGAGCCGATCTCCATTGGTCGATCGAAGAGATCGACGTGACGCGCATCGTGGCGGAGATCATTCGAGATTACTGCTTCCGCGGTGCGTGCAGCCAGTCCTTCGATGCCTTCCGATAGGTCGAAGACTTTTCGGCCGGCTGGCCCGATCTGGAGACCGTCTGCCGCGCGCACTGCCAGCCGTTGATCGGTTTTCAAGAGGACGTAGGCCTCTGCGGCGTCGAGCATGGCGCGGGTTTGGGAAAGGATCTCGCTGAGTACGTCGTCGACCGGCCGACGTTCGGCGAGCGTGCGGACAACGCGATCAAGCGCCTCGCCCGCCGTCACCCGCTCGAGCATGGTCATCATGGATGAACTGCCAACTGTCGGTAGTCGACAAACCGGTAGCCGAGTCCTTTCTCGGTCTGAATGTACCGGGGATGGGCGGGATCGGGCTCGATTTTCTGCCGCAGGTAGCTAATGTACAGCCGCACGTAATGATCTTCCTCGCGGTATTCGCGTCCCCAGACACGCACGAGCAATGCTTCATTCGTCAAGACGCGGCCCGGATTAGACACCAAATGATAAAGCAAGCGATACTCAGTTGGTGTCAGGGTCACCTTGTTCCCGTCACGATAGACTTCGCCGCGGGCGAAGTCGACTGACAGATGATCGTCGATCCGGATTTGGGTCTTGGGCAGGGTGCGCGGCATCTCGGCCCGGCGGATAACCGCTTGGATGCGACTGAGCAGCTCACGTTGACTGAACGGCTTGGTGACATAGTCATCGGCACCCAAGCTCAGGCCACGGACCTTGTCGGCTTCCTCGCCCTTTGCAGTGAGCATGATCACGGGAACCGTCGAGAACTCGCGAATCTGCTTGAGCGTTTCGAAGCCGTCAGGCTCCGGCATCATGACATCCAGAACGACCACGTCAGGCAAACGCTCTTTCAGCAGGTCAAGCGCTTCGTACCCGTTCACCGCAGTAAAAACGAGGTAGCCCTCGTCTTCGAGGTACAGCTTGACGGCATACAAGAGATCGGGCTCGTCGTCGGCAACGAGCACTCGGCGCTGCTCGGTCATAGTTTACCCCTTTAGGACTGGAATCCCCTTTCTCTCCCCTAAACAGATCCTCCAGTCAAACGATATCTATGAAAGCGTTAGATTGGTGCATGAGGCGCGTTAGAGCGGTGTCTGAGTGAGTAATGGGGCAGATCAGATCGGTCTAGCGAGCTTCTGACGCGGTGCTGACTGCATTTTGACTAGCTGCTGCCGGGATTCTTGCGTGCTTCAGACACCCGCCGGCATATATATGATACCGGAAACCTGCGAGAAAGACGAATTGACCACGCGGTTTCCCCGCCAGGCTGCCCACAGCCGATGAGATTTTGTAAGGAGAATAATGCAATGGCGATTGCAGTTCGACATGGTCAGAATCAACCAGCTACCCTTCGTGAGGCGATGGATCGCTTCATGGAGTCTACTTTCAATGGTCCATGGTGGGCTCCTTTCTGGGCAGAGACCAACGCAACCGGTGCACTCAACTTCCCAGTCAACGTCTACCAAAATGCTGATAGCTATCTTGTGACGGCGGCGCTACCGGGGATCAATCCAGATCAGGTTCAGATCACTGCGCTGAACGGCACCTTGACGATTTCTGGCGAGACTGGCGCGCCCGGCATCGAAGGCTACGAGCCAATCTATACCGAGTCTCAATTTGGCCAGTTCCGCCGAGACATCCGCCTGCCGGGTGACTTCGCGGTAGAGAATGCGGAGGCAGTCTACGAGAATGGCATGCTTCGTCTGACTCTTCCCAAGGCTGAGCATCTCAAGCCGAAGTCGCTCCGCGTGAAGGTGGTAAAGGGCTGATGCCGAATCGGTGACGTTGAGGGGACCAAGTGAGAGGGCGGGTGTCTCGTCTGAAAGTGCAGCAGACGAGACACCCGCCCTTCCTGATAACTCCGCGATCCTTCGATCGTGATTCCCCCCGAATGTATATGCCGATGGTCGCTATGGTCGCTCGAGTACTTGTGCTCTACCGTTACTTGCGCTAAGATGAAAAGAAATTCAAACAAGCATTGACCAGGACGAGTACCTACCGAACGGGCGTCAGAGAGCGCGGGTCACCGGCTGAGAGCCCGCTTCGCCGACGACGGAAGGGAAAACCCCCTGCGAGCTAGCCGGTGAATGCGCCCGATTGAGTGCATTAAGTGGCGTTTAGCCAGGCTCGGAACCTGTCCGTTACCAAGGGAATGAGTGCGTGTGATCCGTACTTCGGATCGCGCGAATGTGGGTGGAACCGCGGAAACCCCGTCCCAGAGATCTGGGACGGGGTTTTTGTTGGAATTTATTGTCGGGGGCAAACGTCGTGGGAAATAGACCATGGTCAGAGGGGGGTATTCAATGAACGATCTGGAGCGCATGCGGCATTCGTGTGCACACGTAATGGCGGAAGCGGTTGTCTCGCTGTTTCCGGAGGCAAAGCTGGGAATTGGGCCGCCGATCGACGAAGGCTTCTACTACGACTTCGATCTGCCGCGTCCCCTAACCCAGGAAGATCTCAAAGCCATTGAAGAGCGGATGGCCGAGATCATCAAGAAGAACGCACCTTTCATCCAATCGTCGATGCCGAGTGCCGAGGCGCGGAAGTTCTTCGAAGCGCGAAATCAGCCCTACAAGGTCGAACTAATCGACGATCTGGGCGAAGATGAAGTCGGAATCTATCAACAGAATAATTTCATCGATCTCTGCCGTGGGCCGCACGTCGAGTCGACCGGGAAGATTGGTCCGTTCAAGCTGCTCAATGTTGCCGGTGCTTACTGGCGCGGTGATGAGCACCGACCAATGCTCCAGCGGATCTACGCGACGGCCTTTCCAACCCAGGCCGAGCTCGATGCCCATTTGCTGAAGCTCGAGGAGGCAGCGCGTCGCGACCATCGCAAGCTCGGTCGAGAGCTGGATCTATTCAGCTTCAGCGAGGAGGTTGGACCGGGCTTGGTTCTCTGGCATCCGAAAGGCGGCCGGATGCGGACCGTGATCGAAGACTACTGGCGGAAGATCCACGAGCGCTCCGGATACGAAGCCGTTTTTACGCCAAACATTACTCGTAGGCAGCTCTTTGAGACGAGCGGACACTTGAACTTCTTCCGGGAGAGTATTTTCCCCGGCATGGAGCTCGACAACCAAGAGTACTACGTCAAGCCGATGAGCTGCCCGTTCCACATTCAGATCTACAAGTCACAGCTTCGCAGCTATCGCGATCTCCCGGTTCGTCTAGGCGAGCTTGCCAACGTCTATCGCTACGAGCGCGCGGGAGTGTTGCACGGCTTGTTACGGGTGCGTGGCTTCACTCAAGACGATGCTCACATCTTCTGCCGCCCGGATCAGGTCTACGATGAGATCCTCGGGGTGATCGACCTGACCCTGGAGATCCTGGGTGCCTTTGGCTTTTCGAGCTTTCAGGTGTTTCTCTCGACCCGCCCGGAAAAGGCGATGGGGGGGCCAGAGCTCTGGGACGCTGCCGAGGGACACTTGCGTCGCGCGTTGGAGGAGCGCCATCTGCCATACGAGATCGATGCTGGCGGTGGTGCGTTCTACGGGCCGAAAATCGATCTGAAAATCCGCGATGCACTCGGGCGTTACTGGCAATGCACAACTGTTCAGTTCGACTGGAATATGCCGGAGCGGTTCGATCTGACCTACATTGCCGAAGATGGGAAGGCACACCGACCGTACATGGTCCATCGCGCGATCTTCGGATCAATGGAGCGATTCATGGGAGTGCTGATCGAGCACTTCGCCGGGGCGTTCCCGGTCTGGATCGCGCCAATTCAGGCTCGCTTGCTACCGATCGCTGATCGTCACATTCCGTTCTGTGACGCGGTTGTCCAGCGGCTGCGCCAGGCCGGCATTCGAACCGACGTCGACGCTCGCTCCGAGCGAGTAAATTATAAGATTCGCGAAGCGCAGCTTCAGAAGATCCCGTACATGCTTGTCGTCGGCGACAGAGAAGTGGCTGGAGACTTGGTGTCGGTGCGCCTACGCTCGGGCGAGAACCTTGGGCAGAAGACGATTGACGAATTTGCCAGACTTGCTCGGCAGGTGATTGAGAGCCGATCGCTGGAGCTCGTGGCGGGCTGATCACGGGAGTCCGCATTATCGGCACGTGTCCTGCAGTCCCTCGCGTTTGACAAATATGGGATAGGCCAACGTCATGATGGTCGTTACCTCACCAATCAAGCAGGATTATGGACTAGCGCTGCGTACACTCAAGGCAGCCAACGTACCATTTGTCCTTGGCGGTGCTTGGGCGGTCGAGTGCTACGTACGGCTAGGTCGTGCAACCCTCGACCTGGATCTCATGATCGAACCTGCGCAGCTTGAGCCAGCGATCCGGGCTCTTAGCCAAGCCGGGGCGAAAGTCCTCGATCAAGACCTTATCCAGGCCCAGCTCCGCCTGCGCGATGCCGAGATCGACCTCGTCCACCACTTTGCTCAGGGCGAATACGCCGTCGATCGCTCGTGGTATCGCCGAGGTCAGCCGGGCCGGGTATTCAACGTCACGGTCCTCATTGCCGCGCCAGAAGACATCCTTTGGACAAAGATGTTCATCGCGGCGCGCCATCGCTTCGATGGAGCCGACGTCGTCCACCTTATCCGGGCAACCGGTCAGAATCTCGATTGGAATCGCCTTAACGACTACCTTAAGCCATATCCGGAATTGTTTCTCGCTTATCTGAACCTCTTCCAATTCATCTATCCGAATGATTGGCAGATCGTTCCGCAGTGGCTGATGGACGAGCTCCTGATGGGGTTTACTGCTCCGCCCGAGCCATCACCCGTTCGAGTTTGCCGAGGAACGTTAATCGACCATTCGTCGTTTGTTTTCGACATTGTTGGCGGAGGATACGAGGACGTCCGACAAGCTTGAC
>JAJPIK010000077.1 GCA_021324795.1 Chloroflexota bacterium
AGGGCGCCCCGCCGGGCCGCCTCGGCGAGCAGCCGCGGCCCGAACTGCTCGGGCGGCTCGCGCCCTCCGACGTAGCTCAAGGCCCGCAGGTCCCCCTCCACCTGTCCACCGATCACCCCCAGCTTCACCTCGTGCCAGCCGCTTCGATAGGGCACCATCACCCCGTCGAGTTCCACACCAGTGTCCCCGGGGCTTCCGCAAGCGGTGCAGCCGCCGCGCGAGTCTCTTGGACCCGCTGAGCCGCGGCCTCATCGACGGTCTCCAGCTCGGTCCCCCGCTGCTCGGTGTACAGGCGGATCGTCTCCGGGCTGATCGGCAACCCGGTCAGCTTGCCCAGTTCGCGGGCCGCATCGGTGAAGCTGGTGCTCGCTCCCCAATCGATCAGCCAGTCCGCCAGCCCCGCGCTGATCCGCGTCCGCCGGACCAACTCCCAGGTCTGGTCGGCCGGACTCCAGCCCCACCGACACGACGTGCAGTGGTACCAGGGCCGCTCTCCCCGGATCTCCCCGCACCCCGTCGTCACCGCGCGCTCCCGCCAACTCGGCACCGGGCAGTGTCTCCCGCACTCCGAGCACGCCACGGTCTGTCCCACGCCCCCCGCCTTGAGGCTGGTTGTGCTCTCAGTCAAGACCGCCCCCAACAGGCCGGGCATCGCCGCCCGGATCGCGCTCAACGTCGCCGCCTCGAGGATCGCCAGGGTGCCGGCGCGATGGACTTGCGTCACTTCCCTCAACGCTTGGCCCAGGGCGTCGAGTTGTGCTACGATGGCTGCGGGAAGAGCTTCGGACAACGGGATCTTCCTTTCAGACCGCCGCAGCCTCTATCTCGGCGGTCTTTTTGTCCTCACTCTACTACCTCTGTCCACCCTTTCCTTGCCCGCCCGCTTCTACAGAAAGTTGCTGCTCCCAAGCATGCAAGCGTACGGGATCATTGACGCTTCGGCCAGTATCGAGTATTATGAGCTACCAATGACATTTCGGCGTGCCAACGAGTTGCAACCTGAAACATTTCTCAGAGGGAGTCTTCAAAATGACTGAGCGGGATTTGCAGAAAGGAGAAAGTGCAGGCATGCTGGTCTTGTTCAAAGAGTGTCATCATGCCTACACCTTCTCTTTCATGTTACCCCAGCGACGTCGACGACGCCACTTGGGATCTAATCGCGCCGATTCTCGCCCGCGACACGAAGCGGGGCCGTCCCCGCGTGCATGCCGATCGGGTGATCTACAACGCGATCCTCTACGTCTTGCGCGGCGGGATCCAATGGCGGATGCTCCCCGATTCCTTTCCCGCCTGGCCGACCGTCTACAGTCGCTTTCGACGCTGGAGCGATTCGGGGATTGGGGAGAAACTCACCGACACGTTGCGCGCCGAGTTACGCCTTGAGATGGGCCGCGAGCCGACACCCTCGGCTGGCATCGTCGACAGCCAGAGCGTGGAGACCGGCCTCGGCGGGGGACCGATCGGCTTCGACGCGGGCAAGAAAGTGAAGGGGCGCAAGCGCCACCTGGTCGTCGATACCCAGGGCAATGTCTTGGCCGCCCTGGTCACCCCGGCCAGCGTCCAGGATCCGGTGGCGGCTCCGGAGGTCTTGGCCCAGGCCCAGGCCCAGGCCAAATCGGCACGCTTGAAACTGGTCTGGGCCGACGGGCGCTATAAAGGCCCGATTGTCCAGCAAGCGGCTCCGGCCCTGGATCTGACCGTCGAGGTCGTCTCCCCGCCCAGCGGTCAGAAGGGTTTCCAGGTCGTGCCCAAACGCTGGATCGTTACCGTCGTCTGGCCCGCGACTGGGAGGCCGCTTCCTGGTCGGCTTGTGCCTTCATCTATATCAGCGCCAGCAACCTGATTGCCCGCCGTCTCACCCGTTTGTGGGCTGCCTGAGTTCATTTTGAAGACTCGCTCTGAGGGGGAACCCAAGTGTTAGTATCTACACGGCGCCTCTTCGGAATTGCCTTCGTCTTTGCCATCATCATCGGAGGGGTAGCTGGCAGCACTCATCTTGCGCGCGCTAGCTCGCTCTTTCTCATCTATCTCCCATCGATTACGAACATCTCAGGCAGGTCATCAACCCCATTGTTCACCCCAACCTGGACCGCAACCGCAACAATAGTTGCTAATGCACCAACAAGTACGGCAGCCGTTGTTCCGTCCGTCACGCCAACCGAGACGGCAACGATCATGCCGTTCCCTATCGCAACGTCTACAGCTACCGGGACTTCGTCGCAAACAGCGAGTACAACGCCGTCGCCGACGGTTTCTCCAACGCCAAATGCTACGCAAACCTCCACGGCATCAGCCACGGATACTCCTTCAGCAACACTGACGTCAACCCCCACACCCAGTATGACGCAAACGGATACGCCGTCGCCGACGGTTTCTCCAACGCCAAGTGCTACGCAAACCTCCACGGCATCAGCCACGGATACTCCTTCAGCAACACTGACGTCAACCCCCACACCCAGTATGACGCAAACGGATACGCCGTCGCCCACCCCAACGAAGCTCCCAAGCGTCGTTGCGACCGTGGCACTTGCCAGGAACCCCTGGTCCGTCGCCGTGAACACGTCAAATAACGTCATCTACGTAGCGATGCATAACGCTGGGTACGTATCGGACATCGATGGGAATAGTAATGCTGTCATATCATCCTGGGGAAACCCAACGATGCCCGACACGCCGCAGGAGGTTGCGGTCAACCCGACGACGGGTTACGTCTATGTGACATCCCAAGGCGGTGAATTGTGGATTGCGAATGGAGATTCTGTCCTCTACACGGTCGCTGTGAGCTATCCGGAAGGGGTCGCGGTAGATCCTACCACCAGTCAGGTCTACGTCGCCAGCAACGGTCCGGGCTGGCTCGATCTGATCAACGGGATCACCGGAGAGCCCGGGCCAGTCATTAACCTTGGGGCGGGAAGCTATCCTTACGGGGTCGCCATCGATTCATCTGCTCGAAGTGTGTTTGTCACTGACAGTGGAAGCAAGAGCGTAGTAGATGTGGACGAAGCGACGAAACAAGTTGTGTGGGGGGTCTCGGTTGGGAACGCACCAGAACTCGTCGCGGTCAATCCGCTCACAAGCCGGCTCTATGTCACGAATACGAATGATAATACCGTCTCGGTGATCGACGAGAAGGCGGAGGCCGTCCTCTCGACCTTGACGGTTCCACCGTTTCTCAACGCCGTGAACCCCGGAGGTCTGGCCGTGAACCCATCGACTAACCACATCTTTGTCGGTACGAGTACGGGTGTGACGGTTATCGATGGTCAGACTGACGCCGTATTGACAACAATTTCATTTTCAGATGAAGTCGCAGAGATCGCGGTCAATCCATCGACGAATCGGGCCTATGTTGCTGTTGACGGTGCATCGGGCTCGGGCTACGTGGCCGTCATTCAAGACCAATGATCACTGGATGGCGTCCCTGTATCGACGATCCGGTGTAAATTGCTTGAACTGGGAATGCCTGGCAGCTCTTATCGTGGAGTTGCTTCAGCTCGACGGGCGAATCGCGCTGACGTGGACCGTTCCAAAGTTGCACGGCGCGAGCGTCGCCGGGACGATCAGCGGGTCGAACTCGTCAGGTGGGGTCACCGCCAATTGGCTCGCCCGGGGACAGGTCGTCTCGTTACCAACCGGCACGTCACTCCAGGACAGAGTGAACTCCGCCGCGCCGCCGGGCGCGACCGTAACGAGGGCCGGACCCGGCAGGTTAGTCAAGAAATCTCCGCCGCGCACGACCTGGGTCGGCAAAGGATTGTTCAGAGCATCACGCATTTGGGCACCGACGAAGCCGAAGAACGTGCAGGGCACCGATAGGTTGTTGACGAATTGAAAGGTATCGAAGATCGTCCCAGCCGCGCCTTCAGTTGTCTTCAGCGTCAGCGACAAACCAGCGGTGTGGCAATGAGCCCCCGCGACCGGCGTCGGGATGATTGGCAGCTTTTCCGGATTCTGCTCCCAGAAGAATCGCTGGCTGTTCAACCGCATCTGCAAGCCGAACGGGCCATTGACCCAGGTCCGGTAGCCGTCGGTGAAGGCGGTGAAGTTATCGGCCTTCCGCCAGACAAGAAGGCCATTCGTCGTCATCTGGAGGCCATCGCCGTTGGTCGGGTTATGATGCTCGTTCTCAAGGCATTGTCCGACAATCTGAGGAATCAGGTCATGGAGAGTGGCAAAGCCTAGAACGAATTGACAATTCTCGGCCCGGGCCAGCGCTGCGGGTATGTTCGCAGTAAGCATGGCGACAAGAAGACAGATTACCAAAGCTTTGAGCCACATGGTGCCTCCGATTCGGACGGTGTTCGATTAGTCTCGGCACATCCGGAGCTATCATAGGCTAGCAAGGTCTGCCGATGCAATTCTCTACGAAAACGGCATTGTCATTGTCCCACCGAGCAGCTATCCTTGTTTTCTGCCGATAGGACAGCGGGGGGGCAACATGGTCGAGCGTCTGAGAGATCTGCTGCGCGCCAATCACATTCTACTCTGGATCTGTTTCATTACGCTGATCAATCAGATTGGCTTTGGCGTCGTCATCCCGGTGCTGCCATTCTTCGTGCAGACGCTCGGCGGAACCGAAGCCGCGGTTGGCGCCGCCGTCGCCGCGTTTGGCTTGGGGCGGCTGCTCTTTGACCTGCCGATGGGCCATCTCACCGAGCACCTGGGCCGACGACGGGTATTGGTGATCGGCACGGCCTTCGCGTCGGTTGGCTCGCTGCTTTGTGGTCTGGCGGGCTCCAACCAGCAGCTCCTGGTCTTTCGCTTTGTCGCCGGGATTGGCTCGGCCGCGGTGCTCGTCGTCGGACCGATCATCGTCGCCGACGTTTCGAGTTCGGAAAATCGCGCCCGGATGATGGGCGTTTACAGTACCTTTTTTCAATTTGCGGTCGGAATCGGTCCGGTCATCGGCGGCGCCATGAGCGCGAGCATAGGCCCACGCTGGCCATTTTTCACGTTTGCCATCCTCGCGGCGATGGCCGGCGTGGTTGGCCTGACGCGCTTGCCGGAGACACGACGCGCTATTCATCATGGCGCGAGCAATCAGGTCCAACCACGAGGCGCTGAAGTCCTGGGCTATCTTGTGCGCAATCCGGGGTTTATCCTTGTCGGGCTGATCGGCTTTGCCGCGACTGCCGCTCGAACGGCCGGCATCTTCACCGTCGTTCCAGCCACGGCCTATCGCTACGGTGGCCTCAATCCGACCCAGGTTGGGCTCGCTTTCACGATCGCCAATCTGCTCAACTTCGCCACGGTCTCGGCCGCGGGTGTGCTCGCCGATCGCTTCGGGCGCAAAGCGACGATCGCTCCCGGCGCGTTGCTCGTGGCGGTGTCGTTTCTGCTGTTCTCGTTTCAGATCGGCTACCCGATCTTCGTCTTGAGCGCGATCTTTTGGGGAATCGGCTCGTCGATGTACAACTCTCCGGCCACCGCCTACGCCGCAGATCTGGCGCCCCCGGGCGCGAATGGCACGACGCTAGGAATCTATCGTGCCCTCGGTGACCTCGGCTACGTTCTCGGGCCGATTGGTCTCGGCTACCTGGCCGATCAGGTGAGCCCGGTTATGGCGACCCTGACGATTAGCGTCCTCTTTCTCGTGATTCTGGCGCCGTTCGTCGTCTACGCGCCAGAGCCAAAGCGGAAGGTGAAAGCGGTGTCCCCGCTCTGAAGAGACGGGGCAAGGACGAGACACTAAACTGCCAGGGGCTTCAGCCCCCTGCCCCATCCTTTTGAAGGCGGGGCTCCCCGCAGGCATAGGTTCGGATCTGGTAGACTAAAAATAATACTCCATTGTGGATCCGAGAAGGGCTTGGCGATGACTCAGCAGCGGGTGGTCGTTGGCATGAGCGGGGGCGTCGACAGCGCGGTGTCCGCGGCGCTGTTGAAGGAGCAGGGATACGACGTGATTGGCGTCACCCTCAATCTGTCGCCCAAGGTCAACGAAGCCGATGCCTGGGAGCGCGACGATTCCTGCTGTGGGCTGTCCGCGTCGGAGGATGCGCGCCGGGTCGCCGATCGGATTGGCATTCCCCACTACGTGCTGAACTTCCGGGACGTCTTCGCCGAGAAGGTCATCGCTAATTTCCTCGACGAATACCGTCGGGGACGGACGCCCAATCCTTGCATTCGCTGCAACGACCACATCAAGTTTGGAACGGTGCTGCTCAAGGCGCGGGCGCTCGACGCGGAGCTCGTCGCGACCGGGCATTACGCTCGGGTCGAGACGGATCCCGAAACTGGTCGCCGCGTTCTGCGGCGGGCAGTGGATCTGCGCAAAGACCAGTCCTACGTGCTGTACGTCCTGACCCAGGAGGAACTTCGCCGTACACTATTTCCCCTGGGCGGGCTCACCAAGCAGGAGACTCGGGAGCTGGCGCGCAAGCTCCGCCTGCCGGTCGCCGAGAAGCCGGAGAGTCAGGACATCTGCTTCGTCAACGAACGCAACTATGGTGACTTCCTAAAGAAGCTCGCGCCGGATATCGCTCAGCCCGGACCAATCGTCGATTTGGATGGCCGGGTCCTCGGTGAGCACCGGGGCATTGCCTTCTATACCATTGGCCAGCGCCGGGGACTTGGCGTGGTGAGCGCGGATCCGCTCTACGTCATCGACGTGGACGCGGCCAGCCGGACGGTCGTCGTCGGACCCGAGGCCGCGCTTTACGACCACGAGCTAATTGCCGACGAGGCAAATTTCGTCCAGGTGGGCGCTATTCCCGAGCCGTTGCCGGTCAAGGCGCGCGTCCGCTATCGGATGGTCGACGCCGAGGCGACCGTCCAGCAGATCGGCCTCGATCAGATCAAGGTGCGCTTCGCCGAGCCCCAGCGCGCGATCACCCCGGGTCAGGCGGTCGTTTGCTACGCTGACGACCTCGTGGTAGCTGGCGGCACGATTACCAGCACCAGCCGCACCCGCCGAGTGGACGGACTCTTCGAGCCACGGGCGCAAGTGGCAAGCGCCGTGAACCCGGCCGGTATGGTCCGCCCAACGATCTTGAGGTGAGATCAGCGAGAGCAAAATGCATACGCGCCCCTAGTCTTCGATGCCAGCTTAGACCTGCGGTGAAAAGTCAAGGGGCGATTTTTGAAGGACGGACGCGGATGAGGCGTGTTCTCTGGCCAGCCGCAAGCAACCGGTGTGCACGAGACGACCGGCGACACGGAGTGGTTGCGGAGTCGATGAAGATGGCGACGTTAGCTTGCGCTCGGCGCAAGCCGTGTCCGTCGCTGCGGCCGTGGTCGGGCCGCGTGCGGCAACGTCCGCACCTCCTTCTGGTCCCGACGCGACTCGGGGGGCTGGTAGACGACGCCCGCCCGCAGCAGATGATCGACCAGGCACACCAACTTGCGCGCGGTCAGGACCAGCGCGCACTTGTGGGCGTGCTTAGGCGATTGGGCGTACTTGGCCTGGTAGTACTCCCGGTACTCGGCGCAGTCCAGCCGCACACTGTTGGCCGCCTCGACCAGGTAGTAACGCAGGTAGGCATTGCCGGCTTTGGCCAGGTTCGTATCCTGGGCCTGGAAGGAGCCTGACTCGTGGGGCGGCCAGACCAAGCCCGCGTACTTGGCCAACGCCGCATCGTTTGGGAAGCGATGGATGTCACCGATCTCCGCCACCAAGCCCGCCGTCCAGACCGGTCCCAAGCCCGGCACCGAACGGATGGTCCGACGGTCCGGCGGCAAGGCCTCCAACTCACGGGCGATGGTCTTGTCCCCCTCGCGCAACTGGGTCTGCAAGGTGCGGATGGTGGCCATGGTGGTGCCGAGGATCAGCGTCAGCGGTTCATCCAGGACGCGGTCGAGCCGATAGGAGTCACGGGCGGCACGACGGAGCGTCGCGGCGACCGCCTCGGGATCGGCGAAGCGACCGCGACCGCGCTCGTCGACGAAACGAGCCAGCTCCTCCAGTGGGGTCTGGGCGAGCTGTTCAGTGGTGAATTCCTCCAACACCGCGCAGCTGGTCGCGCCAAAGGGATCGCCGAAGGCTTTCTCCTGGCAGAAGCCGCTGAACTTCAGGAAGAGGAAGCTCAGGAAATAGTTCTTCTCGCGGGCCAGCGTCTGGGCAAGATGGGCGCGGAAGCGCGTCAGCCGTTGGAGGGGCGCAGAGCGCAGGTCCACCTGGAAGGGGGCCGGCAGTCGGCCGAGCCGGAGTCGCTCGGCGATGAAGAAGGCGTCGACCGGGTCGGTCTTGCCGGTGTCGGCATCGGCCTGCTTGAGGCCGTGGACCAGCTTGGGATTGAGGGCGTAGATCTCCCGCTCGATGGCGGCCAAGCGTGGGGTTTCCTGAAGGAAACAGGCCAGAGGCCACCAGGAGAGGTTGGTGGCCTCCAGGCCAATGCGCAGCCGCCCAAAGCCGTGCTGCGGGGCCAACTGGGCGAGGCGGTCGGCCAGCGCTTCGGCGCCGGGTTGGTTGTTGGGGACACGCCAGCGGGGCACGGCTTCACGACCGTCGGCGAGGAGCAAGCAGGCGACGACCTCACCCTGGCTGACATCCCGGCCGAGAAAGGCAAGGGGAGCGGGAGCCGATTGGGCCATGGTGCAGCGACCCTCCTTTTCGTGGCCGGCCGGGGTCGCCCGAGCGTGGCTGGCGGCGTGACAGCCTCGCGCGTGATCAGAACTCAACCGCGGTCCACGGCTGGTGACCGAATGAGCTGCTGCAC
>JAJPIK010000124.1 GCA_021324795.1 Chloroflexota bacterium
ATCGGCGGCAAGGTCGACCTGATCTAACTCCGGAATACAAGGCCACATGATGAGCTCATCAGCGCCGATTGCTTCGAAGCCCTGAATGGCAGCTTTGAGGGCCGCGGGCGTCGAAGGGATGGCGCGGGCCATATTCTCGGCAGCTGGTCCCATAAAGCTGTAATAGTCGCGGATGTAATTCGCGGCTTCCTCGGCAGCGTCGGGCCCGAGACCGAAATAGAGACTGGTGACGAAACGAGGCTTGCCTGGCCGTCCAGCCGCTTGCCACGATTGCTCGGCCAAGGAATAGAGCTGGCGGGCAAAATCCGGAGCCGTACCGCCGGAGATGAAGCCATCGGCAAAGCGGCCCACTCGCTCAAGCGCGGAAGGACTGTAGCCGCCAAGCAGAATAGGCGGACCGCCGGGTTGAACCGGCTTGGGACCAATCGGTACCCTGGCGCCGGGTAAAGGATTGCCGGCCCAGATCTGCTTTAAGGCGACGAGCTGCGCTTCAAATCGCTTGCCGCGATTCTTAAAAGGCGCTGGTGCGTCTTGGAAGTCGTCCTCGCGCCCGCCGATGCCCAGCCCCAGCGTCAAACGTCCGCCGGAGAGAGCATCGATGCTGGCCGCCTGTTTGGCGAGGATGCCCGTCCTCCGAGTCGGCGCAATGAGCACGGTCGTCATCAAGCGAATGCGCTGAGTCACTGCCGCCGCCGCGGCGAGCGTGACCAAGGGCTCCAAGTTGGGATAGGCGATGCGATCGATGATCCCGAGCGATGAAAAACCCCGCTCTTCGGCGCGTTTGGCCCATGCGACGTTGAGCGATGGCTTTGCCCAGGGGATCGTCGCTGGTAAACCGATTCCAATCTCCACGGGTGCCTCCATTGGCGAGTGCTCGCTTGATTATTATAGCACGCCCAACAGTTACAATACGTAGAGGACCGTTGCGACCCAAGCTATTCCGTCGATCATGGAGGTTAGCTTTTATGGCGACAACACTGTCGGCGCTACGCGAGCACATCGACGCGACGCCATTCGTCGACACGCACGAACACTTACTCGAAGAGCGCACCCGGCTCGCTGGACCGGGCGCCCACCGTCTCCAGCCGTGCGTCGATGCCGCGTTGCTTTTCTGCCACTACGCGAAGGATGATCTCTGGAGTGCCGGCATGCCCGCGGTCGAGCAAGAACGCTTCTTCTCGCCAACGGTCGATCCGGCCGATAAGTGGGCGATCCTCGAACCGCATTGGCGGCGCGCCCGGCACACCGGCTATCTGCGCGCGGTGGCCGAAAGCATCCGCTTACTCTTTGGCATTGAGCATGTGGATTCCCTTCGCTTCGTGGAGGTGAGCGAGGAGATGAGTCGTCGAGCACGTCCCGGCTTTTATCGCCGGCTGATCCACGACGTCGCGGGCGTGGAGACCTGCCAAGTCAACTCGCTGGAGACGACCTTCTGCGAGACCCAATATCCGGAGCTTCTCCAGCAGGATCTCAGCCTGATCGCCTTTTCGACCGGCCTCGATCGCTCCATTCTCGACAACTTTGGCCAGCTCAGCGGCTTGCCGACGGCAACGCTCGACGATTGGCATCAGGTGATCGAGTGGGCCTTCGCGACCTATGGACCGCGCGCCGACGCGGTCAAGTCGCAAGCGGCCTATCAACGGCGGCTCAATTACGCAGCCGTCTCGGCCGAGGAGGCGCGACCGCTCTTCGCTTGCTTGGTCAAGGGCGAGCCGCTAACCGGCGCCCAGCGCCAGGCGCTCGAAGACCATCTAATGCGCTTCTGTATCGACCAGGCAGAAAAGGCTCGATTGCCGGTGAAGCTGCATTGTGGCTACTACGCCGGATCCGACCGGATGCCGCTCGAGCGCGTCCGCCAGAACGCTGGTGACCTCTGTCCGTTGCTCGCGGACTTTCCCCGGGTGACGTTCGTTCTCATGCACATCGGCTATCCGTATCAGGACGAGTACATTGCCTTGGCCAAGCATTATCACAACGTCGTCGTCGACCTTTGCTGGGCCTGGATCGTCAGTCCGCTTGCCTGCGTGCGCTTCGTCAAGGAATTCCTTCTTGCCGCGCCAAGCAACAAGCTGCTCACTTTTGGCGGAGACTACGCGACGGTCGAGAACGTTGTCGGCCACGCCGCGGTCGCTCGCCAGGGTCTCGCCCAGGCGCTAAGCGAGCTGGTGAGCGAAGGCTGGCTCGACGAAACCGCGGCGCACGACTTGGTCGAGCCACTCATGCGCGGGAACGCGCATCAGATCTTCCCAATCTTCGCGTCTCACCATACTTGATACTTCGCTGGCACAATCGTTGGTGCCGGCTCGCCGGCCGCGACCATGCGCGCGATCAGGCGTTCACGCAATTGCTGGGCGATCTCGGCGTGATCGGGGCGGCCAACCAGGTTCACCCGCTCGTATGGATCGTTGCCCAAGTTGTAGAGGTAGCGCTCGACGTACACCCCGCTGGCTGAATCCTTCCAGCCATCTTTCTCGGGCGCGAACACCGCGTACTTCCAGCGGGGGGTCCGAATCGCCCGGCCGACTTCCGATTCACTGATCTGGAGAAAGACTTCTTCGGGCCAGTCTAGATTAGGCTCCTCACGCAGCAACGGCAGGGTGCTGCGTCCTTGCATCACTGACGGGACCGGAATGCCGGCTGCATCGAGCAAGGTGGGCGGAAAATCGATCAGGCTCACTAGACGATCAACCACACGGCCTCGCGGCAGGCCAGGACCACGCACGACGGCCGGCACATGGATCGATCCCTCGTGGCAGCTTCGCTTGTACTCGGCGTTGCGGGTTCGGAAGTGCGAGCCGTGGTCCGAGGTGAAGAAGACAATCGTGTTCTCGGTAAGTCCAAGCCGGTCGAGCTCGCCGAGGATCCGCCCGAGACACTCGTCGATCCGGGCAATGATGCCGTAATAGTCCGGCAACTGCGACAGCCAGTCACCGGGCCGACCTGCGAGGTCGCCGGGCACCCAGGCGTTGGCGTAGCGCTCGGCGTAGCCCTCCGGGGCGACGTAGCGATTCAGATCGTTCTGGTGATGTGGCTCGAGGTAGGACAAATAGAGAAAAAAAGGATTCGTCGTATGATTGCGCAGGAAGTCGACGGCCAGGTCAGTTGTCGCGTCAACTCGGTAGCCTTCGGGGCGCACTTCCTGGTTATTTTCGTCGAAGAGGACGGTTTCGTAGGGGTGAGAGGTGAACTCGAAGAGGTCGGCAGCTTGCCAGTGGTCGACGTAACCACCGCGCAGGTCGGCGGGAACCGGATTCTTACCGGTTTGCGCCAGGTGCCATTTGCCGATATAGCCAACGTCGTAGCCGGCGTCCTTGAAGTAATGGGCTAGCGTGCGCTCCTCGCGCGATAGCCTGAGTCCATTGCGCCAGACACCATGCTTGGTGGCGTACTTGCCAGTCTGGAGGCAGGCCCGGGCGGGCGCGCAAACTGGTTGACAGGTGAAGGCGTTGGCAAAGCGCACGCCTTGCCGTGCCATTCGGTCGAGGTTGGGAGTGAGATCGAGCGGACAGCCGTTGGCACCGACCGTGTCCCAGCGTTGCTGATCGGTGAGGATGAAAAGGACGTTGGGGGATAGGCGAACTTCGGATCTGCTTGGCATGTCATGCAACCCTCGGGATTTCTTTGGAGCCGACGTGGCGCCGCGAACGCCACGCGGGCTCAGTATAGCCGAAATCGTTCCTTTGACGCGATAGCACTCGCAGTTTGTCATTCCGAGGCGGCAGGGAGCGACGAAGAACTTCTGATGACCGCTGAGGATTCTCCACTCCCACCGCGACTTTAGGACTAACACAACTGCCAATTGCCCTGAATACCACTAGGGAAGGCGTCTGGTAGTATAGTAGCTTTCAGTGTTGCGAGCAGCAGTGAATGGAGTATACTGAGCCGATGTATGGCCAGACGTTCTTAGCCAGGAGGCCTAACGATGCTCACACAAAAATATTCCGGCGTCTTCCCGATTGCCCCGACGACATTCGACGACGGCGGCAACCTCGACCTCGAAAGCCAGATGCGGGCCATCGACTTCATGATCGATGCCCAGGTCAACGGTATCTGCATCCTCGCCAACTTTTCTGAGCAGATGGCGCTCACCGACGACGAGCGCGAGCGGCTGACCACCACGATTCTCGACCACGTCGCTGGGCGCGTGCCAGTGATCGTGACCACGAGCCATTACAGCACGCGCATTGCCGCCGAGCGGAGTCGACGCGCCCAAGCGGCCGGCGCGGCAATGGTCATGCTGATGCCACCCTACCACGGTGCGACGATGCGTGCCGACGAGTCCGGTAATTTCGAGTTCTTTCGTCGAGTCGCCGACGCGATCGACATTCCGATCATGATTCAAGACGCACCGATCAGCGGCGTCCAGCTTTCCCCGGCCTTCCTGGCGAAGCTGGCGATCGAGATCGAGCCGGTCCAGTACCTCAAGGTCGAGATGCCCGGCGCGGCGAGCAAGCTGCGCGAGCTGATTCGGTTGGCCGGCCCGGCGATCAGCGGTCCGTTCGACGGCGAGGAGAGTATCACCCTGATTCCCGATCTCGACGCCGGGGCGACCGGGACGATGCCGAGCGCGATGATTCCCGAGGTTCTCCGTCGAGTCGTCGACTTCTATCTCACTGGCCAGCGCGACGCCGCGGTCGAGATCTACGAGCGGTATCTGCCGCTGATCAACTTCGAGAATCGCCAGTGTGGTCTGCGGGCAACTAAGGTCTTGATGAAGGAAGGTGGAATCATCCGCAGCGATGCGACACGCCACCCCACGCCACCGCTGGCGCCGCCACTCCGCCAGGGCCTGATCGAACTAGCTCGGAAGCGGGATCCATTAATTCTGCGCTGGGCGCGCTAGAGCAATTAGTGTTAGTAATGATCCCAGTGGGCGAATTCCGTCATTGGCTTGCGCGGCTGCGGGTTCTTGGGCTTGGCGCGGATCGCGGCCTCGTCGCGGTGGCCGATGTTGACGACGGTACGAACCCGACGCTCGGACGGGATGCCCAGCATCTGCTTCACCGCGGCGGGCCCTTCACCCTTCAACGTGGTGATACCCGAGCCGAGTCCGTGCGCCGCCGCGGCAACGAGTAGCCGCTCGGCCAAGCGACCATCGTCGAAAATTTCCAGCTCAGCCCGCGCCGGATCGCCCGGGGTGACGATCACGAGAGAAACGGCTGCCTTTCCCGCGGTGTTCGACCCGGCCTCCACCAGCTTCTGCCGAGCCTGCGGGTCGCGCACGACGACAACTTCGGTCGGCTGGCGGTTGCTGGCACTACCAGTCCATCGTCCTACCTCGAGAATGTCGACGAGCGTGTCCTCGGAAATGGGCTCCGGCGTGAACTCGCGGATGTTCCGTACGCGGCGCAGGAGCCTGGTCACATCGGTGGTGGGTTGGCTCATGGTGGTCCCCTCCTACATACATCGTGTTTAAGCATGTTCATCTTAGCGGCCGGGATTGATCACGTCTATGTTCTCCGCACATCACGGTGTGAAGGAGTTGATCCATGCCCCCTCACCGACCTGATCGGTCTCATCATGCTTGACCGTAAGCCGGGCAGACACGCGTCGCAAGCCATCCCGCCATCTGGGATACAAGATGGGAACTTTTCGCGTTCCATTCCCGTTCTGGATTCAGATAGCGCGAATGGAGGTCAGCGATGCCAAGGCAAGTCACCCGGCGCAGTCTTCTCGCGGTCTCGGTCGCGGCCACGGCATTTTCGGTTGCCGCCTGCTCGGATCCACCGTTGATTTTACATAATTCTCCAACCCCGCCTTCGACGTCGCCCGGCGTCCCTCCGAGCGTTGATTATCTGGTGGTCGCCCCGCGGACGTTTCGGGCCGGTCAGCCGGCCTTGATCACGTGTTCGCAATTTCAGGATGGACAGCCGGCCACCGGACCGGTCACAGTCTCTTTACTCCAGAATGGTCAGCCAGTCGGTGCGATGACGGCGAACGTGACCGGGCGGGCAACAGTCTCTTTCAACATACCCCGGCTCGTCGATGGACAGTATCAGCTTCAGGTGAGCGGTCGCGGCTTTCAGGATCAGGCGCCAATTCAGGTTACGAGCAGCCCGCTCCCTTTTCTCGAAACTGACAAGCCGGTCTACCAGCCAGGCCAGACCGTCCATTTCCGGGTTCTCACCCTCGATCCGTCATTTCGCCCGGTTGCCACTGCGGCGACGCTCGAAGTGGCCGACGCCAAGGGGCTGAAGATCTTGAGAAAGACGGTTGCCGTGGACGACCTGGGGATGGCAAGCGTCGATCTACCGCTGTCGACCGAGCCCAACCTGGGAGTTTGGAAGGCGACGCTGACCGCTGGTCAGCAGAGCAGCCAGCTCGATTTGCGCGTCGAGCGCTATGTCCTGCCGAAGTACGAAGTCAAGATTAACCTGTCCCGCGAGTGGGCACTGGCGAGTGATCCGATCAAGGGGACGGTGGGCGCGGAATACAGTTTTGGTAAGCCGGTCCAGGGCGAGCTAGAGATTCAGGCTCAGCGTTATCTCGGCACCTGGCAGGAATATGCCCGGGTGAGCAAGACGATCAACGGGACGACCTCGTTTGAGATTCCTGCAGTAGGTTATGCCGTCGGCTCCCCGGCCGTGCAAGGCTTGGCCCAGGTGCGGCTCGACATCGTCGTGCGTGAGGCGGCGACCGGCGACGAAGAGCACAACAGCCAGCTCGTCACAATTGCTACACGGCCGATTCACCTCCAATTCGTTCCCGAGAGCGGTGCCTTCAAGCCGGGCTTGCCCTTCGGAATGCTGGTCGTCAGCGAATCGCCGGATCATAGCCCGGTGGATCTCACGGTCAACGTACGGGTGACTTACCAGGATCGAAGGTTCCGAACCCTCAAGACCGATACGGCGCGCCTGGCCACGCAAAAGGGATTGGCGACGCTCCGGGTCACACCGCCCGCCGACGCGACCCAGCTCGTCGCTGAAGCGACCGCGGCGAACGCCGATGCGGTGCCTTTGACACTCCAGGCCGGCTATTCGCCAACCGGCAGCTTTATTCATCTCGAGCCGCTGAGCACTGGGCCATTCAAAGTCGGCGATACCGCGCACTTCCACGTTCACGCGACACGCGAGGCGGAGAACTTTTACTATGAGCTTCTGGCTCGCGGCAGCGTAGTCTACTCCAATTCCTCGCCGTCTGCCGATTTAGCGATACCGGTCACGCCAACGCTCGCACCGGAAGCGCGACTTTTGGTCTACCAGATTCTCACGAGCGGCGAGGTCGTGGCCGATTTCCTGCCGTTCAAAGTCGAGGGCAGCTATCCACACCAGGTGTCGCTGAAACCCGGTTCGGCTGAAGCCAAGCCCGGTGATCTACTTGACGTAACGATCCAAACCGAAGGTCCGGCCCGGGTTGGTCTCACCGCGGTCGATCGCTCGGTCTTCATTCTTGCCAAGAACCGGCTGAATCTTCAGCAGGTCTTCGACGAGATTGAGCACCTTTACGAAAGCCCACGAGCCGAGCTTCACCAGACACAGCCGATCAATCCGAGCCCTGTGCTGCTCAATCCCGGTGCCAAAGAGACCTTCGCCGATGCGGGCGTGGTCGTCCTGACGAATCATCAGGTGCCGGCCGGCCTTCAGCAGCAACTGCCGCGGATTGTCGGCGCCGACGCGGCGCCGTTTCCCATGAGACAAGCCGCCGCCGCGCCGACCACGGCCCCCGCTGCCGCGGTCGCTTCGACCGCCACGCCGTCGAATGCGCTCGCCGAGGTCTCGCGAGTGCGTCAATTCTTCCCCGAGACCTGGGTTTGGAGTGATTTGGCCACCGATACGCGCGGTCGAGCAACGGCGAAGCTGATTACCCCGGATAGCATCACGACCTGGGCGATGCGCGCGGTCGCTCTTTCGAAAGACAAGGGACTTGGCATCGCCGAGACCGAGCTCAGGGTATTCCAGCCGTTCTTCGTCCAACTCGACTTGCCTGATTCGGCGATTCGCGGCGAGGAATTTCTTATCAAAGTCGCACTCTACAATTATCAATCGACCGCGCAGCAGTTCACCGTCGAGCTCGATCCCTCGGGATGGTTCGACGCGCTCGAAACCACCGCCAAGTCCGTGACAGTTGACGCCAACAGCGTTGGCGGAGTCAGCTTCCCAATCCGGCCGACTGGCCTCGGCGTTGGCCTACTCAAAGTCACGGCGCGTAGTCAGGTCGCCGCCGACGCGATCGTCAAGGAGCTGCTGGTTGAGCCAGAAGGGGTCGCCCGTGAGCAGGTCGATAATCTGGTTCTCACGCCCGGAGCAACGCACGCTCTGGATTTGCAGGTACCGGCTGACGTGGTCGCCGGCTCGGGGCGCGCCATACTCGTCGTGACGGGAAACGTACTCAGTCAGACCATCGACGGCCTTGACGCGCTGCTCCAGATGCCATTCGGCTGCGGCGAGCAGAATATGATTCTGTTCGCTCCGGACGTCTTCGTCACACGGTATCTCCAACATAGTGGACAGAGCAACCCCGAGGTCATGGCCAAGGCTGAGCTGCTCCTGCTCACCGGTTATCAGCGCGAGCTGACTTACCGGCGAACCGACGGAAGTTTTTCGGCGTTTGGGCAGCAAGACGGCAAGGGGAGTCTCTGGCTCACCGCCTTCGTCCTGAAAACGTTTGCCCAGGCACGCGGGCTGATCTTCGTCGATGAGGCCGTGCTGAGCGCGGCCAGCGGCTGGATCAAACGCTGGCAGAATCCGGATGGCTCGTTTCGGCCAGTCGGGTTTCTCCATCACCCGGATCTCTCCGGTGGCCTGAATGGGGTGGTCGCGCTCACCGCTTACGTGGCCATTGCTTTGAGCGAGGCCGGCGACGCGGAAGGTGCAAAACCGGCGATCGCTTACCTTGAGAGCCAGGTCGACGGCCTGGCCGACGATTACTCCCTGGCGATCGTCGCCTACGCCCTTGCCCGGGCTAAGAGCACCCGAGCGAACACAGCTCACGATCGTCTAGTGGCGCGCGCCCAGACCGACGCCGCCGGCCTGCACTGGGGAAGCCAGCCTACTCCGATTCAGCCAATGCCCGCGAATCCCACACCCGCAGCGCTCGCGGCCCGGCTACCCGTGTCATCCATCATGCGTCCCAGCCGTAGCGCAACGATCGAAACGACCGGCTATGCTACGCTTGCCCTGATCGAGCAAGGTGACTTGGCCAATGCCCAAAAGGCCGTCCGCTGGCTCGCAGCCCAGCGCAACGCGTACGGCGGTTTCGACTCGACCCAGGACACCGTCGTCGCGCTCCAGGCTCTCACCACGGCCGCGAGCAGTCAGCGCAGTGACGTCGACGCGACGGTCACCATCCAAAGCGGTGCCTGGCGCAAAGACCTGAAAGTCAATCCCGAGAATACCGACGTTGTCCAGATTCTGGAGATTCCGGCCGGTACGAACGCGACCGTTCAAAGCCAGGGAAAAGGACAGGTCATGGCCCAGCTCGTCCGCCGATACAATCAGCCGAAAATCTTGGCGTCAGGAAACAGCGCTTTCCAAATCGACGTCGCCTACAGCACCGATCAGGTCGCGGTGAATGACCGGATCACGGTTTCCGTGTCGATCCAGTTCACCCCACCGGAGCCGCGGCAAGCCGGTATGGTCGTCCTTGACGTCGCAGTCCCGACGGGCTTCACACCGGTGCATGAGACGCTCGATGCCTTGCTGAAGCAGCAACCCAAGCTCAAGCGCTGGGACCTCGCCGGCCGAAAGGTGATTCTCTACGTCGAAGACCTTGCTCCCCAGGAGCAGTTCACCATCACCTTCCAAGCCCTGGCACTCTATCCCGTCCGCGCCCAACCAGTCACCTCGCGAGTATACGCCTACTATCGGCCGGAGTGGGTCGGAGAGACGTTAGGGAAAGCGGTGACGGTATCCTAAATTCACCCCATCAGCTTACTGATGTCCGCGGCGGCGGCTTGGGTGACGGCATTGGCAGATTGCTTACCGTTCCAGAGGTCGTCGAGGTGCTTGTTCAAGGTGTCGCTGATTTGGGACCAATTAGGATGATGTGGCACGAAGCCCGTGCCAACCGCCCCGGCAATGGTGAGAATCTTCTGGTTGACTTCCGTGCCAACCCAGGATGGGGCCACCGAGGCGAGGAACTTTGGATCGGCGGCGACGCTCTTGCGCGATGGGTAACCGCCATACCGGGTGAAGCGGGTCAATTCCGATTCCGGGCTGACAAGATAGTCAAGGAGAAGCCAGGCATCGTCAGGATGCTTGTTCGGCGTCTCGATCGCTAATTCGAGCGCCGTGATCTGCGAACCGCTGTGACCGGTGGTCGGCGACCTGGGTATAGCGACAACGTCGATCTTGAACTTGGCATCTCGGTAGGCTGTTCCGAGACCACCGCGGTTTGCGACTACCATACCAATCTTGCCGGTCAGGAAGAAGTTCTGTCCCATCTCCTGCTGCTCTTGTGGAGTGGGATTCACGTGGTACTTCGTAACCAAGTCGCCGAGATACTGGAGCGCCTCGACGGCGTTCTTTTCATCTATGGTCACCTTGTTGGTTGCAACGTCGATGACGTTGGCATCGTTGGCGAAGAGCCAGGGGAAAATGTTTCCCGAGAACGAGCCACCAAACTGATTGACGCGATTCCCCGTTTTCTGAGTGAGATCCTGACAAACCTTGAGGCAATCGGCCCAGGTCCAGTCAGCGGCAGGAGGCTTCACTCCGGCTTTTTGAAAGAGCTCGGTGTTGTAGGCAATGAAGAGCGGGCTGCCATCAGGCGGAATCGTGAACTGTTTGCCCTCGAACTGCCCATCATGCCAGTGAGCGGGGAAGAAGTCGTCGACGTTGAGGTCGGTGCTTGCTTTCACATACGGATCGAGCGTGATGATTGCCTTCTTGGTCGCGAAGACCGCGACGTCATATCCTTGTATACCGATCACGTCGCGCACCACCCCGCCGGCAATCTCGGTAAGCAGCTTTGTCTCATAATCCGCGTACGGAACTGACACAAACGTCGCCTTGGTTTCTGGATGGTGCTGGGTCCAGCCACTGAGCATTGCCTGGTAAGCTTTGTCCTCGTCTGGACCGCTGGACGGGCGCATGAAGGTCAGCTCACCCACCGTGGCTTTGGTAGTCGCGCTTGCAGCGGTAGGCTGGGGGGCGGTGACGTTGGTCGTAGCGGTCGTCGGCGTCGCACTTGCAACGGTTGGCTGAGCGACCGGCGCGCTCGTCGGATTGGGCGTCGGCGTGACCGGGGCGTTGCTGCACGCCGCGAGGAGGCTCGCTCCAAGCAGACCGAGGGGCCCTCCGATGGCCCAGCGAATGAAGAACTTTCGAGAGAGTCGGGCCGAATCCAGTTGATGCATGCTGATCTCCTCGTCATCGACGTTCTACCCCGAAATTCCCTCTCCCTCTAGGAGAAGGTTAAAGCTTGCCCTGAGCGGAGCGAAGCGGTGAGGGCGATCTGCCGACTTTATCTGCTGTGATGGTCCATTGAGCCATGGGTAACTGGGCCATGCGTTGCTCTTATGAGATACAGTACCCAATTGGGTAGTGCTAGGTAAATCTGGTGACCTGATGCGCGATTGGAAGGCACGGTTGCCATTGCCAGAACACTATCGGCAATTGTACACGCGATTTCCTGGCGTGAAAAGACCACGCTGATTACCAGGATTACGCATGATCCCATAATCCATCGAGCCACCGCAGCGGATGAGATCTGGCCAGGCGATCCTTACTAACCATCTGGAAGAGGGTTAGGGGATTTCCGGGGAGCCTCGATTTCGTATAATGGCTTCGGAACTCACCTCATCCTTTGAACCCGAGAAAGAAAGTATGTCAAAGCGACCCAACATTGTCTTCATGATTGCTGACGATCACCGCTGGAACGGTATCCACGCATTTGGCAATCCAGACGTTCAAACGCCCACACTCGATGAGCTGGTGGCGAATGGTGTCTCATTTATGCAGGCGCACATCATGGGTGGGCTGACCGGCGCGGTCTGTGTGCCGAGTCGGGCTTTGATCCACACCGGTGTCCACGTGTTTCACGCGTCGGTGTCGTTGGACCTCAAGGACCTGCGCGGCCTGCAAACCTTACCGCCGCATCTGACGCTGCTCGGGGAGCATCTGCGTCAGAATGGCTACTACACCCACGGGGTGGGCAAGTGGCACAATGACAAGCTTGCTTTCAATAAGAGCTTTCAAAGTGGCGCGAACATCTTCTTCGGAGGCATGAGCGATCACTACGCGGTTCCCATCCACGACTACGATCCGAGCGCTGTCTATCCCGACGAGGCGCGGCGCACCGGAGAAAAGCACTCGAGCATCCTTTTTGCCGATGCCGCGGTCGACTTCATCCGCCGCTACGACGGCGAGCAGCCTTTTTTTCTTTACACGGCCTTTACCGCTCCGCACGATCCGCGCACCGCGCCGGCCGAGTACGCACGTCTTTACGATCCGGCGAAGCTGCCACTGCCGGAGAACTTTCTGCCGGAGCATCCCTTCGATACTGGCGACCTCCGGGGACGCGACGAAAAGCTTGCGCCGTGGCCCCGGACGCCGGAGGTTGTTCGGCAACATTTGGCCGACTATTACGCGATGATCAGCCACCTCGACGCTCAGGTTGCACGGGTGCTTGGCGCACTCGCCGAACGAGGCATCGCGGACGAGACGCTGGTTATCTACACTGCGGACCACGGCCTGGCCGTTGGCCAGCACGGGCTGTTTGGTAAGCAAAATCTCTATGAGCACAGCATCCACGTGCCGTTGATCGTGCGTGGTCCCGGACTCCCCAAAGGGAAGCGCGTCGACGCCTTGCACTACATGTACGATGTCTATCCCACGCTGTGCGAGCTCGTCGACGTGCCGGTGCCGGCGACCGTCGAGAGTCGCAGCCTGGTGCCACTGATTACTGGGGCGACGACGACCGCCCGGGCCCACGTTTGCTCGGTCTACCGTCACAATCAGCGGTCGGTTTCGGATGGGCGCTGGAAGCTGATCCGCTATTACCGGTCAGTCACCGAGAACGTTGGTGCTGACCGCCTTCAACTCTTCGATCTGAGTGAGGATCCGTGGGAGACGCGTGATTTGTCCCAGGTTCCCAGCCAGCAACCGCGCATTCAGAAGCTCGCGGCGGTGCTCGCCGCCTGGCAGCGTAGCGTTGATGATCCGTTGGCCGATCGGCCGGTCATTCCAGGAGAACTAAAGTGAAACTCGGAGTCGTTTTTCCCCAGTTGGAGATTGGCGCCGATCCAAGCGGCGTACGCGAATACGTTCAAGCAGCGGAAGAGATTGGCTTCGATCACGTGGTGATCTATGATCACGTACTGGGCGCCGATACGACGAACCGTCCGGATTGGCGCGGTCCCTACACCGCGAAGAGTCTTTTCCACGAGCCGTTCGTGTTATACGGTTACCTCGCCGCGATTACCAAACGGCTCGAGCTGGTTTGCGGAGTGATCGTCTTACCACAGCGGCAGACCGCGCTCGTCGCCAAACAGGCCACCGAGGTCGACGTTCTGAGCGGCGGACGCCTCCGCTTGGGTGTCGGAATTGGTTGGAACGAGGTCGAATTCCAGGCGCTCAACGAGAACTTTCACAATCGCGGCAAGCGCTTCGAGGAACAGATCGCGGTGCTGCGCGAGCTTTTTACGAAACCCGTTGTCACCTTCAACGGCCGCTATCACCACATCGAGGAGGCAGGGCTGAACCCATTGCCGGTCCAGCGGCCAATCCCGATCTGGATCGGAGGATCCGAGGAGCGCGCTTTGGCCCGGATTGGCCGTCTCGCCGATGGCTGGTTTCCCCAGCGCCCACCCGCGGGCGGCTGGCCGGCCGCGTTTCAGATCATCGAGCAGAGCGCCCGCGCGTCCGGCCGCGATCCATCATCGATTCAAATGGAGGCGCGGGTCAATATCATCGGTACCCCTGACGACTGGCAGAAGGCAGTTGACGAATGGCGAAACCGTGGGGCAACCCACATTTCGGTCAATACCATGGGAGCCGGGTTAAAAAGTCCGTCTGACCACGTCGCGGCGATTCGGCGCTGGTGGGAGGCTATGCACTAACTCTCCCCTCCAATGAAACCGTCCGCTCTGAACATACACGGGGAGGCGAGGATGGATGAGGGGGGCTCCGCACTCATGACAAGGAGCAGATAACGGGGGCGAATCGTACTCCAGGGCTTGTTTTGGATCGCCGACTCGTCCAGCCAAGTGGGGCGGGAGTTTTCTCGTCGCCTCTGTGGCCCGGCCAAGGATGATAATTACAGAGGAGCATTGACGATGACGACTTATCGTTCCCGATCGCTGACCCGTCGCGGGCTTCTCCAGGCAGGCAGTCTGCTCGTGGGGGCGAGCGCGCTGCCGTGGTTAGCGGCGTGCAGCAGTTCGGCACCCACGCCCACCCAAGCGCCAGCGGCAGCGACCAGCGCCCCCGCGGCGACGTCGCCGGCACCGGCGGCCACTTCGGCACCGGCCGCCTCGTCCGCGCCAGCTGCGCCGACCCCGACTCAGCCTGCTCAATCGACGACTGTGGCCGCCAAGACAACGGCCCAACCGCGCAGCGGTGGCTCTTTGCAGGTGGGGCGTCTGGTCGATATCCACGGGCCGGCCGATTCGCTGATGGCCAACCCGAGCTACATTCTGTCTGCCCAGATCTACAACGCGTTGATCCACTACGACGAGAAATATCAGCCGCAGCCGGAGCTCGCCGAGAGTTGGGAAATCAGCAAAGACGGGAAGCAGGTGGCGATTCACTTGCGCCAGGGGGTCCTGTTTCACACCGGACGAGAGTTTACCTCGGATGACGTCAAGTACAACACGCTGCGCGTCCGGGATCCGAAGCTGGGCATGGGCCAGCTCAAGACCATGAGCGAGTGGATCACCGACATCCAGACGCCGGACAAGTACACCGTAATCTACAACCTCTCGGCGCCGCGGGCGGCGATCCTCGACTTGTTAAACTTTCTCTTCATTGTCGACAGGGAGACGGCGGAGGGACCGAACGGCAATCGCAAGGGAGTAGGCACCGGTCCCTTCGCCTTCGCCGAGTGGGTCCCCGGCGACCATTTGCGTTTCACCAAGAATCCTCATTACTGGGTGAGTGGCCGCCCATATCTCGACGAGATTGTCATCAAAATTATCAAGGATGCGCAATCCTTGGGGGTGCAACTCGAGGCAGGGGTGCTGAACCTGGCTGAGCTGCTGCCCGAAGACCAGACTGCCCAGTATCAGAAAGATTCCAAGTACAACGTCGTGCTCAGCACTTTGAGCGGGCAGTTCTACTACATTGGGATAAACGTCACCAAGCCACCGCTCGATAACAAGCTTGTCCGTCAAGCGATCAATCATGCGATTGATCGCCAGCGGTTCGTCCAGTCGATCCTGGCCGGCATTGGCCAGGCAACGTGCATTCCGTGGCCACCCCAGTCGCCCGCTTATGACGCCAGCAAGCTGAATGCCTACTCTTTCGATCTCGATAAGGCAAGGTCGCTGCTCCAGCAAGCCGGCGTCTCGAACCTCCAGCTTGATCTGATGACAACGATCGCCTTCCCAGCTCTTACTCAGCAAGCCCAGATCCTCCAATCGGATCTTGCGAAGATCGGCGTGACGCTGAAAGTGGAAACGCCCGAGCCGGCGGTCATGCAACAGCGGATAGATGCGATGAACTACCAGCTTCAATCATCGACCTTCGCCTACGCTGATCTCGAGCCGAGCTCCCTTCTGATCATGGCCGCCCCTTGGAACTACAAGGGGAATTCATCCGGCTTCAAGAGCGATCAGTACACACAGCTCGTCGAAAGCGCAGCGGCCGAGGAAGACCCGGTGAAACGAAAGCAGCTCGATAGCCAACTGACCGACTTGCTCCTTGACGAATCCTTCACGATTCCGATCGCCCGGCGCTTCGGCTCGCTGGTCATGCCGTCGAAGGTGCACGGTCCGGCTTTCCGCCCCGCGACGACGCAAGTCATCAGTCTGGAGAACGCCTGGATTGAAGCGTGATGGTCAGCTTCGCCATTCGCCGCCTGATACAAACGATTCCGGTCGTCTTTCTAACGACGGTGCTCATCTTCCTCCTGTTGCACCTGGTTCCCGGCGATCCGGCCGAAGCGATCGCCGGCCCCGATGCGACGCCGGCCGAGATTCAAACGGTTCGCCACGAGCTTGGGATCGATCAGCCTTTGCCGGTCCAATACGTGCTTTGGATCGGCCGGTTGGTCCACGGCGACTTCGGCCAGTCGTACGTCAACCAATTACCGGTCCGCGATCTGATTCTGCAGCGCATCCCGGCGACCCTCGAGCTGACAATCGGCGCGATCTTGCTCGAAATGCTGATCGCCATTCCGACCGGCATCCTGGCGGCAACGCATCGGCGGGGCCTGGCAGACTGGATCATCTCGTCGTTCAACGCGCTCGTCCTCGCCATTCCCAACTTCTGGTTTGCAATTCTCGCTATTCTGCTCTTCGCGCTCGCCCTCGCCTGGCTCCCGCCGGGAGGTTACCTCGCCCTGCAAACCAACCTGCTGCTTGGCCTGAAATTTCTGATCCTGCCAGCGGCGACACTTGCCCTGAGCCACGCGGCCGTCCTCTCCCGCTACGTGAAGGCGTCGCTGCTCGACGTACTCCATCAGGATTACGTGCGCACTGCTCGCGCTAAAGGGCTTTCCGAGCGAGTCATCGTCCAGCGCCACGTGCTCCGGAATGCCCTTGTGCCGGTCGCGACGATTCTGGGTCTGCAATTTGGCCGGATGCTCGGCGGCGTGGTGATCATCGAAGCTGTCTTCGCCTGGCCAGGCATCGGCAGCCTGCTGCTCGACTCGATCGAGAGTCGCGATTACACTGTCGTCCAGGGTACCCTACTGCTCTTCTTGATCGTCTTCATGGTGGTGAACTTCCTGACCGATCTGGCCTACGGCTTCATCGATCCGCGGATCCGGCTGGCCGATGGAGGGCAGCGCTCGTGAGCACGCCAACCACGGCCCAGCCCGGTCAGTTCAGTCCGGAGATAGCCAAGCCCGAAATCTGGCAAGGACGTTCCCCAAACCCTCTAGTGCAGGCGCTCAGCCAGCTCGTCCGGCATCCGATGGGCGCCTTCGGTCTCGGAATCCTGGTGTTCCTAACTCTGATCAGTATTCTCGCTCCTCTGATCGCCCCTTTCGATCCGGCTGCGCAGCACCCGAGCGCTACCCTTCTGCCGCCCAAGCCGCCTTACCTGCTTGGCACCGACGAGTTTGGTCGGGATCTGCTCAGTCGGATCATCTACGGGGGGAGAATCTCGTTGCTCGTCGGCTTTGTCGCGGTCGCGCTCGGGGCGGGAGTGGGGGTGCCGTTGGGGCTCGTCGCTGGCTACTTTGGTGGTCGGTTAGACAATGTGATTATGCGCAGCTGCGACTCCTTGCTTGCTTTGCCTGGCATCCTTTTGGCGATCGCGATCCTGGCAGTTCTGGGGACCGGCACGTTGCAGACCGCGCTCGCCCTCGGCATTGTCAGTGTTCCCGAATTCGCTCGCCTAATGCGGGCCACTGTGCTGCAAGAGCGCGAGCGCGAGTACGTCCTGGCCGCGCGGAGCGTCGGTACCGACGACCTCCACCTGATGCTGCGCCATGTCTTGCCGAACGCCTTTGGTCCGATCCTGGTTCAGCTCAGCCTGGCGATGAGTTTTGCCGTCCTCGCCGAGGCATCGCTGTCATTCCTGGGATTAGGAACCGGACCACCTACGCCCTCCTGGGGCGGCATGCTGCAGGAAAGCCGAGAATACCTGCGCCGGGATCCCTGGTTCGGCATCTTCCCCGGCTTGGCCCTGGCCATCCTACTCCTCGGCCTGAATTACCTGTCGGAAGCCCTGCGGGATCTGCTGGACCCGCGGCTTCGGGATGATTAGCCTGGCCCCTTCACCGGGAGTAGGTGGAGAAGATCTGCAGCGCGGGGGCCCCAGAGGATACGGTGCCCTGCTGCAGTGCCACGACGCGAAAGAAAACTCGCGAATCATCCCGATTAGCTGAACCACGCGCCACCGTTGACGTTCAGCAACTCGCCGGTGGTGAACCCCGCCAGTGGACTCGCCAGGTAAAGGATCGCCTCGGCGACCTCTTCGGCCAGGCCAAGACGTTGCACTGGTAGAATCTCGGCCCGCTCGCGCTTCTGCTGCTCGCTCATATTGCGCAGTAGCATCTCGGTTGCGATCGGACCGGGAGCGACAGCGTTCGCAGTGATGCCGTAGGGCGCGAGCTCGTAGGCAAGGGCCCGTGTGAAACCAATTACCGCTGCCTTGGCAGTGGCGTAGTCGGCGTCGGCCGGCAGTCCCGGAGCGCGCCCGAGAGTGTGGCCGGCTACGCCCGCGCGCGAGGCAAGGTTGATGATCCGCCCCCAACGCCGCTCGACCATGTGCGGAATCACCGCCCGGCTGCAGTAAAAGACGCTGTTCAGATTGGCGTTGAGGGTAAGCTGCCACTGCTCGTCAGTCATGTCGGCAATCATCGTCTTGTGGCCGCTGCGTCCCGCGTTGTTGACCAGGATGTCGATCCGGCCATACTGCTCGAGTGCCGCCCGGACGACCCGCTCGCAATCCGCCCGAGTGCCGACGTCGGCACTCATCGGGAGGACGTCGCCTCCCAAGGCCTCGATCTCCTCACTCACGGCGTCCAACGCTTCCTGCTCGCGCGCCGCGACGACGACGGCCCTCGCGCCAGCCTGGGCGAATCGCAGCGCAGTTGCCCGACCAATTCCCCGCGAGCCACCAGTGACGATTGCCACCCGGTCCTTTAGTTGATCACTCATGCGTGTCGCGTACCTCCGCTTGTCCGTTTGAACTTGTTCGGATTATAAGCTCCTACCTACATTTGGGGGAGCCAACAGGTGCCATCCGTCGCCGTCGAATACCTAGTGTCTCGATGGTACAATCATGCCTGCCTGGCAATTCTTGTGGAGCCTGTCATGCTCAGATGAACGATCAAATGCTCATTCTTTGCGACGATTTCGGGAATCCGACTGGGGAATATGCCCCCAAGGCTTTGTGCCATCTTGGCGAGGGCCGCCGTCACTTGGCGATCACGATTCTACTGTCCAATGAGAACGGCGAAGTGCTTCTTCAAAAGCGCAAGCACGAGCTTTTCGACGGCGTCTGGGATTTTACTGCCGCGACTCACGTCCTGCACCATCCTGACGGCAGTAACGAGAGCGTCGACGACGCGGCGACCCGTTGCCTCTGGGAGGAATACCAAATCGGGACAGTTCGCTTATCCGTGTCCGGGGCATTCGTCTATTTTGCTCGTTATGGCGACCGCTGTGAAAACGAGTATTGCCTACCTCTGGTGGGCGAGTTCAATGGTCGCTTCTCGCTCAACCCCAAGGTCGGCTACGAAGCTAAGTGGGTACCCCGGAACGAGTTCTTCGCGGACGTCGAAAGATCACCCGAAGTATACTCGCCATGGGCTGTCGAAGGGGTTAAGGTCCTGCGGATCAGCGTATGAGCAAATCTCCATTTCCATTCGGCACTCCGGCCAGCTCGCTGCTGCTCTGGGCCGGTTTCTCGATGATAACCCGGTGGGGATAAGGAAACTCGATACCCTCGGCGTCGAACGCCTTCTTCAGCCGCAAACGCAGTTCGCTGCCGACGTCCGCCTGACGCGTTGGCTTGGTCGTCGCCATGATCTTCAGTGAGATGCCCGAGTCGTCGAATGAGTCCACTTGGACCACTCTTGGCGGACTGCTGATCAACGGCGCCCACTCTGGATCCACCGCCAGCTCGTTCCCAACGCGATCGATCATCGCGCGCACCTGGTCCAGATCCGCTTCATAGCCCACCCTTAGGTTGAAATTGACCCGCGACCAGCCTCGCGACATGTTCGAGGCAACCCGCACTTCGCCGTTGGGCACGCTGTGGACCGTTCCATTAGCGTCGCGCAGCACCGTTCGCCGCAGGTTCACCTCTTCGACCACGCCGCTGACCCCGGCAATCTGAACCACGTCGCCCCGTCCATACTGATTTTCGAGCAAGATCAACAAACCGGCCATGAAGTCCCGAACCAGTGACTGCGCGCCAAAGCCGAGTGCTACACCGAGAACGCCAGCGCCCGCCAGGACCGGGGCGATCGGTACGCTCAGATCGGCGAGCACCATGAGTGCGCCGAGGATCAAAACGACGACTTCGGTCGTTCGAACGAGGACCGATTGAAGGGTTTCCAAGCGTCTTGCCTGCTCTTCGGGCGTTAGGGTGGTGCTGTCGTTGCCATTCGGCGATGGCGCTCGCATACCCAACGCGAGCCCGGTCGGAATGACTCGTCGCGCGATCCGACGCGCCAGCCAGACTAACACGACAATAATTGCGATCTGCAACACGTGCGCGACCACGTCGCTAATCATCGACAATCCATTCAATGGTTGAAGCTGCAGCACCTTTGCGCCACCTCCTGGGTTTCCTATCAATCTTACCGTAATGTAAACGGACGTGGAGGGATCGAAAAGTAACGCACAGCCCATGGGGGCCACCACGGCAGATGAAATCGGCAGGCCGCCCTCACCCTAACCTTCTCCCAGAGGGAGAGGAAATTTCTGAGTAGGACAAAAATGATTAGATTATCCCACCGCGCCCGGCGGCGGCTAAGATCTGCGCTCCGATCTCTGGTCCTCGACGGATTAGCCAGCCATTGTCCGAGGTGCGGGTGCCGAGAATGGCCCAGGCGGCGTTCACGATGGGATCGACCCAGGCAACGCAGCCGGAGGCCCCGGCGTGACCGTAGGAGCTCGGGCTGGCTTGAGTGGGCGCCCAATGGGGCTGCTTTTTGTCGCGGATTTCGGGTCCGAGCCCCCACGGGCAGAGCGGCCAGAGCAGTGGCGGTGTGTAGCCGCCACCGAGGTCGTCATTCTGATTGCGAATCGCTTCGTCGAGCAGCGCCGGGGAGAGAAAATTGGCGGGCAGGAATCCATGGAATGCCTGGATCAGGGTAAGTGCCCCCGCTGGGGTGATGAGCAGACCGGCCCAGGGCAAGGCCAGGAACTGCCAAAAGGTCGAGTTGAACGGCTCCAGTGGAGTACCACGGAAGGGGCCACGTACATCGGCAATGACGGCGGCTGGACGCGGGGGCACCGCGCCAAGATAGCCTTCGATGCCCAATGGAAGGAGCACTAGGTCGTACAGCAGCTCGGCAAATCGCTGACCTGTTCGTTGCTCGACAATCAAGGCCAACAGACCGTAACCGACGTTGCTGTACTGAACGCGCGTATCGGGCGGCCAGCGTAGCGGGGTTTGGAGGCAGGCCTGAGCTAAGGTTGGCCAGTCGAGACCGGGGCCATAGAGCGAGTCGGCGTCAATCGGGTCCAATGGCAGGCCGCTGCGGTGACTAAGCAATCGGCGCACCGTGACCCCTGTTTGGCCAGCCACCGCCGACGGCAGCAGTTGACCAAGCGGATCGTCCAGACCAATCTCGCCGCGGTCGATCAGGCGCAGCACGGCCAGCGCAGTAGCAAGCTTCGTAATCGACGCGACCGGAAAGAGGCTGTTGCGCTCCAACGGCTGTCCCATCGCGTCGCTCCCCCGCACCAACGTTTGCACCGGGGCCATGCCGACCTGGACTAGGACGATCATGCCAGGAACGCCGAACTTCGAGAGCGTTTCGTCGACCAACGGTGCTAGCCCGGCCAGGGGTTGCTCAAGCATGAGAGGACGTCGTCAACGGCGCGGATTCCCGCTTAGCCATCCGATCATAGTGGACAGTGTCGAAGTGCTGTCGGTTCAACTGAAGCGCCATTGCCCTTCTCCTCGCTTCATTATACAAGGAATCCCCCAATCGCCGGCGCAGCCTCGGCTAACCGATCATCATCCTGATATGATAGTGATCGATAACCAGGGATCAGTGACCAGTGGCCGGTTAATTCATTCCAGGCGGTGAGGCTTCCCTGACGCCGATTCGTCTAAGGAGGCGACAAGGGCCGTGCCTCCGATTGCTCGCTATGCCTATCCTTGGCTATCGCTTGTTCCAGGATGAGCGCCATCGCGTCGAACCTCCGCGGCTCGAATGGACCACCATACTGGAATATCACCCGACCATGCCGGTCGAGCAGGTAGACCCAGGTGTCGCTCTCGGAGCCGGCCCCCAGGGCTTCACGAAGGTTGTCCCACATGGTATAGACTGTCACTACGTCGTCTCGCTGACGCGACGATCCCCCCGGGTCCGATTCCGAACCCAAGCCCGTACTAACCATCAGGTTAACCCCACGGATGATGAGCACGACCAGGCTGGCAACCTCCGGATTCTGATCAAAGCGCACCGCGAAGGCGTGATACCATGCGTCAGCCTCGGGCCGCGCGCGATCGCTGAAGCTCAGGACGAGAAAGGCGAACTTCCCTTGGACGTCTTTCGGGAGCGTCACCCGGCGACCGCAGAGCGACGTTCCGTGCATCGTCGGGAACGTTTGCCCGACAATTGATCGTCGTTCGCCGCCATCTCGCGTTCCAGCGTGCCGACAGCCAAAATGATTGACAAAGCAGGACATTATTTCTCCTTCGCCATCGCCTTCACCTCGACACGCAAGCGTTGGGACCAGGTGGCCTTCATGGATCAACCGGTCCCAATGCAAAAATATTGACAGCCATTACCATGAGCGTATGATAGATCACGATATATCACGATATAGCACGCTATATCGTGATATATCAACATCGACTTGGGATTAATGATTGACGGATTAGTGATTGACAAGGAGACAGGCAATGTTTGGTCCATGGTCTGCCCGCCGAGGACGGTTCGGCGGTGCTTTTGGTCCTTTTGGCGCTTTTGGCGAAGCCTGGGAAGAAGCCTGGCAAAATTGGATGCGCTCGGGTCCCTGGGGAGGTGGCCAGGGACGACGGGTCGATCGCGGCGACATGAAGTACCTGATTCTGACCGTTTTGAAAGACGGACCGAAGCACGGCTACGAGATCATGCGCGAGATTGAGCAGCGCGCGCACGGTATCTATACGCCGAGTCCGGGAACGATCTACCCGACCCTTCAGCTCCTGGAAGACATGGGCTACGTCCGCTCACAAGAAGTCGAGCAGCGGCGCGTCTACGAGCTTACCGAGGCCGGTCGTACTTATCTGAGCGAGCACCAGGAAGCAGCGAATGAGGCCTGGCGGCAATTCGAAGAGCCCCCCTGGCGGAAGGTGTTCCCTGGCTTCGGCAATGAAGAGCAGCGCCAGCTTCGCAATGAACTCTTTGACCTGGCGCGCACCCTTTTTACCGGCGGACGCATCTTTCGCGCCGACCCGGCGACGCTGGCCAAGGTCCGTGAGATCATCCGCAACGCCCGCCAGCAGATCGACGCGGCATTGACTACGTACGTTTGAGGTGGTGTGTTGGTGGGCGGAGCAATGCTCTTGACCACCGGTAGGTGGAGTGCGAGGCCGCCGGCCAGGCCCAGCTTTTGGATCACGTCCCGCCGCGTCGGTCGCACTCCGTATTCTCCGGAGAGCGCATCTCTTGGTTCGATGCGCTCTCCGCCCAAAGCCAGAAAACCGATGAGTTGGCGGAGAGCAACACGGGTTTACCGCGGCAGATATCGCTGACATCTGCACTCACTGCGTAGCATCTTGCTGCTATGCGGTGGGCACGCAGTTGCAGGTATCGCCCACCTGCTGGAGCGTACACTTACTCGTACCCGGTGGGAAGTCGCTGCTGGGCCCGGTCTGAATGCAACATTGAGACATCTGGCCAGTGCCGAACCCGCAGGGCTCCACTGAGTTGAAGACTTTGCACGGATCACCACATCCACCAGCCGACCCTGCCATGACCGGCTCGGGGACGAGGATGGAGTAAACCGTGGGCAAGGCAACCACGATTCCCGCCCCCACTGCCGCACGCCGCAGCAGTGTTCGCCGGGAGACGCCCCCTTCGTTCGTCGGTCTGGTCAATGGCTCTGCGAGGAGATGCGCCTTCTCAAGCTCCTCGAGTCCTTTCCAGACGACATTCTCATCGGACGGCAGGTTCAACTTCTCTGCCAGAACCTTGGCCATGGTCTCGGTGTCCGTATTACCGTCGCAGTGACGCCACAGTAGCGCTGCCGCCGGATTCAGCATGTGTGCCTCATCCTGCTGCCGATCATAGATGACGAGCTCACCTTCCAGATCCTCGATAAGGAGCTCGTCGTGCCGTGCGCGCGGAAACATAACCATTCTCCTTTCGATCGGCGTCCCACCGGGCGCTATCCCGCAGGAAGCTGTTCGATTCTCTTGAAAAGCCTTAGAACCATCGTGTCCACATCACCTCGCTTTCCTTCCAGCATGAGCGCACGCTCCACCACCTGGCGTAACGTCGCGAGCGCAACCGCGGGCCGTGTGCGCGCCTGCACGGTGTTTTCTAGCAGCGTAAGCAAGGCCCGGCCCGGAGAAAGCGTCCGTGGCCGCCAGTGCGCGCCCTTTTGATAGAACGTGTGCACGATCAGACCAACCGGGAGCGGCTCGGTGCCGGCATGGCCGCCAAGCGTTTCCGCGGACAATCGCTCGGGGCGCTGGGCCGACGGATCCCGCAAGGAGAGTGGTCTGGGGAATGGGTGGACTCGGCCAGCCGTGTCGAAGACCGCGAACTCGTCGGAATAGTAGGTCGCTCCGGCTTGGACTAGCGCCGCTACTAGTGTCGACTTCCCGCTCATACTGCGGCCGGGAAACACGATTGCCTGCCCACGCCAGCCGACAACGCCGGCATGCACGAAAAGATGCTCCGGTGCGCGTTGGGCGACCACGGAGTGGAGTCGGGACTCTAGCGCGTCGAACACTGCATTGGTATCGGCGGTTCGGATCAGCAGCCTCTCCCCCTCGAAACACAGATGGTCCTCTGCTCTACTCGAGTTCGAGTCGGTGCCGCCCACGATAAGTGAGAATACCGAGTCCACCTCGGGCGTCAGGAGGGGCTTCGCACCGGGCGGCAGGATGCTTCTGAGCCTCTCCATGATGGTCACGTCCGACACCCGGATACGGATTCTCACACCGTGGCTCACGAAGCTTATGCCGTCTTCCCAGTCGCTTCCCAGCCGTAGAGGAGGGGCAGGGTCTCCCTGCTGCGCCAGTGCCAGGATGGCGTCCACACCAACCGCGACCTCCTCGGCGATCACCCCCCGCTCATCGATCAGATAACCAACCGGGGTGGCGAACATGGCGTAGGCGCGCGATACCTCCCACTGCCGCTGCAAGAGCACAGGAAAAGAGAAACCGTTCGCATAGGCCTTCGAGCGATTGATCTCGGGGTCGCCCCGGCTCACCATGAGGAATTCCCGGCTTTCGCCACGGCGCTTGCGGTAGAGGTGAACTAGCTCGGGGGCCAGCGCTTGACATGGGCCACAGCCGGTGTCGGAGAAGATCAGCAGCACTCGCCGTCCACGGAACTCGACTAACGAGCGCGTGCGTCCCTCGAGATCCGGCAGTGCAAAGTCCGGTGCTTTCGTGCCAATCGGCAGGCCATCGCGAGCTAGGCGGCTCTCCCGGACGGCGAGGCCGACGCTGCGCGCTCGCTCGGAAGCCGTTTGCTCTTTATGGCGCAACGCCTCGATAGTCAGCTCGGCAATATTGTCAACAGCCTGGGGGGCATCATCGATCGTCACCGCTGTTTCACCTCACGTGCTGCGCTAGCTGCTCGTGTGTCTCCTAGCGATCAATCAGGTGCGCGAATCGAGCCTGACGTTCCTCACGTCCATCGGTCCGGCGATCGAGCTCTTCAATAGCTACCAGAGCACCCGGGCATGGTTGCATTGCCGTGAAACAACGCATGACCGGAGTGCCGAGATCAGACAACTAAGGAAATAGCACCATTCAGGTCGAGGTGTAGGGGAGCCGAGTGACCTCGGTTGTGACCGCGAGCATCCAACCATGCCTCCTGGATTAGACTCGCTACGGAGTGGGAATATCTTAAAGTAGATCATCGAACAAGTTGGTGGCCAAGCGAAGCGACGCTTTTTACAACTGGTCGAGCAGATTGTGTTCTTCGGATTATATAGAATAGACCGAGGTGAATCAATGATTGAAGGATGTAATCTGGTTGAGTTTCGGTTTTATTTTGGTTGACTGCCGGCTCGGCGGAGATCTCGGCGCGAGGATGGTGGTGATGGCGAGAGAGGGCAGGGTGAGGAAGCTCCCTGCGCAAAGGAGGAAACTTTGCATTCCGGGCGTGACTTCACTGTCGTCAGAATGAGCAGCAAATGAGCAGTTTTCGGTCTGGACGAAAAGAATCAGCAGATGCAAACTCTGGTCAGATCGGCCGCTCAGTTCGGAAGTATCGGGAGAGGCGAACGTGGCGACGAACGAGTACCACTTTATCACCAAGTGGCGCCTGGAAAGCACGCCGGAGGGGATCTCAGCGATTCTCAGCGACGCGCTTGATTTAGCGCGCTGGTGGCCTTCGGTGTACCTAGATGTTCGCGAGCTGCGCCCCGGGGATGATCGCGGCATCGGCCGTGAAATCGCCCTCCACACCAAAGGCTGGCTGCCCTATACCCTGCGGTGGCAATTCAAAGTGACCGAGTCGCGCTACCCCAACGGATTTACGCTCGTCGCGAGCGGAGATCTCGTCGGCCGGGGCATTTGGACCATCGAAGCCGACGGAAAGTGGGTGGACGTCACCTATGACTGGCTTATCCGTGCCGACAAACCACTCTTACGTTACTTCTCGTTTCTGATGAAGCCGATTTTCGCTGCGAATCATCGTTGGGCGATGGCGAAGGGCGAGGAAAGCTTGAAGCTCGAGCTTCGGCGGCGGCAAGCTCAGACGCCCGAAGAGTGGGCGAGCATTCCACCGCCGCCACCGCCAACCTGGCCAACGAAACGCGTCCGGCCACATCCAGAGATCGGTCAGGAGTGGTAGCTTGAGCAAGGAGGAAAACAATAGTCACGACGGGTAAAATTTCTCTCCGCCATGGCGGGCCCGGACTTGCGTGCGGAGAATTTCCGCCGCCGCGGCCGCTTGACTCTCGATCAGCTTTTCCCGGCCCTCAGCGGCGACTGGCGTTCCACTGGTCGATTAGATCACCGATCTGGGCATCAGACAACCGGAAGTTAGTCTTCCGTCCCCTTGAAGGCGTTGCCACAGTGCGGACAGCGGAAGTAGACCTGTCCAGTCTGCTCGCCGACGCCCATGAATCGTCCCCGAGACTCCCCGCAGACCGGGCAAAAGGGGGCGCGCTGTATCCTCAAGTGGGCGAAAAAGGCCCAACGTAGGAAGATCATCACGAGTGCTACCGGCACGAGGATCCAAAGAAGAGTAGACATGTCACGTATAGTCTACCACGAATCGAGACAACACTAGAGTGCGTTGGCACTCTCCTGCCCCCGCAAATAATTGAGACTCTCCGCGAACAACCGATCCTCGGGCGCTAATTGCGCTGCTCGGGCGACATCGCGGAGGGCCTGAGGATCCTTCGGATTCGCCAGGTAGGTAGCCCAGCCACGGAGGTAGTAGGCGGCGGCGAGGTCTGGCTCGGCCTGGAGCGCTAGGGTCGCGCTAGTGATGATCTGCTGCTCGAGGCTCTTTTCGAAGCCGTGAGCGACGGTACCGGCGATGAGCGGGGTCGGGAAGCTGAAGATCTGGGCTGGCGTCAGCGGACGCAGGATGTTTAGCGCGCTCGTGTAATCGCCGTAGAAAACGTCGTCGAGCAAAGGATAAGGGCCTTTCTGCGCTTGCGTGCCGAAGGCGTCGGCGTAAAGACGAATGAGGCCGGCGTCACGCGCGATGAGCGGGTCGCCGGGGGCTTGGGCCTGGACGGGAGAGATGGTCGCCTCGGCCTCTTTCCAGAGGCCGGCCTGGGCGAGCTGAACGGCGCGATTGGTTGGATCACGCCGATCGGTCGGCGCCGAGCTAGGCAGCGGGGCGAGGTCGAGCTGGCTCATTGCTGAGCCGTTCCACTTCAGAACTTTGAAGCGAAACTTAGCCACGCCGCACGCATGGCAGAAGATCAAGTTATCGCTCTGGTCCAGGATTACCTCGAGCCTGCCATCGCCATCCACGTCGGCGAGGTGGCTCCGGTTCGGGTTGGCCAGACACTGATGCGCCTGATCTTGTAGACGAGTGCCGTCAAAACTGAGCACGTCAAAACAGCCGGAGTTAGCACCGGCCGAACTGAAGACTTGAAGCCAGACGTGCTGGGCATCAAGGTGAACCTCTTTGATCGTTCCTGGCCCGATGAAGTCGCTGGCCGGCAGATCAAGCTGGCTAAGCTGCTGGAATCCGCTGGCACCTTGCTCAGCATAGATCGCGACAAACTGGGTCTGGTGCGTCGAGAAATTTCGCATGCCCTGGCTGACCACGGCAAATAGTGATCGACCATCCGGTCCATTTCCTAGCGGCAGCACCTCCACCCCGTGAATGCCGATGCCTCCTTGCGCTGGCGGCGCCGCTGTCGCGGTTGGCGGCAGGCGGGCCGTGACTGTCGCGATCAGCTTGGATTCAAGGGGGGCGACTGACTCCGTCGTCGCGGCCGGGGGAGAGGGGGGCCACGAGGAGCCATCCCTATCCACTGACGGATCCGTTTGACCCGGGCGTGTGGATGCACTGGTCCAGGCGGCGCAGCCGGCAAGGATAAAGACGCTGGCCACGAGCAGGAGAACGAATCTTATGCGCGATTGATCGCCCCAAGCACGCTCGTTGGGACTGGTCTCGGGACCAGTCTCGGTGTGAGGAAGGTGCTTCTTTGAGCTTGATCGACACAAATCGTTAGCCTCCGAAGTAATAAAGCCGGAGCGCCCCAAACGTCTGAAATCTTAGCTTTTGGTGGACCGATCGTTCAACTGACTCCGGTATGAGCTGGATAGATAATCAAATAGATAATCAACTCTTCGCGACGACGCTTAGCGAGCCGTCTTCCTCGAGAATGGCCAGCTTCACCTCGCTCAAAGTGGCCAGGCCATATGAGCGCACCGCGGCTAATACTTCGTCTTCGGTGATGCCTTCGCGACGCATGTTCCCTCGTTCCAAGTGACCATTTTGCACAATGACCGTGGGGACACCGGCCAGCCGCCCTTCGAAGGATGGCATGCGAGTAAAGAGAATCCCGAGCGCCCGATCGGCTAGGAAGAGCGTCCCCGCTGCGACCAGGCCGACTCCGAGATCCCCGCTGCCATTGGTCATGGCGTTTTGGACGGCGTTGGCCAGGGCGAGCACCAGGACCAGGTCAAACAGGTTCATCCCGCCAACCTGCCTTTTCCCGGTCAGTCGGATCCCCGCCAGCAGCACTAAGAGCACGACCAGCGTGCGGGCCGCGATTAGACTTAGGAACCACGCCTCGGAGTTTGTCTCCAAACATCTCCCTCAGCTAATCCGCAAAGCGCGGAAGTGGTGACGTGTGCGATAGACCGTTGCCCGGATCGGTACGACGCTGATCGTTCCATCCACCTCCAGGACGGCCATCTGCACATCTTCCAAATTAGCGATGCCATGTTCGCGGAGCGCGGCCATGATGAGCTCGCGGGTTATTCCCTCTTTCCGCACATTGCTCCCGAGGATTTGACCGTTCCGGACCAATAACACCGGCTCTCCGATGGCGATATGCTCGAATTTCGGATTGAGCATGAGCAACCAGGTGAAAAACCGATTAAGCGCAAGCAGGGTACAGGCGGCAACAATCCCGCCAACAAGGGTGTTATCGCTGCCGACCATCGCATTTTGGACCGAATTGGCCAGGACGACGATCAGGACGAGATCGTAGACCGTCATCTGGCCAAGCTCTCGCTTTCCCAGGAGTCGGAGTCCAGCCAAGAGAAAGAGATAGATCACTGCGGTCTTGCCGGCGATGACCAGGGCACCAAGCAAATCTGGATGAGAAAAAACGGCCGCGAGCCAGGTGACAAGCATGCGATAACCTTTCTAACTCATTCCATTCTATGGGGCCCCTTGACGTCAAGTCTGCGTAGAATGGGTTGTGGAATGAGTTACTATCAGGCACTATTGGTATTGTATAGTATAGTGTTGTCAGTCGCTCGGGGAGGGGTGATGCCTAGCCTACTGGCCCACCGAAGCAGATGAAATTGGCAGGTAGCCCTCACCCTGATCCTCTTACTCTAGGGGAGAAGGAGCTTCAAAGGGGGACAAGGTGCTCGACGAGCTTAGATCGCTGCCCAAGGTTATCGAGCACACCCTGATCATCTATCTCTTTTTGATCTTTTGCTTCCGCTTCCTCAGTCGCCGCCAGGTGTCCCAGTTTACCCTTATCGAGCTCGTCGTGATCATGATTCTTGGCAGCGCGGTAGAGACCTCGATGGTTGCCGGTGACACCTCTCTGCTGGCTGGCTTGGTGTCGGCCGGGATTCTGTTTATTTGCAACCGACTGCTGACCTTCGCTCTCGAGCGCTGGCGCCGCGCGCGGCGCTTCCTGCTGGGCGGGCCAGTCGTCCTCATTCAAGATGGCCATTTCCTGCTCAAGCAGCTAAAGGCGTCGGGGCTGACCGAGGCAGAAGTGCTCGCGGCGATTCGGGAACGTGGCTACGCTAGCCCAGCGGAGCTCCGCTACGCCGTGCTCGAGGTAGACGGCTCGGTCGGTGTCGTTCCGATGGACAAGCCAGTCTACCACCATCGGCGGAATACTCGCCGATCTACTTCCGGACCGTAAGTGCCACCTTTTCCCCGCGCGGAACGGCCAGGCCAGGACGCGGGGACTGGCTCAGCACCGCTCCCAGGGGAATCGCCAAAAGCGGCCGATTCTCCGGCGTCGGGGCAACATTCTGATATTCGACGTTACTGACCGTCAATCCCAGCTTCGTCAATGTCTGTTGCGCTTCCTCCATTGGCAACCCGACGAGATTAGGAATCACCACCGTAGCTTCGGCCCTCGGTAACGGTGTTGGCGTGGCCAGTGTCGAGGTGCGCGTCGACGTAGCGGCCGATGAGGCAACTGGCGATGGTAAGGTGTTCACCGGCGTAGTTGACGTAATGGATGTACGTGCCCTAATGGCCGGCTTCACGAGTGGTGCCGGTGGCGGAGTTGGCACCGGTGGCGTATATGGCCAGACCCCGAACTTGACAACGCCAACCGTGCTGTAGGGCGCGGCCTGATCCCGCGGCGCGTTCACGACCAAATCGGCCTCATCGGTGCCCAGTTGCAGCACAAGCAGGCCAGAGCCATCCTGCGCACCATTGGTGACATCCAATTGACCGATGCCAAGATCGCCGGTCAACTGTTTGATAACTGCGTTCGCTTGACCACCAGTATGATCGACGAGATCGGTGTGATCCTGAACCGAGCCGGTGATTGGATCGCCAACGTGGTAGCCCATAGCGGCCAGGGCATCGCTAACTCGACCGGCCACTCCGGCCACGCCAGTATCGTTCTCGACAATGATCGTCGTCGAGGCCATCATCGTGGCCGTGGCCGGATCGGTCCATAGCCGCTGCACGAAGGCGCGAATTTGCGCCCAGGAATGGTCGTTTGAGCTTGGTACGACGATGTAGGTCCCTTCGGGGCCGGTCGCGTCTTCGAGGTAGTTCCCGGTCGTCAGAGCGGTCTGATAGATCTTTACGGATTTCCAATCCAGGGCAAGCTGACTCAATTGAGCGACGTTGGGAATCGAATAGTTGGTGTCAACGTGCTGACTGGCAATCGACAGCAACTGGGGTAAGTGGATGAGCCCACCAGGCTGGAGTAGACGTGTTTTGAACGCCTCGATGATCAGGCGCTGCCGGCGGGAACGGGCGAAGTCGGTACCTTCGTTCAAGTTATCGATCGTCTCGCGTGCCCGGGCGTATTCAATCGCTCGCTCGCCATTCATATGCTGGAGTCCCGGCTGAAACCTCACGATCATCCAGCTCGCGTCGATCGACGGATCGTCGTTGGCCGGATATTGGGCGGCAAAGCCATCCGGAACGTTTACGTCGATCCCACCGACCGCATCGATCATGTCACGAAAACCTTGAAAGTCCAGACCAAGATAGTACTGAATCGGGATCCCCAGTAAGCGAGAAACCGTATCCATCGCAAAGTTTCCCGCTCCCTGGTCGCCCTGATAGCGTGCGAGCCGATCGGGATATACGGTCGGATCCTTGGCAAAAGCATAGGCAGTGTTGATCTTATTGTAATCGGCGGTCTTCCCGTTAAAGTAAAGCGGAACCCAGCTATCCCGCGGCAATGAGAGCAAAGTGAGCGTCTTCTGGTTCGGATCGACGATCACAACCATCATCGAGTCGGTCAAGTAGGCCCCATCGTGGCCACCACCGCCATAGCCGAGGAGCAGGAAGGCGAAGCGCGAATTGCCGACCAGATTACTCGTCGAAGGGACACTCGCGGCCACCGGCGAAGACGTGTCGACGACCGACGGTACGTCGGCGCCAATCTTCTTCGAAGGCAACGGAGTCGGCGAAGCCGGAACCGGTAATGGCGCGGTCGGCAAAGAATCTGACTGCTGAGACAAACGTCCGGCGCTGAGCACGACAAGCGGCACTGCTTGGTGAACCGGGGTTAGAAAGTAAAACGGAATCAACCCCAGCGCATAAGTAAGGAGACCGAAAACCGCTGAGCGCATCACCCGGGGATGATGGATACGCTTGGACGTTGGGTACGATCGAGCTACTCGTCGTGATCGGAACACGGCAACGCGAAACCTCCGGAGATTCAGCCATGGGGTGCCTATCTGCTTACCGTAGTAGTGTATCACACGCGAGACGAGCTTATCTCCCGGGCAGTTGCAGCAAAGCCGCGCGCTGGCGAAAGGTCACTTCGATCTGGCCGATAGCATTGACCAGAGCGGTTGCCGTTTCGTCGTTCCAAGCGGTCGGGGTCAAAGCAAGGATCTGATCGCGCAGTTCGCCGGCCGGCTCGATCAAGTTGTAATCGGCAAGGAGAAGCTGATTGAGCAACGTCTGCTCGCGCCGAAAGCGCTCCCACACCGCATCTTGCGTCGGCGCCGAAGCGCTGCGAATGCGCGTCTCCAGATCAGCAAGTCGTTGCTGGAGCTCGGCGATCTCCTGCAAACGAGCCAAGTGCTCGGGAGGCGGCTCAGGCTGCTCACGGGTCGGCGGGGGAATGAAGCGCCGTCGATAGGCGATACGCAACGCGCCGAGCGCGTTCGCCGCTTCGGCCAAGGCACCGGCCGTCTTCTCACGCACCAACAGATCGTCGGCCCGGGCGCGGTTCTTCTGATCATAAAGATTGTACCCGTAGGCGTTGAGGAGTAAGCTGAGCGAGTGGCGCACTGATTCTGTCATGACATTCACCTCAATAGTTCCAACCTTTCCCCAGCCTGCTGTCGAACCGGCCACGGTGCTGGTAACCAAAGGATTCCCCCCGACCGACATGAGTGTGCTCCTCGGCAACACCCATGCCCGAGGCCTCGGACTGAGAGCGATTATCCGTTACTCGTTCCCATCTTTTTCCGCACCCGGTTGCGGTGCGGGCGATGACAGTGCGCCCGATCGACCACTGAATGGCACCTGGAAATTCGGTAGCGCCGTACCGATCTGGAATGGCTCACCCACCGCCATGTTCGGTGCCGAGATCACCCCGTGCTCGGCCATGATCATCGCAGTGTAATAGCGCACCGCGCTGAGCTCGTCCAGGCCGAACGCCTTCAGAGCGATCAGGCCGCGCATGCGTTCGTCACCCGGGAAGACCAGCACCTTCACCATATCCAGGGTGATCCCGTAGACGGTCAGGAATTCTTGCAAGTGCTCGTGGACGATCTGGGTTAGCTCGTGGATCTTCTCGTTCACCCGCTCGAAAGGCGTGACCTGAACTATCTGATTGATCGCCTGTTCGACGACCGGTCCGGCGTAGGCGTTAACCTCGGCGGTCGTGAGAGTGTGACCGCGATAGGGCATGTGCTGAACCAGCTTGCAGGCATCGTCCTTGGTATTGACGTGAATGTAGTAGTCGACGTCATACTTCATCACCGCCAATTCACGCGACAGCGCGGTGCCCGAAGCCTTGATCACCAGCTTGGCACGGTTGATATAGAGCGCCTCGTACTGCCATGGGCTCTGGCCACCGTAGAACGCCTGCTGGATCGCCCCGAACAGGACCTTTTGCGGGGTCTCGACCGAGTACTGGCCAGTCTCGTAAACGTTGAGAATCGCTCCGCGCGACTTCAAGACGCAAAAGTGATTGCTCTCGACGGTCAGGAGCGAGCCGTTCATGATGTCGTTGTTCGGATAATGCCAGAGGAGCACCTCCGGTCCCATCACTTCCTGGCCGTCCGGACTCAGTGTCGAGATCACATTTCGAAAGCCTGGCATTGCCGTTCTCCTTGAGGACACAAATTGGCGTGTGAGCCAATGCTAGCACACACGAGCGAGTCTTGCCGCGAGAAGGCCTCAACCTTTCACCGCACCAGCGGTGAGGCCGGAAACGAGATTCTTTTGCACGAGCGAAGCAAAGATAACGACCGGGACACTGAGGACAGTCGCGGCAGCCATGGCTTCGCCCCAATGAGTGCTTTCGGCCGTCACATAGTTCGCCACGCCCAGAGGCAGTGTCTTTAGGGAATCGGAGTTGATCAGGACGAGTGGGAACAGATAGTCATTCCATGCCGAGATAAATGAGAACACCGCAGCGGCTGCCAGTCCTGGCGCGGCAAGCGGAACGATGATCCGCCAGAGTACATTGAGCCGCTCGCAGCCGTCGACGAGCGCAGCGCTTTCGATCTCCTCCGGAATCGTTCGGAAAAAGGCGATCAGTAGCCAGAGGCAAAACGGCAGAGCGAAGGTCGTCTCGGCCAGGATCAGCCCGAGGTAGGTATCGACGAGATGCAGCCCCCGGAAGATGAAGAATAAAGGGATCACCAGCAGGATCGCCGGGAACATGTACACGAAAAGGACGAGTTGCCCGATCAGCTCCCGACCGACGTAGCGAAAACGGGTAATGCTATACGCGCCTAGTGTCGCAAGAAACAGCGCCAATCCGGTCGTGCAGAGCGCGACGATCAGGCTATTCAGGGCGAGCCGGAAAAACGACTCGGCTCGCAAGACCCGTCGGTAAAACTCGGTCGATGCCGGAATCGGTATCAGCATCGGCGGCGTTTGAAATAGTTTATCCGGCTGTTTGAAGCCAGAAATTGCCATCCAGTAAAAAGGAAAGAGAACCACTACCATCACGACTAGCACGGCAAGCTGGAGGAAGGCGCGTCGGACTAGGCGTCCTTTCTGTACGCTCATGCTGATGACTCGTCTTCCCGCAGCATCAGTCGCGACATCATGATCACGAACACGAGCAACACCAGCGCCATCATGACGCCAATCGCCGCAGACCGGCTCATGCGATAAGACATGAAGCCGGTGACGTAGGCGAGGATCGGCAAGATGGCGGTGCTATTATCCGGTCCTCCGCCGGTCGTCAGCCACATCAGGTCGAACCAGTTGAAGACCCAGATGCCACGCAGGACGATCAAGATGGCGATGATTCGGTTGAGGCTCGGCAAGGTGATGTGCCAGAACTCCTGCCAGAAATTTGCCCCATCGGTCTGTGCGGCTTCGTACAGCTCGTGGGGGATGCTCTGGAGGCCGCCGAGCAAGGTCAGCGCCATGAAGGGCATGCCGCGCCAGATGTTGATTCCAATCACGGTCGCCAACGCTCCGGTTGGCGTCACGAAGAAGAGGACCGGCTTATGAACGACGCCCAGGCTGAGTAGCGCAAGGTTCACGATCCCGAACAGATCGTTGAGCATCCAACGCCAGATGAACGCGATAACAACCGCGGAAACCGTCCACGGAAGAATGACCAGCGCCCGCGCCAGATTCTGGCCCGTGAAGGATGCGTTGAGCAAGTGTGAGATGACCAGGGCACAGATGAGCTGACCGGCAATCGAAGCCGCCGCCCAAACAATATCAATGAAGAGGCCGTGCCAGAATTCGTCCCACTGGAAGAGGTAGAGGTAATTGTTCAGCCCGGCCCAACCGGTGGTGCCCTGGGTTAGCGAGACGTTTTGCAGACTCATCCAGATGTTATAGATAAATGGATAAAGAATCAGCAGGACGATTAATAGGACGGATGGCGCGACCAGACCGATTCCCAGCCATCGTTCCCGAGTCTCGCGTCGCGAAGGGGCGCGGGGACGCGAGAGGATCGTCGCGGATTGTGTTTTCATTGCCGACTTATGTCCTTAAGAGTCAAAGCACTAAGACTTCATCAAGTCTTCGAGCGCTTTTTCTCCCTTCGCCACAGCGGCGGCGGCGGCGGTGCCATTCGTCAGCATGTCGATGAGAACGTTCTGGAGAATCTTCTTCGCTTCGATATCGCCGCCCCATGGGTTTGGTCCGTAGCGGAGCGTTAACCCGTACTCATTCGGCAGCGTCTTGACCGCGATGGCCATCTGATCCTTGGTCGGCTCGAGCTCCTTCGAGTTCAGGTACTCCGGCGCGTTTGCTGCTTCCGGTCGCGACGGCAGCATCAGCTCCGGATAGGAGAGAAGGAGGGGGATGTAGTTTTCCTTTTTATAGACGAACTGATAGAAGGTGTTCACTGCCTCCACGTTCTTCGTTTTGTAGAGCATGAAGTTGACCGCACCTTTGAATCCGCCCAGGGTCTGCTTCTTCGGCGTACCGATCACGCCGAGCTTGGAGAGCAGGTCTGGCTGATCGAGCTTGGTCTCTCGCAGTAGACCAGTGTTCCAGATCGTCATCGCCGCTTTGCTCGACTTGATCGCCGTCGTCGAGTCCGATGCCTGATAGGTAGGCTCCCCGGGCGGCGCAGCCGCCTTATACAGCTTCGCGACAAAGTCGTAGGTCTCGATCGTCCCCTGGTTGTTGTAGGCGAGCTTGTTATCCTTATCGAGCACCGACACGTTGTTCGAAAGCATCAGCCCCCAGAGTGGCTTGTAACCGTGAATGTCGGCGCACGGCTCGACGACCCCATAAATCCCGTTGCCGGTCAGCGACGTCGCCGTCTGCATGTAGGTGTCCCAGGTAAACGAATAATCCTTATCGATGTCCGGAACCTTGATCCCCTTCTGTTCGAACCAATCTTTCCGGTAGAAGAGCACGTCCGGCGTCTGATACATCGGCAAGGCCCACGTCTTCCCCTTGAATTGGTAGGCGACGAGCTCTGACGGATAGAAGCCGTCCTTGCCACCGATCGCGGCGAGAGTGTCATCGGCATCGCGAATCGCACCCTGATTGGCGTAGGTCAGTGGCCAGGTGTTGCCACCGGTCGAGGTGTCCGGCGGGGCATTTGCCGCGACCATAGCCATGAACTTGGCCGGAGCGTCGTTCCAGTTGGAAACTTGAAAGTTGACTTTGACGTCGCTCTGGGCCTTCTGGAATTTGTCGATGAGAGCTTTCTGTCCGTCGACTCGGGCGGGCTCGCTCAACGTTGTGATGAAAACGATCGTGGTCGGCGTGCCGCTCGAAGGAGCCGCGGCCGCCTGGGGAGCAGTGGTTGGCTTCGCGGCGGCCGTCGGCGCCGCGGCCGGAGCGGCGGTTGGCGCCGACGCGCTAGGTTGACTGGGCGCGCCCGTCGGGGCGGCAGCCGCGGGCGCCGTGGTTGGTGAGGCTGTCGGTGTGCCACTGCAGCTCGCGACGATCATCGCGGCGGTAGAGGCAATTCCGACTGATCCCAAGCTCCACAAGAACGAGCGTCTGCTCAGTCCTCGACCAGAGGTGCGAACCGGATCCGCTGACATCAGCATGTCCTCCAACGATCACTGTCAGATCGAGTATTCAGCCGTGCGGTTTTTCTCTACACCGCCGCTACATTGGCGGTATGATACCAATTGGCTTCGCAATGTGCAACGACACGACGTATTGAACCCCGTTGTTTGAGAAGCTTCTCGTCTCGATCGGTGAACTCGTTGCCATGGGCACCGGAGGATGATAGAATCAAAAAAGATCGGATTCCGATATAGGTTGCGAAAATGGTGATCAATCAGTGAAGAGTGCGTCGGCCCCAGCATTGCCGGGGCAAAACCCTGCGGTTGACAGTCGCGAGGCGATCGAGCACGTCGCCGGGCTGGGCGATTTCAGCGTCACCTGGCGGGTCGTGCCCATGTCGCTGATCGGCATTGGCCTGGGCGTGCTCAGCACGATCGCCGCCTGGATTCTGGTGAGTCTCATCGGCATCGTCACCAACCTCGCCTATTACCAGCGCTTGGCCATCAGCTTTGTTTCGCCGTCGGGTAACCACCTGGGTTTGCTCGCCATCCTGGTGCCGGTGGTCGGCGCGCTCATCGTTGGGTTGATGGCGCGCTACGGCTCAGAGAAAATTCGCGGCCACGGCATTCCAGAAGCGATTGAAGCAATCTTGGTCAGTGGCAGCAAAGTTGAACCGAAGGTTGCACTGCTCAAGCCAGTCTCAGCAGCAATCGCGATCGGCACCGGTGGTCCGTTTGGTGCCGAGGGGCCGATCATTATGACTGGCGGGGCGATTGGCTCGCTTGTCGCCCAATTCATGCATCTCACTAGCGCGGAGCGCAAAACCTTGCTCTCCGCTGGCGCGGCTGGCGGTATGGCCGCGATTTTTGCCTCTCCGGTGTCGGGCGTCCTTCTGGCGGTCGAAGTTCTGCTCTTCGAATTCAAGCCGCGGAGCTTGATTCCGGTCGCGCTGGCGAGCGCGACTGCGGGAATCCTGCGTAATTTTGTGCTGGGGACCGGACCAGTGTTCCCGGCCCCGCCGTCGCCTGCCTTCATCGGGATCGATGGCTATCTAGGCTGCGTGGTCGTCGGCCTGATTGGCGGCCTCCTCTCCGCGCTCTTGACAATGTCGATCTATACTGCCGAAGATCTCTTCCGCAAGCTGCCGATTCACTGGATGTGGTGGCCAGCCCTTGGGGCGGTCGTCGTGGGCATCGGCGGCCTGATCGTACCCCAGACGCTTGGTGTTGGCTACGACGTGATCGGCGATCTGATCAAAGGAAGCGTCCCGACCCCACTGATCTTCGGTATCTTCTCGGTGAAATGGATCATCTGGGCGGTGGCCCTTTCGACCGGTACGTCCGGCGGGGTGCTCGCGCCGATCTTCATGATTGGCGCGGCGCTGGGTGGACTCGAGTCGACGTTTTTGCCCCACGTCGGACCGGGCTTTTGGGCTTTGCTCAGTATGGGGGCAACCCTCGGCGGCGTGTACCGCGCTCCGTTCACCGGGATCATCTTCACGTTGGAGACGACCCACGACCTCAATGCCCTGATGCCGCTACTGGTGACAGTTTTCGTCTCCTACGGCGTCATGAGCCTGGTGCTGCGTCGGTCGATCTTGACCGAAAAGATCGCGCGGCGCGGCTATCACGTTCGCCAGGAATACAGTGTCGATCCACTCGAGCTCAGCTTCGTCCGCCAGGTCATGCGAACCAACGTTGTCGCGCTCCCGGCCGAGGCAAGCCTCGCCGACTTAGCGCAATCGCTCCACGGCGAGCACGACCGACACAGTCAGCACCTCTATCCGGTCATCAGTGCAAACGGCGAGTTGATTGGCGTAGTCACACGGCGGGATCTCCAGACGCTGATCCGCGAGCAGTGTGCCAACAACGGCCGTCAACGTCTTGTCGACGTCATCAATTCGTCACCCGTCGTCGCCTACCCGGGCGAGACGCTTCGGGAGGTCGCCGATCGCATGGCCGAGACCGGCCTCACCCGCTTCCCGGTTGTCGCTCGGTCGAATCCGAAGGAATTACTTGGCATGGTATCCATGACCGATCTGCTCAAGGCGCGACGGCACGCGCTCGAGCAAGAGACGCGGCGCGAGCAGGTCCTGCGACTACATATGCTGATGCCCGGCCAGGCGCAGCAGGTGACCAAGACCAAAGAGATCGGACCTTCGTAGTGCAGAGTCAATGACCGCCTCGCGTCCGCGGGTGATTTCGGCGAGCAAGCGCACCGATATTCCCGCTTTCTACCTGCGCTGGTTTCTCCAGCGCTGCGAAGCTGGCTGGGTTGACGTCCCGAACCCACTGTTTCGCCACGCCGCCGATCCGCTCAAGCGACTGACCCGCGTCTCGCTGAAGCCAGAGCACGTTCTCGCGATCGTCTGGTGGTCGAAAAACTACGCCGTCTACGAGCACTTCTGGGAAAAATTCGCGCGATATCCAGTGCAGTACTTCCACTTCACCATCAACCCGCGCCGCCAGGACCTTGCCTGGCTTGAGCCAGACGTCCCACCACTCGATGAAGCGCTGCGTCAGCTCCGATTCCTCGCCAGATTACCGTGCGGTCCAGACTTCGTCGCCTGGCGTTACGATCCACTCTGCTTCTGGTCGGAATCAGGCACGGACAAGAGTAGTTGGGATCCGGCGTTCTTTGAGCGCATGGGGTATGAGTTGAGCCAGATTGGAATCCGCCGGTGTATTACCAGCCTCGTCGATCCCTACCGTAAGTTCCAGCGGCGCCTGGCGCGGCTATACCCGGAGAAGCAGCTCCGCGAACCGACCGCCAACGAGATTGACGAGATCACGCGGACCATGGTCGAGATCGCGGGAACAGTTGGGATTCACGTCCAGGCCTGCAGCGAAGCCCGGCTTGCCGAGCGGCCAGGTATCGGACGCGCCCGTTGTATCGACGGTGCCTGTTTGAGTCCCCGAGCGTCCAAAGCCGCCGCGGCTGACACGAAAATGCCTGGCCGCGCCGAGTGCGGCTGCACTCTCCATACCGACGTCGGCGACTACGAAAGTCAGCAGTGTGGGTATAGCTGTATTTATTGCTACGCGAACCCGAATCATCGGCGGTTTGTAGCCGCCTCGTGAGGCATGACCTGACCCTGCTCGGCATATGCGATCCAGAAGTGTCGATTCGATGAGGTCGACGCCCTGGGGGACGGCGACAGCATGGCCAGGTTTGATCCCGAGCTTGTCGACGACGTCGCGGTGCCGGTAGTCGCGTTCTGAACACAAGCTCTTTCTCCTCTCGGGTTGCTGAGGGCAGTGGTGCGGAGTCTACCGCACTTTCGATCGTGATCAAGCTCACGGCTGTCCGTTCCAAGCGTCTCGATTGACGTCGCACCGCGATCCGTCTAGACTTCGCAGCGTTAGCAAAAGCGATGTCGCGGAGCGCGAGAGGAGGAAGCGGCACATGCCGGTCATTCGCGGCAAGAAGAATCTGGCCGAAAAACCGGACTGGCTCAAGGCGAGCGCCTTCGGTCTCTTTCGGGTACCCCGGGGTAACCCCGCCAAGTTTGATCTTTACTACCACGACGCCGATGAGATCTGGTTCATCATCGAAGGACGCGCCCGGATCCTGACCGAAGGCGAGGAATACGAGGTCGGTCCGGGCGACATGGTCTGCACCGGCATGGGTGACGAGCACAACGTCCTCGAAGTGTACGAGGATCTGCTCGGCTTCTACCTGGAAGGCGAGCTCGAGGGACTGAAGCGGCCGGGCCACCTCCATCGCGACGAGCACGGTATTCCCGTACCCCGGCGACAGCTGGTCGGCCGGATAGGAGAGGTTTGATGAGTGGACGCAAGCGTTGTTTGATGATCGGCGCCGGCGGCATGGCCGGAAACTGGCTGCGGCGCTTTTTCGCACCATTTCGAGATCGAATGGAAGTGGTCGGCGTGGTCGACGTCGATCCGAAGATCCTGGAAAGCGCGCGTGAGTTCCTGGGATTGTCGCCGAGTCAGTGCTTCACTGATATGGCCCAGGCGTTCGACGAGGTCGAGGCGGACTTCTGCGGCATCGCGATCCCGCCGGCCTTCCACCGCGACGCGGTGCTGCACGCGGTGCGTCGTCGGCTACCGATCCTGAGTGAGAAGCCGATCGCCGATACCTGGGAAAGCGCCCTGGCGATCTACCGCGCGGTCAAGGACGCCGGGCTGAAAATGCAGGTGATCCAGAACTACCGGTACGAGGCGCCGATGCTAACCATGCGCCAGGTGCTGCGCGGGGGCGACCTGGGTCGGATTAACTACATCGTCGGACGCTTCGCCGCCGACTATCGAGAATATGGCTCTTGGGGCAAGGTCTTTCGTCACGAGATTCCGCATTCCCTGCTCGTCGAAGGAGCCGTCCACCACTTCGATATGCTCCGCAATCTCTCCGGCTCCGATTGCGCCAAGCTGGCCGGCTGGGAGTGGAATCCCGCATGGAGCACCTCGAAGGGAGAGTTCAACAATCTATTCGTGATGCGCATGGCGAACGGCGTCCGGGCAAGCTACGAAGGCTCGGGTACCGCGGCTGGCGAGCAGAACACCTGGCACGAAGAGTATTACCGTGCCGAGTGCGAGCGGGGAGCGATCGCCGTCGGCCGCGACCGGGTGGTGCGAATCCACCGGTTCCGAAAGGGCGGTGGTCTGGTTACCGAAGAGGTGCCCCAGCAGAAGCCGACCTACGAGGGCCACTTCTGGCTCGTCGACGAATTTCTGACCTGGCTCGACGGCGGCCCGGTACCAGATACAGTGCTCGACGACAACATCAAGTCGACAGCAATGCTCTTCGGAGCGATCGAGGCATCCCGTACCGAGCAGGTCGTCGACGTCGATGCGATGGTTCGGGAAGTGACCGGTTAGGGGGACAAGTTCCCGCATAAATGGAGGTTGCCGTGGCGAAGACAATAGCGATCATCGCGGCGCTCGATACCAAGGGCGAGGAAGCCAGGCTTATTCGCGACTACGTCGCCGGGCAGGGACTCCGCCCCCTCGTGATCGATACGGGTGTTTTAGGCGAGCCGAGCATTCCGTCCGACGTCAGCCGTGCCGAGGTGGCCAAGGCGGGTGACACGGAGCTTTCCGAATTGGTGCGGACTCGAGATAAGGCACGGGCGATGGAGGTCATGACCCGGGGTGCGGGCCAGGTCGCAGCCCGCCTTTATGCTGAGAAGCGCCTCGACGGGATCGTCGGCCTTGGTGGCTCGGCTGGCACGGCGATCGCCACCAGCGCGATGCGTGCTTTACCGGTCGGCGTTCCCAAGCTCTGCGTCTCGACGGTCGCCGCCGGCGACACCCGTCCCTACGTTGGCACCAAAGATGTGACCATGATGTACTCGGTCGTCGACGTGGCCGGCATCAACCGCCTCTCGGCGCGCATTCTGACCAACGCGGCCGGCGCGATCGTCGGCATGGTCGCGGCCGAGCCGCCCCGCCTGGCCGAGCGGCCGTTGGTCGCCGCCTCGATGTTCGGCAACACGACGCCCTGCGTCGACCGGGCGCGCAAGACCCTCGAAGAAGCCGGTTACGAAGTGCTCGTCTTCCATGCGACCGGCGCCGGCGGCCAAACCATGGAATCCTTGATCATCGATGGCTTCATCGCCGGGGTCTTCGACGTGACAACGACCGAGTGGGCTGACGAGCTTGCTGGTGGCGTCTTTAGCGCCGGACCGCATCGCTTGGAAGCTGCTGCCAAGGCGGGGGTCCCGTCGGTCATCGCTCCCGGCTGCCTGGACATGGTTAACTTCTGGGGGCCAGAAACGGTGCCGGAGAAATACCGCGGCCGCAATCTTTATAAGTGGAATCCCAACGTGACACTCATGCGGACGACGCCGGAAGAAAACGCTCAACTCGGACGGATCATCGCCGAGAAAGCAAATCTCAGCACCGGCCCAGTCGCCGTTTTGATCCCGCTCAAAGGAGTGAGCCAGCTCGACAGCCCTGGCGGCGCCTATTGGTGGCCAGAAGCCGACCGGGCGCTCTTCGACGCGATCAAGCAGAATCTTCGGAAGGACATCCCGCTCATCGAGCTGGACTATAACATCAACGATCCGGAGTTCGCCGACCACACGGCGAGCGTTCTGCTGGAGATGATGAAGGGGGCCGGAGACTGAGGAGAAAGCGATGCTTTACACACGACAACAAGTCATTGAGCGGCTGCGGGCCCAAGTGACCCAGAGGAAGCCGATCGTCGGGGCCGGGGCGGGCACCGGTATCTCGGCGAAGTTTGCCGAGGTCGGCGGCGCTGATCTGATCATCATTTATAACTCTGGAAGATTTCGCATGGCTGGCCACGGCAGCCTCGCCGGGGTCCTGGCCTTCGGCGATGCTAACCAGATCGTCAAAGAGATGGGCGAGCGGGAGGTCCTGCCGGTCGTCAAGGATACGCCGGTGATCGCCGGGGTCATGGGGACCGATCCCTTACGCCGAATGGATTACCTCTTGCGCGAGCTCGACGCGCTGGGCTTTTCCGGGGTCAACAACTTCCCGACGGTTGGCCTGATCGACGGACGCTTTCGGATGGAGTTGGAGCGAACGAACATGGGCTTCGGGAAAGAAGTCGACATGATTCGGCTCGCCCACCAGATGGGCTTCTTCACCGTCGTCTACGTTTTCAATCCGGACGAGTCGACAGCGATGGCGCAAGCGGGCGCCGATTCGATCATCGCCCACATGGGACTGACCGTGGGCGGCTCGATTGGCCTCGAGCGCGGCGACGCCATGCAATTGCAAGACGCACCGGCCGCGGTTCAGGCGATCGGCGAGGCCGCCTGGAAGGTGAACCACGACGTCATCCTGCTCTGTCACGGCGGCCCGATCGCCACGCCGGAGGACGCCGCTTACGTCCTCGCTCGCTGCGAAGCGGTCGGCTTCGTTGGCGCCAGTTCGATGGAGCGCCTACCGGTCGAAATGGCGATCACCGAAACGATGCGCCAGTTCAAGGCCGTGCCGCTGCGCTCATGAGAAGTGAGAAGTAGTTACTCTCTTGGCGTTTAAGCCAGAGAGTAACTACCCCCTTACTTATGCCCATGATCCGCGCCTTTCGAGCCGGCTTCTCCAGCATTCGAGGGCGGTTCCTGACCATGCCCCTCGCCATTGCTGGATGGGTGGTTCCCCGACGTGGAAGGAATGGCTCCGGCGTTTGTCGGCGTTGAATTCATCGACGTTTCTTGGTTCGTGTCCTGCCCCTGGCTTTGGCCCTGATGGTTCACCTTCGTCGAGCCGTGGTTCGGTATGGTGGTGGCAGGAATGGGGGGCGCCACGACATCCGTTCCTCCCACCGTTGTGCTTGACGCGGAGTTGGGCGTCGGCGTCCCCTTGTCATGATCAGCCTTTTCAGGGGTATTAACGCCATGCTTGTCCAATTCGGGATCCGGTGACTTCAGGGTGACCGTTGGTACAGGTGTTCCCCCGAGCTGGCTTACCAACGACGCGTAATCATTGTATAAGGTAGAGTAGGTGCTACTGCGAATATGGCCGGACTGTTCCAACGCGTCAAGCTGGTGGGCGAAAGCGTTGAGAATGTTTACCGCGACCTGGGTCTGACCACGCTCGATTGCCTCGGTAGCAGCTCGGAGCTTCGCCAGCAAGCCGTCATCCGACTGGCCAGGGACGAGGTGATCAAGCCCCTCAACGTTGGTGAGAACATTGGTAAAAGTGATGCCCAGGCTGCCTGTAAACGGGTTGGTGACCGTGATCTCATGCTTTTCTCTAATCGGGAAGGTAATGGTGATTCCACCGGTACTGGTCACCGGAAACGTGATCGTGATCGGAGCCGTACCGGTGATCGGACGATGCTGATCGCCGCGATCGGCATCGCCTCGATCCGAGTGGCCTGATCCTGGTTCATCCCCATTCATCGTCAGCGTAGTCGTTACAGTAGACGTCGAGTTGAGATTCGTTCCGCTCGTGGTCGTCGTTGTAGTAACCGTCGTGACAATCGTCGTCACCTGACCAAGTGTATTGTCGACAACCTCTCGAACCGGACGTAAGGGCGACGACGGCGGTGCGTTTTCCGCTGCGTAGACTACTCCGCCGCCAAGCACCGAAAGTGCTAGCAGCACCGCGACAATGATCGGCATCGTTTCTAGCCCCTCCTCCACAACCTCTCTCAGCGAGCGACCATGCGCTCTTGTCAGTGGTACTATTCACCAGGGAAGAACGAGAATACCGTCGCGGCGTTACAGGAGTAGGAAGGTATCGAGTATCACGGTGCGAATCGTCTGTACACCAAACCAGAGGATGGCAGTATGCAGTATAATGTGTCCTGGTGTATTCTGGTCAGAGGATAAAGTCATAAGCGCTATGTCTGCTGTAACCGTTGACCCTCACTATCAGATTATCCTTGACGAGGCGGCACGCCAGAAGCTGGGGATGCAACCCGGCCGGGTCGCGGTCCAAAGCGTGGTTGGTGACCACCTTGAGGTACGCTTCCTCCCGCCGGAGCACGATCACTCCTTAGCGGGGAGCCTCCGAGCATTTGCACATCCGACTTCCGGTGATTATTCCCAAGAAAAGCAGGCTGGTTGGGAAACAGAAATCCGGGAGCGGAACGCGTAGTGGATGCTGTCGATACGAGTGTCTTGGTGCGTTACCTGCTTGGCGATCCCCTTGATGCGAGTCAGGCCGCCGCGCGGCTCATCGACAGCCAAAATCCCGTTGCGATCAGCCTGGTGGCTTTAGCTGCAACTGCTTTTGTCCTCAATCACCATTACCAAGTTCCGCGTGAAACGACCGTCGATCATCTCGTTGGTTTTCTCCGCAAACACAACGTTCGCGTCTTGGGCACGGATAAGAACCTTGTTGCAAGTGCTCTTCTGCTGTGTCGACCTTCAGGTCGCATCAGTTTCGCTGACGCTCTGATTAACGCCGAGGCGCGCAGCGGGAATCTCAACACTTTATAACTTTATACGTTTGACGAGCGTTTTTCCTAAAGACGGTCTCGCTGTCCGTCGCCCAGAGTGGGGTTAGACCCTACCGCAGCAAATCGTCGAGCGTGAACAGGGTTAAACCCGGGTCACGAATCGCTCGGAGCTCGGCCGTGAAGCCAGAGCGGCTGAAAATGACGAGCTGACAATCGTTGACAACGCTCGGCAGCAACGCCACCCGGCGCTGGAGCGAGCGAAGCACGTCGAGGCCGACCGGTTGGTTCGTCCATTTGGCCTCGGCGGCGAGGACGACGCGGCCGTCCGTGTGTCCAACGATCTCGAGCTCTGCGCCGGCCCGCCACCAGACCCCAAGCTTGCCAATCGGGTGTCTCCAGCGCTCCGGGGTCAGTCGGATGAACTGCCGACAAAGCTGCTCAAAACGCGGCCCCATATAGGTCGTAAGTTGCGGCACGACCTTGACTTGCCAGACGTACGCGGCTTGGCCTTGCTCCAAGGCGGAGCGGTTGGGCAAAACGAAGCGGAACCAGAACGCGAGGTAGTTGTCGGCAAGGTAGTAACGGGACTGGCGGGTCCGTTCCGGATTGGGGACGGTAAACGGCACACGCTTTTCCAACAAACCATAGTCGACCAGATAGCCAAGCGCACCGGAAACTCCGGTGACCGGTCGACCGACGCGCTGGCCAATCTGATTTGGCTCGTTTGCCCCGTGGGCAACCGCCTTGAGAATTCCATGAAGCACCGCGGGGCCAATGCCGCGCACCTCCTGGGCGAGGAGGATCTCCGCTTCTCGGTAGAGCACCGCGGTCTTGTCGAGCAGATTGTCGATCACGGCGGACTCGATCGTCTGCCCGTGTAGCGCTTGGAGATAAGAAGCGACCCCTCCAACGATGCCCCAGGCGTGGATACGGTCCACGGGAGACCATTCTGGAAAGAACAACGCCGCGTCACGATAGGTGAACGGCTCGACCCGGAGATCTCGGGTCCGGCGCTGATATAATGGACCGTCGACTCGAAAGTGTCGCTCGACTGCCTCGGTGAACGACGTACAGAGAACGAGGAACGCTTGGTTCCCTTGGCGACGCCCGGTGTCCCAGAGGCGCTGGATAACACTCGGCAGAGATTGGTCGGAGTCGACGGCGTAAGAGAACTCGTCGATGACGATCGCCAGGCGGTCTTTCTCGGCCAGGCGAAGGGTGTAGGTCAAGGCGGCTTCCCAACTCGTGAAAGGCTGAAGGCGGAGAACCGGATCGTCCACCAGCGCCAAGACCTGCTCGCTGAAGGCGTTGAGCTGATCGGCCAAGGGTTGGCGATCGGCATAGTAATAAATCGCGGGCTTTCCTTCCAGGAAATGCACGAGCAATTCGGTCTTGCCAATCTGGCGTCGCCCGTACAGGGTCACGAGCTCCGGCTGGTTGCTCTGCCACCAACGGTCGAGCAGGCTGAGCTCACGAGTCCGATTCAGAAATAACACGCTGCCAGTGTCCTATATGGATCTGTATAATATGCGCATCTATTATACAGATCCATATAGGACGAAGGGAGAAACTTCGTGAAGTACGGCTTCGTCTTGCCCCGGGGTGATGCCCGGACAGCCGCCGAGCTGGCCTACCTGGCGGAAGGGGCGGGTTGGGACGGCTTCTTCGTTTGGGAGCCGGTCTGGGGAATCGACGCCTGGGTCTCGCTGACTGCGGCAGCAATGCGGACCGAGCGAATCCGCCTGGGTACTATGCTCACGCCGCTTTCCCGGATGCGTCCCTGGAAGCTCGCCAGCGAAACCGCCACCCTCGACCAGCTTTCAAACGGCCGGGTCATCCTGTCGGTGGGCCTGGGCGCCGTCAACACCGGCTTCGCGGCCTTCGGCGAGGTCACCAACCGGCGCACCCGGGCCGAGCTGCTCGACGAAGGGCTCGACGTTCTCACCGGCCTCTGGCGAGGCCAGCCCTTTCGCTACGCGGGTAAGCACTACCACGTCGAGCCGACGACCTTCGAAGTGCCGCTACCGCCGGTCCAGCAGCCGAGGATTCCGATCTGGGTCGTCGGCGCCTGGCCGCGACCGAAGTCGATGCGTCGGGTTTTACGCTACGACGGCTTGCTGCCGATGGTCCTGGACGAGAATGGCAATGTTCGCCAGGCTACTCCCGACGACCTCCGCGCCATGCGCGCCTACGTCGCCGCGCACCGCGTCGAGACCACTCCATTTGACGTCGTCGTCGAAGGCGTGACCCCGGGCGACGATCCCAACGCGGGCGCGGCGGTCGTCCGCCCGTGGGAAGAGGCCGGCGCCACCTGGTGGATCGAGGCGCCATGGGAAACTCCGAACCTCGCCGAGGTAGAAAAGCGGATCCGACAGGGCCCGCCTCTCCATCGTTAAGTCGTGGAACGACTTTAGCAAGCGCCTCGATTAACCACGACCTCGCAGGGTGACGCCGGGAGGATCTCGACGCTACCGGCCTGGGCGAACGGCTGCATGAAACGGCTGACGTTTTCCGCGCTCGGCGCGTCGACGATCAGGTACAGGGTATGGGCGCCGTCGACAACCGCCTCGCCGTGGATCGAGAGGCCGTACTCGGCAGTGTTGGCTGGCGAAAGGTGCTTGAGCAGCATCGGCGCCATCTGGCGATCTCGGGCCGGGCAATGCTCGGCGTCGTGCCGGTGCTGGACGACAAAGAGCGGCATGGGATTACCTCCGATACAAGTTCCCCTCCATTGTAGCTGATGCCCCCTATTCCTGCCCTTTGAACACCTTCTCTAAATGATACCCCAGGCTATCCTGCAGCCAACAGGTCAGGCCCCCGTCGATCACCAACGCAGTGCCAGTGACGAACGTCGACTCATCCGAGGCGAGATAGACCGCGCCGTAGGCGATGTCGATCGGCCTACCGCCGCGACGGACCGGATAGAACTGCCGGTTGCGCTCGTAGTCCTCGGGATGTTCCTTGAGCCGGGCTTCGGTTCGGTCGTTGATGATCCAGCCGGGGCAGATTGCATTGCAGCGGATGCCTTGCGGACCAAAGTCGACGGCGATCTGGCGACTGAGGTTGATCACCGCCGCTTTGGATGCCTCGTAGACCGCGCTGCGTGCTGCAGCGAGGTAACCGTGGACCGATGCGGTGTTGATAATCGAGCCACCACCAGCCCGAATCATGTGGGGAATCGCGTGTTTCGAGGCCAGATAGATCGCGCGGACCATCACGTTCACACCCCTATCCCAGTCCGGACGCTCGAGCTCGACGACAGTGCCTTGCTTGTTCCAATAGGCGTTATTCATCAGCACGTTCAGCGCGCCGTAGCGATCCACCGCGAATTGAATCATGCGTTGAATCGCCTCTTCCTGCTCGACGTCGGCGTGCACGTACGATGCCTCGCCCCCGGCCGCCTTGATGTCGGCAACGACCGTCTCGCCAAGGGAATCTTCGATGTCGACGACGACGACCTTCGCCCCTTCCTGGGCGAACAGTTTCGCGGTGCCCTTGCCAATACCTTGCGCGGCGCCAGTGATGATCGCCACCTTGTCCTTTAAGCGCACGAGAAAGCCTCCTACCTAAGCACGTCTCGGCCACCAGAACGGTCGCCGAACGGTCCGATCTTACTCCAAGACAGGGATGCTTGACTAGCAAACAAGGACGCTCAATCGCCATCGGCCAGCCGCTCCAGCTCAGCCATCGTGAAGACGGGAGACAGCTCGCAGCCGATCGCCCGGAGATTTTCCCGTCCCCCCTGCTCGCGGTCGATCACACAGATGGCGTAGCGAACGTCCAAGCCCAGGTCGCGGATCTGCTGGACCGAGGTGACGACCTGGCCGCCACTGGTGACCACGTCCTCGACGACGACCGCGTGATCGCCGTGGGAAAAGCCGCCTTCGACCAGGTTCGCGGTGCCATACGACTTGGCCACCTTCCGCACGAACAGTGACGGCCGCCCGGTCTGGAGCGACAGCGCCGTCGCCAACGGAATGCCGCCAAGCTCCAATCCAGCCAAGCGATCAGGCTGGCTTGGCAACAGTTTTGCGAGCTCCGCCGCGACCGCGGCGAGCAGCACCGGATCGCTCTCGAAGCGGTACTTGTCCCAATAGAACGTGCTATGCAGCCCGGAGCGGAGGATGAAATCGCCGGTGAGAAAGGCCCGGCGTTTGATTTCTCGGGCAAGCTCGGTACGGTTCGTCATTCCAATCTCCTTCCCTGTCCTAACGCGGCATTGACGGACATCATTGTCGATCTGCAAAATGAAGCGTCTTGGGAACGCGCCGCCTCCGTTACGAGAACCACGTCGACGGTCGTTTGACTCCCGCGACGACCGTCGACAACAGTATAGTGGGGACGGAGACAACGAGCGATGCGAGGAGAGATCGTGGCACCTTGAGCCGCTTCCTGCCAGCGCGGGCGCTATTGATCGGCCTGACCGAACGTGACTCGCCGGGCATCTGGGGAGGGATGCTCCGTCGAAAACGCTACGTCGACGACAAAGTGGTCGACGCTCTGAACGCGGGAATCACCGCGGTAGTAAACCGGGGTGCCGGTTGGGATACCCAGGCCTATCGACTCCCCTCACGACGGACGATCCGAGTCTTCGAGGGGGACTTGCCGGAGACCATCGAGGCCAAACGGCGGAAGCTGCAGCAGGTGTTTGGTCACATCCCGGAAAACGTGACCCTGGTGCCGCTGGACTTTGATCACCAGGACCTGGCGGAGGTCCTGAGATCGTATGGTTATCACCTTGGCGAGAAGACAATCTTCATCTGGGAAGGCGTAACCCAGTACTTGACCGAGAGCGGGGTTCGCCGGACGTTCACCTACCTCGGCAAGGCCGCGGTGGGCAGTCGCCTGGTCTTCACCTACGTTCAAAAGGACTTTCTTGACGGGACTTCCCAGTTCGGAGTGAGCACCCACTCTCAGGTTGTCCGGCTGAAGGAGCAGTTATAGCGCTTTGGGATGAAGCCGGACCAAATCGCGGCATTCCTGGGGGAATACGGATGGCGAGAAGTGGAGCAGATGGGGAGCCAGGAAGCAGCCATCTGGTACCCAACGCCCAGGGGTCGCTCGCTGATCACCTCGGACATCGAAAGGACGGTTTACGCGGAGAAGATGGCGTAAACCGCCCGGATGAGGTGGTGCTGCGATTGCAAGGCTGCGACGGGCAAAAGAGCGCGCAGCGCTTGAGGATCAGGGATAGAGGAACAAACCGGGAATGTCGTCGTAGTCCTGAGCATTCTGGGTGACAAGGATAAGGTTATACGCGAGGGCGGTGGCAGCGATCAAGAGGTCCAGCGCCCGAGGGCGCACACGCTTGTTCTGGAGTCGGAGCGTCTCGCGGACCTGGGCGCACCGGCGAGCCACCTCAGGGGTGACTAGAAGGAGTGGGGTGGCCTCGAGAAAGATGGTAAGCCTTTTCTGAGCCAGGGTTAGGTCGGGCTCGCGCAGCGTGCCTTGGAAGGCTTCCAGGTAGGTGATGACGCTGATGGCGATACCATCGGCGGCAAGCGCCATCAGAAGCTCGGTCGCCTTGGGATCCCCAACGAGATGCGGAATGACCCAGTTCGTATCAATCAAGTAGGGCATCGCTCAGGATGGGCGCCCCGTACTATCTTGCTCGCGCTGGGCCTCCAGATCAGAAACCAACTCCCGCCAATTTACATGGGCGAGCGCTCCAGCACTTTGGGCGAGCGCCCTTCGAGCACGCTCGGGATCATAGTTGGCGAAGATGTGATGCTGCCTGCTCGCTTGATCCATCGACGGCTCCGATTTCTGCCGCCGTTGAATCACCTGCGCCAGGTCCTCTTTTCGGATTCGGATCCGCCGGGGACCAATCCGGTACGCCGGGAGGATTTGGGCCTCGATCCAGCGCCAGACGGTGGCAGGGCTAACGTCAAGTTGGTTGGCGGCTTCGGCGACGGTGTAATAAGAACGTTCGGCCTCCGGTTTCATTGCACAACCGCGGAACACCATCAGATCTTTCAGATGTTAGTATTCAATGCATTGGTTGTCAATGTTGACCCTCGGCTAGCCTGCTCGCCACGTGGGAATCACCTCTCCGCGCTGCGACATTAGCGCAACATCGGCACGAGCAGAAGGACCGCCGCGTACGCGAGCAAGAGGACGCCCAGCGGACGGGTCAGCCGGCGGCCCTGGAGTGTGTTCCGCTCGATCGCCATCGCCGTGCCCAGCGCAAGCATCCAGGCGAGGTTGACTCCGGCAACCAGCGCGATCATCAGCAGCATCAGCGACCAGCAGCACCCGAGACAGAAGAGGCCGTGGCGGATGCCCAGGCAGAAGGCGTCTCGCGCCTGATCCATCCCACGCCAGTGGCCTGCCAGGAATGAATAGGGAGATCGACACTCTTTCAGGCACATCTCCTTGAGCGGCGTGAACTGATAGATGCCGGCTAGCAGAACGACGATCGCGGCGATCCAACCATCCGCAGCGGCGTCACTGATCGCGTTGCTGCTATCGACCAAGCGGTGTAGCCCGAAGTCACCAAGATAGACGAGGCCGCTGAAGACCGACCACACGCCGAGGTAGCCGAACAGAAGCCGGATCATCAGGCCGTTGCGATCCACCCGAGACGCGACCATGCGACGGAACAGATTAATCAGCGGGAGGCTGCCGGGAAGCATCATCGCGATGGTCATCAGCGTCCAGCCAACGACAAAGATCGGCAACCCGAGATAGACCGGCAGTTCTCCCGCCGCGATCGAGTCGTGGTCGAGCATCCAGCCGTACGGGGATACTCCCCAGACTGCCAGGGCGATCCACGTCACAGCGATCAGCCCAATGATCGAAAGGCGGTACCAGTGGCGGTCCTCCGGCGTGCGCAACAGACCAATCATCACCTCACCTCCGTGCTCTTCCCTCGTGAGTGGATCTCGAGAAGTGGGACAGGTGGAATCGCTCCCACCTGTCCCGCGGGAAACCAATTACCCCTCGAACCGGAAGTCGCCGAGAACGGCGTTACGGCCGTTGAACTCCCAGTGCCAGCCCTGCTCGGGAAGGTTGACCCGGTGCGACATCGCCTTTCCCGGGTACGCGGGCGAGCCGGGGATCGTGCTGAAGACGGTGTCGACGAGCTTCGTCGGCCGCCCCTGGGTATCGGTATAGGGGTGCATCTCCGCCGACACGCCGTCCCCCATCCGGATCGTCCCTTCACCTTTTTCGAGGTTGAACTCGATGGGCACGTCTTGAATGGCGACGACCTCGCCGATCAAGGGTGCGAGATCGGCCAGTGGACCGCCAAATCGACCGGTGTGAGCCCCTAGGATCGCCTCTTTTTGCTGGGGCGTTGCGCGACTGTCGACCTGGACCACGATCTTCCAGTTGCCCTGCAGCACGTTGCCCGGGATGCGGGCAACGATTCCCAGGGTCAAGCCGGAGACGTCGACACCGTTGATCTGGCCGCGGTCGTAGTGGTAGGCCAGAAAGGCGTCGCAGGCTCCGCCATCTGGATCGTCGCCAACCCAGCACGGGCAGGGTCCGTTACAGGAGCAGGCTTCCAATAGCTTTCCTTCAAGCATGTATCCCATGACTCATTCTCCTTTAACTCAGATTCTCGGGTGCTCTCCCTGCTGCCATTTTCGTCCCCGACCACTCGGGGAAAAAGGTGAAATTCCCCAGAATTGTCTCAAAGGATCCCCAAGGTTGTCTCTTCGGAACAGGGCTCGCCTGCTGTCGCCGGTCTCGCTATAATCCTGTAGGCACTTCGCGTTCGACGAAAGGGTAGGTGTGAGGCGTGAGTCCGGGGAGCGCCGGCTTCGCGCATCAGGTGCATGATGCGCTGGCTCACTTGTACGATACCGTCTATCTGCAGACCCATCCGCTGGCGAAGCTGGCTGGTGCCGAGGGTGCCGAGAAAAGCGCTAACCTCGGTCAGGTCCTGCGCCAGAGTCTGATCGCGGCCATCGAGACCTTGCGCCCCAGTCTCGACGAGCAAACGAATCCCGCCGCCTGGCGTAGCTATCACATCCTGACCATGCGCTACGTCGAAGGGATTGAGATCTCGGACGTGCAGCGTCGGCTGATGATCAGCAAGAGCGCCTATTACCGGGCGTCGCGGCAAGCGCTGCAGGCGGTCATTTCGGTGCTGCGCTCCCGCTGGCGCTTGGAAGCCGGCCCACCCGAGCCGCCGGCGCCGGGGACAATCGGCGCCACGCCAGCCGATCAGGGCACGACCGTGAGCCGTCGCTCCGCGCCCCCGCCGCGGCTTCCCAGTCCACTAACCAGCTTCCTCGGGCGACAGCGCGAGCTGGCCACGGTCATGCGCCTCCTAGCCTCATCGCGGCTCCTGACACTGACCGGCGCGCCTGGCACCGGCAAGACGCGGCTAGCGCTCGAGGTCGCTGCCCAGGTGGCCGATACTTTTGCAGACGGGGTCGTCTTCGTGCCGCTGGCGTCAGTCACCGATCCTGCCTTGCTCCTGCCGACGATCGTCCAAGCGACGGACGTGCCGCGACCGGGTGGCGAATCGGTCCTCGAGGCTTTGACCGACGATCTGAGCAACAAGCGCCTCCTTCTCATTCTCGATAATTTTGAACAGATCGTGGCGGCCGCTCCGAACCTGATCGAGATCCTGGCGCGCTGTCCCGAACTGCGGATGCTGGTAACGAGTCGGGTCCGCTTGCACCTGCGGGGCGAGCGCGAGGTGGCCGTGCCGCCATTGGAGCTGCCGCCGGTGTCGGTGGCCGGTGGCGTTCGCAAGGTCTTGCCGACCGAACGTCGGTTGGAAGAGTATGCTGCGATTGCACTCTTTGTCGAGCGCGCGCGGGACGTCGTGCCCGACTTCGTGATCACCGAAGAAACCGCCGGCGCTATAGCCGAGATCTGCTATCGGCTCGACGGCTTGCCTCTGGCGATCGAGCTCGCGGCCGCGCGAGCCAAGCTCTTGCCGCCAGCATCAATGCTGGCGCGCCTGGAGCGGCGCTTGCCGCTACTCATCGGCGGACCACGTGACCTCCCGGCCCGCCAGCAGACCCTTCGTTCGGCAATCGCCTGGAGCTACGACCTGTTGGACGGCGGGGATCAGCGTCTGCTGCGTCGGCTAGCCATCTTCACTGGTGGTGCGACGCCGGACGCGGCCCAGGCGGTTTGCACGGACGAGGCTCCGGGGCAGCCTGGCGGCGGACAGCTCCTATCACTCGTATCTACCGACAATCTGCTTGACCGACTGGAATCGCTCGTCAGCGAGAGCCTGGTCGTCCAGACCACGATTTCGGGGCTGGCTAGCGAGCCGGAGCTGCGCTTTAGTCTGTTGGAGACGATTCGCGAGTACGCGCTTGAGCAATTAGTCGAGAGTGGAGAGCTCGCGAGCATCCAGCGTCGCCACGCCGGACACTTCTTGGAGCTGGCCGAACGCGCGGAGCCGTACCTGGTGAGTCCGCAGCGTGCTGAGTGGGTGAGCCGACTCGAGCGGGAGAACCCCAATCTTCAGGCAGCCATGGACTGGTGGATCTCCCAGGGTGACGTCAGGCGGGGGCTTCGCATGGCGAGCGCCTTGGTCTGGTTCTGGGCGTTGCGCGGCCATCTCCCCGAGGGACGCGAACGCATGGCAGCGCTGCTCGCTTCACCCTCGCTGGCCGCTTCTAGCCTGGATCAGGCCCACGCACTGCAGATCGCGGCGACGCTGGCCCATCACCAGCGCGATTTCAACGCTGCGCGCGCTCTTCAAGAGGATAGCCTCCGGATCCTCCGCGCCCTCGGCAATCAGGAGGAGCTGATAACCGCGCTGAGCGTTTGGGGAAACATCCTCATGCAACAGGGCGACTACGACGCCGCGCGCGCGGCCTTCCAGGAGAACCTGGCGATCTGCCAGAAATTGGAGAATATCCCCGGCATCTGCTTCAACCTGAGCAACCTTGGCAACATCGCCCACGAGCAGCAAGATTACGCCGCTGCGCGCTCGTTGCACGAACAATGTCTCGAGGTCTGTCGGGCGGTGCAGTTTAGCACCGGGGTCGCTGTCCAGTTGCATCACTTGGCGATGATCGCCGAAGACGAGGGGGAATTTGCCGAGGCCCGGGCGCTGTATGAGCAAAGCTTGTCTGTCTGGCAGGCCGATGCTGATCAATATGGCGTGGCCAGAGCTCTCCTCCATCTCGGAGGGGCGGCTACGGCCCAAGGCGATAGCATCGCGGCGCATGGCTATTTGGTCCGGGCGCTTGAGCTGATGAAGCGAATGGATGATGTCGCGGGCATTGCTCTGGTGCTCGAGCGCTGCGCTCGCCTGGCCGCGGCCCAGCAACAGCCAACCCGAGCGCTTACCCTGGCCGGAGCTGCGACCGCCTTGCGGGAGCGCGTTGGCATTCCGCGCCCGGCAAACGTTGCTGCTGAAATCGACGCGGCGCTCTCCCCGGCCAGAGAAGTGCTTGGCACCACGGCCGCGAAAGCCTGGGCCGAGGGCGAAGCGCTCACTGTCGAACAAACGATCTCCCTGGCTACGAGCCCTCTTTGACCTCGACGATTTCGTCGGCCACCAGACCGTGGGCTTCTCGGTGCACCGCTATGGCGGCCTCGCGACTCGGCGCCCAGCTCAGGCAGAAGATTTTGCCGGTTGCCTCGTCGTACCAGTACCGGAGGAATTTGACGCCGTATTTATCCTGAACGGCGAGATCTTGCTGATGAGCCGCCGCGACCGCCTCGGCCGTGAGGCCCGGTACGTGGTGATGAATATCCATGAAAAGCGGCATTGCTTCCCCCTCCGAGCCGCGCCGATATTCAGGGAGGAGCAGATCACCTTAGCCAACTCCTCACGCCTCACATTGTACACTATTGGAGGCGTTGCCTTTGCACGGCGGCTTATTCCGCGTCCGGCGTCCGTCGGGCGCGGCGGGCGATGTCCTCAGCGGAGAGGCTGAAGCGGTCGAAGGCTTCGCGGAGGTGCTGCTTGGTGTAGGGGGCATAGATCTTCTTCGTCGTCTCCGGCGAGGCGTGACCGAGAATGTCCTGGACCTCGGAAAGCTGGGCGCCGTTGTTCAAGAGAACCCGCGCTTTCAGGTGGCGTAGGTGATGGGTAGTCGCGTTGACGTTGGCGAGACGGCTATACTTTTTGACAACCCCCCAGATTGACTGGGGCGACAGCCGCCATCTTTCACCGTGCAGGCCGGCCTTGCCCCGGCCAGCGTCGTGGCGGAGGAAGAGCGGCAGGTAGGTGTCGTTGCGCGCCGCGAGATAAGCCCGAATCGCCGTGAGAGACGCCTCGTCGAAGAAGACGACACGCTCCTTGCCACCTTTGCCGGTGACTAAGCCTTCGTCGACCCGGCCATCCTGGATGTCAGTACGATTCAGATGGGACAGCTCTTCGCGCCGCATGCCAGTAGCGTAAAGGGTCGTCAAGATCGCCCGATCACGTAACAGCTCGAGCCGCTGGGCAAGCGTCCGCCCATCGTTTGGTCCGATCGGGTGATTCTTGGCCGTGGTGACGATCAAGGCAATCGCGTCGTCGACCCGCGGCGTTTTATAATGCAGCCGGCCGATCAGCTCACGCAGGCCGTCTTTCATATGCTCGTAGGAGAGATCCGGCCGGAGCCAGCGGCGGCGGTCCAGAAAGCGAAAGAAAGCGCGTACCTCGCTGACGTAGGCCACCGCGGTCGAACGGCGTTCTCGGCCGTTGATCTTGAGCAGCCAGGTGTAGAACTGCTCGAGTATCTCTGGCGGGAAAATGTCGGTTCGGATGGCGTCTGGTTGCCAGCCAAGCGAAACGAGAAATTCTCGAAACCGGTTCAATGCAGAGAGATAGTTCGTGCGAGTGCGCGGAGACTTGGCTAAAAGACTCTCGCCAAACGCGGTGACTGCCTCGACGTAGGTTGGGAACGTCACCTCTGCCTCGCTCTCTGTCCCGATCTGAGCCTTTCCTGCGATTTCTAGCGTAGCCAGGTTGGTGCGTTCCATCATCAGCCCTCGGCAATGTGGATCGTCGACTTCGTTTTTCCCTTCCGGAATAGCACTACAGTGGCTATGATAGCATCGCGAGTGCCCGTCCGGTCGCTAAGGATCCATTAGAGCATTCGCGGCAAGGTCCAGTGTAACCTCGCTGACCTCGCGCGCCAGGTCTGCGCCGACTCGCCGATCCATTAGAGCATTCGCGGCAAGGTCCAGTGTAACGCTATCGCCGTCCGGCTTTCCGCTGGAATCGACCAGCGGCACCCGCTTGCCGTTCGAAGGCAGATACAAACCCACCTGCACCAGGTGTAGTCCGGTCGCCGCGTCGTTGGGGATAGCGATCGCGTGATCGTCGTACACCACTTGACCGGGGCGCCAACTGCTCGTCGAAGCATACCCGCTCGCCGGCGGGTCGTCGTGTTGGGCAACGAGCTTGCCGTCGTCGGAGACGATGTGGACAAAAACGGTGTAGTCGGGGCGACTGATCACCTCCTTCGAGGCGCGCCAGCGGAGAGTAAGATCAACGGTACGTCCAGGGCGCAACGGACCACCTGTCAAAGCGAAGCCGTCGAGCTCGATTCCGTCCGCGAATTGCCAGGTCGGACCAACAAATCTGACGTTCGCCGGCCGGGTGACGTACTGGAGCAAGCGGAAGCTGCCGACGGGATCGTCGCCGACCTGAACCAATGAGCGGTCGAGCATCGCCTCGATTCCATTACTTGGCACCTTGGGCGGTGTCTGGGTCAGAACCCAGAGCCGAGGATAGCTTGCTTCGAATTGCTGGAGGCGCTGGACGATGATCGGATTCGGATTCGGCTCCTCGATCCAACCAAGCTCCGGCAGCGAGCGCTTTTGCCAGTTGTCATAAGGAATCACGTGATCCGGGAGCAACTGGAGGATCGCGGTATCGGGCGGCGCTTTTTGGATCGCCGTGACGACAGCCGCCGTCGTCGGATCGATCGTCTGACCGTACGAGTACAAGGCGGAGTAGGTCGTCAGGACAACCACGGCGGATCCCACCACGAGAACTGGCAGCATGACGCGAACTCGCCCGGAGAGCCAGACGACGACGAAGCACGCCATGGTGATCCCCACTCCGACTAGTACCGCGGTGAGCGCAGTCGCGTTGATCACGCTCGGTCCAGTCCGCACGATCCAGGCGAAGTCGAACCACTGTCGCGTCATCAGCGGGATCTGATGCAGAATTGGCTGATAGCGCAGATCATAGAGCGTCAGGGTGTCGGGCTTCGGGTTGAGTGGAAGAAGCTGAACCAGATAGGTCGTATAGTCGACCGAAACTCCAACGATCTGGACGGCGAAGGAGAGCAAACCGAGCAGCGCGACAAGAACCGGCAGCAGTGCCCGTCCCAGGCTTTGGGACCGAACTTTGAGTCCGGCGAATCCCTCGGCTAGGAAGAGCGCGATCAGCGGCAGGATCGGTGCGATGAATCGGGGCCCCCACGTCCATGCCCCCCACCAGACCCACCATGCTCCGTATAGACAGAGATGGAACACGATGAGCGCCCCGACCATCGCCGCGAAAGCTGGGAAACGGCGCACGAAGCCGAGCCCCCAGAACGGCACAAGGAGGAAGAGGGGGGTGTAGACGAAGAGGCTTTTACCAGGGGAGAAGAGCATACCGGCGACGCCAACCCACATCGGTGTCGAAAAGGTTTCCCAATGCGCGTAGCCCGTGGCCAAGGGGTCACCGAAGCGAACGTAATTGTAAAGGAAAAGGAGAACGGCGACCGGTGCCAGGCCGACTCCAAACCAAAAGAGGGTAATCACTGCCTGGGTAAGCCGCCACACCATGGGAAATCGCTCTTGCTTCTCGCTTGGTCCAGGAAAAGAGGCTAGGACTACTGCTTGTGCCTGGGGATGCGATACAGGCGAAAGCGCCTCCCCCTCGCCCTCTGAGGGAGGGGAATAGCTCGTCTGCATACCTGAACTTTGTCTCGTTGCCCAAGCACCGGAAATGGCCTCTGATCTGTACCGTACTGGTCTTTTCCACTCTTGCGCCGCCGACCATGCTAGATATATGGGAATCGGCAAGAGCAGAACGGCGTTCACATACTTCGCGGCGACGGCGGCGCCGAAGGTGAGGCCAGTCAGCACCAGCCAGATTGGCCTTCGCGTGCTCACCGCGACGTAGGCCGCGGTAACGCTCGCGATGATGCAGAGCATCATCGTCGGCTCGCCGAAGTAACGTTTCGCGTGGACCCAAACTGGCGTTCCGAAGGCGACGAGGGCGACGATGCCCAGAGCGACGACCGGGCCATAGCCCAGCCGCCGTACGAGCAAAAAGAGAAGCGCCATGGCCAGCGCCGTGACTAGGTGGTTGAGGAGAAGCACCGTGTCGACCGCGCCGATTGGCAGCCGCTGGGCGACCCAGAATAAAGGTACCGCGAGCACCGCTTGGAGCGGGCCGTACTTCGAATAGCGGTGATCACCAGGACCAAACTCTTCGGGGTTGGGGCCAACCGTTGAGACCTGGTCGATGGAAAAGATCTGCCACTTGGCCAGGCTTTGGGTGAGGCCGAAGTCGACCATCTCGTCGGCGGCCGAAGGGAGGGTGCGGCTATAGCTGACGAAGTAAATTGAAAACACGAGCAGGAAGACCGCAGCCGCGCGCGCAAAGTCGGCGACCTCCAGCCTCCGAGACAAGTCCTGTCCGGGGTTTAGGTCGCTGGGATTCAACATCCTTGGGCAATCCCTCGGTCGAAGGTGAATGTGGCAGCCTATTCTACACGAACCGGTGCACTTTTGACAGGCTCCCGACGAGCGATGTACGATGCTCGTCAGGTAACACCTGAGCGAGGAGCATTATGGGAAACATTTGTGCCGTCGTCGTCGATCCCCGAGCCCCCGGGCGTTTGGTTATTCAGGAAGTACCTGAGCCAGTTCCACTGCCGAACGAGGCGCTGGTGCGGGTTCACGCGTTTTCTCTGAACCGGGGTGAAGTCCGGCGTAGCCTCGCGGCCGCGGCCGGCTGGCGACCAGGTTGGGATGTCGCTGGCACGATCGAAGCGGCCGCGGCCGATGGCTCTGGTCCGCCCGTTGGAGCGCGCGTCGTCGGACTGTTGCCATCTGCTGCCTGGGCCCAGGTCGTGGCCGTACCGACGACTAACCTCGCTGAGATTCCGTCCAGCGTCTCCTTTGCGCAGGCCTCAACCTTACCGGTGGCCGGTTTGACCGCTCTCTACACACTTGAAAAAGGTGGCAATTTGCTCGACCGGGCCGTTCTGATTACTGGCGCCTCCGGCGGCGTGGGCTACTTCGCCATTCAGCTCGCTCGCCTGGCCGGTGCTCGTGTCGTCGGATTGGTTCATCAGGAAGCCCACGCCAGAGTCGCCCGGGAAGCCGGGGCAAATCTGGTCGTCGCCGGTGATCCGGTCGGTGCTGCGGCCCATGGCCCCTATCAGCTCATTCTCGACTCGGTTGGTGGCAAGACCCTCGGCGCGGCGCTGAGTATGCTAGCCCGACGAGGAATCTGCGTGAACTTCGGTATCACCGAATCCGACATGACGACTTTCAACGTGCAGCAGTTCTATATGACCGGTGGAGCAACCCTCCGGGGCTTCTTTCTCTTCGACGAGCTTGGCGCTAACCCGGCTGGTCCAAACCTGGCCCGCCTGGTTGACCTGGTCGCCAACGGCAAGCTTCGCCCCTGCATCGAGATTGAACAACCCTGGACGTCGATCGGCGCGGTTGCCCAAGATCTCTACGCCCGGCGCTATCCGGGCAAAGCAGTGCTGCTGGTGCAAGGGTAGGAAGTAGGCTGACTGACTGATGAGCGAATCACCACTGCTCGAATCTGGCGGGGCAGTGGCGGTCACCGATCTGAGCAAGGATAAGCGCCTAGCCGGCGTGCTGATGGCGCTTTATCTGGCCGCGTTCCTGGTCAGCCTCGATCGCGCGGTCTTTGCACCGCTGCTGCCGGCGATCGCGAACGACTTCAAGGTTCCGATCGTCGCGGTTGGCCTGGCAGTGACCGCCTACACACTCCCTTACGGTCTGTTTCAGCTCGCCTATGGTCCCCTGGCCGATCGCTCGGGAAAGCTGGCGGTGATGCGCTGGTCGTTCCTGGTCTTCGCATTTGGGACTGGCCTGTGCGGAGTAGCAATGGCACTCCCCGTGCTCGATGCCTTGCGGGCAATTACTGGTGCCTGCGCGGCAGCGGTCGTCCCGCTTTCGCTCGCTTTTATCGGCGACGCGATCCCTTACCAGCGCCGACAGCCGGTGATCACCAATCTGATGGGAGCGACTTCGGCCGGCAACGCCCTCAGCGCCGCCTTTGGCGGGATCATCGGGCAGTTCCTTTCTTGGCGTGCCCTCTTTGGCCTTTACGGCATCGTCTCGCTGCTCGTCGCGGTCGCTCTTTTTCGGACATCGGGTAGTCCGGGCAAGGCAAGGGGTCCAGTCCAAACCAAGGCAGAGCGCAACTATGGGCAAGTTCTGCGCTTGCGCCAGGCTCAGCTCCTTTTCCTGCTGGTCGGCCTCGAGGGCGTCGTCAACTTCGGTGCGTTTACCTATCTGGGCGCTTATCTCCAACAGCAGTTTCAGATCGATTACCTGCTGGTGGGACTCGTTCTGGCTTGCTACGGGATCGGGACGCTTGCCACCAGCCGAGTCGTGCGCTTGGCACTGGGGCACCTGGGCGAGGCGAATTTGGTTCTTTTCGGGGGAGCCTTGTTCGCCATCGGTTATTTAGCGCTCCTGCCGATCTCGTGGTGGCCACTGACGATTCCGCCGATGCTTGCAATGGGCGCGGGATTCGCTCTTTTCCATTCCACTCTGCAAACACGTGCGACCGAGCTCGTGCCGGCCTTGCGCGGCACTTCGGTTGCCCTCTTCGCCTTTTCGCTCTTTCTCGGCGGCGGCATCGGGACCGCCGTTCTTGGCGCGATGATCAACGCGGTCGGGTATCCACCGATGATCGCCGTCTCCGGTGCTGGTCTGCTTGCGATCACCGCAATTGCCCGAAGGACGTGGTGAACCGGAGGTCGGTGGCTTATGCGCAAAGCGAAGCCATGGTGATCGCGAACTGGAGGCTCTGGTTCGATTCGAGCTTTCGGCCGAAGGTCTCCCTTTACACCCGCGTTGGGGTAGCAGGGTGAAGGCGTTTCGAGCGTGGTCCAGTAAAAGCACAGTCTCGCGTCGTTCCCCGGTGACATCATGCGCTTGCTTCTAAATCCGCAGTCACAGCAATTCCGTATGATGAGCCGTTGCACTCGTCTGCCAATCGTCGGGATGTTCAGTACGGGGGAGCCAGGATGGGAGCGGCATGAGCAAATGTTGGGAAAGCGCGGTGACGTACGGCTCGTACATTCGGCGTAACTCGATCAGCTTCGCGTCGACCTCTGGCATGTCATGGACCTGAACGTCGGCCTGGCGAAGGATCTCTCGCAATCTGCTCAGATCCGAGCCCGGCAGACGGTCGGGCTTGGGGGTGATCGGGATGGTGCCTAGCACCTGGCTCAGATCGACCGCGGCGTGGCGTGCCATGGCGAAGGTGAGCTGGGCCTGGCGAGTCGGAATTCCGTCGATCCCAGCGAGCACCAACGCGGCGGTGTCCAGGATCGTCGTCAAGGCGATCAACCAGGATTGATCGTCGTGTTGAGACCGAAAGTAGGATAAGAACGGGTACGAGAGATGGCTTTCCAAGAGTTCAGCAGACCAGCGCTCCCAATCGTGGAGGAGCTCGCCGAGCGTCTCCGACGCCTGCCGCGGACAATGCCGGCGCAGCAGCTCGAGGGCGCTGGGCGGCGAGCCGGCGCGGGCGTCGAGCATCGAGATGCTCACTTCACGGCGCGAAAAGGCCTGATAGAGCGCTGGCATGTAGCCAATCGTCAATGCCAGCAAGGCAAAGCCATTGGCTGCCTCGACCACCGTCACGATGCGAGCGAGCGGCGTCCGCGGCAGCACGTCACCCAGGCCGAGGGTGAAAAACGTTGTCGCGCTCAGGTAAAGGTCGGTCCCGAAGGAAGCTGTGCCATCAGTGACGGTGATCGCCGAGCCCAATGCCCACTGGATCACCGCGTAGCTGACGAGCAAAGCACTAACCCAGGCGGCCAGGAGAAAAAGCAGAGCAAGTGGCCCATAGAGGCTGAGAAAGTCCTCGCGCCCTTTGCCTGGGCGCATGCGGCGAGCGATCGCTGCCCAGGGCGTCCAGGTGGTTCGATAAACGAGCGTGCTCGGTCGAACCGGTCGGCTCACCCGACGCGGCAGGACGATCGTCTCGAAGACGTCCCAGAGGACGACCCAGATCAGCGCCAAGGCTACGATCCCGAACAGGACTCTCAACCAGAGACCTCCAGCTTCCGTGGACGTTGTATGTATGTTAAGGAGATCCATCGCTCGTCCATTGTATCATTGACAAGGATACGGGCTCTGGAGGTCGGTGAGTGCTGAAGTTTGCGATCCGGACGACTACCCGCTCGGAAATGCTGGACATAACGAGTCAAGTTCGTGCTACCCTGCGGACCGCCGGCGTCCAGGATGGCGTCTGCCACCTCTACGTTCCCCACACCACGGCGGGAATCACGATCAACGAAGGGGCGGATCCGGACGTCCGCCGTGACGTCCTGACCGATCTCGATCGACTGATTCCCTGGCTCGGCAAGTATTACCACATCGAAGGGAACTCGGCAGCGCACATCAAGTCGATCCTGGTTGGCTCGAGTGTCCAGGTCTTCGTCGAGAACGGGCAGCTTCAGCTCGGCACCTGGCAGGCGATCTTCTTCTGCGAGTTCGACGGCCCGCGCGAGCGAGAGGTTTGGGTGAGAGTCCGTTGATGCGGTTTGAAAGTGTGAGGCTACCAGCAAGGAGGGAGAGATGGCACGACCAGAAACCGTGGCGATTCTCAGTCCCGGGGAAATGGGACATGCGATCGGACGAACCCTGGCGCGGCGCGGCCTGCGAGTCATCACCAGCTTGGACGGACGCAGCAAGCGAACCGCTGGCTTGACCCGCGCGGCCGGTATCGAAGACGTGGGGAGTCTGGACCGGGTGGTTCAAGAGGCCGACGTAGTGCTTTCTGTCCTGCCGTCGGCCGCGGCGCCGGTCGTCGCGCGCGAAGTGGCCCGCCGACTGCCCGGCCGGGCTCGCCCGCTCACCTTTGTTGAATGTAACGCCCTGGCACCGCAGACCGTGCGTCAGATCGGCGCGGTCGTCGCGGAAGCGGGGGGACACGTCGTCGACGTCGGGATCATTGGCAGTCCCCCGACCGAGAAGCGCAGTCCACGTTTCTATGCCTCGGGCCCTTTCGCCGACGAATTCCTAGTCTTCCGCGATTTTGGCCTGGAGGTGCTACCGCTTGGCCCGGAGATCGGCCAAGCTTCTGGCATGAAGATGTGTTACGCGGCGCTCACCAAGGGGCTGAGTGCGCTTGGGACCGAACTGCTGCTGGCCAGCGCGAAGCTCAACCTGCTCGATGCCTTACTCGCTGAGCTGAAAGACAGTCAACCCACCGCCCTGGAATGGCTGGAGCGAGCGATCCCGGCTATGCCGCCAAAGTCACGGCGCTGGGTGAGCGAGATGGAAGAGATCGCCGCGACGTTAGAGTATCTTCACCTGTCCCCGGGCTATCACCAGGCCGCGTCCAATCTCTACCGCTGGGTCGGCGAGACCGAGCTTGGCCACGAGCGTCCGGAGACCCGGGACACCAGCCGAACCTTGCGAGCGGTGATCGAGGAGCTGGCGAAGGTCGAACGGTAGCGAGCCGCTTCTTGCAT
>JAJPIK010000110.1 GCA_021324795.1 Chloroflexota bacterium
CTCTCCGAGGGCGACGCGGTACTGACGACTTCGCTGATACGCACGCCGTAACGCTCGTCGACGACGACGACTTCGCCGCGGGCGATTAGGATGCCATTAGCAAGAATGTCGACGGCTGCGCCAGCCGGCCGGTCGAGTTCAACAACCGAGCCAGGACGCAGGGCGAGGACGTCTCGGATGTAGAGGCGGGTTCGCCCAAGCTCCACGGTTACGCGGAGAGGCACATCGCGCAGAACGTCGATGCTACGCACCAACGTTTGATCAGGAACTGCGGTCACGTTCCCGGTTCCTTGCCCGTTGCCCTCGCCGGTGGCCAGTCCGGCCGGGGGAAAGTTTTGAAACTGTTGGGGTTGCTCCACGCTCTTCCTCCCTGCAGCGTTCTGATTGCGAGTCAAATCAAGAATGGTTATTGAATGACAAAGTCGGTAAAATAGATGGTCTTCAAGGTTGGTGATGGCACGATCTTTTGTAGTCCAGTGAGCAGCTCGGTCCGCAGCTCTTCTTTTCCTTTTGCTGAAAGCAAGTCGGTAGCAGTTTTCTTGGTCAGAGTGGTAATCAGGAAGTCGTTCATCGCTGGAGCGTAGGGCGCGAGCTGCTGACTATACTCGTTTTCACGCTGGGTCAAGGCTTCGCCGGTGAGATCGCCCGCGTGGTGACTCGGATCGACGAACTCGAGGGTTACCTGAATCTTGAGATAGCGATACGAGGGGGAATCGGCAAGATTAACGACCTGTTCAGGCATGGCGTAATCGACCAAAGCCGGCTCGGAAGCCGGCCGCGCGGTGCCTTTCAGGTTGGGAATCGACAGGAGCTTCAGGTAGACCCCGGCCGCGAGTAGAGCGATCAACAGGACCAAGGCCGAAAAGGCGAACAGGAGTGTCTTTAGCTTTAGCATGCTTTACCTCGTCGAGGGTGAGTTAGGGTGGACGAGTACCAAATCCACTCGTCGATTCCGCAAACGCCCTTCGCGAGTAGTATTGGGCGCAACTGGCCGAAACTCGGCATAACCGACGGCACTCAATCGGCTTGGCTCGAAATGCTCCACGTTAATCAGGTAGTGAGTAACCACCAGGGCGCGTGCCGCCGAGAGCTCCCAGTTTGTCGGATACAAGCCGCCGTCGGGCTGGATACTATCCGTGTTTCCTTCGACTCGCACGTTGTAAGGCAATGGCTTGATGTCGGCCGCGACCTGGTCGAGCAGCTTGAGCCCGGCTTCCCCAATCTGGGCTTCGCCTGCATCGAACAAGAGAACGCCGTAGATGCTGATCGCGATGCCATCCGGGCGCTCTTCAACCTGAATGCCGCCAAGCGTTCCCGGCTTGACCAGCCCTTCGAGCTGCTGTCGCAGTCGTTCGGTAACTTGGGCGTCGGATGAAGGCGTTGGCGTGGCCGCCACTGGTATCGTGACTGGAATTGGCGGCGCCAATTCGGTGCTTGGCAACGTCACCGTTGGCACGATGGCCGGGGCTGGGCCCACCGCATCGTTCAAGCCAACAATCGCCCCCCCGGATACCGGGTTTGTGCTAGTGCTGCCTTTGAGAACGTCGACGTGAAACGCTTGCTGCATACCTTGCTCGAATTGCCGGAAGCGAGCGATGTCTGCCTTCGAGATGCTATAGAGAATAACGAAGAAGGCGAGAAGTAAGGTCAGCATGTCCGCGTAGGTGATGAGCCAGCGCTCGCGACTGGCTCTGCCGTGATCCCCTGCCATCTAACTACCGCCGCGCGTCGGCCGCGACGAGTGGCGGCGACGGTTCGGAGTGATTGGTACGGGCGACTTTCCCCCGTTGGCTGGGCGCCAGGAAGACTTCCAGGCGATCTCTGACGATCCGGGGATTGTCACCCGCTCGAATTGCCAGGATTCCCTGAACCATCAAAGCGTGAAGATGCGCTTCTTCTTCGCTCTTCATCCGAAGCTTGTTGGCGATCGGAAAGAAGATCAGATTCGCGCTGCCAACTCCGTAGAGCGTCGCGACGAAGGCGACAGCAATACCGGCCGCGAGCTTGCTCGGATCGTCGACCTTGCTCAAAACGTGGATCAACCCCAGAACGGCTCCCATGATGCCCAGCGTCGGCGCGAAACCGCCCATCGTGTCGAAGAGGCCGTAGCCTAGGCGGTGGCGCTCGACCATTGCTGCGATGTCCGCATCCAGAATCTGACGAATTACCGTCTCGTCCGTGCCGTCGACAGCGAGTTGAATGCCTTTGCGAAGAAGTGGATCGGCAATCTGCTCGGCGTCTTTCTCGAGGCTGAGCACTCCCTCTTTGCGGGCACGGGCGGCGAGCTGAACAAAGTTCTCGACGATCTCCCCGCCACTCTCACCATGATCGAAAAGAGCGCGACGGACGAGCATGGGAAGGCGGAGCATGTGCTCGAGGGGGTAGCTCAGCGACGTGGCGCCAGCGGTGCCGCCGATGACGATCAGAAAGGCTGGCAGGTTGACCAGACTCTGGATGCTCGTGCCATCGAGCAAGGCACCGGTGAGGACGGCCCCGATCCCGAGAATGAGACCGAGTAGAGTAGTCTTATCCATCAGACGCGTTTCCTTCGCGTTTTGCATACCAGGTCTGGAGCCAACCTGGATAAACTAACCGGTAATAGACGATGATTCGAGTGACGACCTCGTCGACACTTTGCTGGACAACAAAGTGTTTCCCTTCGATCGTTGTAATGACGGTATCCGGGCGCGCTTCAATTGTTTCGACCAGGCTACAGTTAAGGACGAAATCGCTGCCGTCCAAACGCGATAGGTGAATCATTGACATGTCCTCAACGATGTCGCGCATTGCGGTGACGCATTGCCGCGCTCGAGCGGAGCCAGGTCTAATGCCTGGGCGCTCATCCAGCCGCCAGTCGTCGAATTAAGGGCAGTTCCGGGCGGGGTCCCAGATTTTGCGAGCTCAGTGTAAACGACCAGTCGTTTATCATAGCTGCGCCGATTGCGGTCGAAGACGCCACTACAAGTGATCAGATTCAAACGCGGTGAGCCGTCGAGCGAGAAGATCGTCGACAGCGGCGCATTGTCGGCCGCGTACCAGCCGAGCTCCTTGACCACGAATTGGCGGGACACGCCACCGGTCAGATCGACCTCGACCGTATCGCCAGCCTGAAGGTTTTCCAGCGACCAAAAGACCGCGGGGCCGCTCTTCGAATCGACGTGGCCGGCAATGACGCTCGCGCCGGGATCGCCCGGCGTTGGTCCCAGACCATACCAGGCGACGTCAGCGGCGTTAGTGGGAATATCCATGGAATCGTCGGCCGTGAGGCCTACCGCTTCGACCGTGGCGTTCACTTTAATCTTCGGAATCCGAAGCCGCAGTGGAATCTGAAGCGGACCGAGCCCGGTCGGTACTGGACCACTTGGCATGGGAGACGGAGCCATCGTCGGCTGGGCGGTGGGGGTGGTTATCAGGACGACCGAGGGTGGTGAAGGCGGCGGTGTGCTGACAAGTGTTGGAACTTGGGTCGGGATGATGGCCGTCATTTCGCCAGGCACCGGCGCGGGCAATGCTGGCGTGGGGCTCGCCACGCGGACCGTTGGGGTAGGATTCCCGCTACCGGTCACCCCCGCACACGCGGCGATGGAAGTCAGGACGAACAAACTGACTGCCAGAGTCCACCTGGTCTGACCCTGGGTAGGGTTATCGCTATTCCCAAGATGAGACTGGTCAGCCAATCTATAGGAGTGCGAGTGATTGCCGATTCGGAATATCATCGACGGTTCACCAACTTCTGATCCAGAGATCCGGTCGCAGCAAAATTGCTCGCATTCGCCGCAGCACGTGACTGAGACATAGTGGTCATCCTTAGCGCGTTAGCTAACCAGACTTACTCGTGCCAACGAAGTAAGGGAAGATGAAGAGGGCATGAGGAGGATTTCACGGGCACGTGGAGAAGAAGGGAATGAGTGATCAGAGGCCACGCCCTTTCAACACGGGACTCCTGCTGTAGTTGTCCCCATAGTGCAAAATCGCCAGTTAGCCCCTACGTTGCACTATCAGGACAACTGGCGCGCTTCGTCGTGGCAGGAGGAACAGAGGGCTCGGACGTCGGTCGGGGCGAAGCGGTCCGGGGCGCTCTGCCAGAGCTGGTCTGCCTGGGGGATAACTCCCCATTGTGAACAGGCGAGGCATGTCCAGCCAACTGTTCCCAGGCGAGAAAAAAGGATCTGCGCTTTTGGACTACGCAGTCGGCTGCTGATCTGCTTGATCGATCGGAGCGAAAGCGCGGTCGGCTCCTCGACTTCCAACAACTGTTGGAGAGCGAGCGGTCCGGCGCGGGGATTCTCGACGAGGTTCGCGATAGCGTAGTCGCGCCGGGACGAGTGCCGGTCTGAACCAAAGAACTCGCGCATCAGGCTCGGGTTCTGGTAGAGTTGGTCGACAGGCACGACCGTGGCACGCCGGTTCGCGAAGGTGGATGTCGACCGACTTTGTCGGAGGCCGGGCGCAGAGTTCGCTGCCTCGGCGATCAGTGCGGTTTGGCAGTCGCGACAATATCCACCGAGATCAAGGGGCAAAAGAGCTTGAGCGAAGAGAACGCTAGTAGCGGAAGGGTCAGCGCTGGCGATTGCCTGCCCGCACCCCCAACAAACCCACCAGGCTCCAACGGTCTGCCAGCGAGCAAGGCAGCCAAGTGGACTTCGAAAGAGATTGAGTAGACGCTGAAGTGTCCGGCGATGGACGTTGGCTCCTTGTTCGCGCAGTCGAATGACCGAGGTGGCGAGGGAAAGACCTGGATATTCGAGGAGAAGCTGCGTCGCCGCGAGGCGTTCCTCGGTTTGGCGCAGCTTCAGCCGCCGCAGAAACTCGCTGGCAGCATGTGGCTCAACTCGGAAACGCTGATTCGACGTCATCCGAGTCACGCGATACCAGGGTCAGCGAAGAGGCGACGCGACTCTCGAAAGGATCTGAATCGTTTCCTTCACCATCGCGCTGGATCCGCTCGACTACTTCACTAATTTGCTCGTGGGCTTCGGCAAAAGCAATGACCCGACGTCCGGCCCGCAGACAGCCTCGCGCGAGGTTTGGCCCCCCTAGCTCCGGAAGGAAGACTAAGCCGTCGGGGCGCGAAAAGATGCGTACCAGGTGGTAAAGCAGTCCGGGCTGAAACTCGGGTAACCACCGCGAGCGTCGCCCCGGGCCGTTGTATTTCCAGAGGTGGTCCAGACCGGCTTCCTCGGTCGCCGCCACGTCGCGCGGCTGATCTCCCGGCAGCGGAGCGGCCCACGCACGTTGCCATTGTTCTTCCAGCGTGCCGTCGCTGCCAGGAAGCACCGGCGCGGCGGTGATGATCAAGCGGGCGGGTGCCTTCGGCGCGAGCACCTGATCCGGGTGGGGAACGGCGTAGACCGGGCCTTGCAGATTGGGATCGTGGAGGACCAGCGTTCCGCCAATTGCCCAATCGGTCGCGTGCAGCTTTTCGATTGCATTGAAGGTCACCGGCAAGCCCGGATGGAGAGGCGTGGAGATGGGGACGATCAAAAGCAAGCGCCCACCGGGACGGATTGCCTGGCGCCACGCGCTGAGACAATGCTGCAGCCACTTGGACCAATCGCGTGTGAAGCCGAGGTTGCGCGGAGTCAGAAAAGGTCGGGCCAATGGCTCGAGCCAGCTCGGGGCGGCGATGATGAGGTCAACGGCCGGAAGCTGTGGAAATGGCAGGGAATCAGGCGGGAGCTGATAAATAGTGAGCTCTCCGGCCTGGACCGGGCCATCACTCCTGGCCTGAGCAGGAGCCACCGTGTCGGCCCTGACTAACGGGAACATACTCGGCGTTGGTGTGCTCTCGAGAAGCACACTCTCAGAAACCTCGTTTTGTCGCGAATCTTCGGGCCAGAGCGGCGGAAGTGCCTTGACGTCGAAGATCGATGCTCCTGCGAATGTTTGAGCGGCGCGCCCAATGCTTTCGTGAATCACATGGTCGCGCTCATCGGAGAGGAGGGGCTCATTTCTCTCGACTAAAGCGCTGATGATATCATTTCCGCGTAGATCTCCGGGTTGCTGCTCGGAGCGCAAGCGTCGGATGATCGTTGGCTCCAGCTCAGCCGATTCGTCGTCGCCAGCCTCGGCTGGGAGAAGCCCCGTAGCGGAGCGCTGTGCGAGCTTCTGCTGAGCGGTTCGTAAGCGCTCGGCGGCCAGCATCGTGTCTTCGCGCTTAATGACGCTGGAACTCACGCCGAGTAGGTTGGCAACCGCCAGGCGCACCTCCCATGCCTTGAGCCGACGCGTCGAGGCCTGGACGATCGCGCGTTTCCACACCTGGATCTCTTTACGGATCTCAGCGATCGTTTTCTGACGCTGAAAGTTCGCGGAGACGATCACCAGATCGACGTCAGCACGGCGAGGAAGAGCAGCGGGATCGACCAGACGAACCGGGACAGTTGCGAAAGAGCAGGCGCGCGCGGCCAGAACGCGCCGCCAGCCAGAGAGGACCAGCACACTGCCCGGTTGGGCGCCGGTCTCGTCGTCGTCGTCGGCTTCGAGCCCGAGGACTGGTTCGGTGATGCCAAGCGCGGCGATCGATTGCAGGAACAGCGCACCATTGCTGGTCTCGAACACTTCTTGCTCGGGAGTCTCGCCGTAGAGTTCGCGATGCAAAGGATGACGGACGAGGCGGTCGGCCGAAACGTGCTGAACCACGCCACAGTTGGGGCAGGGTGGGAGTTGATGACAAACTTGCCCGGCGCGGCAGCCAGGGCAGTTCCCGCAGCCGGGAGCCGAGCGACATGCCTGACAGCGGTCGAGCACCGGCAGGGTCGTTCGGCCATTCTCGGCGAGCAGGCCGAGCGAACGGAACCAGGAGGTGACGTCGGAAACAGCATCAGCGCGACTGGACGACTTCCCCATAAAATTCCTCGCAATCAAACGTCTGGGCGAGCCCGGCCCTCCCGAGTGGATAACGCAGGATGACTCGCGAGCTATCCACCTTGCCTTGGGGCAACTCATCCGGTCGGATTCCGGCCGCCGCGAGCCGGGCTTCCTCGTCCGGAGTCAGACGAGACAGGCCATTGCACAGCCGTTGATTCCAGTGAGCGATCGCCGACGCTTCCCAAACCTGGCAGATGCGAATGACCTGGCGTACCGGCCATTGATGTCTTTCGGCCTCGCGTAAGAGTGCTAAAGCGAAATCAGGATCGAGCGCGGCGATGACCGGACCAATCGCGGAGATGACCCGATGCTCGAGGTGCATCGCCGGAGCTTGCAAGAGCTCGGTAGTTTGGAGTGCGCGCAACAGCTCGGTCACTCGTCGGCGCTTGGTGCTGGCGTAGCGGTAAAGGCCACTTGTCGCGTCGCTCAGATTGGACTGATCAAGAATTCGCCAGGCGCGTGCCTCGGCAAGCCAATGGATTGGACGAAGGAGCGTCGCCTTAGCGGCGATCGTTTTCATCTCACGGACCGAGGTGCCATCGGGTAAAAGGCGGGCAGTGAGTGGTCGGCCAGACTGTCCAACCGCGACTAGCAGCGCGACCGGGCCGAGATACCAATAGGTGTTGTTTTTTGACCGTGCGACGTAAGGAATCGGTGGATCCATACCGGCGAGAATGACGTCAATGAACGCGTTGATGACTTGTCGCCCTTCGGGAAGAAAAAGGACCGGCTCTTCGGGGTGGAAGCTAGGAACTCGCATGTCGCGTACGAGTAGAGTGCGTGTATCAAGGTCAGGAGCTTCACCAACCGCTAGTGGGCACATGCAATACGTTCCTCGGTCAACGCATAACTTCTCGATGGACAATCAGACTGCCAGCCAGTACAAGTATGCTAGCACACTATAGCTTCGCCCGATGCCCATAATGTCATTAGAAACGTTTGTAGAACATATTGTGGGGCACATGTGCCGATAATGGGAATGGCTCTTATGGGCTAGCCGGCGCCCCCCAGTAGTCCTGTTATCGAATTCACTGGACTATCCGGCCGCTCTCCTTTGAGCACCCGAGCGACGTTGCGGGCGGTGCGCTCACGGAGCTCCTGGATCGAGCGTTCGGAGAAGTAGGCGGCGTGGGGAGTGAGGATCACGTTGGGGAGATCACGGAACGGGTCGTTGGCCGGGGAAGGCTCGGCTTGACGGACATCGAGTGCGGCTCCCGCGAGGCGTCCAGTTCGGAGGGCGTGGAGTAGGGCGGCTTCGTCGACGATCGCCCCGCGGGCCGTATTGATCAGCCAAGCCGTCGGCTTACAGTAGGCGAGCGCCGCGGCGTTGATCAGGCCACGCGTCGCTGGTGTGGCCGGGAGATGCAGCGAAACATAGTCGCTGCGGGCAAGTAGCTCCGGCAGCTCAACTCGCTCGGCACCAAAAGCGTGGGCGATCTCGGGGGTGGTGCGAGGCGAGTAGACGAGCACAGTCAGACCGAACCCAACCGCCCGACGCGCGACCGCGCGTCCAATGCCGCCAAAACCGATCAAGCCCAGCGTTTGATCGCTCAGACGCGGAGCGCCGGCCGCGACCGCTTCGGGCGCCCAATGGCCTTCCCGGATGCTTCGATCGAGGGCAATCAGCCGGCGACTGGCAGCGAGAAGCATCGCCATGGTATGGTCCGCTACCTCTTCTGTGCAGAAACCGGGGACATTGGTGACCCAGATTCCTCGGGCTGACGCCGCCGGCACGTCGACGTTGTCATAGCCGATTCCGTAGACACTGACGGCGCGCAGCCGGAGTGCTCGCCCGATCAGCTCGGCGGTCACGGGGTACCGGTCGCAAAGAATCGCGTCGGCGTCGGCCAGCAGCCGGTCGCGCTGCACTTCGTCGGCGCCAACCGGCAATCGTACCAGATGCGCCTCTACCTCGGCGAGGATCTGCTCTTCGAGATTCAATGGTTCAGGCGGACCATCGAGAAAGAGGACATTATGCGACACTTTGCTCACCCGCCGAAGTATTCTTGCTGCGCGACCGCGACACGACTTGGCCGTGCATCTTCCCGGGACTGGCGCCAGGTGCGCAAGCAGTGCGGCGGCGTGCGGTCGCTTGGCGTGTCGCCGGCCAGGAGGAAGGCGATACCCAGTGGCTGCGGCCCGAGATCGTCCTCGCGGTTGTTGTACTGATTCGCGCCCCAACGCTGGCCGACGGCTGCTAGTTCGAACGCGGTAAACGCGCTCTGGGCGTTGTCCCAGGTCGCTTCGCCGTAGAGTGTACAATCGTAGCCGCTCGGATAACGGCGCTCCTCGCCGTCTTCGGGCCGGACCCACTGAACTTCCGTCTCCAGGCACACGGCGCCGCGCAGTGCCAAGCGGGTCATCGGGCCGGCGGCATCGATAATCTCCGACCACAGCTCGCCGTGGCGGATAGCCTCCTCCGGCCAGGCGAACGGCTCGCCGCGCACAAAGTCGCGCAGGTGGAAGCGGGCCAGGCGGCGCACGATGGACCAGGGGGCAGCCTTCCGCGTGCCCACGGCGCGTGGCTCGGGGATCAAGGCGTGTGCCTCGTCGCGGGTGAACCAGGCATAGTCAATGTTCCAGGCGATCTTGCGCCAGTCATCCGGACGCGTGTCGACTGCGCGCGGCAGGTCGCGCGCGACGAGCTGGAGAGCCAGGCCGCCCCTCGGGTAGCCTCTATCGTCGGCGCGGGAGGTAACGAGCTGTACCGGCGCCGGACCACCATGGTCATATCCCGCCTGCCAGCGGTCGAGCGCCATCCGGAGCATCTCGGCCATGCGGCCGGGATCGCGCGTATTGACCGACGCGAGGAACTGCCCCTCGGCGGTAAAGGCATAGCTCCCCTGGCGCGTCCCGGTCGGATAGGTTCGACCGCCATAATGCCCCTGCTCAGCGACGTGGCGGAAGAAAACACCCTTATCGTCCTGCTGCCGCTCCAGCGCCGAGCTGTTCTCGGCGACCGGGATAAACTGTTCGCTGGCGAGCGCGATCACGGTGGGGTCGCTGAAGGCCTGCGCACGGCCGGCCACGCCGTTGTTTCAAGTGCAGCCGAGCGGGTTGCCGTTCATCGCCCATAGGAAGATCGGCTTCCGCTCCTCCGCCGCCAGTCGGCAGGCATCGCGCAGGTCAGTCTGCCAGGGAATCTTCCGCCACTGCAATTCCTCCGGCTTGGGCCGGAGGAAGGCGATGATCTCGCGAAAGTTCGACTGGTCGATCGTCGAGCCATTCAGGCCCGACGTTTCGAAAGTCGCCATGCTTTTGCTTCTCCACTACCCTTTCAGCGATTGCTCGAACTCCTTGCGGATCTGGTCGCCGCCGCGGTTCTTCCACTCCTGGATGGCGGTCTTCAAGTAGCTTATCGGCTGGCGCCCGGTAATGATCGCGGTGGCCGTGTCGTACCCGAATTGATTCAATTGAGCTCGCGTAGATACATCCGTGGGAGAATAGAGCGGCCAGGTCGGGTCGTCGATTCCGAGCTTGATGACCGATTCGTCCATCTTTTGAGCCGCCACCGCAGCCTCGGGATCCTGCGGGATGTAGATAACCGGCAGCCCGGCCATCAGGTAGACCAGGTCGCCGATCTCGGCCGCGCCGTTCTTGGACAGAAGCGGCGCCCCCTTGGCATCCACGGTGTAGTCGACGTCTTTGATGCCATAGTGGAGGAAGACGTATTCCTCGCTGCCGAAGGGCGCGGCCAGGTAGTCGAGGATCCGCAGTAGCTCTTTGATCCGTGCATCGTTCTTAGCGAGCGTGGAAGGGATTCCGGTAAACCCGAACGAGCCCTGGGTGTTATAGGTCACCGCCTTGCTGCCCCCCGGAAGAGACGGGAGCAACCCGGTGAGGACTGCCTTCGGATTGACTTGCGCGACCTTGTAGTAGACCGTGCCCGGGACCAGTGGGCTGTAGAAGTTACCGATGCCCTCGCTATGCATGCCAGTCTTGCCGCCGATAAAAGCGTTTTGGGCCTGGGCGAAGGTCATCGACCCCGAGTCAGGGTAGTAGGCTCCATCGGCGAAGAGCTGACGCAAGAAATCGAGCGCTTGCTGGTATTCTTCCGTCTCGATCTGGAAGGTCAGCGTACCGTCCGCGTTTTTGCGCCAGTTGAAAGGCGATCCGAACATGTTGAAGGCCAAGGTATTGTCCCAACCTCTCCAGTCCGTACCATACCGACTCATGCCCCAGGTATCCGCCTGGCCGTTACCGTCCGGGTCGTTCTTGGTAAAGGCGACTAGCAGATCGTGGACGTCCTTTGGGCTGGCAAACTTTTCCATGCCCAGTTTCTTTGCCCAGTCAGCACGGTAAATGGGGAGATTGCCGTTCCGCTGGAGTGGTTTCGGTACGCCATAGATCTTACCTCTGAACTTCACATTGTCCCAGGCGTAGGCGGGGAAGGTGGCGAGGTTCTTGTATTCCTTCAGGGCATCGCCGGTCACGTAGGGAGTCAGGTCGATAAAGGCGCCCTGCTCCATCGCCTTGTACTGCGGCGCGGCGTTTTGGCCAGGGTTGAGATAGAAGAGGTCGGGCATGCTTCCGCCGGCGATCAGCGCGGCCGACTTCTCACCGTAGTCCGGCTGCGGCGTGATGATTGGGTCCCAGGTAACGCCGAGGCGTTTCTCCAGTTCTTGCCAATAATGATTCTGGCCCCGCGGCGTCGGTGGAGGCTGATAGGCGATCGTAAAGGCGGTGACCTTTCCTCCCGTGCCCGGAGTGCCGTTGTACGACTTGTAGGGCGTTGGCATCGCGAGATACGCATCCGGCACTCCCACGACCGGCGAAGGGATCTTACCTTCGATCGTAGCCGGGGTTACCGTGCTGCCACCGGTGGCAGCACTTGGAGTCGCGGCCGCGGGCGCCGTCGTGGCGGCGGCTGCCGTTGTTGGTGTAGCCGCTGCGGCAGTGGTCGGGCTAGCAGCGGCCGC
>JAJPIK010000012.1 GCA_021324795.1 Chloroflexota bacterium
CCCCCGGCCATGCCGCCGACACCCTGGCGAACGCCCTCATGGCCCGCTACCCCGGCCTGGCCGTTGGCAATGCGCTCCGTCCAGGGATCGTCCACCGGCTCGATCAAGGCACCTCTGGCCTGATGGTCGTTGCGCTGACCGATCGCGCCTACCAGAGTCTGATCGACCAGATGAAACGCCACCTCGTCCAGAAAGAGTACTTAGCGCTGGCCCACGGCAGCATCGGACCGGAGCGGGGAGTGATCGAAGCGCCGATCGGCCGGGCGCCGTGCAATCCGCTGAAAATGGGCGTCGTCGAAGGCGGCCGCGAAGCCCGCACCGGTTTCCAAGTGGTAAAACGCTTCCCCGGCTATACCTTGCTCCGTCTCAAGCTCGAGACCGGCCGTACCCACCAGATCCGGGTCCACCTCGCGGCGATCGGCCACCCCATCGTCGGCGACGTCGTCTACGGACCGAAGACCCCGGCCTTCAACCTCAAGCGCCCCTTCCTCCACGCCTGGTATCTCGGCTTCCAGTTGCCGGGCCAAGAGGCTTGTTTCGTGGGCTGGGCAAAGTTGCCGGAAGAGTTAGAGGCAGTTCTGGAGCGACTTCATTAATGCCATTCGCACTCGACTGCTCTCTCGGCATCAGGTATCATATGAATACGCTCATGTGTTCGAACAAAGGGGGCGAAAGTGGTAGTACCGGCGCAGGAAGCAGGCGAAGCGTATGGTCCGGGCGGGGTAACGGAACGGGTCCGACAACTGGTCGACCAGATCTGTACGGCTGATCATGCGTATTACGTGCTCGATGCGCCGATCCTCAGCGATGCTGACTACGATGCGCTCATGCGCGAGCTGAAGGCACTCGAGGCCCAACACCCCGACTTGATCCTACCCAATTCGCCGACCCAGCGGGTGCCCGGTGAGCCGGTGTCCGACTTCGTCAAGGTCAGCCACCTCGAGCCGCTGCTTTCCCTGGGCAACGTTACCTCGGAAGAGGAGGTCCGTCGCTTCGATCAACGAGTGACCGCGCTGCTCGGGCAGAGTCCGAGCTACCACTGTGAGCCGAAATTCGACGGATTGTCGATCGCCCTGGTCTATCGCGACGGTCGGCTCAGCGTAGCGGCGACACGTGGTGATGGCTTCACCGGCGAAAATGTGACTGCCAACGTTCGGACGATCCGGTCGATTCCGCTCGTTCTGAACGGAGATGCGCCACCGGTCCTCCAGATCCGCGGTGAGGTGATCATGGAGCGTGCAGCGTTTCTGGCGTTGAACGAGGCACTCGTCGCGGCAGGCGAAGCACCAAAGGCGAATCCGCGCAACGCCGCGGCCGGCTCCCTCCGTCAGCTCGATGCGCGGATCACCGCGAGCCGCCCGCTGCGCTTCTTCGCCTACCACGCCTACTCGCCGAGCGGATTGCCGGTCGCGACCCAAACCGAGCTGATGGACCTGCTGCGCCAGTGGGGCTTGCCGGTGAGCCTGCACGACCGCTTCGCGCCCGACGTGGACGCGGCGCTCGCCTATTGCCGGGAAATGGCGGACATCCGGCACACCTATCCCTTCGACACCGACGGGGTCGTGATCAAAGTCGACTCGCTCGCTGCCCAGACGGAGCTGGGCACGGTAGGCCGTGAGCCCCGCTGGGCGGTCGCCTTCAAATATCCGCCCGAGGAAGCCTACACCATTCTGAAAAACATCACCGTCCAGGTTGGCCGAACCGGCGTGCTCACACCGGTGGGCGAGCTGGAGCCGGTCACGGTTGGGGGCGTTCTGGTAAGCCGGGCGACACTCCACAACGCGCGCGAGATCGCCCGCAAGGACCTGCGCATCGGCGATACCGTCGTCATCCGCCGGGCCGGCGAGGTGATTCCGGAAGTAGTCACCGCGGTAACCGAGCGGCGAACCGGCGACGAGCGGATCTGGGAGATGCCTACCACCTGCCCGGCTTGCGGCGCACCGGTCCGGCAGATTGAAGGTGAGGTCGCCATTCGCTGCTCGAACTCGCCCCAGCGCTGTCCGGCTCAGCTTGCCCAGGGGATCGAGCACTTCGCGAGCCGCGATTGCCTGAACATCGAAGGTCTCGGCCCCGCAGTCATCGAGCAATTGCTGGCCAACCAATTGATTCGTAGCCCGCTGGACCTCTACACCTTGACCAAAGAGCAACTTTTGCCGTTGCCGCGCTTTGGCGAGCGGAGTGCTGAGAAATTGTTGGCGAACATCGCCAACTCGCGACAGGCCGACCTTGCCCGAGTGATCGACGCGTTGGGAATTCCCCAGGTTGGGCACGAGACCGCCCAACTGTTGGCGGGCGCATTTGGCTCACTGGACCGGCTAGCCAACGCCAGCGAAGATGAGCTGAGCAGCCTGGAGGGGATCGGTCCATCGGTAAGTGCAAGCATCAGCCGCTTTTTCGCCGATCCGGACAATCAGGCGCTGGTCAAGGGCTTACGCGAACTCGGTATGGGAGGACCAGCCGAAACCGCCCAGGCCACGCCGACCGATGGCAAGCTGCAAGGGTTGTCCTTCGTCATCACCGGTACCCTGTCTCAGCCTCGTCGCTATTACGAGGAGCTGATCGAAAAGGCCGGCGGTCGCGTTGCCGACGCGGTCAGCTCGAAGATCAATTACCTGATCTATGGCGAGGCAGCCGGGAGCAAGCTCGCGAAGGCACACAAGCTGGGAATTCCGGTGCTGAACGAAGCAGGATTCTTTGAGCTCATCGGTCAACCCGCGCCAGGGCTGGCGCGGGAAGATCGTCGTGCGTAGGAGATCTCGGCCATCAAGGTAAGCCCCATCATCACTCGGGGCAGTTTGGACCAGCGAAGCGAGCGAATCGGTCGGCAAAGGATTGGCCGGTGAAGGTTGTCCACCAGCCAATCCTGGCACTTACCGACTGACCACACCAGTCTGTCGGCTCTGGTTACCAACCACGGATCCGATGATACACGCGGCAACACCCAGCAGCAGGATGATGAAGGTCACCCACGACGAGGTTACCGCGGCAGCAGCGGCGCCTGGCGCCGAGACGCTGGGCACAACGAGGCCTGCCGGGAACACCGTACGGAGGGCGGCCGCGACCGAGCTAGCGCCCACGAGAGCCATAATCAGGGTGAAGGCAATCGCGAAGACAGTCGCCACCGCCCAGACCAGCAGACCGTGGGCCGCCGACACCAGCGGGCTGATGTAGTTCAAGGTCCGACCGCAGAACCAGCCACCAACGAAGAACCCGATGATAACGCTAATCGCCCCCCAGATCGCGACGCCCGTCGCGCCAGAGCTCACGCCGATGGCGACGCCGAGTGCGCCAATCAGGAACAACACGCCCAGCGAGACGAACATGCCACCCCAGGTGGGAGCCCATTCGACCAGTCCGCCTTGGGAATAGGGCATCGCCTCGCCGACCGGTGCCGGCCCGGTATACCGCAGCGGCTCCGGTCCGCGCCCGGTGCGCTGCTCCTGAGGGGTCGGCTCACGAATCGGTTCGCGCATACGTCCTCCTTCATCGAGAACACTAAATCTGCCGTCGACGGCCGAGATATCAGATCACGGCATATTGCGTGCCGGGAGCGGCACTGACCTTGGCATTCTTCTTGTTCATCAATCGAGTATGGATCTCATCGCTGGAACGGTCGTTTTGACCTCGGTCTTTCTCCTCGCCACGGCTTTCGTCGGCCATTGGATCGGACGGGTACCGCTGCCGAGCAGCGACGCCGAAGACGCGATTGGCGAACACGCCATGTTCCGCCGCTCGCGCACGCTGATGATTACCCTGCTGATCGGCTACTTTGTCGGTATTTCCGACGTGCTGGTCAGTGCCCAGCTCCCGGCGATCGCGGTGATCAACCTGGCCATCGGCGCCGCGACCGTCGCTATTCTTTACGACATCTCCCAACGACGGCGGAGCGCAGGCGAGGAGGAAAACTGGCGACGATAGCGGTCGCTAGCACTTGGCCGAGGCAGCGCGGCGGAAAGCGTTCCCCAAGAGGCGAATACCTTCCAGCGTGGTCGCGAGCTGTTCGTCGGTCAAATCGGCCAGTATGCTCGCGACGTAGTCGCGAGTCGCCGCGCGGGCCCGCTGGTAGAGCTCCAAGCCCTCGGGGGTGAGGGTGAGGGTGATTCGTCGCCGCTCCTCCGGATCGGTTGCCCGCGCCACCAGGCCATGGCGAACCAACCGATCAGTAATCGCCGAGGCCGTCGGTAGCGTGACCCCGAGGTGTTCGGAAACCGCTGTCAGCGACCCCCCGGGATGTCGATAGATGTAGGTAAGGGCACGAAACTGAGGTATCGAGAGGAAGGGGGTTCCCTGTCGGCGCATCTCGGCGCGGATGAGCCGCATGATGAATGGAGCGTGCTCCATGACCTCGCTCGCGCAAAGAGCCGGAGTCACCGGATTTTCATTCATCGTCTGGCCTAACACGCCCCGTCTCTGCTGCCGAGGCTCAGACTCATTCTGAGCCTCTTTCTGACCCTCTTTCGGGGTACGACGTTGCAAGCCCATATCCCACCTTCAAAAATGGACGTCGGCCGAGATTTCGCCATCTGACAAAACATTTTTAATTTGCGGAATGATAATGTACGTACCTTTTCTTGTCAAATAAAGATCCCGGTGCTTCCAGAGCTCGCACCAATTCTAGCTGGTTTACCACCCATGGTCATGGTATAGTTGAAAGGCCCGCATCGCGGATAAATCGCCTCAGATGGCATGGCTGGAGATCGAGAAAGCACGGTGCGCCCCCCGGCCCCACCAGAGAGTTTCCGGGTAAGAATCCTCGCCGGCTGGCGTCCGTCCGGCATTTTGCGATGATGCGACGCTCTTTCTGCGCGGCGCTCGCCGCGCTCTTAGCCGCTGGCTGCGCCCCGGGGGGAACGCCGCCCACCCCGACGATCATCGCTCCGATCCCTTTGCCAACCGCCAGCGCGACGCCGGTGACCGGCCGCTGGCTGATCACCCGCGAAGGGAATCTTTTCATCTTCGATCTGCAAACCCGCCAGGCGACGCCGCTCAGCCACTTCCCTCCGGGGACATTCGCCTCCTCACCGGCGTTGTCGCCGGATCGCCGTCGGATTGCTTACTCCTATTACGTCCTCCCCAAAGACCAGAACGATCTGGGAGGGAGCGACCTTTACATCATGGGAGTCGACGGCAATGGATCGCAGCTCGTCCATAAACACGACCAGCCCGGCACGAGCTACGAAGAGCCCTGCTGGACGCCCGATGCCAAGGCATTGCTGGCTACCCGGCGCACGACCGTCTACGCTCAGGGCAAGTATCAAGGGGTGAAAGTCGAGATTGTTCGGGTTCCGCTCGACGGCAGCGACCCGGTGAGCCTGATCGCGAATGCCCAGAGTCCATCGCTTGCGCCGGACGGCCAGCATCTCGCTTACGTTCCCGTCAACACCGACGGAGTGACCAACACGCTCTGGCTGGCCGATGCCGATGGAAAGAACAGTCAACAGCTCCTCGCCGACGCAAAGTTCACCTACCTCCGCGCTCCCCACGTCTCTCCCGACAGCCAGCGCATCGTCTTCGGCGCGGTCGGTGGCTCGAGCCTGACCGCGCCCACCAGCCGGCCCGGAGAGAGGGCGCTAGCCACGATCTTCGGACCGGCCGTCGCCGAAGCACATGGCATCCCCTATGAGATCTGGACGGTGGCAATCGACGGCAGCGATCCGCGGCGCTTGACCCACCTCCAGGAAGACACTCCCTATCCGATCTGGTCGCCCAACGGCGATTGGATCGCCTGCGCTGGCGAGATCGGCCTTTACCTGATCGATCCGACCGGCAAGCAAACTCTCCGCCTCTCGACTCAGACCAGCGGTGGCGGCCTGGCCTGGCTGTGACCCTACAGGTTGCGCCCAGACAGTTGCCGACGGTATGATGTCGGGCGAAGGGGGGCCAGGCGTGGACTGCAAGCACGGGAAGGTAGTCAAGAATGCAAGAGTTGCGTGAGCAAGTGAGCAAGAAGCAAGGGAAATATGTTCTCAGCCGGCGCTCGGTTCTCCAGGGAGCACTGGCGGGGAGCGCACTGGCGCTGGGCGCGAGTCTATCTGGCTGTAGCGTGCTTGGCCTGAACCGCTCGCGGCTGAATCTGGGCATTGCCCCGGGCTCGCAGACACTCTGGCGCTACGTTGCCCAGCGCAAGGACGAGCTCCTCGGCGCGCGCGGGTACGACGCCACGTTCATTAGCTACCCCGACGAAGCGACCTTGCGCTCGGCCTTTATCGGCGGCAAAGTCGACGTGATCGCCAGCCTCGTGCCTACCGTCGCCGCGCTCGCCGACGACGGCCTGGCGGTTCAGCTTTTTTTACCAATCGCCTGGCTTCACGAGGGCTATCCATTCATTACCACCGCCGACTCATCGATCAAAGGACTGAAAGACTTCGTCGGCAAGCGTGTCGCGACTTACCCGCTGGATCATCCCGGTATGGCCTACTGGCGGGCGCTCTACCTAGCGAGCACGAAGCTCGATCTCAGCGCGCTCAACCCCACGACTAGCCTATCGACTGACCAGCTTCTGCTTGCCAAGCAAGTCGACGTCGCCTGCATGGGTGGCGTGCAGTGGGCGGCGCTCCAGCCAAATTCGCAGTTCCGCAAAGTTACCGATCTAGAAACCGAGTGGAAGCAACTCAGCAGCGATAACCGCTTACTCGTCTTCGGTGGCTACATCGCACGGCGCGAGTTCATTCAGCAGCACGCGCAATTCGTCAAAGACTTCGTCGACGTCCATCGCCAGGCGCTCCAGGCTTACCACTCCGACCGCGTCCGTTTCCTGAGCGTCACCGCGGCCTACCCTAACCCGCCGATGAGCACCGCCGACAACCAGGCCCAGGCGACCTACCTCGGCTACGACGACGTCACCCCGGACCGCCTCGTCCTCAGCGACCAGGACGTCAGCGACTATCAGAAACTCTTCAGCCTCATGGCCCAGGCCGGTTACCTCCCGAAAGCGCTCAGTGACATCCCCAGCCTCTTCTACCGCCTGCCGAGTTGAGCGGTTTGACGTTGCGATCATGGCAGGGTACAATAAGGGGTATCGGGGCGTAGCGCAGTTTGGTCAGCGCGCGTGGTTTGGGACCACGAGGTCCCCAGTTCAAATCTGGGCGCCCCGACCATTTTGAGGAGCGATTCTCCCCCAGAAAATGCTTCGGCTATCCTGAACCCCGACGACCGGCGACCGAGCCTCCCAGCCTACACCTTCCCGGTCGATCCGCTTGCCGCCGGCTTCCCCTGCATCCTTGTCCAACCCAGCCGCCCCGTTGGTGCTCGCCTGGTCTTCGGTCTCCGCTCCGGTGGCGCCGTCCGCGGCAAGCTGACCCAGAAAGCACTGCCCTACCCCTCACCCGGGCTTGTCGGCCCACATCTCTCCGCCATGGGCAGTCATTGGGAGGGAATCCCGTAGGGCAGGTCGAGAACGGATTGTAACCACGTCTCCTTCGCCTCCTCGAACCCGGCGATCTCGTCCCAACTCTCGGCCCCACACATCACGGCACACAAGGCGATGACGATGATCGACATCAAGGGATGAAGTTTAGTCCGCTCGACCCGCGGATCCTCCAACGCGCCAAAGTGCTCGGCCAGGGACAGACTGCCCGCAGAAGGTTCGGACACGGCATTGCTCCCATCACAAACTTCGTCCCTCTCGCTTACCAGCCCTTGTCCCTTCCCAATTTAGATGCGTTGGTCCTGGGGAGAAACCAACGTAAATTGGGTACCGGGCGACGAATCGTCTATAATACCGGCCAAGCTCGGAGTATTGACGAACAGGAGAGCACGATGGAAGCCGCCTCGGACTGGGATCGCTGGCTTGCCCCCATCCGCGCCTACATTAAGCAGCAGCTCGCTGAGCAGGCCTGGCCGTCGCTGGCAGTGGCCCTGGCCCAGGAGGGGCAGATTGGTTGGGAAATCGACGGTTCTCTGAGGGCGATCAAGCTCACGACCCGGGTCAGGGATGCTCGGGAGGCGACGGTCCGGCGGGTGGCCAATCACACCGCCGGTCTTCCCTTGCATTACCACTTCTTTCCGGTCGACGAGCCGGTCCAGCCGCCCTCCCGAGCTGAAACGGCGCGAAGAACGGCTCGAAGGAGCGCTCATCGCCCTCTCGCCGCCGGGCACGCGCTTCGGAAACGCCTTGCGTCATTGGGTATCGCTGGCTATTCAGAATAGTAGGAGGGCAGCTATGACGTACCTCTACCACGAGCATTCCTGGCCCCAGCTCCGTGAGGTGGCAAAGCAAAAACCGGTCTGCGTGATCCCTTGTGGGACAACCGAGCAGCACGGGCCGCATTTGCCGTTAGCGACCGACTTCATCACCGCCTCGATGATCAGCGAGCGGGCAGTACAGCGGGTCGAGCCGAATGCTTTGCTTCTGCCGACAGTCTGCTATGGCTTCAATGAGCACCACATGGATTTTCCGGGGACGATCGCGATTCCCGGGACGGATTTCATCAACTACACCGCGAACGTTGGACTGAGCCTGGCCCGGCACGGCTTCGACAAAATCCTCTACGTCAACGGCCACGGCTCGAATCGGGCATTCCTGGAAATCGCCGCGCGTGAGGTGTGCAATAAGTCAGATGCTTTTGCCGGGGTCGTTTCCTGGTGGTCGCTGATTCCTAATGAGCTCCTGAGCACAGTGCTGACCTCGGAGGTGCCGGGCGGAGTCTCCCACGCCTGTGAGATGGAGACATCAGCGATGCTCTACCTGCGACCGGATCTGGTCGACATGAGCAAAGCCGAGCGGGAGCTCGGCTTCCGACCAGGGAAGTACATGTGGCGCGACCTGCGCAAGGCATCGCCGCTGGTATTCAACGAGCAATGGAGCCGCTTTTCACGGACCGGCGTCCAGGGGGATCCGACCCTTGCCACGATAGAAAAGGGTCGGATCCTGGTCGACACGGTGATCGAGAACCTGGCCGGCCTGATTCTCGAGCTGAAGGAGCGCGAGATCAGTCCACGTGTCGATCACCATTAAAGTGAGAGTCGGGAGTCGGTCTCTCGCTTTCCGACTCCTTGCTACACTCCCCGTTGGGCGACAACCTCACCCATCTGTCGCTGCGGCGGTCCGCTGAGCAACGGCGCGCCATGCCACTTCTGAGTCCGGCCCAGCAAGTCAAGCTCAGTGCCGTCTTGGCCGAACCGCCTCACGACGGCGGGCTCTGGACCAGCGCCAAGGTGGCAGCCGGGATCAGCGCGGAAACCGGCCAGGAGACCACCGCCCAACGGGGCTGGGACTATCTGCGCAAGCTCGGCTATACCCTGGCAGGCGTGTGGCTCCTTTAGGCGTCCCGCGGTCTCTGGTAACGGTAGCCGCGTCCCCACTCGGTGAGCAGATTAAGGAGGATGGGCCGAATCCGGCTCGATTTTTCGTTACAGGTAGCGGAGGTAGACGTCAACCTCTTCTGGCCCACTTACCAATGGGGCTGTCCGCCCTTCTGTCGTCCCGGACGGCACGTAAGTTGTAACGGCAGGTTATAGGACCGAGGCGATGATCTCCAGTTCAGTGAGGTAACGGGTGCTAAAGGAGTTACGCATGGCCTATTCCACCGCGGCAGATGAAATTGACGAGATGCCTTCACCCCTTCGCTATGCTCCGGGCAAGCTCTAACCCTCTCCCGCCGCCCCACCCTCTGGAAATTTCCCCGGTCCAGATCCAACCGCTTCTCCTGACGATTCATAACGGCAGCACAATGCTGGTTACCGAACGTGACGGTTGGATCCGCGGCGGGCGCACCGGACTCTTCGACCACGATACGCGCTACTTTGCAACCTACGAGATCAGCTTCGAAGAGTTCACGCCGACGTTCCTCACCGCTCAGCAAGCGGCCTACAACTGCGCCATCTTGACCTATACGAATCCCGGTTTTCGCGCCGGCCGCGAAATGGTCGACGAATACGCGCTTTATCTCAAGCTCGTGCGGGTGATCGAAGCTGGTCTACACGAATCGTTCGAGATCACCAGCTACGCCCGTCAGCCAGTGTCATTTCGCCTGATAGTCAGCTTTGAATGCACGTTTGAAGACATCTTCGAGGTTCGAGGCCTGCACCGAGCGCCGCCCCGCGTCATTCAACAACGCTATGACGACAGGTATGGCATCGTCGAGTGCGTCTACCGTGATGAATGGTTCAGCCGCTGTCTTCACTATCGGATTCAGGCCGCCGATAGCCAGCCGCGCTATTCACCAAATCTGCTGATCTTCTCAATTCGGCTCCTGCCCGACCAGACTTGGCGGGTCGAGACCGCGGCGGAGATGGATGATGAGCCACGCGGTCGGTTTGCTCATTCCCGCAGCGTGAGCCTCGTCGGCCAAGCGAGTGGAAGAGAAAGATCGGACGTTCAACAGATCAGCGTCGTCGAGCGACTACGACGGAGCTACGCTGAGATCGATCGTTGGATCGATCGCTTGCCCCGGCTCCACGCCGCCAGCCATTGTGTGCAGCGCGCATACGATCAGGCACTGCGCGATCTCGCATCGTTGCGCTTTCAAAAGGTCGGCGACGAATGGTATCCGGCGGCGGGCGTACCCTGGTACAACACCATCTTCGGTCGCGACGCGCTGATCACCGCCTACCAATGCCTGCCGCTCGGCTGTCCGTTTCCCCGGGCAGTGCTCGCACGGCTGGCCGAGCGGCAAGGCAAGCAGGTGAACACCTGGAACGACGAAGAACCGGGGAAGATTCCCCACGAGCTTCGGGTTGGCCAACTCGCCCTGATGGGAAAGATTCCCTTCAATCCCTTCTACGGCTCGGTCGATGCCTCGTTGCTCTACGTCATCTTGCTCGCCGAAGCCTATCGCTTCAGCGGCGACCGTGGGCTGCTGGAGGATTTCATTGCCCCGGTCGAAGGCTGCCTGCGCTGGGCTGCCGAGTACGGCGACGTTGACGGCGACGGCTTCATCGAGTACTGGCTGCATTCGCCGCACGACTTTCACAACCAGAGCTGGAAAGACTCTCCGGACGCGGTGGTCTACCCCGACGGTCAGGTCGTGCCGGATCCCATCGCGATCGTCGAGGTTCAGGGCTACTATTACGATGCGCTCTGCAGCGCAGCCGAGCTTTACCGGATCCTCGGCGAAACCGCGAAAGCCGACGCTACCGCAAAGCGCGCCGAGCGGCTTTACGCCGAGTTCAATGCTCGCTACTGGCTGCCTGACGAAGGGTTCTACGCCTACGGCCTGGATCCGGAGAAGCGGCCGATTCGGACGATCGCCTCGAACCCGGGGCAATTGCTCTGGTCCCGGATCGTTCCGCCCGATCGTGCCGCGAAGGTAAGCCGTCGGCTCCTTGCCGATGACATGTTCGACGGGTGGGGCATTCGCACTCTCTCGAGCCAGAACGGTGCCTACGCACCGCTGATGTACCAGCGCGGCTCGGTCTGGCCGCACGACAACGCGCTGATCGCCTTCGGCATGAAGCGCTACAACCATTGGCAAGAGGCAAATCGGATCGCCGAGGGAATCTTCAGCGCGAGTGGCTTGTTTGCTCACGGACGGCTTCCCGAGCTCTGGGCTGGGCTCGGCCGCGCCGAGACTCATTGGCCAGTCCTTTATCCCAAGGCAAACGTTCCTCAGGCTTGGGCCGCCGGCAGTGTTCCACTGCTGCTCCGAGCGATCCTCGGCCTCGAGCCGGACGCGAGTCAGCGCTGTCTCCTCCTCCAGCCAACCCTCCCGCCGTGGCTCGACGAGCTGACGATCGAGAGGATGCCATTCGCCGGCGAAACGGTCGACCTTCACCTCCAGGGAACCGGCCCGGAAACCAAGGTCGAGGTGTTGCGAACGAGCGGCTCGATCACCGTCGAGCATCGACCGATCAGGAAGGAGGCAGCATGAAAACAACGACCCAATTTCACCCGGGGCGCGCCGCCTTCGCCGGCTTTACTGCCGGCTACGTCATGGCGCTGGCCGGCTACTGGCTTGAAGCGGTCTTCGGGGTGAGCGAGCTCGACTTTGCGCACGCCGGGCTGCGCTACGTCTCGGGCGGCAAACAGGGCTGGTGGATCATCGGCATTATCTTCCACTTGATCGACAGTGCCCTGCTTGGCCTTCTCTATGGCGCTGTTGCCTATCGCGCACTCCGCCGCCTGACCAGATCTCTCGGCAGCTTCTGGGGCAACGTCGCGGCGGGTCTTGCCTTTGCCAGTGGGATCTGGCTGACTCTCGCCATGCTGATCGCCATGCCGTTCATGGGCTCGGGCATTTTCGGTTGGAAGACCGGTTCGGCTCGCCCCGCCCTGGCAAGTCTGTTGCTCCATCTGATCTTTGGCTCGCTGCTTGGCAGCATTTATGGCTTTCGGAGCCGCTAGAGCGAGTTCATTGGCCCTGCTGGCAAATTCGCTGCCCGACTTGTCTCTATCATTCTGAGTCGCCGCGGCGGCGAAGAATCTCCGATTGCGAACGCGCGCCGGCCCGGCGCACCCGCTGGAGATTCTTCGCTCCGCTACACCTAGAAAGACAGTAACCACAGTGGTCGAGCTTTGTCGCCCACAGCATCGATGATTTGCCGGAAGTCGATGAGTACTCAAGCTTAGCGCATGGATCCGGTCATGCTAGAATGGCCCCACGGAGGGGCAAGCATGATTTATGGATCGATTCCTGGTCTCAGTGACCGCATCTCGCGCCTGGTTCTTGGCAGCGTCAGCTTTAGTACTGCCAATCAGGATCTCGCTTCGAGCATGCTCGAGCATTTTGTCGCCCACGGGGGCACGGCGATCGATACCGCTCAACAGTACGGACACGGCGAGAGCGAGCGTGCGATTGGCGCCTGGCTTCGCGTCCACGACCGGCGCAACGACGTCTTCATCCTGACCAAGGGCGCTCACTACCATCTCGATGACGCCCAAAACATGATCCATCGGGTCACTCCCGAAGCCATCACTGAGGACCTCTTGAGCAGCCTCGATCACCTGCAGATCGCCACTGCCGACCTCTACCTGCTCCACCGCGACGATCCAAGCAAGCCGGTGGGACCGATCGTCGAATGCCTGAACAAGCACTATCAGGCGGGTCGAATTCGCGCTTTTGGTGGCTCGAACTGGACGCCCCAGCGGATTGAAGCGGCAAACGCCTACGCCAAGGCGCATGGCTTGCAGCCATTCGTCGCGAGCAGTCCCAACCTCGCCCTGGCCATCCCGAGCGAGCCGATGTGGCCAAATTGTCTTTCGGTCGCCGGAGATGCCGCGGCCTTTACCTGGTATCGTGAGCGGCAGTTTCCCCTCTTCGCCTGGTCATCGCAGGCGAGCGGCTTTTTCTCCGGGCGCTTCTCACCTGAGGATACTTCAGATGCCAACGTCGTCCGGGTCTACTACCGCGAGGATAATTGGGAACGACTCCGCCGGGCTCGCGAGGTCGCCAGGCAGCACGGCTGCACACCCACCCAGGTTGCCCTGGCCTGGGTGCTCCACCAGCCACTCAATGTCTTCGCCCTGATTGGTCCCCGCACCCTCGCCGAGCTCGACGACTGTCTCGGCGCGCTCGAGGTTCGGCTCACTCCCCAGGAAGTGGGATGGCTGAATCTGGAGGGGTGAGGGATGGGGACAGCGCGCGCTGTCCCCATCCCTCACCCCTCCTTGCCCAGCCAAGCAGCGATGACTGCCTGCGTCCGCACAGCGTCGATACCGGGGGTGAGCGAGGGGATGCCTTCGTGGATCAGACGAGCCATGGCGAGGATTTCCTCGGTGTAGCTGTCGGCGACCGGAACGGGCTCGACGTGCTCGCCCGCGGCATCAACGATCCGGAGCGACGCCTGGTCGGTGATGAGAAAGCTGGGCTGGAGCTCGAGACGGCCACGGTCGCCCAGGATCTCGACAGACTGAAAACCGGTGGTGTCGAAGCTACAGGAGACCTGGGCCAGCGCACCGGAGGGAAACTCCAGCGTCGCCGCGGCATGGGTATCGACACCGACGCCCCGACGGTCGAGAGCGATTCCTCGAACCCGGTTCGGCTCACCCAGGAACCAGCGCGCCACGTTCACGCAGTAGCAGCCAACGTCTTGAATCGCACCACCGCCCAACTCCGGCTGGAGCCGGATATTTGGCCCCGATGGCATGTTGAAAGAAAAGTGGGCGTGCAGCAGGCGTAGCTCGCCCAACGCACCCGAATCGACGATTGCCCGGATTTTCTGCCAGGCCGGGTGATAACGGTACATGAACGCTTCGACCAGATGGACGCCATGGTGCTGGCAGGCGGCCACCATCTCGTGGCATTCGGCCACGGTTGGCGCCATCGGTTTCTCGCAAAGGACGTGCTTGCCAGCTTCCGCCGCGCGAATCGTCCACGAAGCGTGGAGGCTGTTAGCGGGGCAGACGTAGACGACGTCAATGTCCGAGGCGCTCAAGACGTCCTCATAACGGCCGGCGCGCTCGGCGCCGTATTCAGCCGCCGCTGTCTCGCCACGCTGCCGATCGCGGCTGCCGATAATTTTCAGTTGGTGGTCGGTTCGCTTGAGTCCACCAACAAAGCGGCGGTTGATCCGACCGGAGCCGATAATTCCCCAACGTAAAGGTTTGGTCATGGTTCAGATCCTTTCTGGTGAGTTGAACGGCAGGAGGATAACTGGCGATAGATACCCCCGTCAACGTGGCGCGTTAGCGGACTCGCCATGAACAATTCCCGCTGCGGTGCCCCGCATGATAGAATGCTTACTCAAGACCCCGAACGAGGCAAATATCCGTGACCGATCGAGCAAATGCGCTCCAGATCTTCGGCGTCGACGGCATTCCGGAAGTCAAGGTCGGCGATGATCTCGCAGGCTTGATTATCCAGGCGCTACAGATCAGCCAGGTGACGCTCGAATCCGGCGACGTGATGGTCGTCACCCATAAGATCGTCTCGAAGGCTGAAGGACGACTGATTGACCTGCGGGAGGTCGAGCCATCGCCCTTCGCCCGACAGATTGCCCTCGCCTACGACAAGGATCCGCGCCACATCGAGGTCGTCTTGCGTGAAAGCAAGCGGATCGTCCGCATGGACCACGGGGTGATCATCGCTGAGACCCGCCAGGGTTTCGTCTGCGCGAACGCCGGCGTCGACGCTTCGAACGTCGCCGGCCAGGAGATCGTTTGTCTTCAACCGGTTGATCCCGACGCCTCGGCGCAACGCTTACGTCAGGGGCTGGCCGAGCAGTTAGGCGTCAATCTGGCCGTGATCATCAGCGACTCGTTCGGACGACCCTGGCGCAACGGGATCATCAACGTTGCGATCGGCCTGGCTGGCCTCGCACCCTTTGCCGACTACCGCGGCCAGCACGATTCCAGTGGCTACGAGCTCCGCGCCAGCGTTCTCGCCGTGGCCGACGAGCTCGCCGCGGCGGGCGAGCTCGTTATGGGCAAGCTCGCCCGTCGCCCGATCGCGATCATCCGCGGCTACCGGATCGAAAATACCGCCGGCTCGGCCCAGGATCTAGTCATGGATGCAACAAGGGATATGTTCCGGTGACGAGCGTCGCGGCTTACTTCACCGGCAGGTTCCCAATCAAGTCGTCGAAGGTTGGGAGTTCGGCGTTCAGGTCGCGGGCGCGGGTCCAGGTGCTGGCAGCATGGGCGTATTCGCCTCGGTAGAGATATTCGAGGGTAGCCAGAGCGAAGCCTTCGTAGCGATGCGGCGCGAGGTGCTGGACCAGGACGAACTCGGCGAGTGCGTTGTCCCCGAGGTCGAGATCGAAGTAGGCCCGACCCAGGTCGAGGTGCGAGTCGACGTCGCTCGGCCAGCGGGCGACTCGATGCAGAGCGCGGCGGATGATTTTCAAAGACTTGAGATCCTGTTCGGCCGGAGAGTCCGGCTCGCGACGAGACGCCTCTTCGAGGGCTCGCTGCGCATGGCCCCAAGCGCGACGCTTGATCTGACGGCGGGCTTCCAGATATAATCGCGATTCCGGGGAAGGATGGCGCCCTTCGTCGTGAGCCGCTGGCTCGGCGACAGCAACGCTACTTGACTCGGCAAGAAGTGGTGCCGCTGGCTCGGCGGATTGCTGGCGATCATGGCCAGTCGCGAAATGGAAGACTCTGGACCACAGCGACAGACGACGGGATGCCGGTGGTGGATTGGTTGGTTCTTGCATATCGATTTCCCCCACCCCAATGCCATAACTTATTGTCACGCTCGGTCTGGCTGGTTTCTATCGCCGATTCCGCCAAATTTTCCTGGGCCATTCGGGGGATCGGTTTGGCTAGATCCGAGGAATTCTGGCCTGCCTCCGTATCAAGATGAGGGGTTGGCCAGACGTGTCTAGTATCGATAACACCCATAGCCCTACTAACGATGTGGGATTGCCAATCGATTCGACCGAAGTTCGCCTCGCTCACCGCCGTCTCGAGCTCGCCGTCGCGATTCACGAAGAGTTGGTCCAACGCGCGATCGACGGTGCTGGTCCGGGTTACCTCGTCAGATCGCTCGCTCAGCGCATCGACAAACCGGTGCTCCTCGAGGATCGCTTTTTTCATGCGCTGAGCTACGCGCCGCCGTCCAACAGTACCGCCATGGGCCGACCAGCCCATCCGGAGCCAACGGCTGCGCTCTTGGATGATCCTGGAAACCGGGCAGCTTGGAACTCACTCCAGGCGACCCACCAGGCTATCCAGTTGACAGCCATCTCCGGAAAGGGGACTGCGGTTGGGCGTGCCGTTGCCCCGATCATCGTTGCCGGCGACCTCGTTGCCTATCTCTCGATTGTCGGACAAGATCAGCCGGTCACCGTAGAGGATCTGCTCGTCGCCCGCGAAGCGTCGCTCGCGATTGGCGTCGCCTTCGCCCGTCAGCAGGTTGCCCTCGAGACCGAAACACGTCTCAAGGGCGACTTGCTCGAGGCTCTGCTGGTCGACGACGAGCTGTCGACAGAAGTGCTTGCCACGCGGGCAGCTTTGCTTGCCTACGACGCGACGGCTTCGCAAACTTTGCTGCTGCTCGCCTTGGATCCAAGCTATGGTGGCGTCGACCGCTTGGCACGATCTGACGAGTCTCAGCGTCGTGAATTGCTCCACTCGCTGGTAGCGTGGGCCCGGCGGGTCGCCCCGGGCAGCTTGATCGCTGAAAAGGATGGCCAAATCGCAGTTCTCATGACCGGTGACCACCCCTTGCACGGGAGAGGCATGTCCGGCTTCCTGCACAGCAGGCCGTCAGCAGCCTCTGAACTCGCCTCAACGCTTCGTCGCCAGGTCGAGAGCGTGCTCGTGGGAAGAACTGTTTCCATCGCGGTCGCGCCAACTGTTCGCGATTGGCATGAGGTCCGCAATGCTTATCAGGTCGCCCGTCGGGCGCTGCAAGTACTCGCCCTGCTAGGTGAGCACGGCCAAACGATCTCGACCGCCGATCCACGCTTGGCGGTGTTTCTTCTCTTTGATAGCACCACTCCGGAGATACGTCAGGAGTTCGTCGATCTGGTGCTCGGGCCGCTCATCGCCTATGATCAACGCGGCGGACGTAGCTTGATTCCCTCCCTCGAGGCATACCTGGCCCACGGGGGAAATCTCGAGACGACTGCCCGCGCCCTCAACGTGCACACCAGCACGCTCAAATACCGGCTTCAGCGCATCGCTGAGGTTGGCGGCTTGGACGTGCGCAATCCCGATCATCGCTTCAACGCCGCGCTCGCTCTGCGCTTGCGCAACTTGATCACTTCTCCCTTGGACGGAGGTTAATGTGTACGAGAAGATCTTTCGCTTGGATGGAAAAGTCGCCCTCGTTCCGGGTGGCACCGGTGGCATTGGCCATGAGCTAGCCCGTGCCCTCGCCGAGTACGGTGCCGACGTCGTCATCGCCGGTCGCTCGCTCGATCGTGCCCGCGAAAAGGCCGAGGAGATCAGATCCACCGGACGACGCATTCGGGGGCTGGCCGTTGACGCCACCGATCCGGAGTCGGTCGGACAACTAGTCAAGGAGGTGATGGACGAGTTCGGCCGAATCGACGTGCTGATGAATTGTGTCGGCGGCCAGTTCGAGGCTCCTGCCCAGGATTTTCCTCTGAGCGAGTTTCGCCGGGTCATGGAATTGAACGTTACCAGCATGTTCATTCTCAGCCAGGCGGTCGGACGAATCATGATCGAGCAGAAGAGCGGCAGTATTATCACCCTGTCATCGGTCCGGGGCCAGTTGGCGATTCGTCGTGGCTACGCCGCCTACACCCCAAGCAAAGCGGCGGTGAATAACCTGACCCGGCAGCTCGCGACCGAATGGGCGCCTTATAACGTTCGGGTGAACGCGATCTCGCCTACTTTCATTGAAACCCCGTTGGTCGCGCACATGCTGGCCGATGAAAAGTTCCGCCGCAGCCTGACCGAGCGAATCCCACTGGGTCGGGTAGGGGTGCCAGCCGACATCGTGGGTGCTACAATCTTCCTCGCATCGCCGGCGTCGAGCTTCGTCACTGGGCACGTGCTCTTGGTCGACGGGGGTGTCACTGCGACCCAGTGATACACGATAGCGACGATTCCATCACAAACCTGGAAAAGAGGGTGATCAAGTGAAAATCGTACTCGGCAGCCATCCCAACGACCCGCATCTCGAAAAGTTTCGCGCCGCCTATCCGCAGGTCCAGTTCGTTGGCGTTACCTCGCCCGAGCAGGCAAAAGAGGAAATCGCCGACGCCGACGCTTACTTCGGTGCGCCATCGCGGGAGGTCTTCCTCGCTGCGAAGAAGCTCCGTTGGATCCAGGCGCCGAGTGCTGGCATCGAGTTCGTCCACCGAATCCCAGAACTGGTCGAAAGCGACGTCCTGCTTACCAACGCCCGCGGCGCCCACGCCGCTACAATTGCCGAGCATTTCTTCGCGATGTTGCTCATGCTGACCCGTGATCTGCGCTACTTCGACCACGCCAAGGGAGCCCATACCTGGGTCCGTGCCAACGTGGCCGGACGCACCTTGATTGGCCTCGATGGTAAGACGATTGGCATCGTCGGCCTGGGCAATATTGGACGAGCGATCGCCCGCCGTGCCAATGGCTTCGAGATGCGGATTCTGGCCGTCGATGCCCAGCCAGTAACCGCCCCGGACTACGTCGAATCGGTTTGGTCACTCGATCGCCTGCACGACATGCTTCGGGAGACCGACGTGCTCGGGATCAGCGCGCCAATCACTCCGCAGACCCGCGGCATGATTGGCGAAACCGAACTCCGTTTGCTCAAGCCAGGCGCTTACGTCGTCGCGGTATCGCGCGGTGGCATCATTCAGGAGCCGCCGTTGATCGCCGCGCTGCGCGACGGCCACCTGCGGGGTGCCTGCCTCGACGTCACCGAAACCGAGCCGCTACCACCGGATAGCCCACTCTGGGATATCCCGAATCTGGTGATCACGCCCCACTCCTCGGGCGTTTCCCAACTCACCACCGAGCTGATGTGGTCAATCTTCTTCGAGAACGTCGGCCACTTCGTCCGGGGCGAGCAGTTATCAAACTTGACCGACAAGAAGCTGGGCTATTGACGGAGATCAGGGATCAGGAGCGCTTGATCTCCGCCCCCTCTCTGGAGGTTGGCATGCTGGCAGAACGCAAGGTGCCGCAGTGGAAGGCAAGGCGCAGCAAGGCCCTTGACGAGGATGAGGTCTACGTGACAATGGAGAGCCCGCTTGGCCCGGTCTTCGTCGCCTACGGCGAGCAGGGCATCTCGGCAATCCACGCTGAGACGGATCCGCGTGAGTTCGAGCAGTATTTTCAGCGTCACTTTGATCGACCGGTTCGGCCGGCGGGCACCCCACCAGCCTAGTTGACAAAGGCATTTATGGCTAATTGGGCTGACAATTCGCGAGAACGACTGTCTTCCCCCAAGCTGAGCTTCGATCTACGGGGCTGCACGCCGTTCGAGCAAGCTGTGCTGCTGAAGACAGCGGAGATTCCCCGGGGCGAGATCCGTCCCTATAGCTGGATCGCCAAAGAGGTTGGCCACCCTGCCGCGGCGCGTGCGGTCGGCTCGGCGGTCGCGCGTAATCCCATTCCTTTGCTTATTCCCTGCCACCGAGTCGTCCGGGCCGATGGCCACATCGGCAACTACGGCCTCGGCGGCGACCAGGCCAAGCGACGGCTGCTCACCGCCGAGGGTATCGACCTCGGCGAGGTCGAGCGGCTTGCTCGGGTCGGCATTCGCTACGTTGGCAGCGACACCACCCGGATCTACTGCTACCCCACCTGCTGCTACGCGCGCCAAGTAACCGAGCAGCACCGGATGACGTTCCACTCGGAAGAAGAAGCTATCGCCTTAGGCTATCGGCCCTGCAAGGTGTGTCGACCACCTGGTTCTAGATCCAAGGAATCCCAATGAGGGTGCAAGCAATGCAATCAGCCGAGGCGACGGTGCAACTCAAGGCGCTCAGCTCCCGGGCAGCTCTCACCTTTGGCGCCGAACATGGCCAGGCCTTACAGCCAGAGCTCGAGATTCTCGCCCAGGCGATTGCCGCGCTCTGGAAATCTGAGCTTGCCTGGCAGACAAGCGCTCCCGACTTCCTGGTCGCGCCGGAGGTCAGCCGATGACGCCCGAGAGAAAAGATCTGACCTCCCCCACGATTCACCAGGCAGTAACACTGCAACGTCAGGGCGAGATCACCGCGACCGATCTGGTTCGAGACTCGCTTGCCCGGATCAACGAACTCGAGCCACGGCTTGGCGCCTGGGTCGTGATCGATCGCGAAGGTGCGCTGGCCGCGGCCGCCCAGCGCGATCAGGAAGCCCGCTGCGGCCTATTCAAGCCCCTTCACGGCATCCCGATCGGCGTAAAAGACATCTACCTGACCCGTCACCTGCCAACTGCAGCCGGCTTCCCGCTACTCGCTGATTATCAGCCGGGCCTCAACGCGACGGTTGTCGAGCGACTAGAACAGGCCGGGGCGATCATTCTTGGGAAAACGGTGACAACTCAGTTCGCCTCAGTCGATCCATCGAAAACCAAAAATCCTTGGAACGCGAACCGAACGCCCGGTGGATCGAGCAGCGGCTCGGCGGCTGCGGTTGCCGCACGGATGGTCCCCGGAGCAATCGGCTCGCAGACGGTCGGCTCGGTACTCCGCCCGGCGGCCTACTGCGGCGTCATGGGCATGAAGCCCAGCTTTGGACGGATCAGCTTGCAGGGGGTATTTCCGCTCTCTTGGTCACTGGATCACGCTGGCTTCATGGCGCGCTCGGTCGAAGACCTCGGCCTGCTGCTCTCCGTCCTCGCAGGTCACGACCCAGCCGATCCCGGTTCGGCCCGGGCGACGGTCGACGATTACGTCCAGGCGGCCGCGACACCAGCCTCGCGGCCGCGACTGGGCGTTTTGGCCAACTGGCAGGCGCATGCCCAACCGACCGCCTGGGCGCATTTTTGTACTGCCCTCGACCGTCTAGCCGGTGCTGGGGCGAACGTGCGCGACCTCGAATTTCCTGGTGGGCTGCCACGGGCGGTGGCGATTCAGACGACGATCACCCGGACCGAGGTCGCAGCCGTCCACGCCGACCGCTTTGCTCACCAACGTGATTTCTACGCTCCGCGTTTGCGCGCCTGGATCGAAGCCGGCCAGCTTATTTCCGGCGTCGATTACCTCCGGGCCCAGCAGCTTCGTCGCCAACTCCGCAAGCAAGTCCTGGAACTCTTTCGCGAGGTCGACTGCCTAATCGTGCCCACGGTTTCTGGCCCGGCGCCGGACCCGAGCACAACTGGCGACGCCTCGTTCCAAGCGCCCGCGTCACTGCTCGGCTTGCCGGCGCTGACGCTACCAACTGGCCTGAGTGCCGATGGACTACCGCTCGGCTTGCAGTTGATCGCACCACCGTTCGCTGAAGCTTCGCTACTCGGCGTCGCTCGCTTCGCCGAAACCGTGCTACCGCCCATCGGAGCGCCGCCGCTCTAATCCGAATGATTGCTACCGCTGACAAATTCACCGCCGCGGTGGCTCATGTCGTTCTGAGCCACGGCGGCGGCGAAGAATCTCTACTTGCAAGCGAGCGTCAGCGCTGCATGCCAACCAGGGATTCTTCACTCCGCTCAAGAATGACCGTAGCCGCACTGGGCGCGTCATTTCGCCCGCGGCATCAGTTATTGACTAAGAGTCCAGCACAGAGAATTCCCGTCAGTCCCTGCCAACGGCGCAGGGCACCCTCTGGATCCCCTGCGCCACAGTGTCTTGCTGCCAGTTCGTAGTGAATAATTCAGGCCTCACTGCTAATATTGTCATCCGGATGCGAGGATGATTGGTTCTTCTTTGGCTGTCTCACATCTTCCGTGGCCGTTAAATATTGACGTGCGCGTTAAGTAACCCTATAATCTCAGAATGAGATGACAAATTCCCCAGCGGCTCCACTTCTTCAAGAATCGGTCGGCGAGCTCTTGACGATCGGCGCGGTGGCTCGCGCGGTCGATCTTACGCCGCGGGCGATTCGCTATTACGAAGAGCTTGGCTTACTGCGGCCGGCGGTGCGGGTCAAAGGAGCCGATCGTCTCTTCGACGCCAGTGACCTCCAGCGTTTGCGCGAGATCAAACGTCTGCGGGAAGTTGTCGGCTTTTCCTGCGCCGAGATTGCCGAAATTCTCGATACCGACGACGTGCGCGCCCAGCTCCGGGACCAATTCTATGAAACGTCCGATCCTGACACGCGCAGTCAGGTACTGCGCGATGCGATCTCCTTGGCCGAGCGCCGGCTCGCGATCGTTGGACGCAAGCTCGCTCAGGTCCAAGCGGTGTACCAGGAAGAAGCAGAACGTCTGACCAAGCTACGCATGATGCTCGCCGAGGAAGCAGGTCGCACTGACGAGTCAACCTGCCCAACTTAGAATCTGAGGAGCCCATGACGGCATGGCAACCAATCACCGTGTAATCCGCAACGAAGCCCCCCCCGGCTACGAATGGACCGCGTTATCGGTGACGACGCTCGGGGCATTGCTCGCCTCACTCCAAGGCTCGGCGCTCCTGATCGCGCTGCCGGACATCCTGGTGAAGCTCCAGGCGAGCTTCCTGACATTGATGTGGGTCCTGCTCGGCTACTTGTTAATCACCACGGCCCTGGTGCCGGTGGTTGGTCGCCTCGCCGACATGTTTGGACGGAAGACCCTCTACAACACCGGATTCGCGATCTTCACCCTGGGCTCACTCATCGCGGGGTTGAGCCAGCCTCAATTCCACGGTGCCGACCTCGTCGGTGCTCGGATAATCCAAGGTATCGGTGGTGCGCTGCTGATCACCAATAGTACCGCCATCGTCACCGATGCCTTCCGCGGTGGACGGGTCGGTCTTGGCTTGGGCGTGAATCAGATCGCCGGCGCGGCAGGCTTTCTCCTCGGGCCAGTCGTCGGGGGTGTGCTGACGACGATCTCTTGGCAATGGGTCTTCTTGATCAACGTCCCACTCGGCCTCTTTGGCACCTTCTGGGGCATGCGTCGCCTGCGCGAGCCAGTCGCCCTGCCCGCGCACCAGCACTTCGACCTGCTCGGTAGCCTGACCTTTACGATCGGCCTCGGCGGCTTCTTGATGGCGCTCAGTCTGGTCGCCTTCCCGATGCTCAGTTGGAGCGTCATTTATGCGCTCTTCGTGATCGGAATCGTTGGCTTGATCGCCTTCGTCGTCGTCGAGCTACGGAACCCCTACCCGATGGTCAACCTGCGGCTATTTGGGAACCGTCTCTTCGCCTTTGCCAACCTAAGTAACTTGCTCAACGGCATTGCCCGCGGCGCGGTGCTCTTCCTCTTGATCTTTTTCCTGCAGGGTCCCTACGGCAAGGATCCGTTGATGGCGGGAATCATGATGGCTCCCTTTGGCGCGGCCTTCATGCTGATCGGCCCTTTGAGCGGCTATCTCTCCGACCACCATGGCGCCCGTGGCCTCGGCACCGCGGGGTTGATTATCTCGGCCCTCGGCCTGTTCGGCATGACCACGATTACTGACAAGACACCGTTTTGGCAGATCGCGCTTTGGATGGCGATCATGGGCGGTGGCTCGGGCTTCTTCAACTCACCCAACACCAACGTGATTATGACCTCGGTGCGTCCGGATCAGCGCGGCGTCGCGGCGGGCATACGGACGATGCTCGCCAACACCGGTCAGATGCTCAGCATCTCGATCGCCTTCCCGCTGGTGCTTTCGCAGATTCCGCCGGACGTGATGATGAAAATCTTCATTTATGGTGGTGGCATGGGCGACAACGACGGAGCGCTCGCGACCTTCCTGGGCGGTCTTCACACCGCGTTCCTGATCTCCGGTGCAATCAGCCTGATCGCCGCGGCCGCGTCAGCCCTCCAGCCCTCGCATTCGCCCCGAGCCGCCGCGGCTCAGGCAAGCCAGCACGCACCAGCGACGATAGCAGCGAGCGAGTCGCAAGCGCGATAGAAAAGGACAGGATTGCTATCGCTTATTCGGTCGTTCGAGTAGGCGACGCTGCACAACTTTTGTCGACTCGTCGCCAGTTAAGTGGTTGTTGGTAGCGCTAGCGCTACCTTCCTCCTCCCCCCACCGCTCCTCGCGACGCACTTGGCGCCTCTTACCACCGTCAGCAGGCAGCGAGCTGTCCTCGACATCGTTCCAGAGAAGACCAGGTCGGGCGAGGCGATAATAGTTGCTGTCATCAGACTCATTTTGGGCGCCCAGATATGAAGCACTGTTATTCTCACGACGAAATCGAGCCATAGCGCCCTTCAAATACTCTTCGTATAGCTCAATACAGATCCAACGCCGCCGAATCCGTTCGCACACCTCACCGGTCACACAGCTCCCGGCGAAAGGATCTACGACCAGATCATCGGGATCGGTCAACATCCGCACGAAATACTCGGGAAGATCCGACGGATACCGCGCCGGGTGCGGTTCGATGCCGTTTTCGCGGCAATAACGCAGGTAGTAGCTGTTGCTCTCCGTGTTCGGCAAGGCGATCAGGTTTGGCGGGATCGCTGCACCATTGTCAATCGAGAACTTATCACTGATATCGTGGCCTGATGGGCGCTTTTTGGCGTGGTAACCACTACGTAACAACTCCCTCATACTTGGACTGTACGGCTGCAGAACCCGTCGATTGCTAGCCCGCGGCCATGGCGAAGGTGAAAGCCACCATACGCAGTTGACCGCGTCCTTCACTCGAATTCGTCGAACTGTCACCCACTCCGCAGGCGTTGGGAGCTTTGACGGATTCCACCAGTAAAATTCCTGCGCTAGGTGGAAGCCAAACTCCTCGCAGAGCATAATTAAGAGCTTGAAGTGGTAGAGACTTCGTGTCGGTTGGCCAGGAATCCACGCCCCGCCAATGTCAATGACCAGGCTCCCATTATCCTTCAGGACACGATGGAAGGCGCTTCCAAACGGACGAAACCAGTCGAGGTATTGCTCTGCACCGACGTTGCCATATTCCTTCTTCCGCACCAGTCCGAATGGAGGGCTCGTCATGATAAGATCTACAGAGTGTGCTTCGATATGCTTGGTCAGGATCTCGAGGGAGTCCCCAAGGTAAGCTACGCCTAAACCGGTCGTATGGTATACAGTGGGGGAAAACAGACGTCCCGGCAGAGCGTTCACTCTCCCTCCAAGTCTAGCTTCTTGATTGTCATCGCGTGCCGCGCCTCCCGGTGTAAAATATCCACAATCCCGGCTGGATTGCTCGCAACCTTAGCCACGTCGGAACGATCGATGAGCACGATGCAGAGATTCGAGTCACGCATCACCTTGGTCGCATAAGCCCTGGCTTGAGTTCCGATCTCGCCGGTGCTGACGACGACGATCACGTTGCTCTTCAACATGTGGCTGAGCCCGACTTCTTTCGCGACGTCGTCGAGAGAGACGCGACTGGTGTTCTTACACTGTACCTGCCAGCGCGAAAATACCAGTCGGTCCGACTCGAAGATGACGTCCACCTCGGCTCCGCCCGTGGCCGACGCCCTAAGGCGCGTTGCCACGTAGATGAGATCGACGAGCCGCATTAGTTTGAAGGCGAGTGCCTCGAGCGCCAGCCCCCGGAGGTGCTTATCAGGCGACTCCATTTCGGTGAGAATCTCTGCGAGAGGCTTGCGCAGTAACGACCAGAGATCAGAAGCCACCTGCGACTCGAACTGCTTCAAAAGTGGCTCGACGATCTCCTTCGCGAGCTTCTCCGTCGGCGTTACCACTGATGGCTTCGCCCCTCTGCCCGGCACTCTAGTTCCGCGTTCCAAGGTGATGTATCCCGCCTTCTCTAGCGGATAGAGAACATCTTTTGGAAGGCTTTTCTCATTGAACCACACCCCATATGTCTCGTTGGCCAGTTTTGCTACCTCGTTGGAGGCGTAAGGTCCAATACCTCCCATGTTGACAAGGGTCTTGATGTACGCCTTTTGTTCGGGACTAAGCTGTGTCAAGTGCTCACTCTCGTCAAGCGATAAGCCCAAGACGCTCTGGTAGGCGGCCTCATCTACTCGCCAGCCGTTCGCGAAGACGCCTGCCTTTTCAAGCCACAGTCGCATGATGCTTGGATGCTTTCCTCCCGAAGGAAAGTGAACCCCTCGTTCGCTCAGCCATCGCCGCAGTTTGACCAGGGTCACTTCCTCGCCAGCGACCTGCATGTCCCGGACACATTGGACGAGGGTCGTTCCATGCAGATTGAGCAGAATGTGACGAGCAAGCTCGCGGTAAAGAGCAGTCTGCTCATCCCGAAGCTCGTAGAGTTTTCTACCAAAGTCGGTCAGTCGCGCATCGCGATCGATTAGTCCGTAAGCAATCATGCCCAGCTTCGTGTTGTTAGCCAGTTTCGCCCGATTGTAGTCAGTTGTCTGGTGGAGATCAAAGTAAGTCTCGCGGACTACATTCTCGAACGAGTGCCAATCCCCACCATACTGGTTGGCTAGCTCCAGTAGCCGACCAAGGTCTATCTGCGACGGGGAAAATTCACTCCCGAACGGCAAATCGCTTCGTGTCACTGGCGCCATGCCCTTAGTCCTGATACCGCGTCCAGCCATGTCGCGTGAAAAGGCGGTCTAATGTTCCTTATGGGACCATTGTGCCTATGCTTCTAACCCAATGGTCCCTTTAAAACGCATATGGGCGCGACACGCTTAATATAGAACAATTGTACGGCAAGCGTCAAGGCCGATGTCCGGCTGCCGGTGCTAAAGAGAGCCGCTTGACCACGACTGGAGAGCCTGGCTCGTTCGTCAGGTCGCGAAGGCTGACGAACGAGCATAGTGTGGAGAGGGGAAGACTCAGCGGTTAGGTACAACCGCTACAAGCGAGCCTATTTTCCAGATTCCCACGACCTCAGCAATTGCTCGCGCAGGAGGATCGTCTCCATGAGCACGTCGACGTTGTTCGCGGCGCGCCATTCCTGCCAGGTGTATTCGAGGCAGAGGTCACCCTGGTAACCCGCGGTCTTGAGACGATGAACGATGTCGACGAAATTCAGGGTTCCCGAGCGATGATCGGCCTGCAAGAAATAGGGCTTTGCCTGCCGAGCGTGGAAGTGGCCAGCGTAGGGAACTAAAGGATGCACCTCGTCGGACGTGAAACCGTTGGCGAGGAAGTGTGAGTAGTCCAGGGTGAGCTGTAAACCAGGCACTGCCTGGATCAACTGGAGCGCCCGAGCCGGTCGCTCGGCGACCGATTCGAGGTGACACTCGACGCTCAGGCGAAGTCCAGCGTCATGGGCGATCGGCACCAGTCGACTTAGCTCGCTCACGCTGAGATCGAATGAGCGATCTGGGCCAAGCTCGTCGAAGATAACGCCTGGCAGCAAGGTGATGCCCTTGGCGCCGATTGCTCGGGCGACCTGGACGATGGCGCGGAATCGCCCCTGGTTCGCTTCACGCTCAGCCGGATTCGGCGTGTTGACCGGCCGACTGCGAAAACCCTCACCAAAGGTGGGGAAGAAATCGGAGATACCCAGGCCAGCTTCCCCTACCGCGCGCTTGATCGCCTCGGCTTCACCGACTGGATCCGCTTCGACCCGCGACGGCTGAATGTGCGCTCCTCCCTCGTGGGCGCCGACGTCCAGATTCGGCACCCCGACCAGCGCGATCACCTTCGCCGCGTCGGCAAATTTCAATAAGGGAAAGGAGAACGACGTACAGGTCAGTTCCATTGCACCCTCGTCCACGGTTTATTTGCTGATCAGGATAGCAGATCCGCACCTCTTCTTACCCCTGGACGCGATCGACAGTCTATGCTATCGTCTGAGCCGACGCGCGACACGCGCTTTTCGAATGGTCAGTTACTCATCACTCGTTACTCGTCTGAGAGGATTTACGATGAAAGCAGCGGTTATGTACGAGCGGCGCAAGCCGATGGTCATCCAGGATCTTGAATTAGTCGCGCCGGGGCCGGGAGAGGTCGAGATTACCCTCACTGCGAGCGGTGTTTGCCATTCCGACTTCAACCACTGGCAACGCGACACCGCGACGCCACTACCGGTCGTCCTCGGCCATGAAGGAGCCGGCGTTGTCAAAACGGTCGGCCCGAACGTCACCCGGGTCAAGCCTGGCGATCACGTGATCATCGCCTTTGGTCCGAAGTGCGGTGAGTGCTATTACTGCGTGCGCGGAATGCCCCACCTCTGCACGCCCGCCAACCCGGCCCGACCGCGCCTGTCCCGCGAAGGCAAGCTGATTAATCAGTTCCTGGAAGTCGCGACCTACGCCGAGCGCACCGTCGTCTCGGAGAAGAACGTCGTCAAGGTTCGTGATGATGCGCCGCTCGCCGCCTGCTCACTCGTCGCGTGCGGCGTTACGACCGGTATCGGTGCGGTGATCAATACCGCGAAGGTCGAGCCGGGAAGCAACGTCCTGGTGATCGGCACCGGCGGCGTTGGCCTGAACGTCGTTCAAGGAGCCAGGCTAGCCGGTGCAGTGCGAGTGATCGCAGTGGACATCCGGGACAACAAACTCGAGTTCGCTCGCGAGATGGGAGCAACCCACCTGATCAACGCGAGCCGGGAGGACGTGGTCGAGCGGGTGAAGGCGCTGACCGGCGGTTATGGGGCTGATTACGCCTTCGAGGTGATCGGCCATCCGAAGACGATCGCCCAGGCCTACGACAGCATCCGCAAGGGCGGCGTGGCCGTCGTCGTCGGCGTCGCCGACGAGACCGCCGAGCTGACGATCCAACCAGTCTGGATGATGCGCCACGCCAAGACCCTGATGGGCTGCGCCTATGGCTCGGCACGTCCCCAGGTCGATTTTCCGAAGATCGTCGATCTGTACATGGAAGGCCGGATCAAGCTCGATCAGTTGATCACTCGCGAGTTCGCGCTCGACGACATCAACGAAGCCTTCCGTGCACTGGATGCGGGAGAAGTTGCCCGGGGAATTCTCAAATTGAATTAAGGTCTGCGCGAGTTAAAGGTTCAATTATCCGAGCTATCGGCCGATTGAGCCTTTCTCCGCTTTGTGTGAGTTAGTTTACCGCAGTAACACATCAATGTGCAGATGGACGACAAATAAATCCTTGTTCGGCAAAGTGAGGATCGAATGCAAAGGCTTGATCGATCGCCAGATAGTGCATGACCTCGAAGCTCGGACAGTTTCATCTCGCATCCGCACCAATCCTTTCTTCAACCGATACGCCCCGCTCAACTGACAATTGCTTGAGTTTTTCCGCCTGTTCGTCGGTTAGGCGAACCTCTGCTCGAACCACGCTCCTCCGGGAGAGCTGGCTCCTCCTTGCATCAGAGCACGGAACAAAAGGATCAAAAAATGAATTCTCCCCCACTCTGCGCCGTTCGGATCAGCTTGCGCGCGCGCTGGCTGCGGGTGGCGGCAGTGGTGATCTCTTGGGGATCCCATTCAGCAAAGATGCGCGCGAGCAGGTCGGACTGGACGTCACGATAGATGGATTGGCCGGCCAGGTTGGTGAATTCGCCGGGGTCGTTTTCGAGATCGTAAAGCTCGATCTCCGGTGGCTCGCCGTGGCCGTAGCAGAGCTTCCAGCGGCTGGTCCGGAGCATGGCACGGCCCCGGTCGGTGCCGCGAGCTGTGTACTCGGCGAAGACCTGGTCTTTCAGTGTATCAGGCTCGCCGCGCAGCGCGGGCAATAGGCTTTCGCCATCAAGCTGCCAGGCGTTACGCTCATTCGCCGAAAGACCGGCCAAGTCCAACACGGTCGCGACGACGTCGATCAGGGAGACGGCTTGGCAAACGCGGACTCCCGATCCGATGCCTGGTCCGGCGATTTGGAGCGGTACGCGCGCTGATTGCTCGTAGAAGCACGACTTTCCCCAGAGCGCGTGCTCACCGAGCATCTCGCCGTGGTCCGAGGTATGGACGACGACGGTGTTCTCGGCCAAGCCGCATTCGGTGAGGCAATCGAGCAGTCGCCCTAGCTTAGCGTCGACGTAGGAGACCAAGCCGTAGTAGGCGGCACGTGCGCGGCGGATCTCCTCGTCGGTGTGATCCTGCTGGTAGCCATAGGCGATCTGTAAGCGCCGGGTCGCTAAGGTAGGCTCTTCGTCGCGACCATCGGGGCGAGCCGGCAGATCGGTGCGTTCCGGATAATAGCGCAAGAAATAGGGCTCCGGCACGATCAAGGGGAAGTGCGGTGCGATAAAGCCGACGCAGAGCGCAAATGGCCGTTCTCGGCGAGCCGGATCGCGCAGATAGGCGAGCGCGGCCGCTTCGGCCTGGTCGTCGGCCTCGATCGCCCGGCTCGTGCCCGGTCCCGCCCGGCGCACCAGATCCTGCTGCTGCGCCCCCGCGCGCGGCACACCGCGGATTCCCTCTTCCCAGGGATAGACGCCCAGCCGGAGCTGCGCATGGAGGTCGACGGCAAGCTGCTCGCGAAAGCCATGGAGCTGATCCGGGCCGATCAGGTGCATCTTTCCGGCGAGCACCGCGTCGTAGCCGCGGGCCCGGAGCAGATACGGCCAGGTTACTGCATCGAGCGCCAACGGCGTGGCGTTATCCCAAACGCCGATGTGGTGGCTGTAGCGGCCAGTCATGAACGACGCGCGCGATGGCACGCAGATTGGATGGTTGCAATAGGCGTTGTCGAAGGTAATCCCTTCGCGTGCCAGGCGATCCATGTTCGGCGTCTCGACGAAAGGATGACCATAGGTGTGACTGAACATTGGCCCGTGCTCGTCGGTCATGACAATCAGGAAATTTGGAGTCGATTGGCTAGCACTCATCAGATTCCTCTAGCTTTGAGGATGGCTCTTCAGATAGCTGTCGACCGCTTCCACCGCTTTGCCGGCGGCCGTGGCCGCGTCGGAGCTACCATCCCAGATGTAGGCGAATTGCTTGTTGATGAGGTCAGTCAACTGGGCGTAGTCGGGAGTGGCTGGGAAGGCATGCGCGAGCTTCTGACCGCCAATGCCCACCTCGCGATGGGCCGGCGGAAGGTCGGGATCTTCGTTCGCAAGGTACTCGAGCGATGACAGGCGGGCCGGAAAGTAGGTCGTGGCGAGAATGTTCTCGGCGTCCCGTGAGGCGAGGAAATCCAGTAGCTTCCAGGTCAGCTCCGGCTGCTTGGTCTGCGCGCTGCCACACCAGTAGGCTCCGGCCGCCGCCGTCGACAAGCGTGGCCCTTTTCCCTTTGGATTCACTGCTAAGTCCCACTTGAACCTGGCCGCGCGGTAGGTCACGGTCGAGGCGACTGGCGCAAAGAGCATCGCTAATCGGCCAGTCAGGAATAAACTCTGCGCATTCTCGGCAGTAAGAACGGCCGGCGTTGGCGCCACTTTCTCCTTGACGATCAGATCCTGGAGGAACTGGAGCGCCTCGACCGAGGGGGGGTGGCTCACCAGACAGTGGGTCAGCGCATCATCCAAGATCTGGCCACCATTGGTCAGGATCCACTGCCCCCAGCCGCCGACGAAATCCGTACCCACTGCGAAGCCATATTGGGCGCTTCCACCGCTGCCCTTGGTCAGCTTCCGGGTCGTCTCGAGAAACTGGGCGAAATCCCAACCCGAGGCATTCCAATCCGTGGGCGGATGAGCGACGCCCATTTTATCGAACAGGTCCACGTTCCAATAGACACACTGGTTCGAAAAACCACGGGGCATGGCGATCGTGGCTCCCTTCCAGCGCATCCGATCGAGCGGCAGCGGCAGAAAATCGGAGAGGTCATACTTGCTCTGCTGAAGATACGCATCCAGCTTCAGCGTAACGTTGCGATTCGCGAGCTCTGGCAGGTTCTGTCCGACGATCGCGAAGACGTCGGTGAGAACTCCGCCGGCCGCCTCGGTGAGAATCTTGGTCAGAATGTCTCCGCCGGTGACCTTCTGGACGTCGACCGGCGCTGATGGATTGGCCTGTTTCCAGTTGTCGACGACCTGCGTGAGGAGTGGCATCCCCTTCGTGTCGATATCGGTCATCAGACTCAGCTTCCCAACCGCCGATGCTGCGCTCGCCGTCGCCGCCGGCTTCATCGCGGACACGGTCGTCGCGGGCGGTGTTGCCTCCGCGGTAACCGTTGGCGCCGGGGGAGATTGGGGTACCGGCATCGAGCTCCCACCACGACACGCCACGAGCAGCGCACCGGCCACCCCCATCCCTCCAACAATTCCGGAAGCGATCAGCTCACGCCGCTTCAGCAAACCTCCCCATCGGCGTGCTCTCTCGTCTCTTTCCACACTCGTTCACCTTACCGTTCAATCCTGTCGATAGAAGAAAATCGGCTGGGGCGACGCATCTCGCTCCAGCCGAAAGCTATCATAGGCAGTGGAGGGCGTCAAATCCAGTTCGCCGCTGAGCTACCCCCAACTAGCCTGTTCGACAACCAACGGCAGGGAGATGGCGTTCGCCGGTGGTCGGAAGGCCAAAGCGTAGTCAGTGAAGTGATTCACCGGGGTCGAGGTCGTCGGCAGGCCTCCCACTTTGTACACTTTGTATCTGTATAGGAGGTGATTATGAGTATGAGTGCTCTGCGACTAACCACCCGATATAAATAACCCACGTGCGCTCGCTTACAATTGTTGGCGTTGCTTCGGCACGCGGAGATACGCTATAATCCATTTACTGGGGGAAGAGGCTGGAGCTATGCCGAGTTCGCGGTATAAATCACCCGGAAGCGAACTCCTAGATCCCCCGTCCCTCCCGGGTCGCGTGATGCCGAGCGTTTGTGCTGGCAGTCTGCCCCCCGATGCTTCCAAATCATCGCTTGCTAGCGACCCCGCGGAGAACCCTGCTCGTCGAGGAGACATACGGTGAGAGCGATTTTGAGCGTCTCGGATCGGCGAGACGTCGTATCCTTTGCTCAGGGCCTTTTGGTATTAGGATTCGAGCTGTTCGCAACCGATGGAACAGCAAGCGAGCTAGCGAGTGCGGGTGTTGCAGTCCGTAACGTCAGTGAGCTAACCAACCACCCCGAGATGCTTGGCGGGCGGGTGAAAACCCTTCACCCGGCAATCTATGCTGGCTTACTAGCCGATCGCACTCAGCCTGAGCACCTGGCCCAATTGACCCGGTTTGGCTACACGCCAATCGATCTGGTCGCGGTTAATCTCTATCCTTTCCAGGCGACAATCGAAACACCATCCGCCACTCTCACCCAGGCGATTGAAAACGTGGACATTGGTGGCGTGACGCTCTTGCGAGCCGCTGCGAAAAACTTCGCCCAGGTCATCACCGTCGTCGATCCGTCCGACTACAACACGGTCCTTGAGCGCCTGCAAGCACACACCGATGACGTCGTCTGGCGACGCCAGCTCGCCGCGAAGGCATATCGGCATACCGCCGTCTATGATACGCAAGTGTCGGGTTATCTCGAAGGACCAGCCGAAGAGTTTCCAGAGCAGTTTACCATCGCCTTGCGGAAAGTCCAGGATCTGCGCTACGGCGAGAATCCCCATCAACGGTCGGCGCTCTACGTCCAAACCCCGAATCCCCGAGTTGGCGCGACGTTGGTCGGCGCCAAGCAGCTCCACGGCAAGGAACTCTCGTTCAACAACCTGCTCGACATCGATGCCGCGGTGAACTGCGTCCGCGACTTTGCCGCGGTCACCGTCGCGATCGTCAAACACGGCAATCCGTGCGGCCTCGCCTGTGCCGATGAGCTCCCGGAAGCCTATCGAAAAGCTCTCGCTGGCGACCCGCTCTCGGCATTTGGCGGCGCGGTGGGTCTGAATCGAGTCGTCGACGACTTCACCGCCACGCTGATCAGTGAACAGCATTTCGACGACCTGATCGCCCCCGGTTACACTGACGGAGCGCTCGCGATTCTCCGACGCAAGAAAAATCTGCGAATCATGCAGGTGGACTTCAGTCCGTTAGGCGACGCCGAGGAAGTCAACCCGTCGCTCGCTCTCGACTTCCGGCGCATCGGCGGAGGCTTCCTGGTTCAAACGCCAAACAATCTGGCCGAAGATGATCTATCCTTGCGATCGGTAACTGACCGCGAGCCAACTCTGGAGGAACTGACCAACCTCATTTTTGCCTGGCGCGCGGTCAAGCACGTGAAGTCGAACGCGATTGTTCTCGCCCAGAATTTGTCTCTGGTGGGCGTAGGAGCCGGCCAGATGAGTCGGGTCGACGCGGTCGAGATTGCCACGCGCAAAGCGGGAGACCGAGCCGTTGGCAGCGTTCTCGCTTCTGACGCTTTCTTCTCTCACCCGGACGGTCCAGAGCTCGCGGCAAAGGCCGGTGTGACCGCGATCATTCAGCCCGGTGGCGCGATGCGCGACGATGAGATCATCCGCGTCGCCAACCGCCACCACCTGGCAATGCTCTTCACCGGTCAACGACATTTCCGACATTGATGCGGCTGGGGTCCCCTGATCGCCAGCCCCTAAGCCCCGAAGGAGGAAGAACTATGCCCCTCTACGAATACGAATGCCAAGGCTGCTCGAATCGGTTCGAGGTTCGCCAGCGTGTCGTCGACGAGCCGGTCTCGGTTTGCCCGAGTTGTGGTGGTCCGACGAAACGGTTGTTTCATCCGGTGGGAATCATTTTCAAAGGCTCCGGCTGGTACGTGACCGACAGCCGCAAGAGCGATTCCTCGAATGCTTCAACCACGTCTGAAAAGAGCAGTGATTCGAGCACCAGCGCCGCCAAGGACGCATCGTCGACCACGTCGTCAGAGAAGAGCAGCAGCGAAAGTAAGAGCACGACGACGACAGGCTCGAATCCTTGAGCTGATGGTGACAGCCGAAGTCGCGATCTATCTGAAAGAGCTTCTCTGGGTTCTCGATCAGATCACGGAGATCCTAGCCACGTATCCGGTCGGTCGCTTAGACTGGCGACCGTCGACGAGCGCGGCAAACAGCGGCTATGCGATCGCAAACCACGTCCTGCAGGTCACCCGCGTGTACGCGCTCGGGTTTGGCTGTGGACAGGTAGTAACCCGTAATCGCTCAGTAGAGTTCACGGCAGACGGTGGGGACAGTCGTGAGCTCATTACCAAGCTTCGCGAACTCGCTCATGATCTGGAAACAGCACTTGGTGCACTTCCGGCCGAGACTCTCGATCGTCGTCTTCGCCCCTCGCCGGATCTCTGGGGAACCGGAGAACCACGGGAGATCTCCGCCCGTGAAGCGATTGTCGAGAGCATTCGCCATGCCGCGATTCACCTTGGTGAATTGCGACTGACCCGAGACCTCGCGGTGCGAGGCGATCGTCCCGGCGGATAAGAGGCGGATAAGATCTGAATACTCCGTCCGACTCCTCGTTGCTTAACCCGGCAGTCCCCAAATTGTTGGCGTTGCGAGCTCCAAGCTGTTACCGGCCGGGTCGCGAAAATACAGCGATTGGCCACCGCCGGGCCAGGTAACCTCCGCTTCGATCGGCACACCCTGGTCCTGGAGCTGCTGACGCCAGGCCGGCAGCTCGGCGGCCGAGGTCGCGAACGCCACGTGGCCCGATCCAAGAGTGCCGTGGGGGGGAATATCGCCACCTGGTTGGCTGGTTGTACACGGGTTAAACAGCAGGAACATCGCGTCGCCACAACGGAAGAAGACGTGGCGCCCCGGAACCTTCGAGTCGAGAGTCAAACCGAGCACTGTTGTGTAGAAAATCTCCGCCACGTCCAAATTGTCAACGTAGAGGCAGGTTTCGAGAACTCGTTGGACGCGCATTTTTCCTCTCCATTTTTCAAGACCGGGGCTTGATTGTCCTTCATGCTATCAGTAAACTAGCCAGCGACACTCCCGCTTCGGCGAGGATGAATCCGGTTCGGCAGCGATGGTGAGGTCACGCGGTGGGCGAGCCTTTGCTCGAAGGAGAGAATAATGGTAGACCAGGAACGAATTGATCCCCAACGCGCAGCGCTAATCGTCTACGACGCCTGCCGCCGCGCGCTGACGCCGGCCAATCCGGAGCGGCGCCAGGCGATGCGGCCAGTGCTCGATGCCTGGGTCACCTTGATTGGCGCCTGCCGCGCCGCGAACCTACCCATTATCTATACTACGCCGGTCAGTCGGGCCGATGGTGCGGACGTGGTGCTGCTGCCAACCGATCTCAGCGTCGAGACCGGCGTTCCGTCGCTCACCAACTGTGTCGAAGGGACCGAGGACGCGGGCTTCCCAGATGAGATTGCCCCCCGTTCCCAGGACTACGTTTTCCTGAAGCGTCGGCCAAGTGCCTTCTATGGAACCGGGGTGGCCGAGCTGCTCCGGATGCTTCGTCGAGATACCATCCTCATCGGAGGCGGAGCGACGAACCGAGGCGTCGAAACCAGTGTACGCGAGGCATTCAGCATGGACCTTTCGGTCGTTGTCGTCCGTGAATGCTGCTGGAGTGGCGACCGCGAAGCGCACAACTACAGCTTGAACAAAGCGATGAAAATGTACGGACGCATCCGCACTCTCGAACAAACGTTGGCGCTCTTGGGAAGCTAGCCTTGCGGGCAGTGTTACAACGGGTGAGCCAGGCTCGAGTCCTGGTTAGCGGAGAGGAAGTCGGCGCAATTGGGACCGGATGGGCAATCTTTCTGGGGATCGGCCCCGAGGACGATGAGGCCAGCGCGACCAGGCTGGTGGACAAGATCGTCAAGCTGCGGGCTTTCGAGGACAGTCAGGGGAAGATGAACCTGTCGGTCGAAGACGTTGGCGGTGAACTACTGGTCATCTCGCAATTCACCTTGTACGCCGATCTGTCGCACGGACGACGCCCAAGCTTCGTTGGCGCGGCTCCGCCGGCTCAAGCCGAGGTACTGGTCACGCGCGTCGTGGACTTTTTCCGTGCACGCGGCCTGCGCGTAGCAACTGGCCGCTTTGGCGCACTCATGGACGTGGAATTGACCAACCACGGTCCAGTGACGTTCGTCCTCACGGCGTGAGGCAGGGGCACAATGCTCGTGCTGGGCCTACTCGCCGCGAGCAGGCACGGCAAGCTTGGGGAAGCCACGATCGACCTACCCCTTGATCGAACGAGCAGTAGCCCGTTTCCTTGCGTCTGACCTGAGAAAGCTCCCTCAGCCTTCCTGATCCATCCACTGAACGTCAAACCGGACCACCAGCGAGGTGAGGTAGGCATCGGGGATTCCGCTCAGACTTCCGTATTCGGCTTCGACGACGTTGATCGTCGTCGCCAGCAGGTCAGTCTTCAGCTCGGCGCTAGCCCCTGGCTCGGCTGGCAAGATCGCGGCGATGTCGCTGGTTTGGGCCCAACTATCGATCTGGTCACGCTCACCGTCAAGCGCCCCCGGACTCACTAAGCCGAGAGCGTGGAGCTGGTCGTCGCCAACATAGTCCTGCAGCCAAGCACTAAAGGCGAAGCAGCGCGAGGCTCCCCCATGGCGATTGACGAGCGCGCAATTCAGGCCACACGCCGCGACCAAGGCACCAGTTTGCGGATCGGTAATCGTGTGGATCTCGTCGAACGAGTCATCACCAAACTCATAGCGTGACTGGAAGCTGAGCCGACGCGGTGCCAAGCGGGCAGCAGGTGGACGGGTCCGAACTACCGAGGCTCCCCGCGCGGCCGGACGCTCGGCTATCCTTTCGATCGGCACCGGTTCCGGGCGACGAGGCTCGGAACGGTAGAATTCATTCCGGGCTATCCCAGGTCGAGACAGTGGCACGGCGTCACGCTCGGGGCCGGGTCGGGCAACGCTCGCGCGCCCGAAATCACGATGCGGGTCCTCGATCATAGGCGCGCTACCGTCTTCATCAACCACATCCTCGGCGTCGTCAAGTCGCGACGTCGATCTAGCGGGGCGTCGGAATGGCGAGTCGTTCATTCGCAAGGCTCCGAATGATCGTCGTGAGCCGGTGCGTCCCATTGAGCCAAGGGTCGGCAGACGAAGTGAGAAGTCTTCCGGTAGGCTCAAGGCCGGTAGGCTGAGCCCCGCGGTGCGCATCAGCACCAATCCTCCAAGGATGAATGCGAACAGAAAAGCTAGGACCGGTCCAACTGGCGAGATGTGCTCATCATCAGCGGCAGTCGATGAACGAGGGGAGTTTGCTGAACTAGCAGCAATCGACGCGCTCGCGCTGTTCGCCGCACTGCCGGTTGCTCCGGCTCCCGCCAGGTCACTACTGATCGTTGGACGAACGGCCGGGGTAGCAACATTCGACAAGTCGACCGGTATCTGAAGCGCTTGAGCGAGCGATTGGAGAGCGGTCAGATCAGAAGGCTCTCTCAGATTTCCGTTGCGTGCCGAATCGACCGCCTGTTGAACGAGGCTCGTTGGCGAGCCAAGGATCGACAGCCGCTCTCGGGCCACCGTCGCGTTGTGATCACGTTGATACAATTGGGCAACGACGCTCACGTAGTCAACCGTCGTCACGTGCTGAGAAGGCGTGTTGGCGAATGGTCGGGTTATGACCCAACCTAGGCCGATGCCGACGACGAATACCACGGCAAAGAGAAGCGCCGGGCGGCCCGGCGCCCAGCGGTCAGCGACTGAGACACGCATGCGTCAACCTCCCACCTGCACGAGCTTAAAGTAGACGTAGCCATCGTGGCCGTTGTAGGAGATGTGATACCAGCGCGATTCGGCTGGATCGATCGCTTCTCCTTGTACTTCCCCAAGGACAACGACTTTCGCGCCGAATGGGACGATGGCCAGGGCGGATGACTTTGAGGTTGGATCGCGGCGCAGAATGGCCGGAGAACGATCGGACGTGTGAATCACGGCGGTGCGCTGGGCCGACGAGGCACCAGGCGGGGGCGCCGACGAGCCGACGGAAACCGCTGGATTCGCCGTTGGCGCAGGCTTAACGGCCGGTGCGACGCTGTTGGCCGTCGATGGCGGAGCATTCGTCGCGACCGGCACGCTTGGGCTCAATTGCACGCTCGGATTAGCTGGTGCGCTATTCACCACCGGCGCGGCAGCGGTTGGCTCCGACGTCGCCTGGGCCACTGGAGCGGCCGGCATCACAACGGTCGTCGCAGTTGGAATCGGCTGGACCGTCGCTGCCGCAGGAACTGGCTGGACCGTCGCCGCTGCTGTCGTCTGCTGATCTCCGGAAGCAGCGACCAGCGCCGCGGCAAATTCGTGAAGCTGATTGGCTTCCTGTTGTTTCACTTGGTCGTGGGAAGCAGCCAGTTCATCGGCAACCGCGAGAACGGCCACCGAGGGATTTTGGTAGCCCAGGGTGATGAGTCGGTTGCGAACGTCGCTCAGCGGCGCTCCCTGGGCGTAGAGGTCGCTCACCAGCAACATGTAATGCTCCTGAAGGCTCGCCGCTTGATTGAATAGGCGACCATGCAACCCCCAGCCAAGCCCGAAAAGGAGGCCAAAGGCAAGGACGACAACGATCGCCGACGGCTTCCAGCGCTCAACCGTGCTTGACTGTGCTGAGCGAAGCCGGTTTCGTCGTCGCGAGGTAGTTCTCATCAGGCATGCACTCCGATCGGCCGCGGTTTGGCTGGTTTCAGGTAAAATCGTTCTCCTCGCCTGGCAAACAGGTGCCCAAACGCACGCTATCGAGCTCGCCACTCTTTGATTGAGGAGAATCTTTTGGCTTATGCCCCGGGGCCGGTTCTCGAGGAACTCTTCGATCCAGCCTGGCGCCAAACATCATTGACCCGGTTTGCGGTAACCCAATTTTAGTACAGCCCTTTGCTCCTGAGTAGACCGTAAATGGCTGAAATTGCCAATTGTTAAAAAACTCCAACGGTAGTGACGATGCCAGCGGTGAGTAATACGGGCTGTCTCGATCCCCATATTTATCACTCATTACTCGTCACTCATCACTTGTCCGTGGTACAATTGGCACACTATTTTTCGCGGAGCTACGAACGGTCATGGTTAGAGATTACGAAACGCCAACCGTCCCCCCGGCCTGGGAAAACTTCGCTCGGGACTGGGCCGCTCGGCTAGGTCTTACGGAGACGGAGATTTCGCTCGTCTGTTCGCCCGATCGCTATGGTATCGCGTTAGTGTTGCGCGTCATCCGCAAAGATGGCGTTGAATGCGTTGCAACCAAGCGCTCGTCCGATGCCGACGACGCCACTGAACGGCGTCAGCGCTTCCTTGACGCGGTGCAAACCGGTGATTTCACCAAGATCGAACTCGACGTAGCTGGTTATTACGTCAGCGAGGGAACGGTCAACTGTGTCCTTTGCCCGGGCGCACCGGCGCACCCAGAATGGCAGCACGCCATCCTCCGGGAGCTACTGCGCATTGCCGATCCCCCGGCGGAGCTGGCTGGCGATCTCTCGCCCGAAGATGCGGATGATGCTGAGTTGGCGTCGCTTGACCAGAAAGTAGCCGAGCGCCTAGAGGCTGTTTCCTAAAGTCGTCCGCACGTCTGTTGGGGGAGGGGGAAGACATGTCTTCCCCCTCCCCCAACAGACGTGCGGACGAGAAGAATCCGTTATGCGACCGGCCGTGGGCCGACGAACAAGTTGTAAAGCAGGATCAGTAGAGCCACGACCAACAGCACGTTAATGGCTGGACCGACACTACCGATAAGCAGTCCCCACAGCCAGACGATCAGAACGATGGCGAGAATGATCCAAAGAATCTGCGAAAGAGTCATAATGAGGTCTCCCTCTCTTTACTCCGGCGCCAAGGGTAATTCGGCTGAAACAGTCCCGGGGTGAGCGCGAAACGCTGCCCCCGGAACCGGCACCGCGCAGATCGGTTAGTGCGTAAAGCCGCTCAACGCCTCGCGGAAGCGTTCGCCGGCCCTCTCCCCGGTTGGGTGGAGGAATTTGTAGAACAACCCCGCGGACAGAATCGTGGGCGCCCACTCACCGATGAATAAGGCGGTATGCCGACGGCCAGTTAAATATAAGGTCGCCGAAAGCAGCACACTCGCCAGCATGGCGAAATAGTAGTACGAGCTTGGGATCCGCGCCATGAAGTCAAAAAAGTTCTCCACGGGCGTCTCTCGCTGCATTGGGACATTCATTCTATTCCCTCCCTTCACACAAATGCCGATGCGCTATGCGTTGTCCTGTCTCGGCTGCTCCTTACCAACCCTTTCACCAAGAATGGCAGGGGCATGGTGCACGCTCCGTGCCACGAAAACCCGGGCCGTCTCGGTCGATGTATAATGACCACGCTTTCACGGAAAGGAGTTAGTCATGAAGTTGGCTAAACGGATGAGCCGCCTCGGTACGGAGACAGCTTTCGAAGTTTTGGCAAAGGCGCGCGCCTTGGAAGCCAAAGGCAAGCACATCGTTCACCTGGAGATCGGCGAGCCCGATTTCGATACGCCCGCTCACGTCATCGACGAAGGGGTCAAGGCGCTCACCTCGGGCTTTACTCACTACTCGCCCTCGGCGGGGATTCTCGAGCTTCGCCAGAGTATTGCCCGTTGCGCCGGCCAGAAACGTGGCCTGTTCTTCGATCCCGACCAGGTGGTCGTCACGCCGGGGGGCAAGCCGATCATGTTCTTTATTCTGCTCGCTTTGGCCGAGGCGGGAGACGAAGTCATCTATCCCAACCCCGGCTTTCCGATTTACGAGTCGATGATCAACTTTGTCGGTGCCACCCCGGTCCCGATCCCCTTGCGCGAGGAGCGTCAATTCCGCTTCGACGTCGACGAGCTGGCCAGCAAGATCACCCCGCGCACCCGCGTCTTGATTCTCAATTCGCCGCAGAATCCAACCGGTGGTGTGCTCACCCGGAGCGATGTCGCGAGTATCGCCGAACTCGCGGTTCGGCATAATCTGACGGTTTTATCCGACGAGATCTATAGCGAGATTCTCTACGAAGGCGAGCACGTCAGCATCGCGACATTCCCGGGCATGGCCGAGCGGACGATCATTCTTGACGGCTTCTCCAAGACTTACGCGATGACCGGCTGGCGTCTCGGCTACGGAATCATGCCCATCGAGCTCGCCCCACAGATCACCCGTCTGGTGACTAACTCGGTCTCCTGCACCGCGACCTTCATCCAGAAAGCAGGCATCGCCGCCCTGGAAGGGCCGATGGACAAGGTGACCCAAATGGTCGAAGAGTTTCGGGTTCGTCGCCAGGTTATCGTTGACGGGCTGAACGCAATTCCCCGGCTGCGCTGTGCGAACCCGGCCGGCGCGTTCTACGTCTTTCCCTACGTCGGCGACGTCGGGCTGGACTGCCGCGCGTTCGCCGATTACCTGCTGAACGAAGCGGGCGTCGCCACCCTTTCGGGCACGTCGTTCGGCAAGTATGGGGAAGGCTACTTGCGTCTCTCGTATGCGAACTCGGTCGCGAATATTCAGACGGCGCTCGACCGGATCGATAGCGCTGTGCGCAAGCTCAGCAAGTGAACGCGGCTAGCGAACTGACCGTCGCCGACGTTGGCGAATTTGGTTTAATCGCTCGACTGAAGGCGCGTTTCGGCGAAAGTGGCGTTGGCGTCGTCCAGGGCATCGGCGACGATACCGCCGCACTTCGCCTTACCCCGGGCTACCTGCTCCTCGCCACCACCGACGCTGCCGTCGAGGGAGTTCACTTCCTGCGCGCGACGATCGCGCCACGCACCTTGGGACGGCGTGTCCTGGCGGTAAATCTTAGCGACGTGGCATCGATGGGCGGCATCCCCCGCTGGGCGCTCGTCTCGCTCAGTTTGCCCGTCAAGACGCCGTTGAGCTTCGCTGACGGGCTCGCCGCCGGTCTGGGTGAGGAGGCCGCGCGTTACGGGCTCGCGCTCGTTGGCGGAAATTTAGCCCGCTCGCCGGATCGCGTGGTCCTGGACTTGACCTTGCTAGGAGAGGTAGAGCCTGACCGGGTGCTCTACCGGAGCGGTGCTCGGCCCGGCGACCGCCTCCTGGTAACCGGCACGCTAGGCGACGCAGCGGCCGGTCTGGCGATTCTGCTTGGCCAGGTTTCAGCAAGTAGACCGGAGGCAGCAGTACTGATTGAGCGACATCAGCTTCCGACGCCGCGTATCGCCGCGGGGCGGGCGATCGCGCTATCGGGATTCGCAACGGCGATGATCGATCTGAGCGATGGCTTGGCCAGCGACCTGGGCCACCTCGCCGAGGAAAGTAAGGTCGGTGGCGTCATCGAGGCCGCACGCATTCCCCTGTCGCCCGCCTTACGGTCGTTGGCTAACGCCACGGGACACGATCCGCTCGATTGGGCGCTGCGGGGGGGTGAAGATTACGAACTCTTGCTCACCGCGCCGGCCGAGCGAGTACCGGAGCTGATCGCAGCGGTCACGGCGACCGG
>JAJPIK010000025.1 GCA_021324795.1 Chloroflexota bacterium
AGTCGGCTGGGAGATTAGCAAATCAACCCGCTATCCCGAGGCGGCGTGGCAGGTTCTGAAGCACGTCGCGAGTGCGCAATCGCAGAAGACGCTGGCCACTGAGTGGTTCGGGCCCCGGCATTCCGTGCTCGATTACGTGATGGCGGAGGACAAGAACCTGCCGCCGCACCGGCGCGCGGTCGCCGTGCAAGGGCAGGAAGCTCTCCACATCGACCCGATCTTCCCGCTCTGGCGCCAGATCGACGAGCAGATCGTCCAAAAGGAGCTGAGTCTGGTCTGGCTGAACCAAGAATCTGGCGCTGAGGCGGTCAAGAAACTGGTTCCGGCGATCGACGCGTTTCTGAAGAAGTACGCGTAGATTGCCTCCGGGCCTGTCCTCAGGGCAGGTCCAGTCGATCCTCGGATCACCGGGCACGCGAGGGCTATGTCGGCCGCTCCGGTGGACAATTGTCTTCTCGAACGGTATCATGCTTATATAACTATGTACCTACCTGAGTAGTCACACTATGACAATTATTAATCGCATTGGTGAGGTCGCACGGATCCAGGGCTTTAACGTGAAGACGCTGGCCGAGCGGTCGGGGCTGACCTACAACACTGCTTATGATCTTTATCACGCGCGAGCGAATCGGGTTGGCCTGGGAACGCTCGAAAAAATTTGCACGGCGCTGAACGCCCAGCCGGGCGAGCTATTGGTCTGGGTGCCGGAGAAGGAGGAACAGCATGGGTAACGGAGTAAAGCGCGAGACACCCTCGACGCTCATCAAATCAAAGGAAGAGATCGAGAAGCTGCGCGCCGCCGGTAAGCTCGTCGCTGAAACCCTGGCCTACCTCTCCGAGCACGTCAAGCCAGGTGTCACGACGCTCGACCTCGACCAGCTTGCTGATGAGTTCGTGCGCAAGCACGGGGCAATTCCGACGTTTCGGGGATATCAAGGGGCCGATCGGTCGGCACCGCCATTTCCAGGAACGATTTGCGCCTCGGTGAATGAGGTGATCTGTCACGGCATTCCGTCGAATCGCGCACTCGAAGCAGGTGACATCATCAGTATCGATGTCGGCGTTTTGCTCGATGGCTGGTGTGGAGATTCCTGCGCGACTTTTCCGGTCGGCGCGCTCGATCCGGTCTCGCAGAAACTCGTCGACGTGACCCGCGAGGCGCTCAAGAAGGGCATTGCTGCGGCAGGTCCAGGTAAGCGGCTGGGCGACATTGGTTCAGCGATTCAGCGCTACGTCGAGTCCAAGGGATTCTCGGTCGTCCGCGACCTGACCGGCCACGGGATCGGTCGACAGATGCATGAAGAGGGCCTGACCGTTTTTCACTTCGGCAAACCGAATACCGGTTTGCTGCTTCGACCGGGTATGGTCTTCACCATCGAGCCGATGGTCAATGTTGGCACCTACCGGACCAAGACGCTCGCTGACGGCTGGACCGTGGTTACCGCCGACCGCAAGCGCTCGGCCCAGTTCGAGCACACCGTGGCGATCACTGACAGAGGCGTCGATATCTTGAGTCTTCGTTGATTTTTCGATAGGGTTGCCATGGCTGCCTTCTGAGAGAGAGTCCGTGTATCGGTCAGGAAACTATCGTAGTTGCCTTGCCAGCAGTCAGATGGATTGCGATATGATAGAGTAAACCGAAGATCCCAAGCGGGCGGTCGCGCTCCCAATTGATGACTCAGGGAGGAATGTCAATGTCCACCACGCCGGCCCTGCGCCTGACTCCAGCCGAGATCCGCGAGCGGATTGGTCGGCTGCCCCGTATCCCGTTTGCGTTCACCCCCACGCCACTCGAAGAAGCGCCGCGCTTGTCGGCGGTGCTGGGCGGACCTCGCATCCTGATCAAGCGCGATGATCTGACCGGGTTCGCCTTCGGCGGCAACAAGGTCCGGGCGATCGAGTTTCGCCTCGGCCACGTCAAAGCGAATGGCTACGATGCGTTCGTTCTGGTGAACATTGGCCAATCGAACCATGCGCGCCTGCATTCGGCGGCCTGCGCTCGACTGGGGATCAAGATGGTCATCGTCAAGCCCGGCCCCAAGGGAGAGCGGATCCAGGGAAACCTCTTGCTCGATCACCTCTGTGGTGCCGAGATCATCGAGGCTGGTACTACCGATCCGGCCGAGCTCGAGGCACTTCTCGATCGCACCCTCGACGACCTGCGTCAGCGGGGCTACAAACCCTATCCCTCGACCCGTGAGCCATTTTCGCCGATCGCTGGCACGATCGCCTTTACCGAGGCCTCGATCGAGCTCGTCGACCAGTTGAACGCGCTCGGAGCGACGGCGAGCCGGGTATTTCTGGCCGGCGGGGCGTCGGCGGCGGGACTTGGCCTGGGGGGTAAGGTGCTGGGAGCGAGCTACACGGTACATCCGGTTAGCACCGGTGCTTCGAAGGCGAGTCTGCTGAATATGGAGCTGAATCTCAGCAACCGCGTGGCTTCCGAAGTGCTTGATCTGCCCAAGTTGATGACTGAAGACGACTTTACTGTCTTGGACGAGTACGTTGGCCGTGCCTACGGCGACGCCACGCCGGCTGTGGTTGAGGCGATCCGTCTGGCCGCCCGGACCGAGGGCCTCTTTCTCGATCCGGTCTATACCGGTAAAGCCATGTCCGGCCTGATCGGTGAGATCCGCAAAGGGAATATCAGCAAAGACGAGACAGTCGTCTTCGTCCACACCGGCGGCACGCCCGCGATCTTCGCCTACGAGGACGTTCTAGCAGCAGAATAAGCGTATCCTCCTTAAAATAATCCCCCGTGGCTGGGGAAGAAGGCTCCTTCTTGTCCCAGAGGGAAGGGAGAGGTGGAGAGCTCCCGGATACTCACCAGCCCCCGATCCCCGGGCCCAACCAAACAGTGCATGAGGCAGCCATGATCCAAGTGTTTAAAAAAAACGTGGGGCCTCTTTCAATGGCCCTTGCCGTCAGCATCAGCTTGCTGACGAACGTCGCTCAGGCGGCGCCAGTCGAGGCGCCGAGCCAATGGAGTAAGCTCGATCTCACTGGTGTCCAGGTCAACGCCTTGGCCCTCGATCCGAGCACGCCGAACCTGATCTACGCGGGCTCCAACGGCGGCGGTGTCTTCCAGTCGATGGATGGCGGCCAGACTTGGGCAGTGATCAACAATGGTCTTGGCAACTTCTTTGTGAACGCGCTTTCAATCGATCCGACTAACCCAGCAATCGTTTTAGCCGGGACCGGGCGAGGCCCTTTGGTCGGCGAGCCCTCCGCGGGCGTCTATCGCACGACGAACCGGGGTAACACTTGGGCAGCGGCCATCACCATGGCAGACACTCTCGCTCTGGCCCGCACCCCTCAAAACGCCCAGGTTGTCTACGCTGGGGCAGGCGCAGTTCTCAAATCAACCGACGGTGGGGCCAATTGGATTCACCTCTCGCCGTCCGGTAACCCACTCCTCAACACCGACGTATTTGCTCTTGCCGTGAGCCCGCTCGATCCGAGCGTGGTTGTCGCCGTCGGCAACACAGAAGGGGGAACTGGACGGATCTTCCGGAGTAGCGACGGGGGCGTTACCTGGACGTTGGCACTCGATGGCCTGGCACCGGTCTTCGACGTTCAATTCTCGCCGCCGAGCCCGACGGGAACGACGGTTCTTGTTGGTGGTCAGTCGGGAGTGTTTCGCAGCACCGACGGTGGCCTCACCTATCAGCAGGTGACCGACGGGTTAGGCAGTGCTCAGGTGCGGCGGATCCTCTTCAATCCTCTGATGCCCAGCCAGGTATTCGCGGCAACAAACGGAGGCGTATTTCAGAGCAATGACGGTGGCATCACCTGGGGGGCGCTGGGAACGGGTAGCTTAGGGAATGCGAGCGTGCGCTCCCTGGCGATGGGCGTTTCTCAGCCGCAGACGCTGTTCGCTGGTACCGACGATGGCGTCTGGGCATTTACTTTCACGGCCGCTCCGTTGCCGCCTCCGGTCGCTACCTACTATTTCGCCGAGGGCTCGACCCAGCCGCCATTCGATACCTGGTTTCTGATTCAGAACCCGACCAATCAGCCGGCGACGGTGCGTTTCACTTTTGAGATCCAAGGAGATGGCATCCTCACCCGAGACTTTGGCGTCGGTCCAACCTCCCGATTCAGCCTCTTCGCCAATCAGGTCATTCCGAACGTCGCGTTCTCGACGCGTATCGATGCCAGCCAGGCCGTCTTTGCCGAGCGGGCGATGTACGTGAGCTACGACGGCGACGACGTTACCGGTATTCCCGCGCCAAATCGAACCTGGCTTTTCGCCGAGGGGTCAACCCAGCCGCCATTCCATACCTGGCTACTGCTCCAGAACCCGAATGGCCAGCCTGCCACCGCGACGATCACCTATTTGCTGACCCAGGGGACGCCGGCCACTCAAGTCGTGAGCCTGGCGCCGAACTCGCGAACGAGCATTTTTGTCAATCAGGTGTTGCCGAACCAGGCGTTCTCCGCGCGCGTCGATAGCGACCTGCCGATCGTCGCCGAGCGCGCCATGTATCGCTTCCCGGGTAACGCCGCGACTGATAACCCCGGGGTCAACGCACCGGCCATGACCTGGTACTTCCCGGATGGCAACACGACCCAGGGCGCGGTGCCGTTCGATACTTTCCTGTTACTCCAAAATCCGAATGCTACTCCGGTCGTGGCGACGGTCACTCTTTACCAGGACAACGGTAACGTTCTGAGCTTTCCCCAACAGCTCGCACCGCAAAGTCGCCTGAACGTGTTTCTCAATTCAGTTCTTCCGAATGCGCACTTTGGCCTCCAGGTGACTGCGAACCAGCCCATCGTCGCCGAGCGATCCGAGTTCTTTAATCACGAGCCACGGGGAGCGATCTCGACTCAAGGCGCGACGACTCTCGCTACGACTTGGAATCTACCGGAAGGCTCGACTCAGGATCCATTCAGCGAATATATCGAGATCCTAAATCCGCAGTCGGCAACAATGGGTGTCCATATTGATTTCGAGCTACCGAACGGTCAGGTAATCGGGCGTGACTTTCAGGTTGGTCCGAACCGTCCTCTCAGTCTTCCGATCAACCAGCTCGTGCCCAATTCCCCGGTCTCGGCGCGCGTGACCACCAGCTTGCCCTCGGTCGTTGAGCGGACCATGTTCCTTAACAAGCTCGGCGCCTTGGGGGGCCACGATACGATTGGGATTCCGGGCTGATCAAGAGCCGAGAACACGGAGCCCAGGCACTTGTCAGGGATCTTGTCTCGCGGTCAAGATAGCGCTCGGATCCCGACGAGCTGCTAATTGGACTATCCGTAACCCTCTGGGCGCTCTCAGACAACGCGAAAGGCAGCGATTTGTGCTGGCCTCTTGACGTGGCCAGCCGGCAGTGTAACCTAGTCGGCACTACGTGTTGGAGGTTTTGCATGGTTGCCCGGTTAACGGAGGAACAACTCGCTGAGCTTCGCGCCATCGACAGCCCAACGATCGCCAATGCGATCGAGCCTTTCGAAGTGCGAGGGCGCGTCCAGGGATACGTCGGCTATGACGTCCGTTGCCTGATCCCGGGGCTCGGCACGATGCTGGGCTACGCCGTCACTTGCAAAGGAGATAGCACCACCGAGGGACGCAAGGTTGAGCGCGCCCACCAGCAACTCTACGGCGCGATCTTCGCGTCGCCCAAGCCGGCCATCGTTGTCATTCAGGATGACGGACGGGACATTGTCCACTCCTGCCACGCCGGCGAAATGATGGCGACGACGATGAAGCGCTGCGGGGCGATTGGCTTGATCACCAATGGTGGTCTGCGCGACATCCACGAGGTGAAGGCGCTTGGCGGCTTCCACTATTATGGCGCTGGCCTCGTCGTCGCTCACGGTAATCCGTTGATTTACGACGTTGGCGCCGAGGTGACGATCAGCGGTGTGAAGATCCGACCTGGCGACCTGCTCCACGGTGACGAGAATGGGATTACCGTGATCCCCGAGGAGATTGCCGCTGAGGTCGCGGCCGCGGCGATGAAGGTGCGGGAATCCGAGCAAAAGCGCCTGGCCGAAATCCTCAGTCCGGATTTCCTCAAGCAATTCGAGCGATTGAGCAAGTACGAATAGGCACTGGCCACTCCTCTCCGAATTTCTGCCGGTATTGCGCCAGGATCTGGTTGATCTTCGGCACGATTTGCCGATTGTTGGTGCGACCGTCGAGAGAAAAGAGACGGTCGCACCGAATCAGGTTGCTTTCAAATGATGAAGTAAGGAGTCAAACGATGCGCGCGGTACGCTATATCGGGGAACGGCAGGCGATCGTCCAGGAGCGGCCGGACCCGCGGCCGGGGCCGAAAGAGGTCCTTATTCAAATGAAGGCAGCCGGAATCTGTGGCAGTGATCTGCACCTTTACCGCCATCCGCGGGGGGCCTTCGTCGAGACCGGCCGTGTGCCCGGCCACGAGCCGGCCGGCATCATCGCCGAAGTTGGCTCGGAGGTCCGGGGCTGGTCGATTGGCGACCGGGTGACCGCGTACTTCCGGCTGATCTGCGGCAAGTGTCATTACTGTCGGACCGGACGCGGGAACGTCTGCATCAATCGACGTGGTTCCTACGGAGTCGGGCCCGGGACCGCCGACGGGGCGCACGCAGAGTACATGGTTGTCGAGTCGCAGTACCTGTTGAAGATCCCCGATGACTTCTCGTTTGAGGACGCCGCGATCGTTGCCTGCCAGGGCGGCACTGCCTACTACCCGTTAACCCGCCTGGGTGTCAGTGGACGGGATGTTCTGGTCGTTTCTGGGCTTGGCCCGGTCGGCCTGCTGGCGACCCTCTTCGCGACTCACATGGGCGCCGAAGTAATTGGAATCGATCCGTCACCTGACCGTCGCGCGTTCGCGGAGCGGCTCGGCGCCCGGCAGACCTTCGATCCCACTGTCGGTCCGATCGGTGAACAGGTGCGTGCCTTCTACCCGGACGGTGCTGACAAGCTCCTCGAGGCTTCCGGCGCTACCCCCGCGCACATGGCGATTCCAGATCTGCTCAAGCCACTCGGGATGGCCGCGCTGGTCGGCCTGGGTACCCCCGAGCTACGGGTGTCGCTGAACCAGGTCGCAATGCGCGAGCTGATCCTCTTTGGGACAAGTATCTTCCCGGATTCCCAGTACGACGAGATCTGGCAGTTCTTCCGACGACACGCCATCACGCCTAGCCAGGTCGTCTCACATCGCTTCCCGATCGAGCAAGGCGCGGAGGCATTCCGTCTCGCCGATACTGCTACGGTCGGGAAGGTGTGCTTCACCTTTCCCTGATCGCGACGTCGGTTAGGTGCCAGGCGTCGCCATTGAGCGTGGTCAGTCGCTTCATTGTCTTGAGGTCGTAGAAGGCGACGAATAGCTCGGTCGGACCGGTGTCGGCATCCACCGGCACGTTCAGACTGAAAGGATCGACGATTACCTCGCCCGGAAGCCAGGCGGAGGTTGGGTAGGCGCCTCCCAGGGGCGGCGCGTCGGCTTGGGCGACGAGTTTGCCGGAGCGTAGCAGTTGGACAGATACGGTGTAGTCAACGCGCGGTGAGTGCTCACTCCTCAAGATGAGTTTGCCGGCGAGCTTGCTGCCCGGACTAGTCGTGGGCGAATCGAGTGTCCAGCCCAGGAGGTCGATTGTATCGCCGTTGGGGCCGGCGAATTGGGTTAACGGTCCGGCCGGCCAAGCCCGCTTGACCGAAGGCACCCGAATCGTAGTTAAGGTGGCCGCGGTACGCCCAGGCGATTCAACCGGCAGATACTGAATCGTCCGGTTCTCGACGTAATATACGTTCAAGTCGAGATGGAGCAATTGGGGACGAGAGATGTCCGCGGGTAGCTTGAGAGACGTATTCAATTGAACCAACCGGTCAGCGGGCCAGAGCACGGTTGGCAGATCCGGCGCCAACGATTGGTCGAGGTGGCTGATCACGTGGCCCTGCTGGTCGACGAGTTGAATCGACTGACTGAGCAGGTGGAGCGACTTCGCGCCGGTGTGCCAATAGAGCTGGATCGGCAGCATATCGCCCGGCTGGATTGTCGTCTGACTAACCCTGAAGCCGGCGAGGGTGACCTCGTCGCCAAAGCTGAGGGAGGTAGGGTGTGCCGAAGACGGTAACGTCGCGAGCAGCCGTACCGAAGCCGGAACGTAGGCCGGGGCGATCACTGTACTCGGCAAGGCGATGCTCGCGATCAGCGCGGCGCTGCCAAGGAGGCCGGGGACGAGCTGGCGCGGGAGCGCTTTCAGGCGGCTCAGCGCAGTATCAAGCCCGACAGCCCAGAGCAAGCCGAGTGAGCCCAGCGCCGGGAAGATCAACCGTCCCTGAGGTGCCGGGATCTTCAATTGCCAGGCGTAGAACAGTCCGAAGATGATCGCGACCCAGGCAATCTGGACGATGTAGACTGGTTCAGTCCATACCTTACGCTGGGTCAATGCCAGGGCGATGCCAGCGATCGCCACGGCCGCGAAGGCGATCGGTAGCCACTCCGGCGGCGCAACGTTGGTGTAGCCAAAACGGGCGAAGAAGGTAAGGACCAGCTCACCGAGGTCGCTCAGCGCCTCCGAGACTGTGAACGGCGTCGTCCGCCCAAGCGCGACGCTGTGCACTGACTCCCCGATCGGATCACCATAGAGGAAAAAGAGTCGGACGTACCACCAGCCGCCGATCAAGAGAGCGATGCCTGGCACGGCGACGGCACGGCGCAAACGCTGTCGCCAGGTCTCGCCAACCGGTCCAAAGCGAAGCAGCGTCAAGCCCACCAGCGCAAGCAAACCGAAAGCGGTGGCCTTGCTCAAGAGAGCCAACCCGAGGCAAAGCGTCAGCGCAACGAGGCATGATCGTTCGCGACCGACCAAGGCGGAGCTAGTCCCCCGTAGCCACCGTGCGAGAAATACCAGCACCCAGGTCGAGGTGGCGATGATCGCCAGATCATTCGTGATCGCGCCAGACAAAAAGGCGAACTCTGGATCGAGTGCCACGAAGCCAGCCGCGAAAAGGGCGATGGCTGGTCGGGTCGGCGCGGCGAGCTGCCCGAGCTGGTAAATACCGAACACGGTCAGAGCGCCCAGGAGGACGTCGATCAACCGAATCAAGTGCGCGGTGCGGGCGATTCCTTGATAAGGAAACTGCTCGCCGGCCTTGCCATGGTAGATCAAGCCTTTGTTGCCAATGTCTTCTGGATGATAGTCGAAGTAGGGATCAAAGTGCAGCACGCTCTGGGGGTCCGGAGCCGGCGCCAGTTGCCAGATGATCGCCCCGAATGCGTAAAAGAGCGGTGGCTGAGTCGCTTCCTGGTGAGCCTCGGCGTCTGGCTCGGCGAAGTGGCCGTGGGCGAGATCCGCGACAACGTCGTAGTGCCAGAGCTCGTCGGGTGCCTCGAAAATCGGCGTCGTCAGACTATAGTAGCCGGCCAGCACGACAAAGAGGAAGACGAGCGGTGCCGCGCTGGTTAGCCGGGAACGCTTACCCATCGATGGTCACGAGCCGCTCCCTGGTAAGAGATTCCCAATGGTCAGAATAGCCAGGGCCGATGTCGCGGCGAAGCGGAATCCAAAGCGTTGGCGTAAGACGTACGCGAAGCCACGCTTGTGACAAATCGCCAATCGAGCTGACATCTCCTCGATCACAAAGAGCACAATCGTCGAGATAGCCATCAGCCAGAGCAGACCGAAACCGGTCGTGGCGCCGACCTGAGTGTAGGTGACGACGCCAGAGGGATCGTTATCGGCGGCCCCGCTGACGATGCCCGGTCCGAGCACCCGGAAGTATTGCCTGATGCCGCGCCGCTGGTGCCGCGGCCGCTGGTAATGGGCTGGCTGGGGAGTCGCCAAAGAGGCGTCCATGGAGCCTTCCTCGCTGCTCATGTCCGACGATCTGCATCGGACGACCGGCTGACCTTCATCTAGCTTTCTCCGAGAGGGCGCTGAGATTCGCCGCGCGTGACACCGACCATGCGCCTGGATCCGTTCAGCTTTCCGAGACCGGATGGGTAACGATCATGGCCGGCTCGACCTTCCAGCGGTCGGGGCTGCCGACGAGGCGCGCGGCGATCACGTCCGGATCGTGGTCGAAAATGACGAGGCGATCGTTAGCCAGGACGTCGGCGACGATCTGTCGCTTGGTCTCGAGCGAGACGAGCGGCTCGACGTCGAAGCCAGGAATCCAGGCGAGGCGCTCGAGGTGGGCGACGAACGGGCAAACGTCGACGGTGAAAAGCGCCGATTCACCTGCCGATTCGATCACCACGCTACCGTGGCCGCGCGTGTGGCCGGGCGTCGAAAACCAGCGCACGCCGGGCACGATCTCGGTTGAGCCATCGATCAAGCGAACCTGGCCGGCCACTGCAAGGGGATCAAGATTCTCCGGGAGATAGGTCGCGCGCGTGCGCTCGTTCGGATGAGTCGCTTCCTCCCATTCGATCCGCTGGATCCAGTACTCGGCATTGGGAAAGGTCGGAACAAGTGTGCCACGCTGGCGCGTGGTATTGCCGCCGGCGTGATCCAGGTGCAGATGGCTGTCGACGACGACGTCGACCTTGTCGGGCGTCACGCCGTACGAGGCGAGCTCGCCCAGCAAGCCTCGGCCGCGCTCAACGCCAAAGCGATCTTGCTCAGCCGCGTCGAGCTTGTCGCCGAGGCCGGTGTCGACGAGGATTATCTTCCCATCGTGTCGAATCAGCAAGCAGCGCAGGGCCATCCTTACTCGGTTGCGGTCGTCGGGCGGCAGTTTCTTTTCCCAGAGCACTCGCGGCACGACGCCAAACATCGCCCCGCCGTCGAGGTGCATGTAGCCGTCGTTCAAGATGTCGACACTGATCTCGCCAATCTTCATCCGGTGTGTTCTCCCGCTTTATTCCACCTCGCGGCAGGCCGCGAAGGCGACGCGTGCGGCTTCAATCGTCCGGACAATGTCCTCGTCCGAATGGGCCGTCGACATGAACCCCGCTTCAAATTGGGAAGGCGCAAGGTAGATGCCTTGCCGCAGCATCTCCTGAAAGAAGCGCGCGTAGCGCTTGGTGTTGGCGCGCTTGGCGGTCGCATAGTCGACGACCGGCTGGTCGGTGAAGAACGTGGTGAACATCGAGCCGACCCGGGTGCCGTGGACCGGGACGTCGGCCGCGCGGGCAGCATCAGCGATACCCGCGGCGAGGGCTGCGCTCTGTTTTTCCAGCGCGGCGTAAACGCCCGGTTGCGCCAGCTCGCGCAAGGTTTCGATCCCGGCGGTCATCGCCAGCGGGTTTCCCGCCAGCGTACCGGCCTGGTAAACCGGTCCCTCCGGCGCAAGCAGTGCCATGATGTCAGCGCGTCCACCGTAGGCACCGACCGGCAGGCCGCCGCCGATGATCTTGCCCAGGCAGGTCAGGTCGGCGCGAAGACCGGTCAGCTCCTGGACACCGCCGTGGGCGACCCGGAAGCCGGTGATCACCTCGTCGAAGATCAGGAGCGCACCGTCGGCAGAGGTGAGTTCGCGCAGTCCTTCCAGGAAGCCCGTTCGCGGTGGCACGACACCCATGTTGCCGGCGATTGGCTCGACGATGACCGCGGCAATCTCGCCCCGGTGCGCGGCGAAGATCTGCTTGACCGCGTCGAGGTCGTTGTAAGGGGCGCTGAGGGTATCGGCCGCCGCGCCAGTGGTAACACCGGCACTGTCGGGCGTGCCCAGAGTCAGCGCGCCAGAACCGGCTTTGACCAGTAAGGCATCGGCGTGGCCGTGGTAGCAGCCATCGAACTTGACGATCTTATCGCGCTTGGTGAAGCCACGGGCCAGGCGTAACGCGCTCATTGTCGCCTCGGTGCCCGAGTTGACGAAGCGGACCCGCTCGATCGAGGGAAATGCCTGCACGACCAGACGAGCCAATTCGGTTTCGAGGATGGTTGGTGCGCCGTAACTCGTGCCGCGCGTGGCGGCGGCTTGGAGCGCGCCGACGATGCGGGGGTGGGCGTGGCCGAGAATCAGCGGACCCCAGGAGAGAACGTAGTCGACGTACGCGTTACCGTCGACGTCGACGATCCGCGCGCCGGCCCCTCGCTCGACGAAGAGTGGCTGGCCGCCGACCGCGCGGAAAGCCCGGACCGGACTATCGACTCCTCCCGAGAGATATTGCTGGGCCTCGGCAAAGAGTTGCTGAGAACGAGTGGTCTGCACGCTTAGCCCTCCCGAAGCCAGCGGGCGACGTCCCGGGCGAAATAGCTGATGATGATGTCTGCGCCGGCGCGCTTGATCGCGGTGAGCGCTTCGAGCGCGGCCTGCCGCTCGTTCAGCCAGCCGTTGCGGGCGGCGGCCTTGATCATACTGTACTCTCCACTGACGTTGTAGGCAGCGATGGGCTGGGTGAAATGATCGCGCGCCTGGCGGATCACGTCCAGGTAGAGCAGGGCCGGCTTGACCATGATAATGTCGGCGCCCTCGGCCACATCGAGAGCGATTTCGTGGAGCGCTTCACGCGCGTTGGCCGGATCCATCTGGTAGCCGCGCCGGTCGCCAAACTGCGGCGCCGAATCGGCGGCTTCGCGGAACGGACCGTAGAACGCCGAGGCATACTTCGCCGAGTAGGCCATGATCGGCGTCTCAGCGTAACCGTGCTCGTCCAACGCCTGGCGGATTGCCCCGACCCGGCCGTCCATCATATCCGAGGGTGCGATCAGGTCGGCGCCAGCCGCCGCCTGGCTCACCGCGGTACGGGCAAGGAGTGGCAGCGTCGCGTCGTTGTCGACCGTGCCGTGCTGGATCACCCCGCAATGGCCGTGGCTAGTATACTCGCAGAGGCAAAGGTCGGTGATAATAATCAGCCCCGGCGCGGCCTGCTTGATCGCCCGGGTTGCCTGCTGAACGATCCCGTCGTCGGCGTAGGCTTCCGAGCCGACCTCGTCTTTGTGGCTTGGTAGGCCGAAGAGGAGCACGGCCGGGATGCCGTCGGCAGCGGCCGCTGCCGCCTCTTCGGCGATCTGGTCGACCGAAAGGTGAAAGACGCCGGGCATGGCGGAAATCTCTTCGCGGATGCCCTGGCCGGGACAAACGAAGAGCGGATAGACGAAGTCATCGATCGCGAGGATGGTTTCCCGGACCATGCGGCGCAAGGGAGCACGGTCGCGCAGACGGCGCGGCCGTTGGGTCGGAAAGCGCCCGATCGTGACGGGCGCGGCGAGCTTGGCGATCATTGCGAGAACGCTCCTTCCAACGCGGCGACAAGGCCCGGCACAGTATGCTCGGCCGCCTCGACCTGGACGGTCAGACCAAAGTCGCGCGCCGTCTGACTGGTGATCGGGCCGATACTGGCGATAGTCACCCCGGCCAAGAGCGCCGGAGCGGTATTGCCCAGTAAGGCTACCAGATTACGAACCGTCGACGAGCTGGTGAAGGTCACCACGTCGACCTGCTTGTCTTCAAAAAGCTGCCGGGCCATGGCGGCATCGCCGGTCGGTCGGGTCTGGTAAACGGCGACGTCGTCGACGATCGCGCCCTGGTCGGTCAATCCAATCACGAGCACCTCGCGGGTTTCCTGGGCTCGGGGCAGCAGGATACGCTGCCCGGCGAGAGCAAACTGGCGCATGCCCTCGACGACGGCCTCGGCGACGTACTCGTCGGGGGTGAAGTCGACTCGGAGGTGGTAAGCGGCGAGCGCGGCAGCCGTGCTCGGACCGATCGCTGCGAGGCGTACCCCTTTCAAGGCGCGCAGGTCGTAGCCTCGCGCTTCGAGCCGCTCGAAAAATGCCCGAACGCCGTTCACGCTGGTGAAGATTGCCCAGGCGTACTGATCGAGAGCCTCGATCGCTCGATCGGCGGCGGCCCAATCGGTCGGGGGCTCGATCCGAATCGTTGGCAGCTCGACCGGCACCGCGCCCCGCTCACTCAAGAGCGCAGCGAGTGTGCCAGCCTGCTCGCGGGTGCGGGTGATCAGGACGCGCTTGCCGAAAAGCGGGCGGTTATCAAACCAGCGCAAGCGCTCGCCCAGCTTGGCGACCTCGCCGACGACTGTGATGGCGGGGGGACCAATCTGGGCGGCGCGTGCCTTTTCGACGGCGTCGGCCAGGGTCGTGTGCACCGTCTTCTGTTTCGACCACGTTCCCCACTGGATGATCGCGACCGGCGTGCTGGCTGGCCGGCCGTGCCTGGTCAACTGGCGGACGATCTCTGGCAGGTTGCCCGCGCCCATGAGAAAGACGATCGTGCCAATGCCGGCCAATCGCTCCCAATCGACCGCCGGCCGTGACTTGGTAATCTCTTCGTGGCCGGTGACGACGGCAAACGAGGAGGTGTAGTCGCGATGGGTCACCGGGATGCCAGCATAGGCGGGAACGGCGATCGCCGAGGTCACACCGGGCACGACTTCAAATGGTACCCCGGCGTTCACTAGCGCCTCGGCTTCTTCACCGCCCCGGCCGAAGACGAACGGGTCGCCGCCTTTGAGCCGGACGACGACCTGGCCGGCCTGAGCTCGGGCGACGAGCAGGGCATTGATCTCCGGCTGAGGGATCGGATGGTGATCGGCACGCTTGCCGACGAAGATCCGCTCGGCGCTGGTCGGAGCAAAGCGAAGCAAGGATGGGTCGATCAGCCGATCGTAAATGATGACGTCGGCGCGCTCGAGGCATTCCTTGCCCCGTAGGGTCAGCAAGCCCGGATCTCCCGGCCCGCCACCGACGAGATAGACCCGACCGATCCGCTCAGCCATGGGGTGTTCCCGTGAGAATAGTCAGCGCGCCGCCGTCGACCAGGCGCTGCCAGACCGTCGCGCCGAGCTTTTCCGGTTCGGCGAGCGGGCCCGCTGCCCCAGCGCGAACTATCTGTCTGCCATCCACCGAGGCGACCAACCCGGTAAGGTAGATCGCCGGGGGCGCTGCCTTCCCAGCAGCGCCCCCGGCGGCGGTGTTCCTAGTTTTCGGCTCCACGATGCGCGCATAGGCCGCAACCGGGACCTTGCAGCCGCCGCCGAACGCACGAAGCATCGCTCGCTCGGCCAATGCCATGGCTCGGACGACCGGATCATCGAGTTGACTGACGATCGCTACTGTCTCCGGATCGTCGGCCCGAGTGGAGACGGCGAGGATGCCTTGACCGGCGTCGGGCAGGCAGAGCTCGGGGGCGAGCCGTTCAGAAATCTCGGTGGCGCGACCAAGGCGCTCCAGGCCGGCGGCCGCGAGGACGATCGCGTCGTATTGGCCTTCGGAGAGCTTACGTAGCCGGGTATCCACGTTGCCGCGCAGATCGTCGCAGTAGGCCAGGTCGGGACGGGCTGCGCGGAGCTGCGCTTGCCGGCGGACGCTGCTCGTGCCCACCCGGGCGCCGGGCGGCAGGGCGCGAAAACGCTGTCCGGCGACAAGACTCACCAGAGCGTCGCGGGGATCCGCACGCTCGGGAAAGGCGGTCAGGATGACGCCAGGCGTCTCGTCGGGAGGCACATCCTTAAGGCTATGCACGGCAAGATCGATCTTTCTGTCGAGCAGGAGGCGGTCGATCTCCTTGACGAAGATCCCGGTCGAGCCGAACTGACTGAGTGGTACGTCGACAACGCGATCCCCCAGGGTCCTGACGGTTTGAATCACGAACTCCTGCCGGGGGAAAAGGCGCTGGAGCGCGCCGACAACTTTTTGTGTTTGGCTCAGGGCGAGCGCGCTACCGCGCGTGCCGACGACGAGTGGCCTGATGGATGCCTCCCCGGGGTCGCGATGAATCGCTTTTGATTATACTCCACTCGCCGACAGCCCTGGAACGTTCATGGTATCATGGAAGGGCTGTCAAGCCGACGTGCCGAGATATCCCCGAGGGCCCATAGCTCAATGGTAGAGCGGCCGCCTCATAAGCGGTTGGTCGGAGGTTCGATCCCTCCTGGGCCCACCGATTCTTGGTGGAGCGATCGCTGTCTCGTATCGAAGAGTTTTAGATGAATTCAGTCCGCCTCACCTTTCTGGGCACCGGAACCTCTCATGGCATTCCGGTCATTGGTTGTACCTGTGCAGTTTGCCAGTCGAGCGATCCGCGCAATCAGCGCTTTCGCGCGTCGGTGCTGATCGAGTGGCAGGGCAAGACGCTCTTGATTGATACCCCGCCCGAGCTGCGCTTGCAGCTTGTCCGAGCCAAAGTGACCCATCTCGATGCGTTGCTTTACACCCATACTCATGCCGATCACATCTTTGGTCTGGACGACGTGCGCGTTTTTTCCGGACGCCAATGCGCACCTTTGCCCGTCTACGGCATGCCCCAGTCGCTCGAGAACTTGCAGCGCCAGTTCTTCTACGTCTTCACGGAAACGCCAATGGGCGGGGGGAAGCCACGACTGGATCTGCGCAAGATCAACCCGCTCGACCAGCCGTTCGAGGCCGAAGGAGTGCCGGTCCAACCGGTGCCGGTCTGGCACGGTCCGACGCCGGTCCTCGGCTATCGCTTTGGCGACGTTGCCTACGTGACCGATACGAACGACATCCCCGAGGCGTCGCTCGCCTTACTCCAAGGTCTGGATGTCTTGGTGCTCGACGCTTTACGCCAGCAGGCCCATCCAACGCATTTCAGCATCCCCGAGGCACTGGCCATCGTCGAGCGGCTGAAGCCCCGCCGGACCTACTTCACCCACATGTGCCACGACGTGGATCACGAGAAAACCAATCGCCAGCTTCCCCCCGGCATCCAGCTCGCCTACGATGGCTTGATTCTGGAATAGCGAGAGTTAAGGGCTGGGCGACGAGGTTCACCAGCTTGCTCCCGGTGCTGCTTGTCGGCTTATACTGGGCAAGAAGACAACGGACGTGAAAGAAAGGCGTGATGGTGTCGGCGTGGAGCCCGGAGTTTGAGCTGGCGTGCTCGTCTCGGATGGTGTCAAGGGTTGGCTGGGGGTTGGCGTCGGCGTGTATGAGCTGATCTGCGAGACCGCCTGGAATGCATCGATTCGTCCGTAGCCGTAGTCCTGATTCCAGCCATTCGTGACGTTGGGGTTTGGTCCTCCTGATCCGTAGGTGACACTCCCGATTTGATCGGTCGTGCTCTCGATGACCTGGGTCACCTGATCCGGACTCAACGAAGGGTCCAATGAGAGCAGCAGCGCGACCAGTCCCGAGGTCAAGGGCGCCGCGAACGATGTCCCTGACATCTGTCCATAGGCAGAGGGGTCTGAACCTGCCAGCGGAACCTCGATCGAGCTACCCGGGGCTGTCACTGCCAGACCAGTGCCGTGGCTGGAATAGAAAGCAATCGCGTCACTACCGCTGTTTTGCTGAAGTGCGCCGACGGCGATGAACTCCCCCGAATAGGCGGCGGGATACTCGACCGGGCTCGTGCCCGAGTTCCCCGCGGCGGCGACCAGGACCGTACCGTAGCTTTGGCGAGCTTGTTTGGCGGCGTCGTCGATCGTCGGAGCGGGATCCGATCCCGCCAGACTCAGGTTGATGACGCGGGCTCCGTGCTGAGCAGCCCAGATGATCCCGTTCGCGATTGCATCGTCGTAGCCTCCTCCATTCCGATCGAGCACCTTGGCCACGAGTAGCGGCGCCTGCCAATCCATCCCGGCCACCCCTTTTCCATTGTTGGTCAGCGCGGCGGCAACTCCTGCCACCGAGGTACCATGGCCGTAATCGTCGTTAAAGTTGGCTGGATTGAGGACGACGCTGGACGTGCTGGGGGGCGCGGGCTGACTCGTGCTGGGCGGATTGACGAGGGTGGCCTGAGTGGTAGTCGTCGTGACTCCCGAATAAGAGAGATTGTTGGGATCGGTGCCCAGGTAGATCTTGTAACTGGTGGCGTCGGGGCTAGCGTTCCAGGAGAGGCTGATCGCACCGGTCTGGGCCAGGGTTACTGAAGACACGTAGTCACGCGTCAACGCAAGCTCACCATTGGCGTTCTGGGCGGTGACACCGACGTAGTAGGTACCGGCCGGGATCGAGCCGCTAGCGGTGTAGTTGGGTTGCAGGGAGCCTTCACCAAAATTGGGGGCAAAGCCGTCGAACCAGTAGATGAAGCTCTGGCCGAGGGAGACCTTGCCCTGAAGGTCTTCGTGGCCGGTGTAGACGCCCGTATCGACAATGCCGATAGAGACGGAGGGGCTGCCGGTGGTGATCGACCATGCGGAAGGAGCGGAGATGTCGGGCAAGCCCCATTGGTACGGGTAATCGGGGTCGTTAGGGGTGAGGATCGAGGCGGCAGCAAGAGCGGCATCAGAACTTGGCGAACTGGTGACCTGGCGGCGATAATTGAGCTGAGCGTAGAGGACGTTGGGATCGTTCTGGAGGGCGGTGAGCCGGCTGAGCTCTTGACCAGGCGGAACGTGTAGCTTATAGACTCCGCTGACGGCGAGAGCGTGGTAGCGCTGGGCGCCGATTCTCTGAGCGATAGCCGGTAGCGAGGCAGATGGTCGAAGCTTGACCAGCAAAGCTCCGGGTTCGTATGATGTGGCCGCGCTCAGCGCCAAGGCCGGAGTCGCGGTCGATTGCCCCGGTGTACCGAGGAGACTGTAAGCCAGGATGATCGCGACAGCAACCAGCTTGGTGAGGTGGCGATCCATGCGGTTGGTTTGCCCTTCTCGATGGAGCCGGGTTGGGATGGTGGTCATCGACGAACTGCTAAGAATACACCGGAGCGAGTCAACCCAATTCGATCCGATACACCCGGCGGATTGTAACAGAATGATCTGGTCTTACGAAATAGGAGGATATGGGGATGCCCAACCGGATGGAAATGCTTCGGGAGATTATTGGTGAATGTCGGGATGAGCGAGAAGTCGAAGCAACGCGTTTGGATAACTATCGCGTCGAGCGAGCGAAGCTCGAGTTATCGCGGGAGATCCTGCTGGAACATGGCGAAGTGAAAGAAGCTGAGCAGCTCAAGCCACGGATCCACGATCTCGATCACAAGATCCAAGCCGCTGAGCAAAATCTCGCCCGTCTTGACCGACTCGTTGAAGTTTATCAAACGTCGTTAAACAAGCTAGAGGAGGCTTCAGGACATACCGCATGACGCCGATTTCCGATCTGCTTACTATTCCCATCTCACGTGACGAGCTGGTCGACCGCATCGTTGAGCACAGCCGGCTCGCCGATTGGAACGGAAACTGGGCGATTCAATATAATCCGATGACTGGTCAGCATGACTGGTGCTGGATTGGTCGCTTTCCCCCGATGGGCACCAATCCGGAGCGTGAACCGCGTCCGGGATGGAAAGTGCTCATTCTCCCCCGGATCAACGCGAATAAGCTCACCGTCGACGCGCGCAAGGACCGCATCGAAGACCCGATCTGGCGTGCTTCGGCCGAGGGAACGCTCGACGGCTGGCTCGAAGCGGGTGAGCCATTGCGAGCCGGGGTTAAGCTCAAATTTATCTAACACGGGTTTAACGAAGGAAGGTCGAGGGGGCAAGGCGCGTGCCTTGCCCCCTCGACCTTCCTTCGTTAAACCCGGACCGTCTCATTGATCGCTTTGACAATTAAGAGCAGGATGATCGAGCCGGCGGTGGCGACGACCAGTCGGGTGAGGCTTAGGGGGCCACCTTCCGAGTGGTGCGTGAGCACGACGTAAAGCACACCACCGATGACCGAACCGGCTAATCCGATCCCGATGTCGGCGAGCAATCCGTGGCGACTCTGGGTGATCAGACTGGCCAACCAACCGGCGATCAGCCCGATAACGAGCCAGGGAAGCAGCAAAAGCAAGGCAATCGTCGTCTTAATGACCGCGACGACGAAGTAGACCGCGAAGAGAATTGCTAGGACCATGACTCCGACGATCAGGCACATTGGGAGCCTCCTCAGCTATTGCCCGTCAGGGGAAGATAGACCTCATACACTTTTGGTACGACTTCAAGTGTACCTGATGCACTGGTGCCGGCGCTAGTTTGGACGATCCAGGTATACCAGCCAATGCCTAGTAGTATCGGCAGCTTCCAGGAAGTGCTTCCTTGCCAATCAGATTGTGCTATCGCCGCACTTCCCCCAACCGGCGAGATTGAAGAGCGGTAAGTGATGCCCGAGCCAAGATTGCTCCAAATGAGGGTGATCGGCTGGCGGTTAACGTCGGCCAGGAAAGGACCCAGCAAGCGCGGTACGGGAATCGGCGTGGGCGTCGGGGTGGGCGTCGGAGGATCACTCCCCCCACTGATGGTCACCCCGGTATAATAGCTATTCAGGATCGACTGGTAGGAAGCTCCGGCAGCACCGCGCGCATAGTTCCCCCACTGACACATACCTACGCCATGGCCGTAGTAGCCGCATTCACTGAAAGTCGATGCCGCGTGACCGCCGCAGCTTCGCGCGCGACAATAACTGACGTAGTGCCAGCCTCCGCTGATGCAGATCGCCTCACCGTTCGAATCGTAAATGATATTGCCGTTGGCGTCAGTCTTGTAGCCGATCGCGTCTTCGCTATTGCGCGTTGTCACGGCATTGCAGCGAGAGAAAAAGAAGGCAAAGATCACCGAATTGTTCGCTGTGAGCACCTGACCACTCGTCGCGTCGACGGCGGCGTCGGTGCTGGGATAGCGGTTCGATGCGTCATATACCTGGCAAGAGGTCGTCGTGCAGACGTAGCCGTAAGCGATGAACTCGGCAAGGCCATAGGTACGGGAGGCGACAGCTTGAGCTTGCAGCGCAGCGGCTGGCCAGCTCGGCGGCACTTCGTTGGCTACTACTCCTTTAACGTAATCGTCGACTGCCAGCCATTGAGCGGAGCCATCCGGGAAAACTACCTTGATCTGACTGGGCAAGCCCGCGCTGGCCGCGCGCAGTCCGTTCCCAGCGAGGTCGCGTGGGTCATGGAGCGGCGACTCGGTCTGCCTGATCAATCGTCGGTAGAGCAGTTCCTGTTCGGCCGGGGTCGGGTAGCTCGGAATCAGACTCAAATCGAGCGGGGTATAGCCGGTCGAGACGATCTGATTGGGCTTGATCGCTCCGATGAAGTTGTCGCGACTGACCCGAATTGTGTAGCTGCCGGGGGGCAGGCGTAAGACGTAAGCGCCTTTGAGATCCGTAGTGGTCTGGATGCCGAGGGGGTCAGCCTGAACGAGGGCGCCCGGAACCGCTTGTAGGGTCAATTGGTCGATCGCGTAGCCGACGAAGCCAGCGCCATCATCGCTCGGGACGGGATAAGGCAACGCCGTCGGGAGAGCGACCATCCCAGTCGCGCCAACGGTACCAGCCAACCGGAGGAAACGGCGTCGGGAGAGTCCGCGAAAATCAGCCATTCGCCACGTCACAGAGCGGAGGGTAGCACGTTCGGCCGGATGAATCAACGAGTTGGGGACGAGATTGGCGTAAAAAAGCCATTAACCCCCCCAATGCTGTGAAAATGTCCCCGGAGAGGAGAATTTTTGGATAAATTGACAGGCGGGGGGCCAAGGTGATACTGTATCAATAGAACAAGCAACGGAAAAAGTTGACATAAGTTTCATTGCTTGATAGACTTACCAACAGATAGGCAACGTGGGCTCTGGGCGATCAAGGTGGTGGTGCCGGAGCAGGTTCGCCTATTGGCGCGCTGGAGCGCGACCCACAAGGGGAAAGGGGGTGGACAAGAATGGAAGAGCGTCGAGAGATGACAGTCCGTGAGGCGGGCAAAAAAGGCGGCGAGACCGTCAAGCGCAAGTACGGTGCGGGCTACTATGCCGAGATTGGCAAGAAGGGCGGCGAAGCTGTTGCCGAGGAGCGCGGTCGTGACTTCTACGCTGAGATCGGCAAAAAGGGCGGCGAAACCGTGATGCGCCGTCACGGTCCCGAGTTCTACTCGGAGATCGGCAAGAAGGGCGGTCAGTCAGTCAAGGCCAAGCACGGGCCGGACTACTATGCGCGCATCGGCCGTAAGGGCGGATCCGCGAAGAAGCGACCCTCCTAATCACACGATCGTTCTTGGCCGGAGACCATCCCGCCGCGTAGAGCGGGAACGAGGGAGAAGCTGAACCCAAAGGTTTTCAGCTTCTCCCTCGTTACTGGTGGTCAGGCGGGAAAATGGTCTTTCGCTCTGGACAAGAGAGCTAGCGAGTAGCTAACTCTCTTGCTTTTGTTGTGTTAAGGCGCGTACTTTCTGGCACGTCTCTTGCTTTGGGGGTGACGTGAACGGCCCCGCTCCACGGTTCGGTGGACGCGGGTGGCCCTCGCGTAGCCCCATGATGGCGAGTCGTGACTGCCAGGAATCGCGCCATGCGTCGAATGTTTCTCGTAGCTGGAGCTCTGCTTATTCTTGTCGTGGCAGGCGTTGCCTTTTCCGTCAGTGAAATTAGCCCGGTCTTGGCGCTCCGTGCGCCGACTGCCACCCCTAAACCGACGCCGGTGGCAACCGCTGCGCCGGATGAGCCTTCCCTGCCAGGAGGACTCGGCAACCGCCGCGCCGACGTCGAGAGCGTGCTTGGCCAGCCGACTGGTCTCAAAGGCACCATGATCGCCTATGGCAAAGGCTCAGCGGCAGTGGCCTATACCGATGATCGAGCGACCGGAATTCTCGTCCCGTTCGATGCCCCCCCCGCGTCAACCCTTGCTGCAAGGCGCCATGCAGTGCAGCGTTACATGCCCACCGATAGCGTCTTTGTCGGCACGATCTCCGCTGGCCCTGGTCGCACGGCTGACCTCTACCAGAGCAAGCGCCTAGCCAATCAAGTAACGCCACCCAACCCCAAGGATCCACGGGGCCAATTTGTCGTGGTCTACGAGTTCGACCAGTCGGGTAAGCTCAAAGACGCCTTGCTCTCGGTTGGCGGTATCCCAACGCCATCGTGATCTTTGCTTCCTTGCTCCTGGCCGACCCTTGACTCTCGCTGGGAGTTCCGGTACAATTTACTCGCTGTTGACGATCTCTGAATGGTCGCTGATGCCACTACGAAGCCTTCCCCGATAGCTCAACGGTAGAGCGGGCGGCTGTTAACCGCTAGGTTCGAGGTTCGAATCCTCGTCGGGGAGCCAAAGACCCCAAATCCCGAACTTTTCCCCGAGTGGTTAACACTCGGGGATTGTGTTATCTTCGGCAACTAGTAGAGGGCGATCCGCATCCGGTGCCACCGGGTGCGGATCTTTGTTACGAAATCCCTCGCCCCGGCCATCTTGGTCGGATCGGCCGGCGATTCCTGCGGCGCCTCCCGCTCAGGCTCGAAGGGCCAGACCACCACCTCTCGTAGCAGCAACTGGAAGAGCTCCTTCTGGTCCTCCAGAGGCAGCAGGCTGACCAGACGCTCGAAGTCCGGCAGGCCGCGCCTGATCAGGTCGGCGTCCAGGACCCGCTTGCGCCGCTACTCGATGTCGAGCTCCAGCTTCTCGCACCGAGTCTGGAGCTATTCCTTCTCGCGCACCAGCCGCCGATACTCCTCCTTGATGTCTTCGGCCAGGAGGTCCTGCTGCTTCATGACCTCGATCAGCCGCCGGATGCCCGCCGTCAGGTGCCCAAGCTCCTCGCGGTGACGGGCAACACTCGCCTCCAGTTCGGCCACCGATTCCACCGCCTCGCGGTTGGCAGCGTCCACGCGTGCCTGGAGGATGGCCGGCTGGTCCCCCAGGTCGGCGAGGACCTGGCGGGATCAGCGCCTCGAACTCGCGAGCCGGCAGCATCTTGATCGGGCAGGTGGAGAGGCTCCCGTCCTTGGTGTAGTCGACGCAAGCGTAGTAGAGATACGGCGTGCCGTCCTTCGTCTTCTTGCCGGAGCGGTAGGGCGTCATCGCCCGGCCGCAGGCGCCGCAGCGTAGGATGCCCTTGAGCAGGTGGATGTGGGGGTCGGCGTAGTAGAGGCCGGTGTCATCCTCGCGGCCGTTGCCGATCGCTTTGTTGGCCTCTTCCCAGGTCTCCTCGTCGACGATCGCCTCGTGCTTGCCAGGATAGAGCATCCCGCCGTAGCGAACGAACCCCTTGTACACGGGATTACGGAT
>JAJPIK010000051.1 GCA_021324795.1 Chloroflexota bacterium
CTCCAACGCTTCCGCTCGATCGTCGATCACAAAATCAACGCCAGCCGGATACGCTGCCATGGCGACTATCACCTGGGCCAGGTGCTCTACACTGGTAAGGATTTCATGATCATTGACTTCGAGGGTGAGCCCGCCCGGCCGATAAGCGAGCGGCGGATTAAGCGCTCGCCAATGATCGACGTCGCCGGCATGCTACGCTCGTTCCATTACGCCGCTTCGACTGGCCTGCTCAGCGCGGCCGAAATGGGTGCGCTCCGTCCCGAAGACCTTGGAACGATCGAGCCATGGGTGCGCTTCTGGCAGGTCTGGGTGTCTGCCGCCTTTCTCAAGCACTATCTGACGACCGCCGACGGGGCGCCGTTTATCCCGACCAGCCGGGCCGAGCTCTCGGTTCTCCTGGATGCGTTTCTCCTGGAAAAAGCCATTTACGAGCTCGGCTACGAGCTGAACAACCGTCCGTCCTGGGTCAAGATCCCGCTGTGCGGAATCAGCCAGATGTTGAACGTGTGAGATTGATTGTCGGTAATATCTTTCAGAAAGTGAAGTGAAAGAAATGACTGATCTAACCACCGTGGGCCGCGAGCCGAGCATCCATGAGCCAGTCGTCCGCTATGACGTTAGTTTACTGACTGACGACGACCTGTTCTTGTTCAACGAAGGCACGCACTACCGGCTTTACGAAAAGCTTGGCGCGCATCCCTTGACCGTCCAGGGAACGCGCGGAACCTATTTCGCGGTCTGGGCACCGAACGCGATCGAGGTCTCGGTCACCGGTGACTTCAATGGCTGGCAGCCAGGCCGGCACCAGCTCCGTTCGCGTGGGCAATCCGGTATCTGGGAAGGATTTATCGAGGGCATCGATCAGGGCAAGCTCTACAAGTATCACATTTCCTCTCGCTACAACGGTTACCAGGTCCAGAAGGCGGATCCTTTCGCCTTCCACGCCGAGGTTCCACCACGAACTGCTTCGGTGGTCTGGGATCTCGATTACACCTGGCGCGACCAGGACTGGCTCGATAGCCGTCGGCAACGCAACGCACTCGACGCACCAATGGCAATCTACGAGGTGCATCTGGGCTCCTGGATGCGCGTCCCCGAGGAAGGGAATCGATATCTCACCTACCGCGAGCTCGCGCCGCGCCTCGCCGAATACGTCAACCAGATGGGATTTACTCACGTCGAGTTCCTGCCGATCATGGAGCATCCGTTTTATGGCTCGTGGGGCTACCAGACGACTGGCTATTTTGCTCCGACCAGCCGCTATGGCACGCCCCAGGACTTCATGTACCTGGTCGACTACCTGCATCAGCACGGCATCGGGGTGATCCTCGACTGGGTTCCTTCGCACTTCCCGACTGACCAGCACGGACTCGCGTACTTCGATGGCACTCATCTCTATGAGCACGCCGACCCGCGCCAGGGCTTCCACCCCGATTGGCAGAGCTCGATCTTTGATTACAGCCGGCACGAAGTTCGCAGCTTCTTGATGAGTAGCGCACTCTACTGGCTCGATCGCCACCACGTCGATGGACTTCGGGTTGACGCGGTTGCCTCGATGCTCTACCTGGACTACTCGCGCAAGGAAGGCGAGTGGATTCCCAACATGTTCGGTGGTCGGGAAAATCTTGACGCGATCAATTTTCTGCGCCAGCTCAATACGCAAATCTATAAAGAGCACCCTGACGTTCAGACGATCGCCGAGGAATCGACCGCCTGGGGGATGGTCTCGCGACCAACCTACGTCGGCGGACTCGGCTTTGGCCTGAAATGGGACATGGGATGGATGCACGATACCCTCTCCTATATGGCACACGACCCGATTCACCGCTCCTACCACCATGGCGAGCTGACTTTCCGCGGACTCTACGCCTTCCACGAGAACTTTGTCCTGCCCCTTTCCCACGACGAGGTCGTCCACGGCAAAGGCTCGCTGCTCGGCAAAATGCCGGGCGACGATTGGCAGAAATTCGCCAATTTGCGCCTCCTGTTTGGCTACATGTACGGCCAGCCGGCGAAGAAACTGCTATTCATGGGTGGTGAGTTCGGTCAATGGAACGAGTGGTACCACGATGCAAGTCTGGATTGGCACCTGCTCCAGTGGGCGCCCCATCAGGGCATCCAACGCTGGGTGACTGACTTGAATCGCGCGTATCGCGAGGAGCCCGCGCTGCACGAGCTTGACGTCGACCCGTCCGGCTTCGAATGGATCGACTGCAACGACGCGGCCAGCAGCGTGGTGAGCTTCATCCGGAAGGGACGGACGACCGACGACCTGATCATCGTCGTCTGCAACTTCACGCCGGTGCTTCGGCAGAACTACCGCGTGGGCGCCCCGCGGGGTGGTTATTGGCAAGAGATCTTGAACAGCGATGCCGCGATCTATTGGGGCAGCAACACGGGAAATCAAGGTGGCGTCGAAGCCGCTCCCGTGCCCTCGCACGGTCGACCGTACTCGTTGACTCTGACTCTGCCACCCCTTGGCGCCATATTCTTCAGGTCGAAAGGACGTGCGTGATGGATGACCATGGCCTCGGAGCAAGCTATCTCGGTAACGGACAGTGTCACTTCGAGGTCTGGGCCCCCCTGGCGCGTCAAGTCGACGTTCACATCGTCGCTCCCACGGACCGCATCGTACCTCTGCTGCGCGGCGACCGGGGCTATTTCCGAGGCGTTATCGGGGAGACCGCCCCCGGCACACGCTACTTCTACCGCTTGGATGGCCAGAAGGACCGGCCGGATCCGGCCTCACGCCACCAGCCCGAAGGGGTGCATTGCGCTTCGGAAGTCGTCGCAGCCGACTTCGCCTGGCACGATCAGCATTGGCGTGGTCTCGCGCTCGCCGACTACGTGATCTACGAGCTCCACGTCGGTACGTTCACCCCTGAGGGAACGTTCGACGCGATTGTCGACCGTCTGGCCTACTTGAAGGATCTGGGGATCACTGCCCTCGAGCTTATGCCGATCGCACAGTTCCCCGGCTGCCGTAACTGGGGCTACGATGGCGTCTATCCTTTCGCCGCGCAGCACAGCTACGGCGGGCCGTCCGGCCTGAAACGGTTGGTCGACGCCTGCCACCAGCAAGAACTGGCGGTGATCCTCGACGTTGTTTACAACCACCTTGGCCCGGAAGGGAATTACCTCGCCGAATTCGCGCCCTACTTCACCGACCGCTACCGAACGCCCTGGGGTCGGGCCCTCAACTTTGATGGGCCGTGGAGTGACGAGGTTCGCCGCTTCTTCATCGAAAGCGCCCGGTCGTGGCTCGCCGATTTTCACGTCGACGCGCTCCGGCTCGACGCGATTCACGCGATCTATGACTTCTCGGCCTTCCCATTTCTCGAAGAGCTCGGCGTCGAGGCCCACCAACTGGCCGAGCAACTCAACCGACGGATCTATCTTATTGCCGAGAGCAACCTCAACGACGTCCGGATTATTCGCCCGCGCGAGCTTGGTGGGATCGGCCTGGATGCCCAATGGTGCGACGATTTTCACCATGCCGTACACGCCCTGCTGACCGACGAGCGCCACGGCTATTACGAAGACTTTGGCGAGGTCGAGCACCTCACCCGCGCGTTTCACGATGGCTTCGTCTATCAGGGTAATTACTCGCCCTATCGGCAGCGCCGTCACGGCAACCGGCCTACCGGGACCAAAGGCTGGCAGTTCGTCGTCTGCGCTCAGAATCACGACCAGATCGGCAACCGGGTGCACGGCAATCGCTTGAGCGAAATTCTGACGTTCGAAAGACTAAAGCTCGCGGCTGGTCTTGTAACGCTATCCCCCTTTCTTCCGATGTTATTCATGGGCGAAGAATATGGCGAGACGGTGCCATTTCAGTATTTCATTAGCCATTCCGACCCCGAGCTCGTCGAAGCGGTGCGCCAAGGCCGGCGCGAGGAATTCGCGGCCTTCCATTGGGAGGGGAAAGTGCCCGATCCTCAGGCCGAAGCGACCTTTCACCAGTGCAAGCTCGCCTGGGAGAAGCTTGCAGAACCGCGACATCGCTCCTTGCACGCATTCTACCGCGAACTGCTCCGCCTGCGCCGGAAGCAGCCGGCCCTCGCCAACCTCAGCAAGGAGGAGATCGAGGTCTCTCGAGTTGCAAACGAGACGATCTTCTTCGTCCGGCGCTGGCATGGCAGCAATCAAGCACTCGCGGCCTTCAACGTGGGCAACCACGCGGTGACCGCCAGCGCTCCGGAACCCGCCAGTCGGTGGAAGAAGCTCTTGGATTCGAGCGATGAGCAGTGGCTTGGCCCAGGGTCGGGGGTACCCGACGATCTGGAAAGTAATGGCGCGATCACCTTGACGTTGCCAGCCTGGTCATTTGTGTTGTTTCGGAACGTGGAGGCTCGATCATAACTTTGGAACGCTACGTTTGTATTCATGGACATTTTTACCAACCACCCCGCGAGAACCCGTGGCTCGAGGCAATCGAGCTGCAGGACTCGGCTTACCCCTATCACGATTGGAATGAGCGGATTACCGTCGAGTGCTACGCTCCAAACGCAGCCTCCCGTATTCTCGACCAGGATAATCGGATCAAGGAGATCGTTAACAACTACGCGAAGATCAGCTTCAACTTTGGCCCGACTCTCTTGGTATGGATGGAGCACAACGTCCCGGACGTTTACCAGATGATTCTCCACGCCGACCAGGAGAGCCAGGAGCGTTTCTCCGGTCATGGCTCGGCGCTCGCCCAGACTTACAACCACATGATTATGCCGCTGGCAAACTGCCGCGACAAGCATACTCAGGTGCGCTGGGGCATCCGCGACTTCGAGCGTCGCTTTGGTCGCCAGCCGGAGGGCATGTGGCTTCCAGAAACGGCGGTAGATCTCGAAACTCTTGACGTGCTCGCCGCTCACGGGATCCGCTTCACCGTCTTGGCGCAATATCAGGCGCAGCGAATCCGCAAGATCGGCACACGGACCTGGACCGACGTCGCCGGTGGTCATCTGGATCCCTCGCGTCCCTACGAGGTGCGACTGCCCTCCGGGCGCAAGATAGTGATCTTTTTCTATGATGGACCAATCTCCCGAGCGGTCGCCTTCGAGGGCCTCTTGAACGATGGCCAGCGTTTTGCCCGACGCATTCTTGACGGCTTCTCCGATACGCGCACCTGGCCACAAATCGTCAATCTGGCCACCGATGGCGAGAGCTATGGCCACCACCATCGCTTCGGCGATATGGCGCTCGCTTACGCCTTGAGTCAGCTCGAAGCGAGTGGAGAGGTGAAACTGACCAACTATGGCGAGTTTCTGGAGCGCTTCCCACCCACCCACGAAGTCGAGCTTGTCGAGAATACCTCTTGGAGCTGTGTCCACGGCATCGAGCGCTGGCGAAGTGATTGTGGCTGCAATTCCGGTAGCCATCCGGGCTGGAATCAATCCTGGCGTGCCCCGCTTCGCCGAGCACTCGATTGGCTGCGCGATACCCTTGCTCCGCTCTACGAGCGGCGATTGAGCGAGATTCTTCAGGACCCCTGGGCAGCGCGCGACGACTTCATCGACGTCGTTCTCGATCGCTCGCCCGAGAACTCCGAGCGATTTTTGGTCGAGCACGCAGTGCGCCCCCTGAATTCCTCCGAGAAAATCATGGCACGCCAGCTCCTCGAGCTCCAGCGTCATCTAATGCTCATGTACACGAGCTGCGGCTGGTTCTTCGATGAGTTGTCCGGCCTCGAGACCGTCCAGATTCTCCAATATGCCGGGCGGGCGGTTCAGCTCGCCCGGGAGCTTTTTGGCGATCACCTCGAAGACGACTTCATCAGCCGTCTTTCCGAGGCGAAGAGCAACCTCCCGGAGCATCGCAACGGAGCTCGGATCTATGAAAAGTTCGTCAAGCCAGCTCGGGTCGACCTGACCAAAGTCGGCGCGCACTACGCGGTCAGCTCACTTTTCGAGTCTTACGCGCCCAGTGCCAAAGTTTACTGCTATACCGTCGATCGGAAGTACTACCGAGTCCTTCGCTCGGGGCGGGCAAAGGTCGCGGTGGGACGCGCAAAAGTTACCTCGCAAATTACCGGCGAATCGGCGACGGTTAGCTTTGGCGTTCTCCACTTCGGCGACCACAACATCCTGGGTGGAGTCCGTGAGTCTCGTGGCCAGGAAGCCTACCAGACCTTGCTCAAAGACATTTACGACGCCTTTACCCGGGCCGATCTGCCGCAGATCATCCGTTTGCTCGACGAGCAATTCGGCGGGATGACCTATTCTCTGCGCTCACTCTTCCGTGATGAGCAACGCCGAATTCTCGAGCCGATCGTCGCCGCGACGCTCGCCGAGGCCGAAGCGGAGCACCGCCAGATCTACGAGCACCATGCCCCGCTGATGCGATTCCTGACTGACCTCGGCATGCCATTACCGAAAGTTTTTGCCACCGCCGCCGAAGTCGTGCTGAATGCCGATCTCCAGCGGGCGCTCCGCAGCGACTACCTCGACCTAAATGCAATCTCGAATCTGCTTGCCGAGGCGAAAAGCTGGAACGTCAACATCGACTCGGCCGGCATCGGCTACAGCCTCAAGCGAGTGCTGGGGCACATGATGGAGCGCCTGCAGGCCAATCCGTCCGACGAGGTCCTTTTGCGGCGCCTGGAATCGCTCGCCGAGGTCATTCGCAGCTCACACCTCAACGTCGACCTCTGGAAAACCCAGAACCTCTATTGGGAAATGCTGCAGTCAGTCTATCCAGAGTATCGTGACCGAGCGAAGAGGGGAGACGACGAAGCCCGCGCCTGGGTTGAGCGATTCGCTCTCCTCGGCGATAAGCTGGAAGTGAGAGTGCCAGAGTAGGAGTCTTGAGAATTAACCTTACCGTAACCTACGAATATTGATTCGAAGGACCGTGCGGATGCAAACTTAATCGAGGACCGTCGTACAGACATCACCTATCTCAAGTCTTTCACTTTTTCGACACGTGAGGTGGACATCGTGGTCCCAAGTAAGCAACCGCGCCTTTTGACCTGGCTCCTCGTCACTCTCGCCACCGTATGCGTTATCAGCCTCTCGGCCTGCGCCGGAGGAAAGGCTTCTCGCCCGACTTCAATGGTAACTGCCCCTGAATCGACCACCGCCGCTGTCGCGGCCGCCTCGGCGCCGGCGGCTAGTTCTAGCGCGGACCAAGCTCCGACCCCGGCCGCCGCTCCACCGACAGCAACGGCTCTTCCGATCGTTCCCACGGCCAGCGCCCTCACGGTCCGAACGCTGGCCGGAAAAGAGCTGGCTAAGGCCGGCTGGACGACTAATGGGGTCGTGCTGAGCTTTCGCGCGCCTGCCCGCGTCGGCGAAGCGCTGGTGCCTCAGATCGAGGTTGTGAAGGCAGGGCAACCGTTTACTGGAACGCCAACCGCTCAGGGGACGCCAACCGTTCCGCAAGCTGGTCAGGTCAGTGCTCAGATCACTCTGAAGGATCTCGCGCCTGGCCAGTATGCCTGGCAGGCGCGTTTTGCCAGCAACGAAACCAAGCGGGTGGGAGCATGGGCACCATTTGGGAATGGCGACGCCACCTTTGGCATCGCCGGCCAGCCACCGACGATTCAGAAAGCTACCGTCGAGGGTACCGACCAGGAAGCCAACGGCATGCCGCTCGTTGGAGCGAAGGATCAGGCCAGCGTGCAATGGTCGGCCGTGGCCGAGCCAACCGAGGCACTGGCGCAGATTGTTTACCTAGCTGATCACCAGGCAACTGCTCCCGCGACAATCCCGGCAAACGCCATGACTCTCGACTCTACCACGTCCAGCCTCCCGCTCACGGATCTACAGGATGGCACCTGGTACATCCATCTTTGGGCCCAGGATAAAGCCGGACAGGTCAGCGCTCCTTCAACCGTCGCGGTGGCGATTATGCGCGAGCCACTCCAGATCAGCGACGTGATCTTTCGCACCTGGGCGACCAACCCACAATATCAGACGATCCCGATTCAGTTCACGATCTCGCGCGCCGCGACGGTGACTCTCACCATCTTTCCGGAGTCATCAACCACGATCGTCCGCCGTTACAACCTCGGTCAACAGGCGGCGGGCAAGCCAGTCAAAACCACCTGGGATGGGAAAGACGCCAGGGGAGCGATTGTGCCGGTCGGCAGCTATCGTTTCCTGGTCGACGCGGTCGACGCGGTCGGGAACGACGCTCAGGGGATGTATAGCGGTCTGACGATCACCGACAAAGTCATCAAAATCTCGCTCGGCACCCAGAGTCTCACCGCTTATGAAGGCGACAAGCCTTTTCTGACAACCCTGGTCACAAGCGGCGGCGTAGACCTCCCAACGCCGACCGGTCAATTTGAGATCCTCGAGAAATCCGCTCCTTTCGTCTTCCACTCACCCTACCCAAAAGGCTCCAAGTACTGGTACGCGGACGTCACGTCAAATTACGCGATGCTCTTCTATCAGCAAGACGCCGATTTCATCCACGATGCCCCCTGGCGGTCCAAATTCGGCCCCGGCACCAACGGCCCGGGCATCCCTGGCCAGCCCTACACTGGCTCCCATGGCTGCGTCGAGCTCCCAGCGAACGCGATGCCGCGACTTTATCCCTGGACGCCGCTCGGAACGCCGGTGGTGATCACGCAGTAAGACGGGAGGCTGACCGACCCGGGCTTGGGGGTGACTCGGATAGCGTCACTCCAGATCTTCCGAAAGAGGGCATGATTGGTCAATCGAACTCCCCTTCTCGCAGACCTCTGCGATCTCCCGCCAGGTAGGCGTCCTCAGCGTTTCGACGGAGTGGATTAACCAACAGGTCGCTCGAACAATGCCACCGGAAAATTCTGAAAAATTTCTCCCAGTCCCAAGCTTGGGGAATCGCTCCGCCCGCCAATAGTGAGGATCTCCTCGGTGAAGAGGTTGCGCCAGTGGTCACCGGGCTTGGCACCGGGGAGGGGCAGGCGGGTGTCTTCCCAGATCGATTCGCCCAGTGGCGCCTGTTCGACACCCTCGGTCAGACGGATGGGGAGCCGCGGAACGACAATAAGTGCAGCCGCCTTGCCGACAGCCCGACGATAGGCGACAACGTGTTCACGCTTGCTGCCGCTGGCCTCCAGTGGATAGTAACCGCCCTGCTGAAAGAGCAGCGGGTTGGCCCGGCGGAATGCCAGGGTGCGGTAGGTCACGTACAGTTTGATCCGGCCGTCGGTACTATTTTCGAGCAGCTCGCGGGCAACAGGAATCAGATCCGGTTCGCTCTCACGAACCTGGACCTGGAGGCTCGCCAGGGCGGACCGGCGGCGGGCGAAGTCGACCGGCCGACGGTTGTCTGGATCGACGAGGCTGAAATCCCAAAGCTCATTGCCCTGGTAAATATCCGGAACCCCCGGCGCGGTGAGCTTCAAAAGAAGCTGCGAAAGACTGTTGAACTGTCCGTAGAACGCGATCCGCCGCTGAAACTTTTGGAGTGCTACCCGGAACGGATCCCAGGGATTGTCCGGAAGAAGGCGAAAGACGAAGTTTCGGACCGCGTCGTCGTACTCTTTATTCGGATTAATCCAACTCGTCTGAACCTTTGCCTCTTTCGTCGCCTTGAGCATGTAGGCGGCGATCCGCTCGCGGAACTCGCTGAACTCGGCCGGCTCCATGGGCTGGAATGGCCACGCGCCTAGCAAGGTCTGGTAGAGCATGTATTCGTCGTTCGCGCTCGGCGCGAGCATGCCGTCGACCTCGGTCTTTTTCCGACGGTTCAAGCGACTCCAATGATCAAGCGCGGCACGCCACTCTTGAGGCACTTCGGAGAGGACGCTGATTCGCGCGCGGACGTCCTCGCTACGCTTCGTGTCGTGCGTTGAGCTAGCGAGCAGCGAATGTGGCCAGCGCATCGCCCGATTCGCGTTTTGCTGGTGGAAGACCGGCGTCGGCACCCCGAACTGTTCCGGATTCCCACCGACCTCGTTCAGTGAAACCAGTCGGTTGTAAACGTAGAAAGCGGTGTCCTCGACGCCCTTGGCCATCACCGGACCGCTGAGCTGCTGGAACTTCATGACGAACTCAATGACCTTCGGACGATCATCCTCGCGGAAGTGCCCGAGGTTGCGCAACAGCAAGGTATCGCGAATGAACTCGAAGATCGTTTCGGAGGTACGCGGGTTGCGCTTCTGCGCCTCCTTGACCGCTGCTTCGACGCAAGCACGATCGTGCTCGGAGATCTTCCCATCGTGACCAACAATGTAGGTCCGGTACACCGGTAGGCAGGCGATGACCTCGCGGATCGCGAACGTCAGACTGTTCAAGGTGAAGTCGCGGTACCAGCGATTGGCCTCGGCGACCCGCTCGAGCTGGTGGCTGAGCGCATTGATCTCGCTGGCGAGTGAGACCAGCATGATCATCTTCTTGGAGGAGTTCACCAGATTGTGATAGTCGAGCCGAAGCTTGGTAAAGTCATTGTAGACTCGGTCGAAGGCCACCCGGTTCTTACCATCGACGAACAACCCATTGACCGCGTTGAGAAAGTCGTAGCCGGTCGTCCCGTGGACCTCCCAGTCTTCTGGCGCTTTCTCACCATCGACGAGAATCTTTTCCGCGACGACGTATAGCGGTGGCGACCCTTCGGACGGTCGGCTCACTGGGTTCAGAGCCACGGCACCCGGGTCGACCGGGTTGAGAAGCTGGTAATAGCTGTCCTGTAGCCAGCGGAAGTAGCGTGGCGGATCCCAAAGTCCGTCGGGGTGGTCGACGCGCAGACCGGTGATTTTTCCTTCGCCCAAGAACTTGAGGATCAGATGGTGGGTCGCCTGAAAAACCTCGGGAAGCTCGACGCGGATTGCCGCGAGCTCGTTGACGTCGAAGAAGCGACGGTAGTTGATCTCTTCGGTCGCGACCCGCCAGAAGGCAAGACGGTAGGCCTGATCGCGCAAAAGATCATCGAGGGCGTCGAAGCTAGCCGGTTCGCCTACCCGACCATTTAGATCGTCGACGGCAGCGTTGATCGCGGCCCGCACCTCCGGGCTAGCCTCGGTCAGCGCGACGATCCGTCGTTTGATCACCTCTTTTTCCCGATGCCGCTCGGCTACTTTTTCCGGCGATTGCTCAGTGTGGTCGGGCAGATAGCTTAGGGCCGTGAGAATGCTCTGAAGCTCTTGGACATGCTCGTGATCCTCGCCCAGGGCCGCGACGACCTGATCGAGTCGGCGGCCAAGGATCTGGCGGTACGTCCCCGGCGCGATTGGCAGCTTGGTCTCATAGTAGCTGACAAAGAAGGCGCCGTCTTCGTACGACAGCCGCAGCTTTCCCTGTTCGAGGACGCGCCCGTATTGATCTTCGAGGATCGGCAGCAAGACGCGATTCGCGAGCTCCGGCTTCACCGGCCGCCAGTCGACGTCAAAGTACTGGGCATAGACCGAGCTCGGACCGTTCTCCAGAACGTCGAACCACCAGGCATTCGCCAGGTCTCGAATCGCCATGTGATTGGGCACGATGTCCGCGATCAGTCCCATCCCCTTGCTCTGAAGAGCTCGGCAAAAGGCGGTGAACTCCTCGTCGGTGCCGATCTCCGGATTGATTTGGCTGTGATCGCAGATATCGTAGCCGTGGTTGCTGCCCTTACGCGCCTTGAGAATCGGCGAAGCGTAGCAGTCGCTGATTCCTAAGTCGTGGAGGTAAGGCACCAGATCGGTCGCATCGCGAAAAGTAAACGATTGATTGAATTGGAGACGGTAAGTGGCGAGTGGGATGCGAGCGGTACCGCGCGGAAGCTGCCTGCACGTGGGGCTGGGTGCGAAATTGAGGGCCGCCACGGTGCTGTCTTGACGCAAGGTATTTCACCTGCTCTCACCGGAGTCGCCCAACGAGAAACTAGTCAGAACCTGTGCTCGACAGTGATATCGGCTGGGTCTGGACGCCTCAGCCTGTGGACGCTCTCCGAGATTTCACGCACTTTGTTTTCATGTTACCACGGATTACCGACGATCCGAGGCATCTGAGCTACGTCTTGGCAGCATAGTCAGCCTGGACGAACTGGAAGATCGGCGAGCCCACCAATTTCGCGTTAAATCCTGTAAGCACCTAGACGTCGTCTTTATCGAATATCCGTGCTAAACTCGTTCCAATGAACGAACCACTGCGCGAGTTTTCTGCCCCGGTCGCCACCTGGTTTCGCACCATCTTCGGTGAGCCGACGCCACCGCAGGCGTTAGGCTGGCCGACGATTGCCCGCGGCGAGCATACGCTGATCATCTCGCCGACCGGGAGCGGGAAGACGCTCACCGCCTTCCTTTGGAGCCTCGACCGTCTGTTTCGGGAGCTGAAAGACACGCCCGAGCCGGAGCCCCGCGCTCGTGGTAAAAGCGCGTACCGACCGGGGATTCGCATCGTCTACGTTTCACCGCTCAAGGCGCTGAACAACGATATCGAGCGCAATCTGCAAGAGCCGCTGCAAGGGATTCAGCAGGTCGCCCGGCGGCTCGGCGAAGATTTTCCGGCGCCGCGGGTTGCCGTGCGAACCGGCGATACTCCGGCCAACGAGCGGCAGAAGATGCTCCGCCGACCACCCCAGATTCTGATCACCACGCCGGAGTCGCTCTACCTGATGCTGACCTCCGAACGAGCACGGAACCTCTTCGCGACGACCCACACGGTCATCGTCGACGAGATCCACACCCTGGTCGGGACGAAGCGCGGTGCCCATCTGACGCTCTCGATCGAGCGGCTCGACCGACTTGCTGCGGGGCACCTCCAGCGGGTCGGCTTGAGCGCGACGGTGCGGCCGGTCGAAAACGCCGCGCGTTTCCTCGGCGGCCAGGATCCCTCGAACGACTTCCGACCACGACCGGTTCAGATCGTCGACGCTCGCTATCCAAAGCCGCTCGACGTCCAGGTGGTCATGCCGTTCGAAAGCTTTCGCGATCTGCCCGGTGATTCAGTTTGGTCAGCGATCATTCCGGAGGTCGCCCAGTTGATCACCGAGCGCCGAACGACCTTGATCTTCTGTAATAATCGCCGACTTGCCGAGCGGACTGCCGATCGGCTGAACGAGCATCGCTTGCGTGAGAAGATTGGCGAAACAGATAGCCATCACCTGCCACCGCCGCGCTCTGGCAGCGCTGACCTGGGCATGTTTGCTGCGGGAGTTGACGCTCGGCTGGTCGAGGCAGCCGGTCTCCAACCAATCCGTGCCCACCATGGCAGCACGAGCAAGGTAGCCCGCTTAGCCATGGAACAGGCGTTGAAACGTGGCCAGCTTCCGGCCCTCGTCTGCACCTCGTCGCTCGAGCTGGGAATCGACGTGGGGGAGATCGATCAAGTCATCCAGCTCCAATCGCCAAAGTCAGTCGCTAGTGGCTTGCAGCGAATCGGTCGGAGTGGTCACCGAGTTGGCCAGACCTCGGTAGGACGGATCTTTCCGACTTTCATCGACGATCTGATCGAAGCCGCGGCGGTCTGCCGCGGCATGCTGCGTGGTGAGATCGAGGCGACCGAAACGCCGGAAAACCCATTGGACGTTCTCGCTCAACAACTCGTCGCGATGGTGAGCGTGGAAAGCTGGTCAGTCGACGAGGCCTTTGCTCTGATTCGCGGCGCCTACCCATATCGCGATCTGAGTGAAGCGCTTTTCCGATCGGTGATCGAGATGCTCTCCGGCAAGTATCCGGAAAGCCTCTCACGCCAGCTCAAGGCGCTGATCTCCTGGGATCGGGTAAACAACCGTCTTGCCGCGTTACCCGGCGCCAACGCCCTGGCAATTGGCAGCGGTGGAACGATCCCCGACCGGGGTAGCTACGCGCTGGTGCTGGCCGACCGGCGGACCAAGGTCGGTGAGCTCGACGAGGAGTTCGTTTTCGAGACACGTCCCGGGGATACGTTCCTGCTAGGCTCCAACGTCTGGCGCGCTGTCGAGATCACCGAGGATCGGGTGATCGCCGAGCCGGCGCCCGGCGAGGTTCCGCGCATGCCCTTCTGGCGAGGCGACGCGCCCTGGCGCCCCTACGATCTCGGCCAGCGTATCGGCGCCTTCCGTCGTGAGCTCGCCGAGCTGGTGCAAGCGCTGACCACGGAGGATCTAGAAAGGATCCGCACGCTGGGCGTTCACCCTCTCTCTCCTCGGCCCTCTAGCCCTGCGCCTTCGCTTTCGCCCGCCGCTCGCCATTTGATTAACTTTCTCGCCGTCGACTGCGCGCTCGATCGCAACGCGCTCGTCCAGGTCGTCGACTACGTCGCGCGGCAGCTCGACGCGGCGGGTCAGCTAGCGACCGATCGGACAATCGTCGTCGAGCTGTTCCGGGACGCGATCGGCGACCCGCGGATGGTTGTCCACTCGCCGTTTGGTGGGCGAGTGAACGGCTCCTGGGCGATCGTTCTGACCGGCGCAATCCGCGATCGACTCGGGATCGATGCTCAGACTATCGCTTCTGACGATGGCATTTTGATCCGCTTCGCCAACGCCGAGGTCACGCCGCCAGTCGAGCTGATCGGCCAGATCACCAGTCAGGAGGCACGCGAGCGCATCTTGGCGGAGCTACCCAACTCGGCAACCTTTGGCGCCCAGTTCCGGATGAACGCCGCACGGACACTCCTCTTACCCCGCGAGCGCGCCGGAAAACGCACGCCACTCTGGCTTTCCCGGCTGCGCGCGAAAGATCTGCTCCAGGCTGTCCAGCAGTTCGGTGACTTCCCAATTGTGCTCGAAACGTTCCGCGATTGCCTGCGCGACGTTCTGGATCTGGCCGGCCTGACTGACGTGCTTGACAAGATTAAAAAAGGCGAGATCGCCATCGTCGTCCAGGAGGCCGAGGTGCCGTCACCGATCGCTCTGGGGCTCGACTACCGCTTTGCGCTGCAGTATGTTTACGAATACGATGCGCCGCGCGGTGAGCGACAGTTGGCCACGCTCGCCTTGAACCGTCAGCTTCTTGCTGATCTCCTCCACGACGGCACCCTCGCCGATCTACTCAAACCGGAGGCCGTCGCCGAGGTAGCCACGCGAGCCGCGCGCCTCGGCGCGAACGATCGTGTCCGGAGCATTGAGGAACTCTCTCAGTTGCTCTTCGACTTCGGCGACCTGTCCGACGCCGAGATCCAGGCCCGTAGCGCGAGCGATGATGTCGCGAGCTGGCTCAGCCAGCTCGTTGAAACCGGCCGCGCCTTACCTTGGCAGTTCGGCCCCTGGCATCGCTGGATCCACGCCGAGCGTCGGGTCGAGTACGAGCAGATTGAAACAATGCCCGGACCAATCCTCCGGCGTTTTCTCGCGCACACCGGGCCGACTGATCTGGCAACGCTGGCCAACCGCTACGCGCTGGCAAGTGAGGAGGTACGCGCCGCGCTTGGCGAACTGACTGGCGAGGTCGCTGTCGGTCGCTTTCTCCCCGGTGGCCCGGAACAATGGATCGACCGCCGTAATCTCGAGCAGATTCACCGTCGCACTCTTGGCATCTTGCGCCGTGAGGTCCAACCGGTCTCGGTTTACGCTTACGCTGAATTCCTTCGCCGCTGGCAAGGAGTGGACGCCAGTGAACAGGAAGCCCGTCCTGCGCTCTTGGCCGACGAGACCGATCCCAGCCGTGGCCAACCGATAAAGCTTACGCGGGTCATCCAGCAATTGCGCGGGTTAGCGATTCCGGGTCTCATCTGGGAGCGTGACGTCCTGCCCGCTCGGATCTCGGACTTTGATCCGGCGAGCCTCGCCGAGCTATGCCAGGCCGGCGATCTTATGTGGACTGTCGAAGGCGGACGCGAGCCCCGCCGGGCGAAGGTCCGCTTCTTTTTCCGGGGCGAAGGCGGCCTGTTTCTCGAGCGACGGCCAGACGAGGCAACACTCGCCGGGCTTGGCAAGCCAGCTCAATTAGTGTACGAATACCTGGCCGGCGAAGGAGCCGCTCTCTTGGCCGATATCGTGGACGGAACTGACCTGACGCAAGAGACCGCCCGGAACGCCCTCGTCGAGTTGGTGCTAGCCGAGCTCGTAACCAACGACAGCCTAGACGCTCTTCACACGATCCTCGGCTATGCCCCACCGGCCCTGCCGCGCGAGCGCCCGCGGAGCAGCCTGGAAGCACAGCTTACCATCCTACTGCCACCGCGCTCGCGGCCGCTCAGCCGTCACCAGATGCGCCTGGCCCGTCGCCAGGCGCGAGAGACCGTCATCAATAAGCTGGCGCGACGCACCGCCTGGGTGGGTCGCTGGTCACTCGTCCATCGGCCGAGCTTACTCGGCAAGCCCCTTCCGGACGAGGAACGTGCCCGTCGTCAAACCCGATTGCTTCTGGCGCGCTGGGGAGTGGTCACCAAGGCTTGCCTCGAACGCGAAGCAGCCACCTTCGATTGGGCGGTACTCTCGAGCATCCTCTCGCGCCTCGAGCTCCGGGGCGAGGTCCGACGTGGCTATTTCGTCGAGGGGTTGCCGGGCATCCAGTTCGCATTACCCGACGCGGTCGAGAAGCTGCGCGACGCTGCCCGCGCGCTCGCCGACGCTGATCGAGCCGAGATGGCCTCGGAGCGTTCTCCCGCGAGCCGGATCGCCGTCCTCAGCGCCGCCGATCCGGCTCAGATCTTTGGCCAGATCGCCGACGCCGGGACGGTAGGTGGTCCGCTCCGCTTCCCGCGAGTTGCCTCGACCGCGGTCGCCGCCGAGCGTGGCCAGCCAGTCGCCGTGCTAGAAGATGAGGGGGCAGCGGTACTTGCCGTCAGCGATCATCCCTCGCTCATTCCGGCATTGCGTGCCTTGGCACGCTGGTGGAAGCCACGCCTCCGCGGCCGGCTCCGGATCGAGCGCTGGAACGGCGAGCCGGTCTTCGCCAGCACCGGGGTCTCCGTGCTCGAAGCAGCCGGCTTCGTTCGCGACTACGGGGGAATGCTCTGGGTTGACACCTAGACCGTTAATACCACGACGCTATCGTGCGCATCTGGTGCGCTAGACGGACCGGCCACAACGATGCCATCCGGCGTACTGCTTACCAAAAGCGGAGTCTTCGACGAATCAGCGAGCAGATAGGCGCCACTGACTTTCTGGCCAAGGCCGGCGACGCGGAGCTGACCGCCAGTCGGCCAGTCGAAGACGTGCAGGTAAATCTTGCCGGGCTTCGTCGTCGTTCGGCACCATTCCTGCCCTTGAATCGGGCCCGGGCGGGTGCCGTAAACGGCTTCGCCGTTCACCGCCAGCCATTCGCCCATCGCCAGCAAGCGGTCGACGCTCGGCTGGGGAATGATCCCCTCGGCGGTCGGACCAACGTTGAGCAGGTAGTTGCCGCCCTTGCTGGTGATGTCGACGAGCTTCTGAATCAGTTCAGTCGGCGACTTCCAGTCCTCGTCGTCCTTCTTGTAGCCCCAGGTATGGTTGATCGTCGCCGGGGTCTCCCAATCCAGATCGAGGAGATCTGCAGGAATCACATTGTCGCGAGTCGAAGCGTAATCACCGATGTGGTTGCCAACGCGGCCATTGACCAGGCAGGCAGGTTGTATCTCGTGGACGAGATCGACCAGCGAACGGCTTTGCGCTTCAGTAATTCGCTTGGGCGTATCGAACCAGATCAAGCCGATCGGGCCGTAGTTCGTCAGTAGCTCGCGCACTTGCGGCTTGACGTAGTTCTCGATGTATCCGTCGAAGTCCTTCGTCTCTTCGACGTAATCCCAGTCATTGCCATCGCCGTTCGGGTGATGCCAATCCTGGGTCTGCGAATAGTAGAAGCAAAGGCGAATGCCCTGCTTCTGGCATTCGGCAGCCAACTCCCGCAACGGATCGCGACCAAAAGGCGTCGCATCGACGATGTCGTAATTGGTGTATTTCGAATCGAACATGCAAAAGCCGTCGTGGTGCTTTGAGGTAATCACCAGGTACTTCTGGCCGGCGCGCTTGGCGACCGAGACCCATTCGGCGGCATTGAAGTGGACCGGGTTGAACTGCTTGGCAAGCTGCTCGTACTCGGCAACGGGAATCCGGGCGCGGAGCATGATCCATTCGCCAATGCCCGGGATCTTCTCGCCCTTCCACTCACCGGCTGGAATAGCGTAAAGCCCCCAGTGAATGAACATGCCGAACTTTGCCTCGCGCCACCAATCGAGGCGAGGATCTTTGCGAGCGTCGGTGCGTTGTCCGGATCCTTGGCGAATTGGGCTATCATCTGGTAACACGAACGTATCCCCCTACACGACTGATTATTGCATAAGCGGCTCAGAGTCTGTCTTGAAAATAGGCTCACGTGCTCCAATAGCGAGTGAGCCGACGAGCTATCAGATTGCTCGCCGCGATATCAGGATCAGCGCGACCACCGCCCCGGAGGCGGCCTCCCAGTCGCGGGCAAGCTAGCGGAAACGATCCTACCACGCTGTCGCCCAGACACCGGGGTCGGCCCCCCTACGAATACTCCGCTCAATAGGCTAACATGCTGGTGAAAAGGGGGGGGGACATCTCTGGCCTCTCTTTCCACGACCAGTATGCCACCTTTCTTCCTTTTATCCAATCTCAGCCAACCGTTTTCAAAACAGGCTCTGAGAGGTCCAATCGAGCCATTATAGTAAAAGGGACAAACCTCTACACCTGCACCTAGGCTTCCCCCTTGACTCGTAACCGTCCGGTTACCTATACATACATGGTGGTATGTGACAAGTGGGAGTGGCTCACGGATGGCCAATGCTTCTCTCGAGCAAAGCGTGCCGTGTGCTGCACTCGACCAGGTACGCAGCAGCACGATCGCGATCAATCTGACCAGCGACTTCGTGCCCGAGTCGGCGACCGTCCTCTCGATCGATACGGCTACGGTCGAGGGACGAGTAACGCTGCGCGAGCGCGTGTTCGGGAGCGCTGCCCCGCGTGGCTTGACCGGTCGGTCTCGTGCCGACCGGCAGAATTCGAGCAATCCCCTGTATCACGGCTTGCAAAGGTTGATCGAGACAGCAGTTGGGACGGTCCAGTCCGCGATCGGACACTACACGACGACCCCACCCAGATGCTCATCGCCCTGGAGCCGAAGCTTCACCTCACAAATTCCATCTCGTTCGGCACAGATTCCGTACGGGTGTGGATCCTGACCGGCCCCAATCGCGGTGGGAAGAGGACCTACACGCGGGCGGTTAGTCAGATCAGTCTGCTGGCGCAAGCCGGTCTCCCTGTCCCGGCGAGCACCGCCCGGCTCAGACCGGTCACCGGGATCTTCACCCACTTCGCCGCGCCCGAAACGGCTGCGCTCGAACGGACAAATTATTCCGCTACCTGACAGATTCCGCATCGAAGTGCCAAGGCAATACCCTCTTCGGTGGCTACGCTCCCTGGCCCTGGAGGTCGTCCCGATCCTGGAGAGCATGATCCGCTTGCTGGTGACTGGCCTCGCCTCGGGTATCTAGGTCCGCTCCTGCAAGCCTTCGTGGTCCAGCGACTCCACGCCGGCGCCGACGTGCTGGGGCTGATGACCAGCGCGACCGACGTGGGAACCCTATCGACACCGGTCATCGCCAAGGCGTGATCAGGGCGTTCGGCGCTGCTGCCTCGCGATCACTTGCCGGAGGTGGGCAATGTCGCTTCGATCTTTGTCTCGCCGCCCACTCCCCGGTCGAAAGCGCTGGTAGAGTTCTTTGGTTTCCAGTTGTGCCTCAGCGCTCACGACTCGGCAGAAGAGCCCGTGCTCATCGCTGTTTGCCCCTCGTCACGCCTGTAATGCCAGGTCAGGCGATCAGTGCCTCGTCTTGAAGATAGAATTCGAGCTGCCGGATCGCAAGCCGGATCCGCTCGGCTCCCCACAGTTCACCTCCTTTCCTCCCTGTCCCCTGAGCAAGGGTAAGTGGGAAAGGATCCTTGTGGGAACTTGGCAAGGACAATTGTCCGTTCGCACGGGACAACGGCTCGATCGTCTTGTTCACGAGGCTCCTTCGGATGGTTCGCGAAAGTCCGCTTTCGAGAGGCAGTTGACCGCCAAGCGGCGCTGCTCGGGATCCGCCCGCCGGAGTTCTGCCTCCCGATAGTCGCGGCAGACCGGAAGGTCGTGATTCTCTCAGTGAGGCCGACCCCATCGCGCACCTCGATACATGCGAGTAGCCGTACACTCAGTCCACGGCGAGTGATCCATTCCCACCGATCTCGGTTCACCGGGTGGGGTGCGGGGAGATGTCCTCGGGCGACACCTGCTCATCGACGACGTATGCGAGGCAATCGGTGATTGGGCTTGACTCGGTTTGGTGGACACCTGAATCTTTGGGGTGAGAAGCCCGGATCTGAACAGGAGGTCCCGAACCGATGGGGAAACCGAGCCACGCACCCTCCGCC
>JAJPIK010000053.1 GCA_021324795.1 Chloroflexota bacterium
CCTGCGCGAGCATCGCCTGGCTCGTTAGAGACGGAGCACTTGCTCGCGGCGGCTGAGCCGGGGTCGGCCACTACGGTACAACTCTTTGTAGGCCACGAAGTTCCAGGCGGCTATCCTTTTAGCCCACTCGTCACGATACCTTGGACGAAGTAGCGCTGTGCCGAGAAAAAGAGCACGATGATTGGCAGAGTGGCAATGACGCTCCCGGCCATGAGCAGATGGTCCTTCGGCTCGCCCGGATCGCCGACGTAACTCTTCAGCGAGTACAGACCAAGAGGAATCGTGAAGTTCGACGGCGTATTAAGAAAAATCAAGGGAGCGAAGAAATCATTCCAGCTAAAGATGAAAGTGAAGACGGCGACCGTTGCCAGGGCCGGCTTCGAGTTGGGCAGGAGTACCCGGAGTAGAATGTCAAGGCGGCTCGCGCCGTCGATCATCGCGGCTTCGTCGAGCTCGAAGGGAATCGTCGTCAGGAACTGGCGCAGAAGGAAGATGTTGAAGGCGCCACCGCCAAAGAAAGACGGCACGATCAATGGCTTCAAGGTATCCAGCCAGTGGATCTGCTTGAAGACCAGAAACAGCGGAATGATCGTCACTTCTTGCGGCAGAATCATGGTGGCCAGGCAGAGGGCGAAAAGCCCATTGCGCATGGGGAATCGGAAGCGCACGAAGCCGTAGGCGACGACGAAGGAGCTCGCGGTCGCGCCGATCAGGCTCAAGCCAGTCACGATCAGGCTATTTTGAAAATAGGTACCGAACTGAATGCTGGTCCAAGCCTGGTAATAGTTTCCCCACTGGATAACGTGAGGAATGAGGGTTGGCGGATACGCCTCGACCTCGACTGCGGTTTTGAGCGAGCTACTCAGCGTCCAGACGAAAGGAAAAATGAAGATCACCGACAACATGATCGTGAATGCATAGAGCAGAACACGACCAGTGAGATTGGGAATCGAAAGGGGGCGTTTGCGGGTAAGGATTGTCGTGCTCATCGTACCTACCTCGGCATGGACCTCGCGGCCATCAACGCAAGCTCTCGTAATAGACCCAGCGGTTTGACAGCTTCATCTGGATCAATGTAATCGTCAAGACGATGGCAAAGAGGATCCACGCCAGCGCACAGGCATATCCCATATCAAAGCTCGAGAAGGCTTGAATGTAGAGGTGCAGGGAATAGAAGTACGTGGCGTATGCTGGTCCACCGCCGGTGGTCACAAAGGCCAGCGCGAATACGCGGAAGCTGGAGATTACCCCCAGGATCAGCGTGAAGAGGATCGCTGGCGACATCAAGGGCACAGTGATGTGAAACCAGCGCTGGAAGGCATTCGCTCCGTCCGTTTTTGCCGCGTCGTACACGTCGGCCGGGATACCCTGTAAGCCGGCCAGGAAGATCAGCATGCGCTCGCCCCCGACGCCGGTCCAGAGCGCAACCATCATCAGCGAGGGCATTGCCCAGGTCAAGCTGTAGAGCCAGTTGGGGCCTTTGATACCGCTCACGTCGGCGATGACCGTGTTCAAAACGCCAACGTCCGGCTGGAGAATCCACATCCAGAGCAAGCCAGCCGCGACGACGGGGGTGAGCGAAGGCAGGAAGAAGCAGGTCCGGTAGATGGTCGTACCCTTGATACCCCGATTCAGCAAGGAAGCGGCGAGCAATGAACCGAGAACACCCAAAGGTACGCTCAGCGCGACCCAGGTAAACGTGCGCGTCAGCGCCGTCCAGAAGAGCGCATCACCTGAGCCAAACGGCTTGCCGGTGAAGGCATAGACGTAATTGTGGAGGCCGATCCAAACCGGGCTCGCCAGGATCTTGTAGTCGGTAAAGCTATAGTAAAGAGAGGCGAGCATCGGATAAGCGGTAAAGGCGACGAAGCCAATCAGCCAGGGAGAGATAAAGAGGAAGCCCTGAATGGCCTCGCGCCGTTGCGCGGGCGACAGCGACCCGAAGATCGCGAATGGCGGCGATGACCGGTAATTAGCGCCGGTCGCGGGGTGACTGCTGACTCCCATAGCGAACGCGTTCTCCCAGGTAGTCGAGATAATCCGGTTCCCCGTATTGTATCATCTTGCTTCAAAATGGATCAGGGGTCAGCGATCCGCCTCCGGATCCCTGACCCCTGCTTCCTGACTCCGGCCGACTACTGTGGTTTCGCGAGGATATCAGTGACGGCCTGCTGCAGTCCGGAGATGAAGGTACTGTCCGGCTGGCTCTTGCCAAGCCAGATCGTGTCGAGGTTGTTGAACAAGGCCGTCTCGATCTCGGGCTCGCGGAGGTTCTTCGGCCGCCACATCCCCCGCTCCTCTTGCGTGGTGCACTTCTGCTGGAGCTGAAGGAAGGGGTCACTGGCGTACGGCCCCAGATCGTCCAGATTGTCAATGCGGCCGGTCAGATAGCCGTTGAATTTGCCGACCAGGTAGGCAAAACGCTTATCGGCCAAGGCGTAGGTGAGGGTGAACGCTTCGTCCTTGTACTTGGATGCCGCGGTGACACTGTGGGTGTCGATCGCCGAGAGCCAGCCCATTGCCTTGGGGCCACGCGGAAGTTGGATCACCTTCATCTGAAAGGCGTCTTTCACGGCGTTGCGAGCCTGGAAGTGGAACGACCGCTGATTGTTCACCATCGCGAGCTTCTGAGCCGCGAATAACGACACCACACCACCGCTTGGCACTGAATCACCCAGTGGATGCACTTTATCCACCACGATCATCTGATACATCCACTGGAGCCAGTCCTTGAATGGCTGTTGATCGATCAGTGCCTTTGTCCCGTCAGGTGAAAGAATGTCGCCTCCAAAAGAACGGACGCCATCGGTGATGCCCTGGATGTCGCCCGGGTTAATGTCGTAGAAGAAGCCGTACACGTCACGGCGGTCGGCTGGGCCCTTGGTAAGCTTGACTGCCCAGGAGTGGAGATCGTCCCAGGTGTTGCCATAGACCGGGGGTTCGGGAATGCCAGCCTTCTTGAACATGTCAAGGTTGATCCAGACATAGCAGGCACCTGGGTGACCGGTCTTGGGCATGCCGTACATTTTCCCGTTGTAAGTCAAGGAGTCAGTGATTGCTTTGACCCACTCGTCCTTGGAGATCTTGTACGAAGCCATGTAAGAGTCAACTGGCTCCAGAACGTTCGCGACCACTAGGTGGGTATGACCGGCTTGCACGTCGCTGGTCCAGGTGAGGTCGCCGATCGTGCCGGCCGCCGCCAGGGAGATGATCTTCGGGAAGTAATTGGCATCGCCCGGGATCGGCTCGAGGGTGACCTTGTTGCCGGTCTGCTGCATCCACTCGCCGGGGCGGTAGACGTAGATCGCGGCTTCCGACTTGTCGCCACCGGTGCGCATGTGGAAACGCAGAGTAATCGGCTGAGCCGACTTCGGCGGCTTGGCGATGAGGTCAGGCGGTGGGGCGCCGGCATCAGCAGCGATCGGCGTGCTGCCGGGTGTCGCGACGATGATCGAGGCCGGAATCGGCGTTGGCTGCACCGCGGCGCCGGCTGGCTGGACATTCGCCGGGGCCGTTGCAGCCGGCGCTTGCGAATTCGGGGCCGGAGAAGGGGCACTGCTGCTGCTGGTACCACTGGTCGTTGTACTACTCGCGGTATTGCTACTGCCACCACACGCGGTCAAGAGCGCTCCAAAACCGAAGGCGAGACTAACCGCGCCTATTCCACGTAGGGCTTGTCGTCGGCTGAGTTTCTCCATAGAACTCCTCCCAAGAATGCGCGCCCAGTATACACGCCATGAGGAAGGCCGTCAATCGGGCGATTCAGGTTTTCACGTGGTGCACCGGGAATATTTGGCCACCTTATTGGCTGGCGCTCCCGAGAACGTGCAGCTTGACGTCTTCCACGGCCAGCACGAATGGCATGGTATCCTAGCATACGAATGGATGAGTAAGAAACTTTAGGAGGACAGTCCCATGCGCGCGCGTCGTCTCGTTTCGGTCGCACCCTATCAGATGGATGTCGAGGAGTACGAGCTGAGCGATACGCCGCCGGCCGGTCAGGTGCTGGTCCAGGCCAGGGTCACCGCGGTCAGCGCTGGGACCGAGGTCGCGAACTATCGCGGCATCACCAAGAATCGGCCGGCCGATTCGACCAAGCCATACTATCCAGGCTATTCCTTTGCCGGTAAGGTTCTCGCGGTTGGCGACAGGGTAAGTGGCTTCCAGGTCGGTGACCGGGTCTGCGGCATGGTCAACCATCTTTCGCACGGACTCGCTGATCCGTCTCGCATCGCACCGATTCCCGATGGCGTGACTGACGAGCAGGCGGCGATGTCGACCCTGGGGATCATCGTCCTCAATGCGGTGCGCAAGCCATCAATTCAGCTTGGCGAAAGCGTCGCCGTTGTCGGCGCTGGCTTGATTGGCCAACTGGCCAGCCAGCTCGCTCGTCTCGCCGGGGGCCGGCCGGTGGTGTCGCTTGACTTCCTGGCGGCGCGGCGTGAGCTGGCGGCCAAGAACGGCGCCGACGCCGCGCTCGACCCGAACGAGCCAGGCACTCAGGCCGCGCTCGAGCGTCTTGCACCGGGTGGCTTCAACGTTGTCTTCGAGGCGACCGGCAGCAACCTCGCAGTGAATCCGGCGATCAAACTCGCGGCGCGTGGTGGTCGTGTCGTCTTGTTGGGGAGCACGCGCGGTCTGGTCGATCAGTTCGATCCCTATGGTGACGTCCACCTGAAAGGGCTGACGATCATCGGTGCTCACATCACCACCCACATGGAAGCGCCAAACCTTGCTAACCCCTGGACACCCCTCGCCAATCGCCGGGTGATTCTCGACCTGATTCGCCGGGGCGAGCTGAACGTCGACTCCCTGATCAGCCATCGGGTCGCGCCGAGCGAGGCTGGAAAGATCTACGCCGGTCTTGCCGAGAATCCTTCTGGCTACTTCGGCGTGATCTTCGACTGGTCGCGGCTCTGAGAGGAGAATCCTCAGCTCCAGCGCAGCCCTAACCCGATGCTCGAAATGGATTTCTGACGACAACTCCGTCGTAGATCTGGCCATCGTTTAAATCCTCTGACCAGAGGGTCAAGACGCCTGCCTTGCCTGCTGCGATCAGAATCATGGCGTCCCAAAACGATACTTTCCAGCGTCTGCTCGCATCAATCGCTACCAGCACGTCTTCGTGGGCCGGCTCGATCACCCGCCAGGTAGCTAGGTCGGCGACAATAGATCGAGCATTCTCCGGTGACAATCGGGCGGGAACCTTACGCGTCAGGGTCACGTACAGCTCCTGGAGCACCTGGACGCTGATGACGCCCGCGCCAGACTCCCAGAGGCGTTCGACGAGTTGCCGCGCCTGATCACGCTTTTCCGACGCTGTCTGATCGTAGGCGTAGACAAGGACGTTCGTGTCGCAGAATTCACCGCTCATGGAGGTCTTCACGCGCCCAGCCGAGGTAGCCTCCGGTCCCAAGTGGCAAGCCGGTCGCAAGCAGTGCTCGTTGGCGCTTCTCGGCGTCGCGATACGCCCGATTCCGCCGCGTGTATTCCTCGAGAATCGTCGCCACGTAGCGCGAGAGCGACATGCCCCGATCAACCGCCTGGTGTTGCGCTTCACGGAGCAAATCTTCGGGCAGCGAGATCGTTACGTTGCGGTGTTCCATCGCCTTTTCACTCATTCCGTGATTCACGATTTCAGTGTACCATCGCTAACCCGACCTGGCAAGCACCGTTGACGGCCCCAATAGGATTTGCTAGATTGTGCCCACTCAGGGGCAGGCCATGGCTGGTTCGCCTTCGTGGCCGCCGAGATTGCCCGCAGATGAATTATGATTCGAGAAAGGGGTCGGTAAGAAGAAAACCATGGCGAACAATTCTCGACAGCTCGGATTTTCTGGGCGTTCGCTCCGGCGTCGTTCCATTTTAGGGTGGGCGCTGGCTGGAAGCGCCGGTGCGCTGCTCGCCGCCTGTTCTCAGCCGCCGTCGGTACCGACTCAATCGGCGGCTTCGGCTCCGGTGACTCGGCCCACCGCTGCTCCGGCAATACTGCCGACGGCCGGTCCCACCAGCGTATCGACCCAGGCCGCCGCGTCGCCGGCCGTGCCCGCGGCAACCGCGGCGAAGTCGGCAGCAACCGGCACGGTCGACTTCACCCACTGGTTGATCGGTGGCTCGCAGGGGGTACCGACCGCCAAGCAGATCGATGACCTCTGGGCAAAGCAGTTCCCGTCGATCACTCTCAAAGATGAGATTCCAAACGGCGATTACTGGACGGCTGTTCTCACGCGCCTGGCCGGCGGCGACGCGCCCGACGTGATGGCGATCGACAACTACAACATCACTGCATTGGCTGTCAAAGGCGGTGCGATGCCACTCGACGACCTGATCAAGAGCACCAATTACGATCTCAGTATCTTCTATCCGATCTCATTGATCGAAGGCGTCTACCAGGGCAAGCGCTACGGTCTTCCCTACATCGGCAGCACCCGAGTCTTGGGATATAACATCGACCTCTTCACCGCGGCCGGCCTCGATACACCGGATAAACCCTGGGATCAAGGCAAGTGGACCTGGGATAGCTTTCTCGAAGTCAGTCAGAAGCTGACGAAGAAGGACAGCAATGGCCGAGTAACCCAATTTGCCTTCCAGATCAACCAGACCCTCTGGGGCATCACGCGCTGGATCTACGCCAACGGTGGTACGCTACTCAACGAGGATCTCACAAAGTGCAATCTTGACCAGCCACCGGCAATTCAAGCCGTCCAGTTCCTCCAAGACCTCATGTACAAGTATCACGTGGTGCCGACGGCGGAGGAATCGAAAGGAGTCAATCTCCAACAGATTGGACGGTTGGCGATGTGGGGTGACTGGCGTGGCAACGTGATTTTCGAGCGCACGTTCAAGTTTAAGTGGGACATTACTTTGCCACCGATTGTCCCTTCTGTCGGCAAGAGTGCTCTGTACAAGGGTAATTCGATGGCGATTTACCCGAAAACGAAGAACCTCGACGCGGCCTGGCAATTCGCCCAGTTTATTTGCGGCCCGGAGGCAAGTAAGCTTTACACCAATCTCGGCGGAGCGACACCGGTCCAAACGCCCGAGGTCAAAGACGTGTTCCTGACCTCGTCGCCGCCGAAGAACAATCATTACTACCTGGATCCGCTGAGCGAAAACTACGCGAAGCTCCTGCCTTTGAACCCGCATTGGCCAGAGATGGAGACGAAGGGCGAAAGTGCACTTCAGGAGATCTTCGTCGAGAAAAAGGACGTCAAGACAGTTCTCTCCCAACTGAAGTCTGGCCTCGAGCAAATCCTCGCGCAGCCGGCGCACTAAAGGGGAATTTTTCGGGGCGAGGATCGGTGACTGAAAATCACCGATCCTCGCCCCGAAACTCTCATTGAGCGAACGTTGATGGTGCATGACCTCGACGCACTCCTGGATGACTGGTCGCTAACTCGTCCGCGTTTCGTTCGTTCCGCCGAAGCGGGCACGAACAATCAATCGTTCCTCGTCGACACGCCAACCGGCCACTTCTTCCTCCGACTTTACCAGAACACCGCTGATCCTATCCGACTTCACTACGAGTTCGCGGTCTTGGAGCAGCTCGCGCAAGCCAGGCTACCATTTGCTGTCCCCGCGCCCATTCCAACGCGGACGGGTGAGGCGTTCGTTATCTGGTCACAATCCAAGCCCGACAGGTTGGCCGCGCTCTTCCCACTCATTCCCGGTCGGCCACCGCGGCTTGGCGATCCGTCGGAAGCTTTTTTGAGTGGCGTGGCCCTTGGACAGCTCGACAAGGCGCTGGCCAAGGTCAGCTTGCCGACGGAGCTGGTTCCGCTCGGCAGCTATGGTGAACTCCTGACCGGACCGCAAAGTCACAAGCTGATCGGGGACGCGATCGGGCAGCTTTCGCTCGAGACGCGGCAGCGCCGCGCCTTAGAACGAATCTTCACGCGGCTACGTGAGACGGTTCCCGGACTGTACGCTAACCTGCCCCGACAGACAATCCACGGCGACGTCGCGCGCAGCAATCTCCTCGTCGAGGCCGGTCGAGTCACTGGCGTTCTCGACTTCGAGTTCGCCGGATGGGACCTGCGCGCGCTCGATCTGGCCTGCGGCCTAAGGTCCTTTGGCAGTGAGCTCTGGGACGCCGACGAGGTGTGGCCGGTCTTGCGGGCATTGATTGGCGGCTATCTGCAGGAGATCGCCCTCACCCCGGCCGAGATCCAGGCCGTGCCGACGCTGCTCCGTCTAAGCCACGCGGCGATAGTGCTCCATCGCTTCGAGCGCTTTCAGAAAGGGCTGGCCGACGAGGCGGCGGTGAGGGCGCGAGCGCAGGCGATGCTCGATCGCGACATCTGGCTGCAAGGGCATGGCGGGGAATTGGTGGCTATACTCGCCAATACGTCAACGGACTCATGCCACACTCAGAAAATTCCACTGGAGGACGGTCCATGCACCGCATTCGGCGTGACCAGCTCATCTACGCCTTCTCGCCAGATGCACCACCGGTCTTGACGATCGATCCGGGCGAGCAGGTCATCATCGAAACCTCCGACGCCTCGACCGGTCGGATCCACCGGCCGGAGGACCTACCGGCTTACCTGGCGGTGCGCGACCCCCACCGGGTCAATCCGGCCGGCGGACCGATCTTCGTCCGGGGGGCGCAGCCGGGTGATGAGCTGGCAGTGACGATCGAGCGGATCAGTCTCGCTGAGCAAGGCTTCGTCCGGGCGATGCCAGGGGGACCGGTCTTACCGGATGTCGCGGGACCGACCGCGATCATGGTCAAAGTCGACGGAGACACTCTGATCTATCCTGGTGGCTTGCGCTGGCCGGCCCGGCCAATGGTCGGGGTGATCGGCACGGCGCCGGCCGACGGTATTGTCTACACCGCACATCCTGGTCCGCAAGGCTCGAACCTGGACTGCAACGCGATTCGGGTTGGTGCCAAGGTTTACCTGCCCGTTCACGTGCCGGGCGCCCTGTTCGCGCTGGGCGATATCCACGCTTCGATGGGCGATGGCGAGGTTTCAGGCACGGGTGTCGAGATCAATAGTGAGGTGCAGGTGAAGATCGAGCTACTGCCGGGCCAGGCGCACACTCGCCCATGGGTCGAAGTCGACGGTGCGATCGTCGCGACCGGGAGCGCTCCGGAGGTCCATCAGGCAATTGCGGTGGCCGTCGCTGGCTTGGCCGGACTGCTCGGAGAGCGTTATCGCCTCAGTCGAACCGAGGCATTCATGCTCATCAGCGCCCGGGGCGACGTACGAGTCGGTCAGTGCTGTGGCGGCCTCGACGCCACCGCCTACGCGACGTTCGTGATCTGACGTCCGGGATGACAATTGGGGCCAATAGAGTTACGATACGCGCATAGTGGAAGCCATCTTTTTCGAATCTTCGCTGGACACCCGGTGCACCGGGGCGAGAGACCGAGTGAGGATTGAAACAAACCAGCAAATAAGCCGGAGGATCGCAGCCGTGGAGCACTTTCTCGAAGTTGCCTACCCAACTTTTCGTCGCATCGCACCAAGTCTGGAGCGGGTGGCCGGTGGCTTTGCGTTCACCGAAGGGCCGGTCTGGTGCGGAGATTACCTGCTCTTCAGTGATATCCCCAACAGCCGGACCGTCCTTTGTCGACCGCGACCGGAAGGGGCAGAGATCTCGACGTTCCGTCACCCGACCGGCAACGCCAATGGCTTGACCCTTGATCATCAGGGGCGCGTGCTGGCCTGCGAGCACAGTGGTCGACGGGTCTCCCGGGTCGACGCGAGCGGCAAAGCCGAGACGCTGGTGGATAACTATCAGGGTAAGCGGCTGAATTCGCCGAATGACGTGATTGTACGCTCGGATGGCTCGATTTACTTCACCGATCCACCATACGGTCTGCGCCACTATACCGAAGGTAAGGAATTGCCCTTCAATGGCGTTTACCGGATCGATCCCAACGGCGGGATGCACTTGCTAGCCGACGATTTCGAGCGGCCGAACGGCCTCGCCTTTTCGCCGGATGAGAGCAAGCTGTACATCGACGACTCGGCACGCTTTCACATTCGTGAATTTGACGTTGCCCCGGATGGCAGCATTTCGGGGGGCAAGGTGTTCGCCGAGCTGAAGCCGAAAGAAGGCGAGCGCGGGGTGCCCGATGGCATGAAAGTCGATCAAGAAGGTAACGTTTACTGCACCGGTCCCGGTGGAGTCTGGGTGTTCGATCCCAGTGCTCGGTATATTGGTCGGATCGTCCTGCCTGAAGTCCCCGCGAACCTGGCCTGGGGCGGTCCGGATTGGCGAACGCTCTACATCACCGCCCAAACGAGTCTCTACCGCATCCCGTTATTAGTGCCGGGCATTCCGGTCGGTCCGGCTGCGAAACGACGGTAAGACGGTAGGACGAAAGGCTGCTGAAACTGGGAGCGCGGCCAAGACCGCTGTGCTCTCGGTTTCCTCCTCTAACCCCCACCCCCTACTCTCCAGAAACGTATCGACATTTGCTATTCCGCATCGGTCATTCAGACGATATAATCATCACGTTTACAATCAGGAGGACGCTACGTTGGCTGACGCGGTAGAGGCGCGAGCACCAGGGCCACGGCCTGAGCCGGCCGTCGAGCATGGACACGGGGGATTTGGCCGCCTCTTTGGAGCGCTCCAAAAGTCTCCGTTTTATCGCATCTTTTGGTTTGGAAATCAGGCATCTCTGCTTGTCGTCCAAATGCAAAACGTGGCGGTGGGTTATCTCGCTTTCGAACTCACTAACTCGGCGACAATCCTCGGAATCGTGAGTCTGGCCGCCGGGCTGCCGATGCTTGTCTTTTCACCGGTCGCCGGGGTGATTGCTGATCGTTATCCGAAGCGAAATTTGCTTCTGCTCGTACAAGCGGTTCTCTGCCTGAACTCGGTAGTGGTGGGAACGCTGATCACCGTGCACTGGATTCAATGGTGGCACTTAATGGTGGCTGGATTCATTCAAGGAACATGCTTTTCGCTCAACATGCCAGCGCGCCAATCGTGGATTCCCTCGTTAGTCGTTCCCAGCGAGCTCCCGAACGCGATTGCTTTGAACAATGCCGGGATGAACGCCGCCCGGATCGTGGGGCCAGCTTTGGCCGGACTGCTCATCGCGGTGCCCTGGGTTGGAGTCAACGGAATCTTTTACTTCAGTGTGCCGGCGGTTGCCTGGGTCTATTACTCGCTCCTCCAGATCCCGATTCTTGGGCTGCCCGAGGAAGGGAAGCGAGCGAGTTTCTGGAGCGAGTTCAGCACCGGCATGCGTTACATCTGGGGACACGAAACGCTTCAGCCGCTCTTCACCCTGGCGGTGGTCACTCTCCTGCTCGGTATGTCCTACCAGATGCTCCTGCCCGCCTATGCCCTGGGCGTCTTCAACGTTGGCTCGGAAGGGCTTGGCCTGATGTCGGCAGTGGTCGGTGCAGGGGCGCTGACCGGTTCGCTCCTGATGGCGTATTTCAGCCGGAGTCGGCGCAAGGGACGGATTCAGGCAATCGCCGGCACCAGTTTGGGATTGGGGCTCTTTCTTTTCGGTGTTGCGAGCGGTGTCAAGCTCTTCCCATTCGCTCTGCTCGTGCTCTTGGGGGTGGGCGTAGCAACCGATTTCTATTCCACGATCAATAACACGTTGATCCTGGTTAATACCGATCGTGCCCTTTTCGGACGGGTGATGTCGGTTTACATGATGACCTGGTCGCTCTCCAACCTTGCTGCTGCACCGTTTGGGACCATGGTCGATCGGCTCGGCGGACCTCTGACGATGATGCTGATCGGTGGGTTTCTCGCCGTCTTTGTGGTCGCGATGACCCGCTTGCATCCGGGATTCCGGAAGGTAGAATAGTCTTAGACTCTGTTTGTTTATGTTAAGGCGTGGCGGCCGGGAGCAATCGCCAGTATCCCGGTCATTCAATTCTTTCTGATTATCTCCGCTACCATGGCGGACTGGACAGGTTATCACGGCTCGGCGGGCGTCATTCTTCTCACGGAGATGAGAGGATGTCAATACAATGGTCCAAGGCCGGAAAGACCGCGTTAATTGCCCTCTCGCTCGCAGTCGCAGTTGGTATCGACCTGACAGTCGAGCCGAGAGATCAATTTGTCACGACCCCATTCGCCATCCCAATTCTCATCGCGACCTATGTCTGCACCCGACGTTGGATCATCATCGTCGCTCTCACGTCCATCGCGGCCGCTGGTGCTTCGGCCTATATTGATCGGGCACCACCGGTGCCTACTGGCTTCCACTTAGTTAGTCTTATCATCATCAGCGTCCTTGGCGTTCTGCTCGAGCAGCACGAGCAAGAGAGCGCTCGCCAGGCCCAAGAAGCTCAGCAGGCGACGCGGACACTCCAAACCCTGATCGACGTCATGCCGGCCGGTGTGCTCGTCTGTGATGAGCACGGCAAGATCATCCTGGCAAATGCCATGGCGCAAGATGTGATGGGTGACCTGGTCAGCGGCTCAACCTTTGTGCCAAGCTCGCGAGGCGTGTTGCGTCGTCCCGATGGCTCGCCGCTTCCGCCCGGCGACTTCCCATTGGCGCAAGCGCTCGAGTCAGGGGCGGCGTCTCACGAGGTCGAGATTCGCGTCTCGCCCCCGGGCAAGACCGAACGGACGATCCTCGCGGCCGGTCGACCGGTCTCCGCTCCGGACGGACGGATTACCGGTGCCGTTGTCGTCTTTCAAGACATGACCGAGCGAAAGCGCTCCGAGGAGGAGATCGAGCGACTGCGGGAAGAGTGGATGTCGGTCGTTGCCCATGATCTGCGCCAGCCGGTCACGTTGATCATGGGTTTCGCGAGTGTCTTAGCCAGGCAGCTTCAGGGGCATCCGGATATGGTGGCGGAGATCCGGGCCACCGATCAGGTGATGAGCGCCGCGCGTAGCCTGAACAAGATGATTGGAGATTTGCTCGACTTTTCGCGGATCGAGGCGGGGCACCTGCGTTTGGAGCGAAAGCCAGCGGATCTGGTCGCTCTCTTGCAGTTGTTGAGCAGCCGCGTCGTCGTCCTTGCCCAGAACCACTCGGTGCGTATGGAGATGAGCGAAGGGCCACTACCGGTCGATGTCGATTCCGCTCGGTTCGAGCAGATTCTTGGCAATCTCCTGGCAAACGCCGCGAAATACAGTGATCCAGGTCGGGAGATCACCCTCCTGGTTGGCCGCCACGACGGCGATGCCGAGATCGTGGTGGAGAGCTACGGGGCCGGAATCGCCGCCGAGGAGCTACCTCATCTCTTCTCTCGTTTCTACCGCCCCCGACTCGCGGGGGACGGACGTGTCGCCGGCCTTGACCTCGGCCTGTACATTACGCGTGGGCTTGTCGAGGCGCACGGCGGGAAGATCTGGGTCGAAAGCGTCCCCAATCAGAGTACCACCTTTCACTTCACCTTACCCTTACGGACCACTTCCTAACCTTTTAGCGGCAAAGCCACCCACCTTCCTTCGCGTGCCGAGATCTCGGCTGCTTCGAGCACTTCCTGACAGTGCAGGCCATCCGCGAAATTGGGCGAGGCCTCCCGGTTCGCGTGGATCGCATCGACGAAGTCAATCATCGGGCGGAATGGATTGCAACTCAGGTACTCGGGCGGCACCGGGACGGTGGCGAAGGCGTTGTAACGGGCCTGGCCTGAGCCAAGGCAGAGCTGGATCTGATCGCCGCCGCGGTCGTGCTTCTCGATCTCGTAGATCAGCGCACCTTTGCTTCCGTAAATCTCGGCTCGCTGGTGGTTACCTCGACCGGTCGCAAAGCGGCTGGCATTGAAGACTGCCTCGGCGCCATTGCTGAAGGTAGCGAAAAAGGAGCAGGAATCATCGGTATCGACTTCGCCGGTGCCACCGCCGATCAACGGGCGCTTCCGGATGATCGTCCGCAGCCGGGCGTTGACACTGCTGATCTCGCCAATCCAGTAGCGACCGAGATCGATCAGGTGGGAGGCAAGGTCGCCGAGGACGCCGGTGCCGGACTCGGCCCGGACCTGTCGCCAGCGGATCGGCGTGGCTGGATCGTGCAGACTGCCGTTGAAATAGTTGAAGTAAACCTGGTAGATCTCCCCCAACTCGCCACTTTGGAGAATGTCATGCACGAAGCCGGCGGCGGGAATCCAGCGGTAGCGAAAGTTAACGGCCGTCCGACATTCAGCTTGCTTTGCCGCTTCGTACATGCGGCGAGCACCGGCCAGACTCATGGCGAGTGGCTTTTCGCACATCACGTGGAGACCAGCTTCCAGCGCGGCGAGACTGATCGGCTCGTGGGAGACGTTGGGTGTGCAAATGCTGACTGCATCGAGTCCCGGGAGCTTGAATAGCTCGCGGTAATCGGCGAAGACATGAGGGATCGCGAACGTCTCTTGAGCGCGTTGGGTATTCTCGGCGAGGGGATCGCATACCGCGACGAGCTCAGCAGTGCCAGCGTTTTCGCACTGCTTGTAGGCAGGAAGGTGGCGCAGGCTGGCGATGCCACCCGCGCCGATGACAGCGACACGCAAACGTCGGGTCATCGTCTCAACCCTTCGGGAGATGCTGCGGCCAGTTTAGATCGAAGACCTGTTCCATGTCAGCCCACCATTCATCGGGCGAAGCTTCGGGGGCGCGCTCTTGCAGCGTAGCCATCAACTCGTTCCATTCGCGCGAGCGTGCGCTTCGTTGGCCGGCTTGGGCCAGGCTGCTTTGTGCGTCCAGGTTGTCGTCCAGCTCGACGTACATGAACATGCGGCGACCCCGGAGAAAGATCTTCATTTCGTTGATGCCGCTTGCCCGAATGTCGGCTAGCACTTCCGGCCAGACGTTACGGTGGTATTCCTTGTACATCTCGATCTTCTGTGGGTCGTCGCGCAAGCAGAGCATTTTCGCGTAGCACTTCATCGGCACACCTTACTTGGCTCGAATGTCGTGGGGTAATCCTACCGTCGCACTCTGTCATTCTGCGGAGCGAAGCGACGAAGAATCTTCCCTCGCGTTCTTGTCTCGCAGAGATTCTTCGCTCCCTTTGGTCGCTCAGCATGACGTGACCGAGCAACTACGGCTGTAGTGGTAAGCGTAGCGCCATGATACATCGCCTTTGACGCCGGCGACAGTGCTATCAGCTATTTCTATCGGCTTCTATCAGTGATTGACAACTGCTGGCTGCCTGGTGATAATCAAGACACTAATAGTCATGATGTGAATAAATAAAGTATGAGTAGATGCAAAAGCACTCTTTCAGGGCGAAGGTTCGGGGGGACCAGAATAAGCTAGGGGGCGATATGCGATGAATGTTGGATTGAGGTCGTCGTTGACCGTGGAGCACGCTTTGCTTGGCTTTCTCCGCCAGCAGCCGATGCACGCCTACGAGATGCATTTATTGCTCACCCAATCGAAAGCCCTGGGGCGAGTTTGGCATCTCAAGCAGAGTCATCTCTACGCCTTACTTGCGCGATTGGAGCGGGTGGGCTACATCGTCACCACGACCGAAGTGCAGGGGAATCGGCCGCCGCGCAAAGTGATGTCCTTGACGCCAAGTGGCTGGGCAGCGTTTGAAAGCTGGCTGACGACGCCGGTCGCCCACGGACGGGATTTTCGTTTGGAGTTTCTCGCCAAGCTCTACTTTGCGATTCAAGGCGGTTCGGCCGTGGCAATGGCACTGGTCGACCGCCAGCGGCAGGCGTGTCAAACCTGGATTGCTAACTTGCAAGCCCAAGCGGTAGGGCTCGAACGCGAGAGCACTTTCGATCGGCTTGTCCTCGACTTCCGCATCAGCCAAATGACGGCAACCCTGGCCTGGCTTGATCGCTGTACCGAGCGGCTGGCATCGCCGCTAAGCTAAGGGGAGTTTCGGTGTTACGTCGACTCCAGCGAAGCGTCGAGGATGGTTAATCCTACAGTCGCACTTTGTCATTCTGAGGAGCGACGCGACGTCGCTCGACGCTCGCGCCAGCGCGGCGTGATAGTTCAGTAGCTGCCGGGCCACCGTGGCATACAGCATGGCTTCCAGGTAGCGGCTTTGGTCGCCCTTCGCCACCAATTCGGGACGGCGTACTTGCCGCTCGGACATGAGTTCCGCCTATCGCAGAAACGTCGCAAGGCCTTCGCGGATGAACCGGACCGCGATAGCCGCGAGGAGGATGCTGATGACCTTCGAGGTAGCACGCAGACCGTTGCGGCCGAAGAGCCGGGTGATCTGCCCCGCGGACTGAAAGAGTCGCCAGGCGATGAGCAGATTCGCCAGGAAGGCTAGCGTAGTAAGCAAGAAACCGTAGTGGCCGACCAGGGCGATGAGCGTGGTCAAAGCGGCCGGTCCGGCCAGCAGCGGTGTGCCGATCGGGACGACGCCAAAGTCCGGGCGTATTCCACTGCCCCTGGCTTCGTGTCCACCGCCAGTTACCAGGTCGCTGATCGCCAGGACGAGCAGAACAAGCCCACCGGCAATGAGGAAATCTCCAACTTGGATGCCAAGGATTGCCAGGAGCCATTGACCGGCCACCAGGAAGAGTACGCCGATCGCCAGGGCAGTGATCAGAGCATCGCGAAGCTGCCGCTCGCGCTCGCAGGCCGAAAGCTGGCTGGTCCAAGCGACGACCAGCGGTAGAGTGCCAACCGGATCCATCGCGACGAAGATTGGAACGAAGGTGTCAATGAAGCCGGTTCCGACGTTGAGCAGAAGCTGAAGCATACAGTACTTTAACTGCGATTCGTATGCCGTTGTTTCCGGTCTGAGCTACTTCATCCGCGTCGCTCGGCCCAGTCTCCGTGAGTGCGATGTCAGGACTGTCGTAGCGTGCCAACTGGATAACGCGCTGGTCAGCCACCCGACACGGCTTTTCCTACTCTGCCCTTGCCAACAGCTCCGGTCCCTCGTTCTGCACGCTGTTGACTCGCGTCGAAACGGGATATGCCTCTAATCGCTCGGAAGGGTAGGGGCGCAACAGCGACTGGAGGGGGCCGATGTCCTGGAAGGCCGGATCGAGCCATGTCTCCCAAGCATCCTCGGGAAGGATGGCCGGCATCCGATCGTGGAGCGGAGCCATGAGCTCGTTAGCTTTGGTGGTGACGATGGTACAGGAGAGGATCCGCTCGTCGGAGTCCGGCTTGTGCCAGGATGACCAGAGGCCGGCGAAGGCCATGGGACGACCGTCACGGCGAACGATCGCGTAGGGCGTTTTGCTCGTGCCGTGGCGCTGCCATTCGTAGAAGGCATCGCTCGGCACGAGGCAGCGCTGGTGACGGAAGACGGTGCGAAAGGCTGATTTCTCGGCAAGGGTCTCAGCGCGGGCGTTGATCATTCGGGCGCCAATTTTCGGATCTTTTGCCCAGGAAGGGATCAGCCCCCAGCGGTGGGTTGTCACCACCCGCCGATCATGCTCGACGACGACCAGGACTGGCTGGGTCGGCGCCACGTTGTAGCGCTCGCCCGGCCCACTGATGAGCAGGTCGCCGGCAAAGAGTCGGGCAATCTCTTCGCCCGAGAGTTTTTGTACGAACCTGCCGCACACACTGACCTCCCGCTTACTCCTCCACCCGGTTCGCTTCGATGTAGTCCCAATTGATCTGATAGCCCAGACCCGGGCCTTGGGGAATCCGGACGTAACCGTCGGAGTCCAGGGTGTCGAGCGGCTCGTTCAGGTAAGGGAGCGGCGCGTCATAGTCGACGCCCGGCGCGAGTAAGCCGCGCTCGTAGTACTCGCAGGTATCCTCACTGGTCGCGCCGAGGACGTGCAGATTCCCGACGCCACTCATATGGATCTCGCAGCGGATGCCATAGGCTTCGCAGACAGTGGTCGTCTTTTTTGCCCCGGTGATCCCGCCCCGCAGAACGTCGATCCGGCTGATGTCCGACGCTCCCTGGCGGATCCAGTCGGCCCGGGTGAAGACCCCGCCTTCGAGAATCTCCGGCGAACAGATCGGGATGCTCAGCTCGCGGCTCAACCGGATGTACGTATCGACTCGATGCTCTGGCATGGGATGCTCGTACCAGTGAAAGTTGAGCTTTTCCAGCTCCCGACCGACCTGGAGCGCTTCCTCGTAAATGTGGTAGGTGCCCCAGGGATCGTACATCAGGACCATGTCGTCGCCGACCGCGGTGCGCACCGCTCGGCAGCACTCGATATCCCAGGCGATGTGCGAAGGACGCCCAGGTACGGCTTGGCGGGTCGCCGGGTTCCAGTAATAGTACGGGTGAATTTTGTAGGCTTTGTAGCCCTGGCGCTTGCAAGCAAGGGCGTGCTCGGCATAAACCTCCGGGGCTCCCAGGTTCGGATAGGTGCTGGCGTAGGCCATGACCTTGTCCCGGCAGCCGCCCAGGAGCTTGTAGACTGGTAGGCCCGCGACCCGGCCGACCAGATCCCAAAGCGCCATGTCGATCACGCTCATCACGTTCTCGGGAATCTTGGCGGCATAGAACAACTGCCAGAACTTCTCACGGCTGAACGGGTCCTCACCCACCAGCATCGGCTTGATCCGTCCTTCGATCACAGTGCGCGAGGCCGGCGTCAGACCATCTTGATCGCCGTGACCCTGGCCGCCGAAGTAGTAGCCCTCGGCGCCCTCATCAGTGATGATTCGAGTAAGGGTTTGGACGATCTCTGTTTTCGGGTGTGGCGTCGCGTTACGAAATCGGTCGGCCTGAAAGCGAAATGGCACGATCTGGACGTCGGCAATCTTCATGACGAACCTCCTTTGACTGCCTAAGGGTGAGAAAGAGAGCGCGAATAATCCGGGCTAACTGCACCGTGGCGCTTGTGTTGTCGCTATCCTATCAGTCTTGGCGCTCCTCGACCAGTCCCCACCGTGCTACAATCACCGGCCAATGAGGACCTCGTCGCTATTTCTCGGGAGAGCCGATGAAATTGGCAGGCACTCCTCATTCTAACTTCCTCCCAGGATGAGAGGGATTTTCAGTGGAGGATCAGATGCAACTCGATGGGAAGGTAGCGCTCATTACTGGTGGTGGCTCTGGCATTGGCGAGGCAGCAGCGAAGGCGCTGGCGCGAGCAGGAGCGGCGGTCGCGGTCGTGGATTTCCGGGTCGGTCCGGCGGAAGCGGTGGTCGCGGCGATCCGTGACGAGGGAGGCCGGGCGGTCGCCTTCGCCGCCGACGTACGGGCCGAGGAACAGGTGCGGGCGGCGGTGCTCGGCACGGTCGAGCAGTTCGGTGGATTGAACATTGTCTTCGCTAATGCCGGCATCAACGGCATGCAAACGCCGATCGAGGAGATGACTCTTGATGAATGGCATGACACGATCGAGACGAACCTTACCGGCACCTTTCTCACGGTGAAGCACAGTATTCCCCACCTGCGTAGCACCGGTGGCGGATCGATTGTCATTACTGCTTCGGTCAACGGTAACACGACCTTTTCGCTGCCCGGCTACGCCTGCTATTCGAGTTCGAAAGCGGCTCAGGTTGCCTTTGCAAAGATGGCGGCGGGCGAGCTGGCACGATGGGGGATTCGAGTTAATGCGATCCTGCCGGGCTCGGTCAAAACCAATCTGGGCGAACGAACCTACCGGCGCAACTTGGAGAAAGTTACCTATGATCTGCGCATGCCCCAGCCATTCCCGCCGCTCACCGGTCGGCCGATCACGCCGGACGAGATCGCCGAGCTTGTGCTCTTCCTCGCCTCCGATGCCAGCAGCCAGATCACCGGCGCGGAGATCTTGATTGACGCGGGGTTGTCGCTGCTGAGGGCATAAAAGGGGGCCTTTTCCCAGTGCGCCAGAGAAGGGGGTGACCACGGCACGAATGATGCGAGACCATGACTTCAGGCATGCTGTGCTTCGGAGGGTTTGATGCCAGAATCGCGGTTGTATGTTGGGAATCTCCCGTATACGACGACGGAAGAGGAGCTGCGGCGACTTTTCAGCCAGGCTGGTACGGTTGAGTCGGTAACGATGCCGACCGAGCGCGAGACCGGGCGGCCGCGCGGGTTCGCATTTGTCCAAATGGCCAATGAAGAGGAAGCGAACCGCGCGACGCAGATGTTCAATGGCTACGTCCTCGATGGGCGCTCCCTACGGGTTAATGTTGCCAAAGAACGCGAGATGGGCCGAGGTCGGGGCTTCGGCGGGGGCTACGGCCGAGGCTGAACCGCGGCGGCAGGAATCAGGAGATGTCTTGGGAGAGCGCGGATCTCTTTGGCTCTTGCCCGCCTCGGAGGGCTGGCAATCGGCGTGCGCCGTCTCCCTACCAGTCCGGAGCAGCCTAGAAGACCGCGCGTCCGATCCCCCCGTTGTCCGGGTCCCTAATCCCCGATCCCTGATTCCTGGCTAGCGGCAGGCTAAACGAAATTGTCGTGCCCTTGCCCGGACTGCTGCGAAGCCAGATCTGGCCGCCGTGCACCTCGACGATCTTCTTGCTGAGATAGAGCCCAAGGCTAACCACACCGACGTAGCCCGGAGCACCGGGCGGCAATGCCTCAAAAAACGGCTCGAAGACAAAAGGCTGGCGCTCGAGTGGAATGCCGACCCCATGGTCTGTAACCGTGACCACGGCTTCCCCGTCCTTGTGACGCGCCGATACCTCGATCGTTCCCCCTGGTTGAGAATACTGGCAGGCATTCGTGAGTAAATAGTCGATAGCCTGGCCAATTAATTGGTGATCGGCTTCGACGACGAGCGGGCCGTCTGCCTGGGTTTGAAATGTAAAACTTTTGGTATTGGCCACTATCCTTGCTACTTCCTGGCAGACGAGCTCGCTGAGATCGAAACGTGTACAATTCAGAATCGACGTACCGGCCCGGAGTCGAAGAACGGCTAGCAGACCTTCGGTGAGATTCTCAATTCGGTTCGACTGTTCGAGAATAGTTTGGAGCGTCTTACGGGCCGGCTCTTCTCGGGCGTCAGTTCGCAGGGTAAATTGAGCCCGCCCCTTGATGACCGTGATTGGCGTTCGCAACTCGTGCGCCGCGGCCGCCATGAATTCTTCACGCCCGTGCAGTTCCTGCTGGACTTCCTCGTAGAGCTGGGCGTTTTCGATCGCCACGGCAAATAGATCGGCGACGGCGGTGTCGAATGCAAGGTCACGTGTTGAGAAGTGACGGGGGGCCCGGGTCGCAAAGGCGACCACTCCGACCAGACGCCCCCGGGCCTGGAGGGGGATGGCGAGTATCGTCTGGAGTCCTTCACGCCGGTAGCACTCCTTGATTGCCGCCGGCAGATTGCTCGTCCCGATTTCCTCGACAAACTGGACCTGGCCCGTGCAGGCCGCGGTGGCGCTCAAGGATGGGGCGTCGTAGGAAAGGTGGCGCATCTTCTCAACGGTCGACGGGGAAAAGCCCCGCTGCGCCAGCAGGGTCAGCTCCCGTCGCGGGGGGTCCGCTAGGTAGACGGCGACAGCGTTGACGTTTAAGAGCCTCGAGCTCTGCTCGATCACGACGTCGATGACGTGCGATAATGTCAGCTCGCGAACGAGCGCCTGGGCGATTTGAGCAAACGCCCGCTCGCGGTCGAGCAGACCGAGTACCTCGGCCTGGCGTTGCTCGAGCTGTGCTGCCATGCGGTCGAATGTTGTGCTCAATTGCTCGAGCTCGTCCCCCGTCTTGATCTGCACTCGCGCACTCAGATTGCCTTCACCCAACTCGCGCGCGGCCTTTTCCAGGCGCAGTACTGGCCTCGTCAGCAGGTGGGCGAGCGCTGCCGCGATCAGCATGCTCAGGACCAAGATCAGGCCGAAGCCGGCGAGCTGGTCATTGAATGCCTCCTGCGCCGGGGCAAAGGCAACCGACGTGGGAATGGTGACGCCAACGGCCCACGGGTATGCGGGGGTGGGAACGAAAGCGCCAAGACGGGTGTCACCAAGGAGTGGGCTCGTGAACTGCGATTGCTCGTTTGGCGTGCCCCGCAAGGCAAGGCTCACAGCCGGAAAGTTGGCGAAGTCTGAGCTTTCGTCATAGGGCAAATTCGGCTGGCTGGTGTCGAAGGCGAGCCGGCCTTTAGGATCAACCAGGAAGATCGCCTGGCCAGGCTGCAAACGAACTCGGCCAAAGCGCGCGGCAAGCTGATCGGCGCGGCGCATAATCACCACCACCCCGATGGGTCTACCACTTTGATCGCGAACCGGAACGCTGACAGCGAAGCCGACGGCCAGCGGCCGCCGCAATAGAAAAACCTCGGAGACGGTCGGCGAGTTAGTAGTGAGTGTCTTCTCGAAATACGGTCGGTAATAGGGCATCTGGTTGACCGAGAGCCGCGGGTTGGCGGGTTGGTTGGGATCTCCCCAACCCCGATTCAGTCCCCGGGCATCGTAGACGCTGACGTTGCCATACGTCTGAACGCGCTGGTCGAGGTCCTGGAGGTAAGGATCGAGAATGCTTGGATCCATCGTCTGAACCAACGGATTGTCTGCGACTGACCATCCGAAGTTGATCGTGTCGTCAAACGACTCGGCGGCTTGATTCGCGATGGCCTGAGCGGTCTGTAATTGGCTGTCCAGCATGGTCCGTTGGCGCCGGTTGAGATCGACCTGGAAGTTGATCAGCAGCAGCGCCAGCACTGGCATCAGGGCGAGCGCGAAGGCAGCCAGAAGTTTGGCTTGTAGGTTGAGGCGGGGAAACCGGATCATTGGTTGACGATCAGTCCGTGCGTTGGTAAGACGCCAACACCTCACGGACGGCCGGGGTAGCGTCGTCGAGCGCTTGCCTTGGCGTCTTGTAGCCAAAGCACGCTGCGAAAATCGCCTCGGAGAGGCGTTGCTCAATCTCGGCGATGCCAAGAATTGATGGAAGGGCTTTTGCAAAGGGAAGACTGTCCAGCGACGCTTTGGCTAGTGGCTCACGCTGGAGGTACGCCTGATAGATTGGGTGATTCGTCGAGGAGATACGAGACGGCAGAGCTCCGGTCTCGGCGCACCAGGTGGCGTTGATCTCCGGCTGCCACCACCATTCGCACCAGGTGAAGGCCGCGGGCCGATTCTTACTCTTCGCGGCGATCGTCGTATAGTTACCGGCAAAGTGGGCACCACGTTGCACGTGCTTCGGATATGGCGTGTTTCGGGATCGAAACGAGAAGCTGGCAATCTCGTTCGTTTCTACCGAATACATCGGAAACATTCCGATTGTACCGCCGCGGTAGGTACTTACAAGGGTATCGGCATCGAATACTTGACGCGGGGCAGTCTGATCAACGCCAAACAGATTTGCCCAGAAAGTCAGTGCTTCGACACCCGGGGCAGCGTTGAAGGCGATCGTCCTTCCGTCGGGGGCAAAGATATCGCCCCCGGCCTCGAGCAAGAAGCCATACCAGCACTCGGTGGTCCATGGGTAGTGGCGGTTGGGAACGATGAATCCCCACTGATTCTGCGCCGGGACAGTAAGCGCTTTTCCCACCTTCACCAGATCGTCCCAGGTCTGGGGCGGTTGGGCAGGATCCAGCCCGGCCAGGCGAAACAGCTCCTCGTTGTACCAGAGCACCGGAACGCCGCCGTTGTTCGGAACACCCCAGCGCTGGCCGTCGCGGACGCTAGCCGGGTCGGCGGCCGGGTAGAAGTCGGTGGGGAGGGAGGGAAGCTGACTGATCGAAACAACTGCACCATCCACGATAAACTCTGGCAGAATCAGCGCGGCGTTGAGCCAGAGGTCCGGTGGATGGCCGGCGGTAACCGCGGCAATCGTCTTCTCCTGCAGATCAGCCAGGGTAAAGTAGCTAGACGCGATAGTGATCGTCGGATGCTCCTGGTTGAAGCGTTTCATCAGCTTTTCCCAGGTCTGCGCGGTCAAGCCCCGCCATTCGGTCCAGAACTGCAGAGTTATCTTGGCCGCCGTCAGACTTGCTGCTCCCGGAGGGCTCGGGGTAGGAGAGCGGGTTGAGGATAGAGGCGCGGTGGTTGGCCGGCTCGGGGCCGGGGTTTGCCGCAGAGCGCAGCCGCTACTTGAGAGCACAGCCATCAGCCCGCTGGTTGCCAGGCGGCGGAGAAAGTTGCGACGGGAAAGGGATCGAGACTCATCCACCGCCATCTATCCTCGCCCGGCGTGCTTTCACCAACGATAGAGCTACCACTCTCACTTCTCGCAAGTTTTGTACCGAGGCGAAAAATGATTTGCCGAAAGCCCGTCTGGCTCGAATCTTTCCTCGCCGGTGCTCCTCTCCCTCGGCTGTTCGGAAGCGGGCACTCCCGACCCTTGGCCGCGAGTCTGGGCTTGACTCCCACCTCAACCATTGTACGCTAGACCTGCCGAAAGCAAGCTGTCATCACTCCTTTCGTAGTGAGTTCAGGTGGAGGTAAAGCATTGATCTATCTCAACACGCCGACTCACTTTCCGCTCTCGGTCGGCTTGAGCTACTTCCCAAACCAGGCAAGTGAGGAGACAAAGCCGCTGCAGCATCTGCTGATGGTCACTTCGGTTATGATGATCACAGCGTGCATAGTGCTTTTCGTCTTTACGCAGCGCTACTTCGTGCGCGGCATGATCATCTCGGGGATCAAGACGTAATTAAGGAGATCTTACCTTATGCCCGACCGTCCAAATATCGTCGTGGTTATGACTGACCAACAGCGGGCCGACGTTTCGGCGCGCGAGGGATTTCCCCTCGATACTACGCCGTTTCTCGATGAGCTGGCCCGACAGGGCCAGTGGTTCGACCACGCCTACACCGCGGTGCCGGTCTGCGCACCAGCCCGAGTCAGTTTCCTGACCGGGCGATTTCCCAGTGCACACCGGGTCCGCGAGAACCGGGGCATTGAATACGCGACCTACCAGAAGGATTTGATCGATGTTGTCCACGCGCAAGGGTATGCCGCCGGCATGATCGGGAAGAACCATTCCCATCTGAAGCAAGCGCGACTCGACCACTGGTTTCCTTTGAGCCATAACGCCGGCTTCCAGCCCCAGCGAGACGCGGCGCTCTTTCTCGATCGTTACGCGGAGAGTGAGATTCATCCAGAGTTTCTCGCGCAGATCCGTCGCTTTCAGGCGCATCCGGTTCCGTCCGAAGGCGAAGACCGCCGAACCCCGATTGAGCGCGATTTTGATCTCTGGATCACCGAGCTGACCCACCGCACCAGCCTGGCGCCGACACCCTTCCCGGTGGAATGCCAAGGACCGTACCGAGCGGTGAGCGATGCCCAGGAGTGGATCTCTTCGTTGGCGGGCGCGCCTTTTTTCCTCTGGTTGTCCTTTGCCGAGCCTCATAATCCCTATCAAGTACCCGAGCCCTACTACTCGCTGTTTCCGCCCGAGATCCTGCCAGCCAATCAGACGGGTTTGGATTCGCTGGTGACCAAAGGCTTCAAGTTCGAGTGGACCCATCGCCTGGGGAAGGCGGTTTTCCCGGACTACGACGAGATCGTTCCTCGCGCCCGAAGCAATTACTTCGGAATGCTCCGATTGATCGATGACCAGGTGCGGCGCTTCGTCGAGTTCATCGATCGCCAGGGTTTGCGCGAAAATACTTTGCTTGTCTTCGTCTCCGACCACGGTGACTTCGCTGGCGAGTATGGGTTGGTGCGCAAGGGACCGGAGATGCCCGAGGTATTGATGCGTGTGCCCCTCTTCTTTGTCGGACCGGGCGTGAAGGCAAGCGCGCGTCCGCAACCAGCACACGTCTCGTTGGTGGATCTGATGCCCACGCTCTGCGAAGCGCTCGGTGTGCCGCTGCCGCCTGGTGTCCAGGGGCGGAGCCTCTGGCCTTTGCTCACCGGCGGCGATTACCCGGCGGAGGAGTTCGCGAGTGTTTACGCCGAACAGGGCTTCGGTGGCTTGCACTACACCGACGCCGACGAGCTAAGTGTCGAGCACTGCTTGATTTATGGTCCGAAGGGACCAACCTTCGACGAGCTGAACACCTATTCGCAAAGCGGCACCATGCGCATGCTCCGTAAAGGTGATTGGAAGCTGGTAATGGATATGCTTGGTCACGGCCAGCTCTACAACCTGGCCAAGGATCCGTTCGAGATCGACAATCTCTATGGCCGACCTGAGTTTGCCGACGTCGAGCGTGTGCTTCTCGTCGATCTCCTCGCCTGGACCCTCCGCGCCGCGGATCCGCTGCCGTATCCCAAGGATAAGTACATTATGAAGACGGATCCGCGGAATTATTGGGCGCGGTACCGGTGAGAATAGCCCTTTCAGGCTACGCCGTCTCCTCGGTCCTCGCCGGCCCAATCGCTTTCTCTGGTGCGATCTGGAGAAGGGTGCGACTGACGCCGAGGACGGCGACGAGTGAGGCGACCCCGCCCAGCAAGAAAGGTCCGAAGGTCCCGGTGCTTTCGGCGAGCGCTCCAATCAGAGTGCTGCCGATAGGGGTGGTCCCGGCCCAGAGCATCATGTAGATGGCCATTACTCGTCCCCGGAGCTGGTTCGGCACGGCAAGCTGGACGAAGGAGTTCGCCTGGGCGCTGAAGATCACCTGCATAGCGCCGGCCAGAGCGAGCAGGAGTAGGGCGAGTGGATAGGAGCGAGCCGACGCGAGGATCAGCTCGACCACACCGAAGGCTGCTGCTGGTAGAAGAATCCAGACCGGTCGTGGCTCGCGGCTCAGGTACGCAATCGAGAGTGAGGCGACGAGCGAGCCTGCGCCCATCGCGGACATGAGCCAGCCCAGGCCGACCGCGCCAACGTTCAGCGTCGACTTCGCCAGGAGCGGCACGAGTACGTTAAAGTTGATCCCGAAGGTGCCAATCATACCCAGCATGAGGATGACCGCCAGCACCGGCGCGGTCTGACGGACGTAGGCGAACCCTTCCTGAAGGTCGCTGAGAACCGCGCTAACCGAGCCAAGACGACGGGGCGGCATCGCCGGTCCTTTCATGAGAATCAGCCCGGCCAGCACGGCGAGGAAGCTTACACCGTTGAGAAAGAAGCACCAGGCGATGCCGAGAGCGGCAATCAAGAGCCCGCCGATGGCTGGCCCGATCAGCCGTGCCATGTTGAAGAGCGTCGAGTTCAGAGCAATCGCGTTGATCAGATCTTCAGGACCGACGAGCTCGACGACCAGCGCCTGCCGGGTTGGCATGTCGACGGCGTTGGCCAGCCCGAGCAAGAACGCGAGAACGAGGATTTCCGGATAGGTTACCACATTTGCCCAGTCCAGGGCTGCCAGGACAAGGGCCAGGATCATCATGGTTGATTGGGTTCCCAGGAGCACGAGGCGCTTGGGAAAGCGGTCAGCAATCGTTCCTCCGAAAGGAGCAAGGAAAAGGACTGGCAGGAATTGGAGCGCTCCTACCATTCCCAGGGCAAAGGGTGAGTTGGTCAGGGTCAGAACCAGCCAGCTTTGGGCCAGGCTCTGCATCCAGGTGCCGATGACGGAGATAAGCTGGCCAGTGAAGAAAAGACGGAAGTTTCGGTGGCGCAGCGCTCGGAACCCGCTCAGGAGTCCTGGCGTGTGAGGCGGCCTCGGGTCGATCGGGCGAGTTATCATCGGGGTGGTCGTGCGGTCGCTCGAGACAATGGTATCAGATCGCGGAACCCATTGACGCGGTGGCTCAACCGTCGACTCGGGATCCGGAAGGTCCGGACGCGACTCGTCACGCGGCGCTGGCGGCATAATCGGTGCTCTACTCTCTTGCGAAACCCGCGAAGTGACCCTATTATCCGCTCAAACTGTCGGACAAGCAAGAGCACACGCCGCTTTGCCAGTATTGCAGGACGCGCTATACTAACGGCTACTCGACTCGAAAGGGAGGAAGAAGCTATGCTCGAGAAGATGCGCATCGCCATTGGCCTTCCCGGCGATGCGACCGACGAGCACCTGACCTTGGCGAAGCAGTTTGGCTGCGAAGGCGTCGTGCTGGCGACACCAGCCCGCTTACCCGGAGAGAAGCGCTGGGAGTACGAAGACCTGGTCCGCTTGCGCGAATGGGTGGAAAGCTTCGGCTTGCGGATCGAGTCGATTCAGAATATGCCGGCCCACTTCATCGATCCGGTGCGTTTGGCCCTGCCCAATCGCGACGAGCAGATCGAGAACATCCAGCACATCATTCGGAGCATGGGCCAGGCCGGAATTCCGGTGCTTGCCTACAACTGGCGGCCGAACCAGCTTTACCGCACGGGGCGCGTACCGGGGCGGGGGGGCGCTCTGGTGACGGCATTCGATCTGGAGGCAGCGAAGGATCTGCCGCTCAGCCACGGACGCATTTATACCGCCGAGGAGATGTGGGCAAATTACGAATACTTCGTCAAGGCAGTGATGCCAGTCGCCGAGCAGGCCGGGGTACGACTCGCTCTGCATCCGGATGATCCGCCCGGTCCGCCGATCGGCGGGGTTGCGCGCATCTTCAGCAGTTTCGAAGGCTTCGAGCGAGCCGGGCGTCTTGCGAACAGTCCGGCCTGGGGACTTTTGCTCTGCACTGGCTGCTGGTCGGAGATGGGCGGCGAGGCGAACGTGCTGCGTGGCATCCAGTACTTCGGACCGCGTAACCAGATCATCTACGTCCACTTCCGCGACGTTCAGGGAACGGGGGATCACTTCAACGAGTGCTTCATCGGCGAAGGCAATTTCAACGTGACCCGGGTCCTTCGCGCACTCAAAGAAGTCGGCTTTACCGGTTGCCTCATCGACGATCATGTCCCCCATCTGGCAGGCGATGAGGGTTGGGCGCCCCGCGGCCGTGCCTATTCCACTGGCTACCTGATGGGATTGTTGCGGGCGGTCGAGGATCTGAGCTAGTCTGGAAGGAATGAGCGAGAGATGCCACGTTCAAGATCTGGTGGAACGGGATCCCCGTCGCTCCGACGTCGCGCTTTCTTGTCGACGCTATTGTTGGTAGCGGCGGGCGCTGCCTCCGGCTGTAACATATCCGAGACTCTGCGGCCACGGTCGACGATTCGGCCAACCGTCGTGGCTTCGCCGACGGCCGGCGTGGCGACAACCCCGTTCCGGGCTGCTACGCCAACGCTCGTAGCGACCGCCACGGCTGTCCCGTCGCAGGTGGTCGCATCGCCGACCCTGACCCCGGTCCCGAGCCCGCGCGCCACCCCCCACCCCTCGCTTCGGCCGAGTCCGACCGTGCCGACCGGGCCTGCCGTGAGTGTCAGCCGGATCAAGACGACCGACAAGGTCGTGACGCTGACCTACGATGCTGGTGCCGATCGCGGCAAAGCCGATCAGCTCTTGAAGTATCTCCAATCGGCGGGGATCCACGTGACGTTTGGCATGACCGGTCGCTGGGCCGAGAGTAATCCGGATCTGGTGCGCCAGATTGCTATTCAGGGCCACGAGTTCATGAATCATACGTACGATCATCGCTCGTGGACTGGTCTATCGGCCAGGCCGGCAGTGCTGACTTCCAAGGACCGTCTTGCTGAGATCCAGCAGACCGAGACAATCCTGCAAAGTCTGGCCGGGGTGAGTCCGCGTCCGCTCTTCCGCCCTCCCTACGGCGATCAGGATGCCAGCGTCTTGCGCGACGTGGGCGAGGCCGGATATCACTACTCGATTCTCTGGACCGTCGACTCGACTGGCTGGAAGGGCGCGCCGATCAAACAGATTATCGACCGCTGTTTGAACAATGCACAGCCCGGCGCAATCTATGTCATGCACGTGGGGGTCGAATCGCTGGACATTGATGCGACCCCCCAGGTCGTCGAGGGCCTCCGCGCCAAGGGCTACCAGTTTGCGACGGTCGGGGAGATGCTTGCTGCGGGATAAGGATCGGCCGAACGGCAAAATGGAATCGGTGACCTCGACGACACCGCGCGACGTCTGTTAATCCTTGACATCGCGCGGCGCAATAACTTGGTGCTCATTGACTGATTGGGCAATCAGCTCATACGAACGGACGCGGTCTGCAAAAGAGTAGCAATTGGTGACGATGATCAGCTCATCGGTGCCGTAGCGGTCTGCCAGGATCTGGAGACGGCTGCGAACCTGCTCGGGGGTTCCTTCGACGTAGTGTCGAGTGAAGCTGGCCACGAACTGATCGGCTCGGGCATCGGCAATGAGGCGCGATGCCTCTTCCGGCGGGATCAGTGGCGAACGACCATGGCCAGTCCGCCGTTGGGCGACGAGTAGCTTCATACTCGAGGCGATGAAGTGGGCGCGCTGCTCGGTCTCAGCACAGGTGACGTGGACGGCGACGTTGAGCTTGGGCTCGCTCAAGTACTCCGACGGTTGGAAATCTTCGCGGTAGAGATCGACGATCCGCGGACCGTAATCCCCGGCGTTGCCAAAGAAATCGGCAAAAGCGAAGGGAAGTCCCATCGCTGCTGCCAACTGGGCACTGTAGTCGCTGGATCCCAGTAGCCAGATTTCGGGAACGTTCGCTGGCGCGGGGCCCGGCTGCGCCGAGATCCCGGCGAAGGGATGATCTTCGGGCAGTCGCTGAGTCAGGAAGCCGACAAGGTCGGCTACCTGGCGTGGGAACTGATTGATGTCGGCGATGGGCTTGGGGTCAGCCAATGCCACTGCCGTTCTCTGGTCGCTCCCCGGGGCCCGACCGATCCCAAGATCGATCCGGCCCGGGTAGAAGGCGGAGAGAACCCGGAACGTCTCGGCGACTTTCAGTGCGGAATAGTGAGATAGCATGACCCCACCACTGCCAACGCGAATCCTCGTCGTGTTGGCAGCGATCTGGCCGATCAAGATCTCCGGCGTCGTCCCCGCGAAATTCGCGGCGTTGTGATGCTCGGCCACCCAATAGCGTTTGTAGCCGAAGCGCTCGGTGGCTTTCGCCAGCTCGACCGTCTCACGCAAAGCCTGGGCTGCCGTTCCCCCCTGACGAACCGGCGACTGGTCAAGAACGCTCAAGGATAATGCAGGCGCCATGGTCTTTCTCAGCCGGTACTCCTCGTCGCCATTGCCAGGTCGTGTTGAGCCTGACCGGTCGCCAGGGCGGCCTGAATCGCTTTCACCAGTTCGTGAGCCGATTCTGCGCTCAGTTCCACGCTGACGCGGGCACCAGGACCCGCCGCCTCGTTGACGAAATCGATGATCAGAGCGTGATCGAGAGGAGCGCTGACTGGATGGTCATAGTAGACGTTTGCCTTGGTCAGCGCCAGCCAGTCGGCCACCCCTTTGCCATGGCCGGAAATATTCGCTTTCTCGATGATCCACGTACACATTGTGCGCTCCGGTTAGGTGTTTTGGAGGTGCTTCTCGTAGAAGGCGAACACCTTCTTCCAGCCATCCACGGCCTGCTCGGGACGGTAAGAAGGCCGGTCTACCGCGAAGAAGGCATGGCCAGCTCCGTCATAGCGGTAAAATTCGTAGTCCTTGCCGTACTTTCGCAGCTCTTCCTCGATGCGGTTGACCTGTTGGACGTCCGGGTTCGCGTCGTCGTTCCCAAAGATACCCAGCAACGGGCAATGCATGTCCTTGGTCATATCGATGACCGGGACCGGCTGCTTCTCGGTGAGCTCCTCCGGTCGCACTACCACGCGTCCTCCCCAGCAGTCGACGGCGGCATTCAGCGAAGGGATTTGACAGGCGACCAGATAAGCCTGGCGCCCACCGGAGCAGAAGCCAATAACCCCGACTTTGCCATTCGCGTCCGGCTGGGCTCGGAGGAACGCCGCGGCGCCGGCGGTATCGCCAACAACCTGAGTGTCGGATACCCCTCCCTGCGCCCGAGCGGCAGCCGCGACGTCGTCCCAACGGCCCGGTCCGACCCGCGAGTAGAGGTGGGGGCAGATGGCCGCGTAACCATGGTAGGCGAGCTTTCGCGTGACTTCCTTGCTCCACTCATCCCAGCCCGGCATATGGTGGAGAACGACGACCCCCGGTACAGGCGTCGCCACGATGGGGCGCGCGTAGTACGCTTGAATGGTGTCACCATTATGTCCCGTTATGCCTATCGTCTCGGCGAGCATTGCTTCGAACATGAGCCTCTTCTCCCTTCTTCCTTTATTGTTAAAATGGGAATCCAGACAACTTCCAAAGAGCTGGCGGAGGGCGGAATCTCACCTCGTCGGCCACGGCCGGGGATGAGGGCCCGATCTTCAGACTGATTACATCACTCGTTGATCTAGGATGACTCCGCAAAGGAGTCCTGTCAACCATCGCGAAAGATGATACGATTCCTCACGTACCTAAGAAAACCGAACCATAGATGCGCAGAGAACACACAAAGTTGCTGAAAAATACTCGGTGCTCTCCTCTCTTCTAGGCCCCGTAAGTGAGTAATGATCAGAGACAATGACAGGAGACCTTGATGAGTTCTGACTCCCTCACGCGACCGCCGGCCGATGGCTGGCTGCTTCTCGTCTACCGTGTGCCGTCCGAACCGTCGAACAATCGGGTTTCGGTATGGCGCGAGCTGAAGCGAATGGGAGTGCTCTATCTTCAGCAGTGCGTCTGCATCGTGCCGGCTTTTCCATCATGCCTCGCAGGAATCGACGCGTTGGTGAAGAAGATCGAGTCGATTGGAGGCAGCTACGATCTCTTCCGGGTGCGTGAGTTAGGCAGCGACGAGGAAGCGCGACTGCTCGACGGCTTCCGGCAGCTTTCGACTAAGGAGTATGACGAGCTAATCGAGGAATGCCAGACGAAATTCATGAAAGAGATTGAGTTCGAGCGCTTTCGGGAAAATTTCACCTATGAAGAAGCGGAGGAAATTCGCGAGGACCTGGAGAAGATCCGTCGTTGGTACGATCGCGTGGTCGAGCGTGATTGGTTTGACGCGGGCAAACGCGAGGAGGTCGCGGCCGAGCTGCAACGTTGTGAGCGGATGCTCGAAGAATTCGAAGAAGAGGTCTACCGCCGGGCCGGTCAGGACCAAACGGTGCAGCGATAACAATGAAGTGGCTCACCGCAAACCGCCCAGCGCGTGTTTGGGCGATTACTCTCTTTCTCATTCTCTTGGCTGCCATCCCCCGGATGATTCGGCCTGGTCTGGCCGAGTACAAGCTCGACGAGTCGACGGCAGTCCTCGCTGCCTTCACTGCGATTCAGCAGCACACCATTCCGCTCCACGGTCAGGGCAGCTCGGTGCCCGGCGCATCGCAGGGGCCGCTTCTTTACGATCTCCTAGTGCTCGTGTTGGCGATTCGGCCGGATCCGCGGGTGGCGGTGGCGACCATCGGTCTGCTGAATGCGCTCGCGGTAGGCCTTGCCTACCGTGCTCTGCGGCGTCCGTTTGGTGAGCGCGTCGCATTTTTCGCGGCGGTGCTGTTTGCGGGGGGAAGCTGGGCGATCGTCTTCTCTCGCAAGATCTGGCCGAACGATTTGCTCGCGCCGCTCTCAGTGGTCGCACTCTGGGGCCTGCTCCGGGCGATCGACCCGAAGACCGTGGTTCCGAGCTTGGGACGTGCCTGGGTCGCCGTGGCCGGGCTGGTCTCACTCAATTTCGGCGCGTGGTCTGCGGTGCTCGCGCCAACCCTGGTCCAGATGCTCGTACCTCGGACGCGGCAAGGACCCGCGTCCCGCTGGTCACTGGCGGGCCTAGCGTTCTTTCTCGCGACATTGGTGCCTCGCCTTCCCGACATGCGTGCGATCCTTAGTCATCTGCTTGCTCCAGCCCGGGCGTCGAATATGCTCGACCTGACTCCGCTGAGCTTTGTGGTCCAGCTCGCCGGGCCGGATGCCTTCCAAGTGCTCGCCGGGCCTGCTGGCGACTTCGCGCGGATAACCGCGCGAACGATCTGGCTAGGACCCGCTTTGCAGGGTCTTCTCCTCTTCGGTGGTGGCGTCGCGGTGGCTCGTCTAGCTTTCCGGTGGCGACAATCCACGATCCAAAGGATGCCCCGCGCGATCGAGCCAGAGCTGGTTATCCTGTTCTGGTGGTTGGTGCCGGCCCTCGTCGCGGTACCCCACCTCGGCATCGAGGTGTTCATTCACCACTTTCTCGGAACGCTGCCGAGCCAGTTCGTCCTGATTGCCCTCGGTGTCGACGCACTGGCTGCTGGTGCAAGCAGGCTCCTCGCCCGCTTTATTCGCTCGCCGAGGATCCAAGTTGGGCTGCCCTCATTGGCCAGCGGCGCATTCGTTCTGGCCGCGGTTGCGATCCAGCTTAGCATCTTCCGGACCTATCTGTCTTACGTCGAAGCACGTCCGGTGACGACTTTCTTTGGTTCCTCGCTCGGTCTCTCGCTCGCCGCGGTGCGATCCGTGCGAGATGCCATGGCCGGCGAACCCGTCTACGTGCTTTCAGAGGGTGCGCTGGTCGGTGTCGATGTGACTCCAACCGTCTTTGCCTCGTTGGCCGATGGTGCGGATCTTCGTTACGTCGATGTTGACCACAGCTTCCTCTTCCCCGCTTCTGGCACGGCGAGCTACATCGTCGCGCCAGCTAGTCTATCGTCGCTGCGCGCACTGCTCGCTCCCTGGCAGGTGACCGGAGGACCACTTTCACCATTCACCATGATCGGCGGCGACGCCGGCTACGCGCGCTTCCAAGCGCGAGCGCCCGGCACCTGGCTTCCACCGGGCTGGCACCCGCTCGACGCGGCAATGCTCGATCGGAGCCAGATCACCGGCTTCAACGCGCCCCGCCAGATTCAGCCCGGTCGGCCGCTCGAGGTCGACGTAGCCTGGCGGATTGGCCAGTCACCCCAGGATCCGAGCCAGCAATCGGTCTTTGCTCACCTGGTTGGCGACGATGGCCATAGCTGGGCCAGTGACGATTTCGCCCCGCTCCCATCAGTTCCCTGGCCACAGGGCGCCTTACTGATCAATCGTTTTTCGCTTGCAGTGCCCTCCGATCTGCCACCTGGACGCTACTGGGTGGACTTCGGGCGCTACGAGCGACCGGGAATTCGGCCAGTGCCGGTGGTTGGAACAGATGGCCAGCCGGGGCCAACAAGCTTACGTATCGGTCCGCTCGCCGTCGCTCCGACACAGAGATTCCATCCCGTGCTGAAGCCAGCCAGCGTTGAGTTCGGCAATCAGATAAAGCTTGACGGCTGGTGGGCTCGACAACACGGCGTTACCGAAAAGATTGTTTTGCAATGGCAGGCGATCCAGCCACCATCTGCCTCGTATACCGTCTTCGTCCATCTGATCGGCCCGGACGGCAAACTCGTTGCACAAAGCGACTCGGAGCCGCGCGGTGGCCGCTTTCCGACCTCAACCTGGCAGACCGGCGACGTCGCTTTTGACCCGCATCAAATTCCAGTGGCGCAGCTTCCTCCGGGTGATTACCGCGTTGAAGTAGGATTTTACCTGGCAAAGACGGGCCAGCGTCTGCCGGTCGGGAACGACACCGCCTATAGACTCGGCACAATTCATCTGGCCGGTTAGCCCTCCAGTTGCAGTCTGTCATTCCGAGCGGTCGAAACGACGCTTAGCGTGCAGTATCTTTATCCGGTGTCTTTCCTCGATTAGAATATCCGCGATGCTCGCTCGGCCTGGACCGAGCGAGACACTGGGGAGGACAGTCAAGTCATGATTCGCGCACAAATCGTCGGGGCAACCGGCTACGGTGGCCTTGGCATTATCGAACTTCTGCTGCGGCATCCGGAGATCCAGATCGTCGACTTGCTCGCCAAAACTGACGTCGGTAAACCAGTCAGTGATTTCTTTCCCCATCTCCGCGGTTTCTGCGATCAAATGGTCGAGGATGCCTCGCCCGAGCGGATCGGCGCTGGTTGCGATCTGGTGATCTTCGCGACGCCAGATCGGGTTGGTATGCAATACGCCGCCCAAGCGCTTGCACGTGGTGCACGAGTCGTCGACTACAGCGGTGACTTTCGCTTCGAGTCGGCCGAGCGCTATCGGGAATACGCGATGCGCCACCCGTCGGTCGGCGGCAAGCCGCACCTGTCACCCGAGCTCCTGTCGCGAAACGTCTATGGGATTCCCGAGCTGTTCCGCGAGCGAATTCGCGACGCACGCCTGGTCGGCAATCCGGGCTGCTTTGCGGTTGCCATGATTCTCAGTCTGGCACCGGCCGTCAAGTCTGGTCTGATCGATCCTCGGTCGATCATCGTCGATGGCAAGACCGGCATCTCCGGCGGTGGCAAAAAGCCGAGCGCAACATTCCATTTCCCGGATCGTGACGGCAACGTCACCCCCTACCGGATCGCTAACCACCAGCATGCGATCGAGACGAAAATGGCGCTCGCTGACGTTGGTGGCCAGGCGATCGGCCTGACCTTTGTCCCGCACCTGGTGCCGATCAGTCGGGGGATTTTGACCACCTGCTACGCGACGTTGCGCCAAGACGTCGGTGCCCAAGACGTCTACGACCTCTATCGCGAGTTCTACGCTGGCGAGCCATTCGTGCGGGTCTTTCCCCCGGGGGTTACGCCCGGCATTAAGACGGCGATCGGCACCAACCTCTGTGACGTCTCCTATGCCGTCGATCGCGAGAACGGGCGCCTCGTCGTGACCGGAGCAATCGACAACCTGCTCAAAGGCCAGGCCGGCAATGCCCTGCAAAACGTTAATGTGATGTTCGGTCTGCCCGAAATGCTGGGGCTGGAGCGAACGCCGCTCTATCCTTGACCTGGAGTCCCCGGCTTGAAAAAAGAGGAGGGGCAGAGATCCGGCGCTATAGCGCCCAAGGCCTTAGCCTCCGTTCCTGCCCCCTTTTCAATTTTCAATCTACGCTTGAGCCCGGCGTTTGGCTTCCCAGAGGGTGCTCAGGGCGACGACGAGGATAACGCCGAGACCAATGATCGGCGGGATCAGATTCGTTGAGACAGCGCTCGTGTGAACGAGGATGGCGCCAATCGCTAGGACGAGGATAATCCCTGCCGCGATCTCCCAGGCATCCCCGACGATAAAGTCGTACCAGAATTCGAAAAAGCCGACAATCAGCCGCATGGAATAACCTCTTCCCCTTTTAGTGTCCTGCCCCGACTCCGACCTCTGAGATCACGCTGACCGTTCGTGCGTTACGCCCGCCTGGTAGACGGCTGAGGCCGGCGATTGCCAGTTGGGACAGCAGAATCCAGGCGATCAGCACGCCGAGGAGCGAGAGATCCTGCCCCGGCCATTCCAGGCTCTGGCCGCTGCCAAAGTAGCCGAGTCCCTCGACCGACCAGAAGGTGCCAAAGGTGCTCAGGAGCAAGCCGACGACGTACTTCATCGTGTTTTCGGGAACCGTCGAGAGCGGTCGGTGGGCGAGGGAGCCGGCAATGATCACCAGCAGCCCGGCCAGGGCAGCGCCTTCGGCCGCGAGCAAAATGCCGTTCACGTTCGGCTGGCTGGCGGTCAACCCGAAGGTGATGACGATGAAAACGACTTCCAATCCTTCGAGGAAAACGCCCTTGAATGAGACAACGAAGGCAAACCAATCGAGGCCAAGCCGCGTTTCATGACCGGCCTTCCGGGCTTCTTCCTGCTCCTTGCGAAAGATCGCATCTTCGTCGTGCATGGCTTTCAGCCCGGATGAGCGCAGGATTGACTTACGAAGCCACTGCAGGCCGAAGATCAAGAGCAGCGTTCCGATGATGATCTGGAGCAGCGCCTCGGAAACGGTGTGGACGAGGGCCACGCCGGCGATGCCGGTGACGACGGCGAGCATGAGTACCGCTGCCCCGGTACCGATCAGCGTCGCGCGCCAGCTTCGGGTCAACCCCATTGCTAGGACGATGGTGAAGGCTTCGACGAACTCGACGCCCGACGCGAGAAAAGATGCGACGAACAGGCTAATTGTTCCTACGCTCAAGCCCATTGGTTACCTCCTCAACGGCTCTCGTCAGGATTATCTGCTACCCCTGGTTTTCCTTTAGCATCGACTTACAATCTCTGCTCATTGTAGCATCTGTTACAACACCACTGATGCTACTAAGGTTACGGTCGACTGTCAAGTCTGGGACTACTCTTGACGCCGCCGGTTGGGTGGTTTAGGCTCACGGCAATTGCCAAGGTCGGGAGGAGAGCATGGAAAAGCGGATCCTGGGACGAACTGGCCTCGAAGTCAGCTTGCTGGGGATGGGGGGAGCGTTCATCACGAGCCGAGTCGGGACCGAGCGCGACGAAGCACGGCGGGCAGTGCATCGAGCTTTCGAGCTGGGCATCAATTACGTCGATACGGCGCCCAGCTACTCAGACAGTGAAGAAGTCCTGGGCTACGCCTTGGATGGCGTGACTCGGCCGTTTTATCTCTCGACTAAGCTGGGTGGCCGTCCGCAGCCATTCGATCCCCGGGACAAGAGCGGCTTGCGTCGCTCGGTCGAAGAGAGCTTACGCCTCCTGCGACGCGACCACCTCGACATCCTTTTCATCCACGAGCCGGATCGCCCCGGCCAGTACGATTGGTGGACCGATTGGGAAAGCTTTCACGGTCCGGTGAACGAGCTCTTAGACGAGCTCAAGGCCGAGGGAATCATTCGCTTCACTGGCCTGGGTGGAACTACCGCCTACGAGCTACCCCGGATCGTCGCCACCGGCCGCTACGATGTCGTCCTCACCGCGTTCAACTACAGCTTGCTCTGGCGGGAAGCAACCATCGCGGTGCTGCCGGAGGCGAAGCGCCAAGGGATGGGAATTATCGTCGGCTCACCCCTCCAGCAAGGAGCACTGGCTCGATGCTATGACGCGCAGATTCGCTCGGGCGCGCCCTGGCTCAGTCCGCCCCGCCGCGAGCAATATCGCCGCCTCTACGCTTTCGTTGACGAGATTGGAATCCCGCTGGCCGAGTTGGGCATGCGGTTCGTCATCTCGAATCCAGACATTAGCATGACCCTGACCGGCGCACGCTCGGTGGCCGAGGTCGAGGCAAACGCTGCGGCAGTTGAAAAGGGTCCGCTGCCGCGAGAGATCCTGGATCGCCTCCAAGAAATCGCCGACCTGGTGCCTTTTCGTCCCTGGGAAGAGCCATTTGTCATGCCTTTCGAGCGCCCGTACCGGGGGCCGGGGCCGGCCTCGCGAGGCGTGGCGTAGCCCTGGGGTCCTAGCCCCGAGCGGGTTTCTTTTCCAGCATCTCTTTGCCACGGACGAGCGAGGTGAAGACGCCAATCGCGGCGATTGCCGCGCAGACGAGGAAGGCGCCCTGGAAGGCGGTATCAAAGGTCTGTTGGAGCGTGCTAACCCTTCCCGCTTGAGTTTGGCCGAGCGCGGCGAGTTGGGCACCGGCGTCGGCTCCTCCCAGGCTCATGAAGATTGCCCCGGCCAATGCCACACTCACACTCTGGCCGACAACCCGCCCGGTGGCGAGAAACCCGGCTGCGATCCCTTGTCGCCCGCGTGGTGCGGCGCCCATTAGGGCACTGTTGTTTGGCGATTGGAAGAGTCCCTGGCCGATCCCGGTGAAGACCAGCGTGCCGATGACTTGGACGACCGGCGTCTGCGCGGTCAGAGTCGAGATCAAAACTAACCCCAGGCAGGCGATCGCGAGACCGATTGATGCCAGCCAGCGGGTGCCAATCCGGTCGGCGAGCGCGCCGCTGAACGGCGCGATGCAGGCGATCGTCAGCGGTAGTGGGGTGAGCAAGAGGCCAGCGTCCAGCGTTGAAAAGCCGCGGAGCTCTTCTAAATAGAAGGGCATCAGGAAGCTCACCGCGGTGAGCGCGAGAAAAGCCAACACCAGACTGCCATTCGCCGCCGCGAACAAACGGTTGCGCAAGAGCGAAAGGTCGACGATTGGATCGTTGACCCGGCTTTCGACAAAGACCAGCGCGGTCAAACAGATGACCGCGACGACCATGCAGGTGATCAGTCGGGACGAGGACCAGCCCCATTCCTGGCCAAAGGAAAGGCCGAGGGTCAGCGCCGCCAAGCCAACTCCGAGCAGTGCCGCGCCAAGCGGATCGAAGCGCCCTTCGCCACGCTTTACCTGCTCTCTCAGGATGCGTAACGTCGCGAACACTCCAACGATCCCGATCGGAACGTTCACGTAGAAGATCGCTCGCCAGGTGAAGTCTTGAGTCAGAATGCCACCGAGGGTCGGACCGGTGCTAATGCCGAGCGCGACGGTCAGCGAATTCAACCCGAGAGCGCGGCCCCGCTCGTGAGGCGGAAAGGCAGTGGTCAGCATCGCCGGGCTGATCGCCATCAGCAGCGCTCCGCCGGCCCCTTGCAATGCTCGGAATCCGACGAGCCAGCCCAGCGTCGGTGCCGCGCCGCTCAGCGCCGAGCCAAGGGTGAAGACGACGAGGCCAGCTAGCCAGATCGGCTTCCGTCCAGTTATATCGGCCAGGCGCCCGATCGTCAGCAGGAGAGCCGCGACGACCACGAGATAGGCGATGATCACCCACTCGACCGCTCCATTGAGTGGCTCGCCAAACGAGGTCGCGATCGCCGGTAAGCTAATGTTGACGATCGATGAATCGAGCGTCGCCATGAAGATGCCGATACCGACAATCGCCAGGACCGCCCACTTATCGGCGTAGGGATTTGTTACCAGGCGCTCTCGAATTGCCGCGCTCACGCTTGCCTCCACGCTGATTCGAGGAAGATCCCAATCGAGAGCCATGCCGTGGTGACATGGCCACTCAGAACTGATTTACGCTCACTGGTGCTTAATGACCCATTCCACGTACACGTAATACGCCCCCAGTGTGGCCCCATCTTCCGTCGTCAAGCAAGTCTCCAGATGCGATTGGCCGGCCGGCAGGGTCAGCTCGAAGCTGGCGGCAGTATCCATGGGGCCAACCGGTTTGCTTGCCTCGACGCCCGCGACACGGATCGTCGCCTGCTTGATCGGGATCGCGCGACCGCCACCGTAGCCGGTGGCAATGCTGTTATTGTAGGGCTTGATCTCCCCAGGGATGCCCGTGCTCAGTGGCAGATTGGCTTCGCGGGGCCAGCGGCGAAGCTCGAAGCGGTACGTCCCACTCCGAGCGACGTTGACTTCCCAGTAGCCGTTCAACTCCGGCCCCTGGCGCACCTGCGACTGATTCCAGACCGCGCGAACGTCATCGGCGTATTCGGCGATGCCAACAGTCGGCTCAGACGGACCTTTGATCCGCCGCCAATCGTGCGAAGTGAGCTCGACGATCGGCTCATCACCACCGATATGAATGGGAATCTCCTCGTCGAACCGCCCCGAAACGAGGTGCCACCACTCCTCGTAGTCATTCCGAAGCTGCTCGACCAGATCCGGGCGCTCGGCTGCGAGGTCGCGTCGCTGCTCGAGGTCGGCTGCAAGATCATACAACTCGCAGCCATTGATCAACCGCCAGGTCCCGCGCATCACGCAGCTCAGGCGCCATTTCAAAGGTTGGAGCAGCCGCTGAGAGTCAGTGACAATGGCGCGATCCGGCCATCCTCCTTTTTCCTCTCGGAGCAGAGGGACCAAGCTTCGTCCGTGGAAGGTGCTCGCCTCGACTTCGACGCCGCACAGATCGAGGAGCGTCGGCGTCATGTCGACGTTTGCCGTCAAGGTCGGGACTTCCCGCGATTCGGCGAAGCCACCGGCCGGCCAGTGCAGGAAGAGCGGCACCCGGTGACCACCTTCATAAGGTGAGTTCTTCTTGCCCCGCATGCCCGCGCTGTATCCGGCGACGACGAACCAGTTGGCGTCTACCTGGAGTCCGCCGGCGCTGCCGTTGTCGGTCATGAAGCAAAAGATGGTATTCTCGGCGAGACCGAGCTCGGCCAGCTTGGCGCGGAGCAGGCCAAGGTTGTAGTCGATGCAGGTGATCATGCCGTAGAACCTGATCATCTGGTCCGAGGCCGGATAGTCGAAGAACCGGGCCGCGGCAGGATCGGACTTGGCGAGCTCGAGATACGGGTTGCTGTACTTTTCCGGCACGATGTGCGGCGAATGCGGAGCGTTCGGAGTGACGTAGCAGAAGAAAGGCTCCGCGCGATGACGAGAGATAAAATCCATGGCGAGCGAAAACCAGACGTCGGTGCAGTAGCCTTCGAAACGCTCCCACTTACCGTCGCGGCAATAGTAGTCGTCGATGTAGTTGTTTTCCCAGTGGTCCGGTGTGTTGCCAACGCCACCCCCACCGTGGGTGACAACTTCTTGAAAACCGTGGTCCTGGGGACGGTAGGGATAAGCGTCGCCCAGGTGCCACTTGCCAAAGAGACCGGTCACGTAGCCAGCTTCGCCGAGATAATCGGCGATCGTCCGCTCACTTTCGCGAAGCAGTGAGCGGCCGCCGATGGTGTGCCAGACCCCGGTACTGTTCGCATAATGGCCAGTCAACAATCCTGCCCGGGTTGGCGAGCAAGTGGGGCCACAATGGTAGTTCGTCAGGTGGACGCTTTCGGTGTACAGTCGATCAATGTTGGGGGTCTGGATATAGGGATTACCGTGGCAGGCCAGGTCGCCGTAGCCCTGGTCGTCGGTAAGCACGAAGACGATGTTGGGCCGGGAGTTCGCCGGCGCTTGCTTCGCCATGCTGCCCCTCTACGCCGGCTTTGCCAAGACATCGTCCATTGCCTTCTTCAGGTCGGCAATGAAGCTCTTATCCGGCTGGCGTTTGCCCAACCAGATCAGGTCAAGCATATTGTTCATTGCCGTCTCGACTTCAAAGGCGCGGAGGTTCTTCGCTACCCAAAATGCCGACTCTTCGGTCTCGTTCTTATATTCGAGCTGAATGAACGGGTCCTTTGCGTAGGGACCAAGGTCTTCGAGCTCGTCCACGCGCCCAACGAGGTATCCTTGGAACTTTCCAACAAGGTAGGCGAAGCGCTTATCGGCGATGGCGTACAAGAGTGAGAAAGACTCCTCCTTGTACTTCGAAAGCGCGATACCACAATGACCAGCGCAGACTGCTCCCCAGCCGAGCGACTTGGGGCCCTTGGGAAAAGAGATGACCTTCCAGGGAAACTTATCTTTGACGGCATTGACGACGTTGAACTGGAAGGATCGATCCTCTTGGACCATCGCCACTTTTTCGGCCGCGAACATGGACACGAGACCACCGGTGGGGATCGCCGCATCGAGCGGTGCGACTTTGTCTTGGACGATCAATTGATAGGCCCAGTTGAGCCAGTCGGCAAAACCCTGGCTGTCGACAGTGCTGGTGGTGCCATCCTTCGAGATCAGGTCTCCACCGAACTGTCGCACCTGGCTAGTGATCGGCTGATTGTCACGCATCTTGAGCGAGAGGCCGTAGACGTCACGCTTATCTTTCGGTCCCTGACTCAGCTTGTTGGCCCAGGTTCGCAAATCGTCGAAGGTATTGCCATAGACAGGCGGCTCGGGGATGCCGGCGTCCTTGAACATCTTGAGGTTGACCCAGACCCAGGAGTAACCGGGATAGCCGGCCTTGGGCAAAGCCCAGGTTTTCCCATCCATAGTCAGCGTGTCGAGAACTGCCTTGATCCATTCGTCGCGTGAGATCTTGTACGACGTGAGAAAGTCGTCGACTGGCTGGAGCACCTTAGCCTGCGCCAAGTGGCGATACTCATTGTGACCGTCGCTGCTCCAGGTGAGGTCACCAATCGTGCCGGCTGCCGCCAGCGTTTCAAGCTTCGGAACGTAATTCGCGTCACCCGGAATTGGCTCCAATTGAACCTTAATCCCGGTCTGCTGGGTCCATTCGCCCGGGCGATAGACGTAGATCGATGGCTCCGACTTTTCGCCACCGGTCCGCATATGGAACCGCAAGGTAATCGGTTGCTTCGCTTGGGGTGGCTTGATGATAATGTCCGGTCCAGGAACGCCCGGCTCAGGTGGAACGAAGGTAGAGATCGCGGCCTGGGTTGGCGCCGCTACGCTCGTGGCGGCGGCCTGAGTGGGAACCGCGGTGCTGGCCGCCGTGGTTGGGGTTGACGAGACGATTCGAACGGCTGGAAGGGGTTGGGTCGGGGCAGTTTGTGGAGCCGGGGTCGAGTTCACGGCAGGGCTGGCTGTCCCACCACCGCACGCGATGACGAGTGACGCTGCTGCCAGAGCTCCACCAGTCAGGATAGTCAGGCGCAAGACGCCTCTTCGGCTCAGCTTCTCCACGATTCGGCTCCTCCTACTCTCACGCGACCAGATCTAGAAAGATCCCTCAGAATGTATCTGACCGGTTTTCACGAGTCAATATCGGTTGTAAGGCCGCGTGCTTGGTTCCGATGATCGGCCCCGTCTGGGGTGCCTGCCGATTACATCTGCAGCGGCCGATTGGGCCATGGGTGACTCATCATATAATGAATGTATCAATGGACAGGTGACGTGCAATGCAAGTTCGGCGCGAAGGGAAGCTTTCTAGAGCAACGGGGCAGCCGTCGTTTCTCGCGGAGCTGCCGGCCGATTTGCAGGAACGAGTGCATGAGGCCACCGAGTGTCGCCAGCTCACTGCTGGCGAGATCTTCGCGCTCGAGGAAGCTCCCTGTCCCGGATTGTGCGTTGTCGAGAGCGGGTTGGTGAAGGTCTTCAAGCTCTCCGCTGACGGCCGAGAACAGGTGCTCCTGCTCGCTCGTCCTGGTGAATCATTTGCCGACGCTTCCGCGTTCACCGGCCAGCCGATGCTGGCGAGTGTGGCCGCGGTTGAGCCGTCGACTATCCGAATCCTCCCAACCGCTGCTTTGGACCGTTTGCTGGATGAAGATCCCCGCTTCGCGCGTGCCGTTATTCGACATCTCAGCGTTCGCCTTCAGCACGTCGTGAGTCTGGTCGAGGATCTCTCGTTCCGTCACGTGCAGGCTCGGGTGGCCAAGGTGCTGCTCCAATCTTTACGGCCACAGTCCGGGATTGGTGCGGGCATCGGTCAGCGTCAGCTAACCCAGCGCGAAATTGCCGAAATGGTTGGTACAGCACGGGAAGTCGTATCACGGACGCTCGGTGCGTTCACCGATCAAGGATTGATCCGAATCGACCGCGGCCAGATTGAGCTCCTCGACCCTGCCGCGCTCGCGGCATTGTTGTGAACCCTGCCCAAGCGGACTTTTGTCACGGCCCTTTCAGCGCGGCTGGAGTAGCTTGTTCATGAGATGTTCAGGAGTGTTGGGCCGAGATTCCGGAGTTCTTCGGGCGTCTCAGACAAAATTTGCGCGTGTGGCCGTGCAGCGTTGGTCCTCTGCACGGCTGTGGGAGGAGGTCGACTCATGCCATCGGCGCGACGATCTTTTCTTGCCGCGGCACAGGCCTTGACTGATGGCCGTCTTCCAGGCACAGTGACCTGATGCATCAGGGATTATCGACGGGAGGGCACCCCAGCCAGGTGCTGCTGCGGCTCAGCGTTCTCCTCGGGTTCACGGCGGGATTCAGCCTGGGTGTGGTCTTGCTGCTCGCCCAGGTTACCGGCCAGGCCACGGCCCTGCCCTGGACGGCGCTCACCCAGATCCATGGCCAGATCCAGATCGTTGGCTTCGTCGGCCTCTTCATTCTCGGCACCGCGTCGCAATTGCTGCCCGGCTTTCTGGCGCGTCCCCTCGAGCACCGGTCCCGGCTGGTTTTAGGAGGCGCACTGATCGCCGCTGGCCTCGTGCTCCGCGCTCTTAGCCAGCCATTTGCCGCGTCGCCGGTTCGGGCGATCGCCCTCGGGCTCTCCGGGATCGGCGAACTCGCCGGTCTGGTCCTCTGCCTCGCCGTCTACGCCCAGCTTCTCCGCCGGTCGATTCAACCGAGGGAGCTGTGGCGAACGATCGTCGCGCTCGGCTTTGGTTGCTTGGTGCTGAGTCTTATCGTGAACCTGGTGGCTGTCGGCGCCTTGATCGACGGAAGCGACGTCGTTCCCTGGAGTCTCGATGCGGCGCTCATCCAGCTCGAACTGTGGGGATTCGCGGTGCCGATCGTCTTCGGGGTCAGTCGGAAGATCTTACCGCGGTTCTTGCTCTTGCCTGCTCCAAATGACTGCGGCCTCCGTTGGAGCATACTTGGCTATCTCGGCGGCGTGGCGTTGATCTTCGTTGGCTGGCTGACGTCAGCAGTACTGCCGGTCAGCCCGGTCGGCAGGGATCTGCGAGTCGTCGGCGCGTGGGGACAGTTCGTGGGAGGCGTCGCGCTGGTGTGGTTCCTCCGCCTGGGGCGGCGGCCGGTCCGCCCCTCCGGGGCGCCCGAGGTCACTGAGCCGTTCCGCCGTTGGATTTACAGTGCCTTTGCCTGGCTGCTGCTGGCGAACGCTTTGGCCGCGATCTGGGCGGTCCGGACGTTGCTCGGTGGCCCGGAAGCGAGCTTCTTCGAGTTCACCGCCGAGCGGCACGCCCTCGCTCAAGGGTTCTTACTGTCGGTGATCGTTGCCTTCGGAGCCCGGATCCTGCCGGGATACTCGGCATGGGCGATCCGCCATCCTCGCTTGGTCGAAGCCAGCTTTGGCTGCGTGACGATCGGCGCGTTGCTGCGTGTCCTTGGTGAGAGCGGGGCCGGGGCAGCGCCGATGGCCGGGGCGGCAGCCGGCGCTGGTGGTACGCTTGGGACGCTCGGCTTTATTCTCTTCGCGCTTCCCTTGATCACGAGCCAAGCCCAGCCGGTCGCCGCACCGCGCAGAAATCCGAAGCCCACGCGGGAACGGTTGGCGCCAAGTGATCGGGGATCGTAGCTTGCGCACTCGCGCCTGAACGTTCACTGAATTCGCGCTCACCACAGATCGCGCACCGCGTTGCCGAGAATCGCGGTGACAAAAGTCACGGCGCTGTAAGGCCAGCACCAAGTAACATTGCCGGCTAGTAACTCGTAACCAGTGATCCGTGGGCAGCGACCAGGATCCTGATGGGGCCCTCCTGGTCACTGCTCACGGAAGGAGAGATCAGTCGTGGAAAGAGGGCAGAATGCCCCAGCGCCGCCTCGGATCGGCCCGGGGACGTCGGTTCGGGAGATTATGACCCGCTATCCGGCCGTCGAGTCAATCTTCGAGCGCCATGGCTTGCTCGGCTGCGGCGGACCAAACGGGCCGCAGGAGCCGGTCGCCTTCTTTGCGCGGGTGCATCAGGTCGATCCGGAAGGGCTCCTGGCCGAGCTCAATCGCTACGTGGCGGAGCACGGGCCGGAAGCAGCGGTCCCCGCGGCCCCACCGGCTCAGCCCCGCGCCGTCTACCCGTACTTTCTCGTGACCAGCCTGCTGGTTGCGCTGCTGCTCGGCTTTACGACCGGTAGCCTCGCTCTCGCCTCGGCGGCGCTGGGCTGGGGCTTGCCTTCCGTCAACTGGTTGACGTTCATTCAGACCCACGGGCGCCTTCAGCTTTACGGCTTCGCCGGTCTTTTCGTCTTCGGCGTGGCCTATCACGTCGTGCCGCGCTTCGTCGCCGTCCCCCTTGCCTATCCTCGCCTGGCCGTGCTTTCGTACATCTTCGTGGTGATCGGCGTGGCGGCGAGTGCGACCCAGGCGATTACCGTCGGCAATCTCGCCCTGACCCATCTGATCTTCACGGGGGGCCTCACCGCTTTGCTCCTCGCTGCGCTTTGCTATCTGGCTGTTCTGATCGGGACGGTTCGGTCGGGCCCGACGATCCCCCTGCCGATCAGCATGGTTCTGGTCGCCGCGCTCTGGCTGCTCGTCGGGACGGTCGGGGAAGTCGTGTTGGGTGCGCTGAGTCAGCCGGGGCAGGCGATTTTTGCGCCGGCCGAAGAGCCTGCTCTGGAAGCCGTGCTCGAAGGTTTTCTCGTCGTCACCGCGCTCGGAGTTTCCCTGCGCACGCTCCCGGTCTTCGGCGGCCTCCCGAAGCTTCGCGAAGCGGTCGTTTCTCCCGTCCTGCTGACCTTCCAAGCTGGTCTGGTCGCCCTGATTGGCGGCATGACGCTGGTCGGTCCGGCGCAGGCTTCCGCCTTCGGCCAGCCGCTCGCTGCGATCGGTGCGCTGATTCTCTTCGGCGCAGCGCTCGCTTTCGTCTGGGGCCTGCGGCTCTACGAGCACGCCACCCTACCGGTGGCGGAGCTGGGAACCGGCCACGGCTGGCTGCGGGCGATTCGCACGGCGTATTTCTGGCTGCTCGTCGGCACCGGTCTGCAAGCGATCGCGACAGTTCAGGCTGCGCTGACCAACGACGGTATCTCCTGGGGCATCCTGAACGCGGCGCGTCACGCCCTGGCGCTCGGCTTTGTCACTTTGCTGATCGTCGGCATGGCCTCGCGGGTGGTGCCGGTCTTTGCCGGCAAGCCGCTTTGGAAGCCGTGGCTCGTCGATGTTGCCACGGTCTGTCTGGCCGGGAGCGTTCTCCTGCGCGTCCCGCTCGAGGCGCTGGTACCGTATGGCACCTCGGCGATCGCCGACCCCGTATTGGCGGCCTCCGGACCGCTCGCCCTCACCGGCCTGATCGCTTTCGCCTTGAACTTCGCGATGACGATGGCGCGCCGGGAGCCGAAGGTTCGGGCCACGGCCGTCGTACCAAGCGCCGAGGTCCAGCGACCGCTCCGGGAAGACGATCTCCTAGCTCTGGTCCTTCGGCGACCGGGCGGCTTGTCGGCGCTGCTCGGCGCGGGCCTGACTTTTCTGGCCGACCCCGGCCAGCGCGCCGTCGCTGCGCGATCCCTGACGATTGCCCAGGCCGCCCGGCGTGCCGACCGGGACCCGGCCGAGGTCCTGGCGCGACTCAACCGTGTCTTGCTGCCCGCCGCCAGTCGGCCGGAGGTGGATCCGGACCAGACGGTGGCCGCCGTTCTTACCCGCTGGCCGGAGACGCTCGACGTCTTCCTGCACCACGGCTTTACGCCCCTGGCTGATCCAGTCTTGCGTGAGCGCCTGGCGTCGACAATCTCGGTCCGTCAAGCGGCCACCGCCCACGGCGTCGATCTCGAAGCGCTGGTTGCCGATCTGACCCGAGCCATTGAGCGGCCGGATCGGGGATAGAACGAAACCGCAGAGGCGCAGAGGTTTGAAATTTCCTCTCCCTCTGGGAGAGGGTTAGAGCTTGCCCTGAGCGGAGCGAAGGGGTGAGGGCTACCTACGGCCTGTCGATCATGCTGGAGAACTACACATGAGCACATTGAACACCGTTGTCACGCTGGAAGACGTTATCACTGAATTGAGCTACGTCTACGATCCGGAGATCGGCCTCGACATCGTTAGTCTTGGCCTGGTCTACGAGGTTGCAATCGAGGAAGACACTGTCAAGGTGTGGATGACCCTGACGACACCGGAATGCCCGGTCGGTCCGATGATTGAGGCCGACGTCCGCCGAGTGCTCCTCGCGCTACCGCTGGTGAAGAACGTCGAGGTCGATTTCGTCTGGGATCCCCCCTGGGACTGGACCATGCTAAGTCCCGAGGCGAAGGAAACGCTCGGAATTGTTGAGTAATCCGCTCGCCGACGGCTAGGTGGCTTGGTGCAATGGTCACGGCGGTAGGATTGAGTGGTCGTTGCACGTGGAGGACATTCTCACGGGTGGAGCAGCTTCAGCGCCGCGGGAGCCAGCCCCTGATCGTGCAAAACTGAGACAGCACGATTCTCCCTTGACTGGCCCCGAAGCAAAGTGACTTTCTGCTAATCTTGGGCTGGTGCTGATGCCTTGAGATCGATCACGAAGCGGCAGCGTATCTCGCCATGGCGATCACAGCATTCCTGCACTTTCCCCTGACCGAGCAGCGTTTCAATCAAGGCCTGGGTCAGCGCACAAGCCTGCCCGTGCACGGCAACGACCGCGACGAGGGGGCAACTGTAACCGGTGAGGATGAACTGCCCGTTCTGCTCCTCGACCTCGAGAACCCCGCCGAGCTCGTTGATCACCTCGGCGACGGAGTCGACTCGGGCGCGATCCGAGGTAGCCGACACACATGTCGCTCGTTCGCGTCCGAGCTGCTGGCCAGTCTCCCAGAGCAGGTCCGTCAATTCACTTTCCCCGTGCCGCTCCTTTACCTTTTGGAGCAGCGCCGACAGGACGGCTGCGTAAGGCTTGGCGAGGAACTGGTCGGCGAACGGCGTCAGCGCGTAGGTGGTCGCTGGCCGGCGCGCGGTTGGTCGCTGGCCCTGGGGCGTGACCAACCGGTCGCGTTCGAGCGTCGCGAGGTGCATGCGCACCGCGTTGCTGGTTAGGTCCAGCGCGCTGGCGAGCTCGGGGACGGTCAGGGAACCACGGCGCAGCAGAGCCAGAATCCGGAGCTTGGTCGGACCCGGCTGCCCCGCGATGGCCACCTTCCCAGTGTTATCCATCGAACCTCCGGTTCGATTCTAGCAGCCCGCGCGGAATTTGTAAATAAGACAATAAAATTATTGACTTTATGTGCTTAAGTGCTACGATGGCAGTAATGAGTGATCGATCCTCAGCGCTAGCTCGGGGAGTCAAATGTCCCGAGTGATTTCACACGACTCGGAACTAGAGGGAAGACAATGAGTAACCTAACGACGCGCAGCTTAGCCAATGCGGTTGGTCAAGCGTTTTGGATCATGCGAGTGACCTTCACGATTGCCCCGATTCTGTTTGGCCTCGACAAGTTCTTCAACCTCCTAGTGGATTGGCCAAAGTATCTCGCCCCCTGGATTCCGGCCCTCCTCCACGTCAGCCCGCAAACCTTCATGTATGGAGTGGGCGTCGTCGAGATCGTCGCCGGTATTCTGGTTGCGATCTGGCCACAGTTTTTCGCTTACGTCGTGACCCTGTGGCTGTGGGGTATCATCGTCAACCTGCTGACCATTCCGGGGTACTACGACGTCGCGCTGCGTGACTTTGGCCTTTCGCTGGGGGCGCTCACCCTCGGCCGGCTAGCCTGGCTACACCATCTCGAGACGCAGCAGTCGACCACGGTCGAGGCGAGCGTCGCGTTTGGATCTCCCGTCTCGCTCTCCGTTGAGAAGGATCGGCCAGCGAAGCGTGCTTGACATCGGCGCCGCGACGTAAACGGAGAAGGAGTCGATCGTTCCAGCCGACCGCGCATCAAGCGCTGCGACCGACTCCTTCCTGCCATGCGTCCCCGTTTCCCGGTATCATGATCATCCTGGTCGATAGAAGCCTTGCGATTCGACGAGGAAAGCCCGGTTGAAGCGCGCGCGATAGTTCTCCATCGCTGCCGTCGCGGCCAGCTCGACGAGCTGCGGCTCGGAGAAGTAACGATGGGCTTCCGCGAAGACCGCGTCTGACACCTCGGCAGGCGTATTGGTCATCCCCTCGGCAAACGCGAGCGCGGCTTTTTCCTCGGGACTAAACAGGCCACTGCTGGCATAGTGCTCGACGGATGCGATCTTTTCTCGTGATGCGCCGGCTCTGCTGCTCCCGACAGCATTCGTATCCATTCAGAAGGGACAGCCCACCATTTGGGCGACCCGCAGGCAGACCAACGACCGCAACTGGGCGGGAAGGGTATGGCTGCGAGCGGGAGCGGCGCCCAGGGCCCGGCTGGCTTCGAGGATCGGGGGACAATAGGCCTGAATCCCGTAAGGGATTAATGGCTTGCCAAATGCCCGCTCGACTTGCTCGAGCTGCGCCCGTACCTCCGGGGTGACCTCGTTTTTGGTGAGGGGGCGGATGCGTGACATCAAGAGCTCCTTTGTGCAGACGATCTGCCAGATATTCTATCGCTCGCTCCAACTTCAGCAAGAGGTGGACTCTTTGTTCCAGCGCAAAGACGCGTACGTGAAGGAGGTTTAGTCTTGGAGGCATGCCAGGGGCGACGAGCGCCCTGCCCGATCACGAGAAAGACCAACTAAAATACATTCCGAAAGGACGTATGAGTAACGATGCCAGAGACACAGACCAAGACCTTGGACGTTCGAGAGATTCCCCCTCGTCAGCGTCATACCTTGATCTTCCAGATGTTTATCGAGCTACCAGCCGGCGGCGCGTTTACGCTGGTCAACGACCATGATCCGAAACCGCTGTACTATCAGTTCAATTTTGAGAAAGCGGGTCAGTTCACCTGGGAATACGAGGAAGAAGGTCCGGAGGTTTGGCGCGTTCGGATCGGAAAAGTAGTGTAAAATGATTACTGCCGAGTGAACCGTTAACGAAGTTGTTGGCGCTTATCCGAAGACCTTACCGATCTTTGGTCGTTACGGAATCGATTGTTGTTGCGGCGGACTGAAAACCCTGGGCGAAGTGGCGACCATCCATAGCCTGCCATTAGATCAGTTGCTTGCCGATCTCGCCCGCGTCGTCAATCCGCCAGCGCCGGTCAGCTTCGACGTCTGTCCCGATCTGCAGGCGAGAAATGATCGGCGATAGTTAGGGAGACGTTTATGACGGCGACAGCGCGGCCGGGCGCCGTTTGGCCGTGGGACGAAGCGGGGCGTAGCAAGTTTCTCGCAACCCTCCCGCTCTTCCGTGAGCTTACGCCGGAGGTGGTCCACCGATTCGCCGCCGTGATCCAACCGCGAGCAATTCGGCGCGGCGAAGCGGTCTTTCTGGAAGGCGAGGAAGCCAGCGCGTTCCACGTGCTTGCCGTGGGGCGGGTCAAGCTGGTCCGCGAAACTGACGAAGGACAGGAAGTGATCCTGCGACTTATCCAGGTCGGCGAGGTCTTCGGCGGGGCCGGCATCTGGGGCGAGCCGCGCTATCCCGCCAGCGCTTTCGCCCAGGAAGACTCCATCATCCTCCAGTTGTCGACTCCGACCTTCATCACGCTGCTCCACGCCCATCCGGAGATCGCGTTTGCGATCATTCGCCTGTTAGCCGGGCGCCTGCGCGATGCCGAGGCCCGAATTCGGGATCTGCAGACCGCTCAGGTTGAGCAGCGGATTGCCAACGTTCTGCTGCGTCTCGCCGGCAAGACTGGCGTCAAGACCGCGACGGGAATCAAGATCGGCATTCCCCTGACCCGTCAGGATCTTGCCGAGTTGTCCGGCACGACGCTGAGCACCGCCAGCCGCACCCTCAGTGGCTGGCATCAGCAGGGCATCATCCAGGCTGGTCGCGAGCGCGTCACGATCCTCCAGCCGCACGCCCTTGTCGCGATCTCCGAAAAGATCCCCGACGAGGAATAGCTTCTGCTCCTGATCGGCCCAGCCGTGAAGCCGCCATCCCGTGGTCTCGCTGGACTTTTGCCTCGTCACCAGGCAGCATGATCAGAAAAGTGGTGCCCGACTAAGTCTGCTTTACCAGCATCGAGTGGCTTGATCATCTCGAGTTCCGAGCCGAGCCCGGTCCGAACACGGCGCAAGCGATCGCCAGGCGTCGCCTTCTCGCCCGTTGAGAGATCCAGCACGACAATGATCATAGGCATCGACCATTCCGGTACCGTCGAACTCAAGGGTTCGTCTGGGCAGCCGCTTCGCCCGGGTAGGTGACCTGTTCACCCTCGATTCGGGCAAAAGGGGTGAGCTGGTGCGGTATAGCCCGTCGCGCGCTCTGGATGTGCTGGACGACAATTCCGCGCGCTAGCAAGGCGTCGGCGACCAGCGCGCGGTGGCAGCGCCAAGGCACCGCCTCGGCGCACATGATTGCGACCGGCCCAGTCGCGGTGAGCGCGAGGAGCTCGGCCAAACCCTCGGTGAACTCCTCGGTAAGCATGTAGTCGGCGTAGCCACGAAAGCTGAGGTTGCGCCAGGCAGCGTTGGGCGAGATCTTCCCAAGACCCCGACGCCGGCCACCGAGCCGGGGCAGGTGAACGTAGCGAATGCCTTCATTGGGCAGCGCGGCGGCGAGGGTCTCATGGTTGAACTGGGGATTGTGTCGCGACCGGGGGATCGTCCGAATGTCGGCGAGGGTCAGCACGTCGTGGTGGCGCAGCAGGCCCACGAGCTCGGCAAACGAACGTGTCGAATGGCCAAGTGCATAGATGCATGGCGTCTCGCTCATTCCGGTCGCCTTGGCTCGCTGGATCTCTTGGCCGTGACGACCGCCTGCAATGGGCTCATCATTTTCCTCTTGCGATTTCTGGTGCGGTGCGGTGGTTGGCAGCGTTTTGTAAATCGGCGGGCATACCATCCGTATTCGCGAGACGCTCCAGGTCAGTCAGCAGCCGCTCGAGATTGATTGGCAGCGTCTCCGCGGCTTGCCGAACCGTGACGTGAGGGCCGAATCGCTCGCGCATGAGGGGATTCGCCAGTGGCGTAAAACCCATTCTCACCAGGAATGGTAGCGCCGCTGGCATCTGATCGAGTAGAGCTTCGAGGGTCAGGTCAGAGCTGAGCCGGTGGGGTCGGTAAACGAACTGCGTGTTCAAAGTCGTCATCCGAGATTACCTCGCGTCCTTTCACGAATTACGATTAAGTAATCGCGTACATTCATCTCTGCCGTGACTGTGGCCATAACTTCTTCACGGCTGCGCGACATCTTGATCATCACACGCACGCGGCCTGCCCGTCTTTGTTCCACGACAATGAGAGCGGCCGAGAGCGTCGTGTCCCAGTTGTAGATGGAGCTGTGATCTATGTGATCTTCACCGAAACGTGGGGGAAGCAAAAGGGGCTGCGCGAGGAGCTTTGGCCGCGATCGAACAGGAATCTTTGCTCAGGAGCAAAGACGACTCACATCACCTCCGCTATGATCAAAGCGTGGAGGGGCTCCTGGCGCGTGGTGTCAGGGCCGACGCTCCATTGAGGTCTGAATCGAGGAGGGAAATGTGTCTACGCTAGCCCACGAAAGAACGCGTCCCGTCGGTGAGACAACCGGGACTGCCGAGCGCCCGTCCCAGCATCTCAGTGGACCGGTTCTGAGCTTCGATCTCGCTGCGGAGATTACGCAACTCCAGCAAGAGACCGCCTGGCGTGAAGGCGACCGTAACGCCATAACGCTCGTCAAAGAGCCGGACTTGCGGGTAATCTTGGTGGCGATGAAGGACGGGGCACGACTGGCTGCGCATCAGACGGCCGCGCCAATCGCGATTCAAACGATCGTTGGACACCTGAGACTACGTCTCCCCGACCGAACGCTGGACCTCCCCCCCGGATGGGTGACGTCGCTAGAGGCAAACCTTCCGCACGACGTCGAGGCAGACGGTGAGAGCGCCTTTCTCCTGACCATGGCCTGGCCAAAGGGGGCATCGTCAGCTGAGACCTCTCTCCCACCGCCTCGATCGACGATGATGGGAGAGAGACCCGACCCTTCAGCCGAATCATCTCCGCTCGCTCCAGCTTCAGCAAGAGGTGGACTCTTTGTTCCAGCGCAACGACGGCAATAACATGGCGGACTATGCTTCCCATGACAGCAGCAGAGGAAAGGGGAGCACGGGCATGGCCACCCAGGCGGATCAGATTACCGCGGACACGAAAGTCGAAGAGTTGATCACCCGGTATCCGGCGGCGGCGCAGGTTTTCATCCGTCGTCGGATGAGCTGCGTTGGCTGTGACGTCGCGCGCTTCGAGTCCTTGGTGGATGTGTGTCGCATTTATCGGCAGCCGGTAGGCCAGCTCATCGAGGAGATCCGCCGCGTTGTGCGTCAGGAAAGACCACTTTCGGCACGTCGCTGAGGCCAGAGCCGAAGGTGAGCTCGGTCGCGTCGACGGCCGGAGTGATGGCCAGAACCCGATGTGAGAGTCCCATGGATCCTCGGTGTCCGAGAAACAGGGCTCAAAGCGATGCCGAGCCTCGAAGGACAGAACGCAGTCGCAATCAATCCGAACGGGGAGACCAGATCGGGTAGGGGATCCCGGCGAGGCGGTTGATGAGGAACGCCTGGCCGGTGAGCAAGACGACGGCGATCATCAGCACCAGGATCTGCCAGGGGTGGGGCAGGAGCCCCAGCGAGACGATCAATGTCGTCGCGCCGGCTGGCGGATGGGGCACCCGGAGCAAGACCATCACGCCGCTAGTCAGTGCGAGGGACAGCGCGGCCGCCCCAACCCGTGGCCAATCGACGCCGGCCGAGAGCGCCGGGGGCGCCGCGGTCAAGCCGAAAATGACCAGGCTGAGCCAACCGGCCAGGGCGCCGATCAAGTGCCCCGCCAGCGTATTCCGGGGGCAGGCCGGTGGGGCGGTCGGGGTGTAGAAAAGCAGGAAGGCGGTGGGGCCCAGCGAGGGGAAGATAAAGGGAGCGTGGGTCACCAGGGCGACCGCGGCCATCAGCGCGATGCTGATAAAGCCGTTCACCATGCTGAAGGTCGCCAGCACCACCGTGGAGTTGTGGTATTGTACCAGCTCGGTGAGCTGGAAGCGGTGGAACAATCCGAGCAGAATGTCGGACATCTCGCCGCCGATTGGATGCAGGCGGTCGATGCGGAAGCGGCGGCCGGATCGTGCCGCGCCGGGCAGATCAGGGCTGGGCTCCGCCGGCTTCGGAGAACGCTCACTCACCTTCGAGGTGCTCCTTCAACCCGTGCTCGTATCGCGAACGCGTGGACGCCTTCGCAGCAGCCGGAGCATTGCCCAGCCACCCAGGAAGATGACGCCGGAGACCAGGGCAAGCTGCCAGACCTGGCCGCCGTTCCCTCCCAGGTAGAGCTCGAGCGCGACGGTGAGCAGCCAGAGCTGGATACCCATGAGCAGGAGGCCGATCAGCAGCGCGGCGAGTAGAATCGCCGCCTGCCCAATCTCACTCACGCCTCGACCCCGGTCGCGTAGATGGTGCCGTCTCGTACCTGGAGGTTAATCCGGGGCAGTGGCCGATCGGGAGGGCCGGCGATCGGCCCGCCGGTAGCTGGGCTGAACACCCCGTCGTGGCACGGGCAATACAGGCGGGCGCGCTCGGGCTGATAGTAGACCGCGCAAGACAGGTGAGTGCACTTCTGGCTGTAGGCGACGAACTCGCCGGTGGGCAGGTGTAGAAGCATAGCCTGATCTTCCGGGCCCGGGTAGTTGAAGTAGTAGGCGTGTCCCGGCGCCAGGGCTTTGGCAGAGACGATCGCCCGGGAAGGAGAGCTTGGCGGACGGCGGGTGAGGCCAAGCACGGCCAGAAGCGCGGTGACTGAGAACAAAGCTCCGGAGGTATAGACCGCGAATTGGAGCAACTGGCGGCGGGCGACCAGGGCATCGGCATCCCAGTGATACGGAAAGTGGGCCGTGCCGAGAGACTCGACCGGTATTCGGCCAGGCATTCTCATACGATCCATGCCTCCTCGCCTACCGCCGGCTCGGGCTTTCCAGTCTCTTCGCGGGCTTCGCGCAGTAGGGCGGCAACCTCGAGGACCGGCACGCCTTCCGGCAGGACGAAGTAGTTCTTGGTTTGGACCGCTTGGGCACCGAAGCTCGTCCAATTCACGGCATGGCCGCGACGTTGGTTCACGAACTCCTCGAAGGTGCCATACCAGAGCGCTTGGGTGGGACAGACCTGAGTGCACCATGGCTGGAGCCCCTGGGCCGTCCGATCGAAGCAGAGATTGCACTTTTTCATCAAGCGTGCTTCGACGTCAAATTTGGGCACGCCGAACGGACAGGCGTAGACACAGTTACGGCAGCCGATGCAGCGCGAGGGCTCGGCTTGCTGGACCACTCCTTCGGGGGTGATCAGAATCGCCATCACTGGACAGACCTGGGCGCAGGGCGCGACCGGATCCGCGCAGTGCATGCAGACGGTCGGCTGGGTGGCAACGCTGTTCAGCCGGTTGATGAAGTCTACCATCACCATGCTCTCGCCCTTGTGCGAGTCGCATTCGCGACAGGCTGCCTCACAAGACCGACAACCGATGCAGCGGGAGGGATCGGTAAAGATCGATTTGATCGCCAAGGCGCCTACCTCCGAGAATCAAGTGCGCTTAAAACTCTTTCCCGACCTCCTTGACCGGGCCCTTTCTCTCGCCACGCGCATAGGGAAACATTTTCGGTGCGTTCGCCGGGGTAAAGTTCTCCCGAGGGGGCGCCGGCTCTGCCTCGGGCGGAGCTTCAATTCGCTCGAGGCGCGCGGCGCACTCCTTGTACTCGGGGATCTTGACCGTCGGGTCGACGGCCGGAATGGTCAGTTGGTTCACCGCCTCGCGATGGCCATAATGGAACGGGATGAAAAGGGTATCCGGGCGGATCGCCTCGGTCACCAGCGCCTTGAGCTCCATCACGCCTCGCCGGGTGCGCACCCGCACGCGCTCCTCGTTCTGAATGCCCAGATACTGGGCGGCCCGTGGATGAATCTCGACCCAGGGCTCTGGGGCCTGACTATTGAGGAAGCCGAGGCGGCGCGTCTGATTTCCGCTCAGGTAGTGATAGACTACTCGACCCGTGGTCAGGCGGAAGGGGAAATCACCGCCCGGTTCCTCGGCCGGCGGCTGATAGGTGACGGCGACAAAGCGGGCTTTGCCATCCGGGTGGGCAAAGCGCTCGGTGAAGAGGCGCGGCGTGCCGGGCGATTCAAGGGTGGGGCAGGGCCAGAAGACGCCATCCTGAGCGTCGATCTTCTCGTAGGTGATTCCGAAGTAGTCGGCCACCCCTCCCTTCGAGGCTACCCGATACTCATCCCAGATCTCTCGTGCGGAATGGTACGGGAAGAACTGGCCGCGCCCGAGCCGCCGCGCCAGATCGCAGATGATCTCCCAGTCGCGCCGAGCTTCCCCCGGCGGGTTGGTCGCCTGGTTGATCTTGACGACCCGTCCTTCAAGGTTCGTCGTCGTGCCTTCGTCCTCGCACCAGACGTTGCCCGGTAAGACCACGTCGGCCAGCTCGGCAGTTTCAGAAAGGAAGAAGTCGATGACCACGAGCGGATCCAGATTCTCGATGGCCCGTTGGACGACCGCGTTGTCGGGCAAAGACACCATCAGGTTCGAGCAGATCACCAGGCAACTGCGGATCTGTCCCTCGGCCATGAGCCGGACCATCTCAGTGGCCGCAGCCCCTTCCCCGGGCATCTCCTCGACCGGAATCCCCCACACCTTGGCGACGTAGGTACGGTCCTCAGGGTCGTCGATATGGCGATAGCCCGGTAGCTGGTTGGCCTTCTGTCCAACCTCGCGGCCACCCTGACCGTTTCCCTGGCCGGTCAGCATCGTCGCGCCTCCGCCGGGCTTGCCGAACTGGCCCCGCGCCAGGGCGAGATTGATGCAGGCGAGACAGTTGTCCACTCCGTGGGTGCTGTGCTCGATCCCCCGGGCGTGCATGATCAGCGAGCGATTGGCTCGGCCATACAGGCGCGCGGCGGCGATAATCCGCTCGGCCGGCACCCCACAAATCCGCTCGGCGACCTCCGGAGGGTAGGCTTCGACCGCCTCGCGGACCGCCTCCCAACCGACGGTGCGCTGCCTGACGTACTCCTCGTCGACGAGGCCATCGTGGATGACCTGGCGAAGGAACGCGTTGAGCAGCGCGACGTCGGTACCCGATTTGATCGGGAGCCAGAGGTCGGCGGTCCGGGCCAGCGCCGTCTGCCGCGGATCGACGACGATCAGGGGGGCACCGTTGTCGCGGGCCCGCCAGAGCCACTGCATCATCACCGGGAAGCACTCGGCCATGTTCGAGCCGACGACGAGCAGGCACTCGGTCAAGAGGAGATCGGTCATCGGCAACGGGCAGCGATCGATGCCCAGGGCCTTGGCGTAGGCGCCGGCGGCCGAGGACATACACAGGCGACCGTTATAGTCGACGTGGCGGCTGCGCAAGCCTACCCGGGCGAACTTGCCCATCAGGTAGCACTTCTCGTTGGTCATCGACGAGCCGCTGTAGACGGCGACGGCATCCGGCCCCTGCTGGGCTTGGATCTCCTGCCAGCGGTGCACGACGTAGTCGAGGGCCTCATCCCAGGTGGCACGCTCGAGTCGACCTCCCTTGCCCCCTCGTCGAATCAGCGGATAGGTCAGGCGCGCGGGATGGCCAACTTGCTGATAGGCGACGACGCCCTTTGGACAGAGCGAGCCCTGATTGTGCGGGGAGAAGCGGGGCTGAACGCCGACGACGCTGCCGTCGAGCACCTCCAGGTACATCCCGCACTGCACCCCGCAGAAGCAGCAGTGGGTGGGAACAAGGTTTTCCGGCAGACGATCAGCCCCCTCCCAACCGGTCGGCGGCGCCCCGGTGGATTGAAAGTCGTAATTGAATGCCCGCGTCGGGTCGAAGAAGTCTTTATTGACGCTCACAGGAATCGCCCTCCCAGCAACTGGTAGTACGCCTCGCCGCGCAGGATCCGCTTGCAGGTCGGGCAGTAATCCTGAAGCCAGCCAAGTTCGCTGCCGAGGTCGTAGTCTTGACGCAAGTCCCGCAGAGTCGCCTTCAGATCGGAGACGAACTGCTCCGAGGGCAGGGCCTGACCACAGCGCTTGCAGCGACAGGTCTCGGGAAGTTGGTCAAGCTGCTCGAATCCCTGGTTGACGGTCTGGTAGAGAGTCACGCCGATGCTGGCCGGCCGCTCGATGATGTGGAAAAACTTGCCGAAAGGCAGCGAGAGGAGCCAGCCGACGACGACGACCTGGTGGGTGAGCGAGATGAACCAGTAGAAACGCCCCTGCCAGAACAGCGAGGAGGCGGTAAGCGCCAGGCCGGTGATTGCAATGGCGAAGAGCAGGACGAGGGGCATGAGGTCGAAGTCGAAGCGCTGGGTCGCGAGCAAGCCGGCGTTGCTGACTCGCCGCCAGAGCGCGATCGCCAGTCCGACGATCAAGAGAACCGCGGTAAAGTCGAGCGCGTGGAAGAGCGCGAAGCCGGTCCCCGCCTCGATCGGAAATCGGAAGATCGGTAAGCCGAAAAACCAGAGCTCGTAGTCAGTCGGGGGAACGAGAGTGAAGCGAATCCAGCCAAAGGTCAAGGGGAAGGTGATCAGACAGGAAAGGACGACGCCCCAGAAGATCGCCATGTGCATGATCCAGCGCTCGACGCTGCGCTTGAGGATGAAGGTCTGACCGAAGATGTCGCGCCACCAGGCAAGCGGGATGAGCGCAGTATAACGGCGAAAGTTGCGCCAGGAGAGAAAGTTGAGCCAGCCGGCCCGGAAGTAGCGCCAGGTCGGCGGTCGTCCAAGCCAGAGGACGTAACGATAGGTGACCGCCGCAACCGCGAAGACGGTTCCCACGGCATAGCCGATGAGGGCAGAGTCGAAATCCCGAAACTGGCGTGACCCGAGGTCAATCAATGCGATCAGGATCACCGCCGCGGCGATGGCCAGCACTGCCGCCGGGAGTTCGGGCGGAATACTGCTCCGATTCGGCTCGGCCTCGGAGGGCACCGGATGGGTCAAGGAATCATGCATCGCTCCCTGCCTGGGATGAGGCTGCCCCGGCTGAACTGAAGGATGAGAGAAAGTCTCGGAGAAGAGGGCTAACTCATCCCATGTCCATGTCGACACGTGACTGGACGCCAATTTTTCTCATCATATCACAACCTATCCAAGTTCTCCAAGCCACGCGAATGGAATGAGATGCTCTGGTGGGAGGTAGGTCCGGTCTATACGAGCAGGCGCATCGTTCAGGGCGTCGGCGCGGCTCCCCATTGTTGGTAGCGTCGGCGAAACTCCTCCTAGCCGGTCGCGGCCAGCAAGGCGCGGGCGACGTGGCTGAATCGATAGCCCAGGGCGCAGGCCACCGTCAGATCGTTCGGGGTCGAGGGAAGATCGGCATTGGAACCGCTCACCGCGCTCGCGCCGTAGGGCATCTGATTGCGCTGCAGGGTAGGCATGAGATAGCCGGCCGGGCAGACGACGCAGTCGATGTGCATCCGCGCCGTGAGCATCGTGATAATCGTGAGCTCGATGCCGCCATGCTGGGTGGAGGTGGTACAGAACGCTGCCCCGCCCCGCTAAAGGCCCATCAGCTCCGTTTCCAGCCAGTGCTTCAACGCGGCGGCCATATTGCCGAAATAGCCAGGGGAACCGAGCACCAGGGCATCGGCCCGCTGGAGCTCGCCGGTTTGTGGCTCGGGGTACAGCAAGCGAAGTGTCTCTCGGGTCCGCCACTAGCGCTCATCCTGGCGGATCACGTCCTCCGGCTCGAGGTCCGGCACCCGGCGGAGCCAGACCTGATCACCCGGTCAGACGGTGTTTGTCGCTTCCTTCATCGCCGGCCTGATCTCGATCTACTTCTTCGGCCTGGTTCGCCTGCCCGGTGAAGTGTCCGAAGGCGCCACCGACCGGCCTCCGCTCTTCTCCCCGATCCTCGCCCTGTCCAAGCTGATCCGCGGGACGCGCCGCTACCCGCATTTCACGCGCTTTCTCCTGGCCGCGTCGGTGTACCGGATCGGGCTGAACCTGCCGGTGGCGCTCTATCCGACGGGCGCCGGCTTAGCGATCCTGCCCCGCGCTTTAGAGATGGAGAACCTTCTCCATGCCCCGATCCCCCTGGCCGAGCTGCTCTTCGGCCCACCTCTTCAAGGGTACGTTGTCCCAGTTACGGGTCAGCCAATACTGCGAGCTTGGCTCCCAGTCGGGATCTGGTCCCAGGGGATTGTCGTCGGTCGCCAGGGCCCCGAGAAGCTGTCGGCGAATCGGCGAACAGCGGGCGAGCAAAGCCGGGTCTTGCTGGATGTAGTCCGTTGGTCGAAGCCAGCGGTGATGGTAGCCATAGTACATCACTTTGCGGACTTTGTTCGACAGATTGGGGGCCACGCAATGCCACACCGCGGTTCGCCAGACCAGCGCCGTTCCCGGACGGACGTTCAGACGCAAGACCTCGGCGGGATCGACCTGAAAGTCCATGTCCCGAAGCTCCTGAGGTTTGCGCTTATGGCTCCCGGGTACGAGGCAAAGCTCACCCGAGTTGTATTCGGTCAAGTCCGAGAGATAGTAGCCAACCTTGATCTCCATGAAAGGCACGAACCCATCCAGAGACGGAGCCTCGAAGAGGTATGGACCGCAGAGATTCGGATGCCAGCCGTACCCGTTCCCCGTGCTTGGGGGACAGATGCCGTGCTACTTTTCGGAGTCTTCGTGAAGTATCCTCTCGTCTATATACGCATTCGGTGGTACCATCCTATCTAGCCCGGATTAGCGTGTCAACTATCCGCTTTGGTCTTGGGTGTTGTAGGATAGCGACAGCGGTTCTTGTTGAATGGGAGGCAGAGGTGGCTGAGAGTAACGAGATCGAGTACGAGATTAGCGCTACCGCGATTGAAGCTTTTATCGGCCTGCACGGCCTGGTACCCATCCCTCCCGAGCTGATGCCGCGTGTCCTGCGAGGGGTCCACGAGCATCGAGAGGCGATGCGGCGCTTTGCCGCGGCGGGGATTGAGCTGCGCGACGTTTTCCCGTCCCAGGTCTACAAAGTGATGAGGAGCGAGCCATGAACTTGGCCTTTGCAACGATCAGCGAGGTTGCGCCAGACGTCGCTCGCGGCGCAATTTCGCCAATCGAGCTTACTCAAGCGGCCCTCGCTCAGATCGAGCGTTTCGAAGGACGTCTCAATTGCTATATCACTGTGCTCCGCGATTCGGCTTTGGAGCAAGCTAGCCGGGCCGAGGCCGAAATTCGTCAGGGTAACTACCGGGGACCGCTGCACGGGATTCCGGTCGCGATCAAAGACAATCTCGAAACTGCCGGTATCCGGAGCACCGCGGGATCGAAGATCCTGGCCGACTATGTGCCAGTGGAAGATACACCTGCCGTCGCTCGCTTGCGCGCAGCCGGTGCGGTCATTCTCGGCAAGACGAACCTGCACGAGTTTGGGATGGGGGCGACATCGATCAATCCCCACTACGGACCGTCGCGTAATCCATGGAATCCGGAATGCATTACCGGTGGATCAAGTGGCGGGTCTGCCGCGGCAGTGGCGGCCGGAATGTGTCTCGCGGCCCTTGGGACGGACGCGGGGGGCTCGGTGCGGATTCCTTCGGCCATCTGTGGCGTCGTCGGCCTGAAGCAGACCCACGGGCGGGTGCCCATTCGTGGCTGCATCGGCGCGAGCAATCCCACGGTCGACCACATCGGACCAATCACTCGCTCGGTCGCCGACGCCGTGCTGCTCTTACAGGCGATCGTTGGCCCCGATCCCCGCGATCCTACCACCGAGAACGTTCCGCCACTTCCCGCGAATCTCGACCTCACTGGTGGAGTAGCCGGCCTGCGCATCGGGGTTCCGACCGTGCACTATTTTGAGGAGACCGACCCCGAGGTCGAGACGCTGGTGCGCACGGCGATTGCCGAGCTCGGCCGTCTGGGCGCGACGATCGTCGACGTTGCGATCCCTGATCACCCTGCCCTGCTGGCCGGATTGGCCGGTTTAGGGGCCGAGCGACTTGCTTACCATTGGACCTGGATGCAGACACGGCTTGAAGATTACGGGGTCGACGTCCAGGTAAGTCTCCTGTCTGCTCAGCTCATACCGGCCGTCGACTATGCCATTGCCCTGCGGGCCCGGCGCATTCTCGCCGAACGCTATCGCGAGGTATTCCAGCAGGTAGACCTCCTGGCAACGCCGACGGTCGTCGTGCCCGCCTATCGGATTGCCGAGGTCGACGAGACAATGCGAGATCCCGCGCTCCTCGCGCGAAATACTCGTCTGGCGAATCTGACGGGGTTGCCCGCGATCAGCCTGCCGGCCGGATTGACCCAAAGTGGACTGCCAGTTGGCCTGCAGCTCATCGGCCAGGCATTCGAGGAAGGTCGCCTGCTCCAGGCCGCGGCCGCGTATGAAAAAGCGACCGATTGGCACACCCGGCGACCGCCTCTGATCTAGCCCTGCTCGACCGGATACCCCGCCGCTTTCCAGGCCGGCAATCCGCCTTCGATTGCCCGTGCCTGGTAGCCATCGGATCGGAGCATATCTGCCGCTCGCTCGCATCGTGCGCTTCCCCGATGTCGCATCATGCAGTAGGTCACGACCGGGCGATCCCTAGGAATCTCGGCCAGGTGTTCTCCCAGTTCATCCACTGGGATGTTCCGCGCGCCGGGCAGGTGGCCCGCGGCATATTCGTCGGCCGAGCGCACGTCGATGATCGTTGGCGCTCGGCCGACTTCCTGCTGATTTCGTAGCTCCGCCGGGCTGATGTATTCTTCCATTGCTTGACTCTCCTGAAATTCGTTCGCTCTCAAGTACCACCTGCGTGCCGCCACGATCGCCCAGACAGCCTCGATGATACCAAACGGCCAGGTTCCGGAGAGCCAGCCATAGGCCGAGGAACCGAGGCAGGCGGCCGCGAATGCCAGCGTGAAATGACGCGAGCGCGGCTCGAGCCAGTAGAACAACAACATCGCACTGACGGCGATAACACCGAAAACGGTTAGAGCGCTCATTCGTGGTAGCTATCCCCGCGCCAGGCCGGTCCGAAAGGCGTTAAGCCACGGCCTGAGCGCGATCCTGGGCTTCCTCGGCTGCTACTATTATATACTTGTCATATACTCGTGGCGGGAACGGTCTTCAGCGGCTGCCGTCTCTGGCTGATGCCAGTGCTGGTTGGTTTCTTCGCCCTCCAATTTGAGCGTACGATCCGGAAGTCGCAGCGCATTAGCGCGCCCACGGGCAGAAAGGGAAGGGTGCTTGGTCCTGGATAGGCCAGAGGGAGAGAGAATTTCAAACGAGAGGGCAGGAGAAAGAACATGGATGAGCTATCCCATCGATCGGAAACTATCGCACCGGAGATTATCGCCCACTATTCCGAGGGGGTCGAGCAGGATCGTCTGCTCCGCAATCGAAGTCGACTGGAGTATGCACGTACGCAAGAGCTACTGCGCCGGCATCTGCCGGAACCGCCCGCGACGATTCTGGACGTCGGCGGTGGACCCGGTGTTTACGCTTGCTGGCTCGCGTCGGAGGGCTATGAAGTTCATCTGGTTGATGCGGTGCCGCTCCACGTCGAGCAGGCACTCCGTGCGTCCGAGGCGCAGCCGGGTTGCCCTCTCGCCAGCGTCCGACTCGGCGATGCTCGACAGCTTCTCCAAGCTGATGCGAGCGCCGACGTCGTCCTGCTGCTCGGTCCGCTTTATCACCTGACTGAAAGACAGGATCGTCTCCAGGCATTGGGCGAGGCGAAGCGAGTGGTGCGCCCCGCTGGCTTGGTCTTCGCGGTGGGCATTAGCCGCTTCGCCTCGTTGCTCGATGGCTTGATGTCGGAATATCTGGATGATCCAGCCTTCGCCCGGATCGTCGAGCAGGATCTCGCGACTGGTCAGCATCGCAATCCAACGAATCATCCCGGATACTTCACGACTGCCTTTCTCCACCACCCGGATGAGCTGCAAAGGGAAGTGCGCGAAGCTGGCCTGAAGGTCGTGGAGATAGTTGGGCTCGAGGGACCGGGCGGATGGTTGGTCCACGATTTCGAAAGCTGGTGGAGCAATCCGGAGCGGCGTGTGCACCTATTGTCCGCGGCGCGCGCCGTGGAGCATGAGCCAAGCTTGCTCGGGTTGAGCGCGCATTTGCTGGTCGTCGCAAGAAAGGACTAAAGTCCAAGTGTTCGAGGATGGCATCACGCATCGGCGATTGGAGAACCGGATCGGTGAGGTGATCGTAAGTCTTGACGAGCGGCAAACAGCGCGTGGAGGCTCTTCGCTTTTACGAGCATCGTGGCTACGAAGCGACCGGATTGCGCTTCGTCAAGCGGCTGTCATGACCGAATCGTCGGCGGGGCTCTCATTGTGGTCCGAACCATCTCGAGGAGTTGGGCCGGCGTGTATCCGCCGGGCGGATCTCCGCGCTCGGCGGCGACGCGTGAGAGAGCGGCGATCAGGCGATTCGCCGGTGTTGGGATGCCTTGCTGCTCGCCAACTCGAACGATCTCGCCGTTGAAGAAATCGACTTCGTTCTTACCTCGACCCAGGCGGAAGTCCATCCAAGTGGATCCATACATCGGCACCGGCGGGGGTGGAGAGCTGGCCGCCGGGCCAACGGGCGGAATCGGATCGTGAGCGATCCCCGCCGCGGTCAGAGTGGTGCTGGCTTCGTCGCGAAGCATCTGGATCAGTTGGCAGGCGGCCGGATCCGCGAACGCTTCGTGGACCGGCAGGTTACAGAGGGCGAAGATAGCGTTATGGCAGTTGCCGACGAGCTTGGTCCACTTGGGGGCCATGATCCGTGGGTGGACGGAAGCCTGAAAGCCGGCCCGGCGTGCGGCCTCGGTGACTGATTGAGCTAGATCATCGGTTCCCTCCGGATAAACTCCGATTGCGAGCGAGCGAGGTCCCAGCGCTTCCACCGTGCCAGGCTCGAGGTACTGGGCGCCGATGACGTTCAATCCCCCGTAGACGCGCGTGAAGTACGCATTGGCGAGCTCTTCGTTGCGAACGCCGTTCTGTAAACAGACGATCGGGGTATCCGAGGAATACCGCCGCCGTAGCTCAGCCAGCGCTTCAGGTGTATCGTGTGATTTGACGGTCAGAATGAGGACGTCGTCCATTTGGGGAAGCGGCTCGATCGCCGCGGCTACCGAGACAATCGTCTCGGTGTGATCGGTTTCGACGATGCGAAGTCCGCGGGCTTTAATCTGGGCGACGTGAGCCGGTCGGCCGATCAGAACGACGGCTTCGCCCGCTTGATACAGGCGCCCTCCAAACAGGCTGCCGACGCCACCGGCACCATAGATAACGTAGCGCATTAGGTTTTTGCCTCATTTTTAAGAGGGATCATGTCTTAAGCGCTCCGGCGGTGATGCCGCGGATGAAATAGCGCATCCCCAACAGGAACAGGATGATCAAGGGAACCGAGGCGATCACGTAGGCGGCGAACTTGGGACCAAACTCGATCACATCGAACGAATCGAACTCGGTGAGGCCAACGCTGACGACCTGGTTCGCCTTGGTAGCGATCGAGAGTAACGGCCAGATGTAGTCGTTGTAATGGTCGAAGGCGTCGACGACGGCGAGGGTGACCAGAATTGGATATGACAGTGGCACGGCGATCAGCCGATAGATCTGCCATTCCGAGGCGCCGTCGATCCGGCCGGCTTCGAAGAGGTCTTCCGGTAGGGTCGCGAAGAAGGACCGGCAGAGCAAGACACCAAAGGCAACCGACTGGGCAGACCAGGGAAGAATAAGCACCCAGGGGGTATCGATCAGTCCCAACTGCTTTACCAGAACGTAGCGCGGCACCAGAGTGAGCATCGAGGGAACCATCATCAAGGCGAGCAAAAGGAAATAGAAGAACTCTTTACCCGGGAAGCGGTGCCGGGCGAAAGCGTAGCTGCCTAACGAGGAGCAGACCACGGTCAGGAAAGTCGCGACCGCGACGAGCGGAACCGTGTTGACGACATACGGGGCGATCACTGTCCAGCCCCGGGTGTAGTTGTCGAAGACCCACGGATTCGGCAATGACCAGAAGCTCGCGATGATCTCGCCGTAGCTCTTGAAGGACATGATCAGGAGGTAAACGATCGGGAAGAAGACCAGCAGCAGGAGGATCGTGACGGTGCACCAATTGGCGACGTTCGGTAGCTTGCGCACTAGCCGAGGGCTCACTGCTGCTCGGGAAGCAAAGGCAGCTCCCGTCGTTTCCATCGCTCCTCCTAAGCCTCGTACTCGACGCTGGATTTGACGAGAGTGAAGTTCAGTACCGTACCGATCATGATCACAATAAAAAGAACCAGCGCGATCGCCGAGGCGTAGCCGTACTTCCCGAAGCGAAACGCCGCGTAATACATCTCCAAGGCCGGAGTGTAGGTTGCATCGAGCGGGCCACCGCCGGTCAGCACCAGGATGTACCAGAAGCCTTGCATCTGGGCGATGAATCCGAGAACGGCGCACAATCGGAACTGGGGAACGAGCAGGTGGAAGTCGATGTGCCAGATGCGTCGGAGCGCGGTCGCTCCGTCGACTCGGGCGGCGTCGATCACGTCAGCGGGAATGCTCATCAGGCCGCCAAGGTAAATCAGAAAAGGCAGAACAACTACCCAGGGGAAGCCGATAAAGATGATCGCGCCTAGTGCAGTCCCAGGGTCGCCAAGCCAGGGACGGGCCAATGCCCCGAGGCCAATTGCCTTGAGTAGATTATTGACCAAGCCAATGCTCGGATGGTAGATCTGCTGCCAGAGCAGAATTGTCGCCATCGTCGGCATCACCAGCGGAGTGACGAAGAGGGTGCGCAACCAGTACTGAGCCCGATAGGGACGGATTTGATAGATCAGCTCGGCCACGAGAAACGGGACTGTGAGGTACTTGCCGATCGTCGCGACCAAGAGGATCAGGAGATTTTGGGTTCCGACCTGGATATACCGATCTTGTACCATCGTGACGAAGTTCTGTAGGCCAACGAAGTCGATCTGGTCTAGACCGGGTTGCCAGTCGGTGAACGCGTAAACCAGACCGGCGAGCGCCGGATAGTAACTAAAGACGAGGGTCAAGGCAAAAACCGGCAAAATAAAAAGATAAGAGATACGGTGCTCGTAGATCGACCACCAGAGCAGGGAGAGTCCCCCTCGTCGAGGCCAGGGGACGCGGGCTTGTTGCGTGGTAACCATGTCTGGCCTTCTCTACTTGCGCGGTGTCGGCCGCTGCTCGGGCTTATCCGGGTGTAACCCTTGATCCTTGATCAGTCGAGGCACAGTATCCTCGAAGCTTTTTTGGAGGCTCTTGAAGTATTCGGCATCGCCAATCTTGTTACTGAACCAACGTTGGGTCAGGTCCACGTAATCGCGGGCGGCTTGCTGCTCATTCAAGAGTGCGCCACCGTAGTTCGAGGCGTTGGGACCGGCCGGCCCAATGTCTTTCATTTGGTCGAAGCGTTGTTTCCAGACGTCGGGCATCTCGACGCCAAGAATCGGCATTGGCCCGACCAGGTCACCACCGGGCTGGGTTAGTCCGGCGAGCATAAACTCCTTGGCGACTGGCGGACTGGTGAGGAACTGGAAGAAATCAACCTCCAGGTCGTTTTGCTTCTGATCTTTCTTCGGAATCACCCAAAAGCCCAGATCCCCGACGAACGTGCGCTGAGGGGCTTCGATCAGCTTCGAGTCGTCGAAGGTAACGTACGGGAACACACTATAATTGAACCGTTTGATGCTGGCGTTCGGCGCCCCGACTATCTTTTCGTAGACCGGGAAGAAGACCGGCTGATCCGACCACATCGCGGCTTTGCCGGCGATGAAGGCCTGACGCGCGAGCTCGCGACTCAGGCCAAAGTAACCGGGATCACAGTAGTTGACCATCTTGCGCATGTGGTTCCCATAGGCGTCCCGGAAGATGTCACTGTCAACGATGAACTTCTTATCGAGGATCGCCGCGACGACCCGGTTCGGATTGTTGGTCATCTCGGTGTAGTCGTCGTTGTAGGGATCTTTCGGATTGTACTGCCACTTGCCGTCGACGTCCGGGCGGTAGTTGAAGTCGCCTTTCTGGGAACGAGTATACTGCACCGTATCACGGATGTACGAGTCGAGGAAGAGGCGGCGCCACCAGCCAAGATTCATGCGCCAGAAGCCGTCATAATCGCCTTCGATCGAAAATGCCTGAATGCCCGCTTTTTTCAGCGTTTCGGCGATGTTCATCAGCTCGGTCCAGGTCGTCGGTGGCTTGGTTGGATCGAGGCCAGCCTTCTTGAAAAGATCCTGATTATAGAACCAGACGACGTTCGTCCGCATCAAGTTCATTTGCTGGATGGCATTGGTTGGCGAATCCGGGCGCCAGGTACCGGGCTGGAAGGTATCGATCCACTTCTTGTCGACATACGGGCTCTGGCGCTGCAGGTAGGGGGTGAGGTCGACGAACTTGTCGGCGGCAAGCAGATCCTGCAGAAAAGTCGCGGTCATCATTGACGACTTCGTTCCGCCGGTGATCTGAGCGCGCGCCCAGTCCGAGTAGCCATCCTGCGGCTTGACGTCGACTTGCACCTTGACGTTCGGATACTTCTTCATGTAAAGGTTGGCCACCACTTGCAGGCCGGAGCCGACGCCGTACTGCTGCTCCGGCGTAAGGAGAATCTGTCCCGAGTGATCCACCGCGCTCGCGGCTTGCGCCTGGGGGGTGACCGTCGTGCTAGTCCGAGGAGTTGGTTTCGGCGCCGCCGTCGGAGACATCGCCGACCCGGCCGGAGTAGTCGCCGCGGCGGCCGAAGGCGCGGTTGGAGCTAGGGCCGCGTTCGCGGTTGGTTGCGCGGGCGATCCCCCCGCGCAGGCAAGGACACTGATGCCCGCGATGCCAACGAGACCAGCTAAAAAGGCGCGTCGCGCAACAGCTTGCGAAGCTCCGGTGCCAACGTTTGGCAGACTCATCGTCTAATTCCCTCCAAATAATTCCGCCAAAAGATTGCCAATCGTGGACGATACGTTGGAGCACGTGGATACAGTATTGGGGCGACCAAATCCATCTTAGAGGCCGCATTGCGTCGAGTCAATCCCTCATGATCCCTTATGCCCTCATTGCGGTAAAAAAGACGCCTGGGGTGCCTTAAATGCTTGACGCCGATTGTTTCTATCTGTAATATAAATACGCATAAACGAATGTGAGGATGTGTCATGTCCAAGGCACTAGTGGTGGTTCGTCCGACCCCAGACGCGACAGAGATTCGGAGCCGCTTCTTCCGGGTGCTCGGTGATCCGAAGCGTTTAAAGATCCTGGAGTTCTTGCTCGACGGCGAAAAGTCGGTGGGCGCGATCGTCGAGCATCTCCAGGCCCCCCAGGGGCGTGTTTCCAACCACCTGGCGTGTCTGCGTTGGTGTGGCTTCGTGGCGACGCGGCGCGACGGCAAGTATGTGTACTACCGCCTTGCAGATCCCCGGCTGCGTGACGTTGTCCGCCTGGCCGACGCGATTATCGGCGAGAACGCCGCCGCCATCGCTAGTTGCACCCGAGTCGCAGTCGAACCCGAGCTCTGAGCCGATCAGTCAGAGAGGTCCTCGTTCGAGGGTAGAGAGAACGAAAGTGATCTGAGGAGAATGCAAGGATGGCTGACCGCATGTTACGCATGCACATCGGCGGAATGACCTGCACCGACTGCGAGGTGCACATCAGCCGGGCGCTCAAGCAAGCTGGAGCCATTGAGGCGAGTGCCGACTTTCGGCGCGGGGTGGCGCACCTGCGCGTGCCAGCAGGGGTGAGCGACTCGGCGCTGGCCGCCGCGGTGCGCGAAGCGGGCTATCGACCCGAGCGGATCGAGGAGGCTCCCTCGGCGTCGACCGCTCCGCGGTCGTTCTCCGCCCACGCGAGTGGCGGAGGGGGAATCTATGATCTGGCGATCGTCGGCTCGGGTGGCGCCGCCTTTGCCGCGGCGATCCGGGCTCGGGATCAGGGCGCGCGGGTCGTGATGATCGAGCGGGGAACAATCGGTGGCACCTGCGTGAATATTGGCTGTGTCCCCTCGAAGACCCTCCTGCGGGCCGGCGAGATCTACTGGGAAGCAGGGCACAACCCGTTTGCGGGGGTGGCGACCCGCAACGGACCGGTGGATCTCGCCGCGCTGGTCCACCAGAAAGACGAACTGGTGAGCCAGATGCGCCAGGAGAAGTATCTGGACCTGATCGGCGACTATGGCTGGGATCTCGTCCAGGGTGGGGCGAGTTTTGGGGAGGATGGGTTCCTGCGGGTCAACGGCGACGTGATTCGGGCGAGTAAGATCCTGCTCACCACTGGTGCCTCACCGGCGGTGCCGCCGATTCCCGGACTCACCGACGGTCCCTTCCTCACCAGTACCTCGGCGCTGGCGCTGACGAAGCTCCCGAAGAGTCTCGTCGTGATCGGCTCTGGCTACGTTGCACTCGAGCTGGGCCAACTATTCCAGCACCTGGGTAGCCGGGTGACGCTGATGCAGCGGAGCCCGCGGATCCTCAAGAGCTACGATCCGGAAGTTTCAGAAGCCGTGGCCGGGGCGCTGACTGAACAGGGCATCGCTTTCGTGACCGGGGCACGCTTCGAGCGGATCGAGCGTCAAAAGGGAAAGGTACAGGTCCACGTCACGGTCGATGGCACGGCGCGAGTCGTCGAGGGCGAGCAGGTGCTGGTCGCGACCGGTCGTGCACCCAACACCAAAGCGCTTGTCCTCGACCGGGCCGGGGTTGCCGTCGGCACGTGGGGCGAGATCATGGTCGATGAGCATCTCCAGACGACAAATCCGGACGTCTACGCAGCGGGTGACGTGACGTTGGCCCCGCAGTTCGTCTACGTGGCCGCGTACGAAGGAGCTTTGGCCGCCGAGAACGCGCTCGACGGGAATCGCCGGACGGTTGATCTGAGCGCCCTGCCGGGGGTCACCTTCACCACCCCTGCCATCGCGACTGTCGGACTGACTGAAGTGCAGGCAAGGGAGAAGGGCTACGAGGTAAAGGCCTCTATCCTTCCCGCCTCGGCAGTGTCGCGCGCGATCGTCAATCGGGAACCCCACGGCGTGTTTAAGATTGTCGCTGATGCCGCGACCGATCAGATCCTCGGTGTGCACGTCGTCGCGGAGAACGCGGGCGACGTCATCTACGCCGGGGTGCTCGCAGTGAAGTTCCATCTGACGGTGCGAGACCTGGTCGAGACGTTCGCGCCGTACCTGACGATGGCCGAAGGGCTCAAGCTCGCGGCTCAGACGTTTGGACGGGACGTCCATAAGCTCTCCTGTTGTGCCGCCTGAGAAGAGGCTGTCTGGGACGGATCGAGAGGGGCTCCGCGCGGCGCAGGGAGACACGCTCCACGCTGCCCCGATGGACGAAGAAAGGGTGATTGATATGCCAACGACGATCGCGTTGGACGAGCTTCAAAAGCTTATCCAGCAAGCGGCAATCCTCGTCGACGTGCTTCCTGCCGACGAGTACACCCGCGAGCATTTGCCCGGTGCGATCAATATTCCATTGAAGGATATTGGTCTCTCGACAGCCGCTACCCTGCCCCGCGACCGGCTGATCATCGTGTACTGCCACGACTACGAGTGAGACATGAGCGCTCGGGCCGCGTGGCGGCTCGAAACCCTGGGCTTCACCGAGGTCTTCCGCTATAAACCAGGGAAAGCCGATTGGCTGGCCAACGGTCTACCCACCACAGGAACGGAGGCGAATGTGCCTCGAGTAAGTCAGGTGATCCGTCGAGACGTCCCGACCTGCCACTTGGGAGAGCGAGTAGGGACGGTGCGAGAGCGCGTGCAGGCGGCCGGTTGGGATATGTGTCTAGTGGTGACCAACGACAATGTAGTGCTCGGGCGTCTGCGCGGGAAAGCGCTCCGCGCTAGCCAGGTCGCCATCGTTGACGAGGTGATGGAGGAAGGTCCCACGACAATCCGTCCTGATACGCTGCTCGACGACATTATTCCGCGCATGCAGCAGAAGCGCGTGGCGAGCATCGTCGTGACGACGCCAGATGGACGGCTGATCGGTGTCCTGTTTCGACATGATGCCGAAGCGCGGCTTGTCACATCGACGGTCCAGCCCAAGGGCACGGACGGGGCGTAGCCTCGTAGGCTTGGCCGTAGACCCGTGGCCGATCGTAACGGAAGGATGCGACACCAACCCGGGCCGATGTTGCTGGGCCCTCTGACGACGCCGCACGCTGCTCCTTTGCCCGGTCAAAAGGGTGCAAGCTGGTCCTTACCGATCCAGGAGGGTTTTCCACGGTTCTATCTCTCGTTCGGTTGGCTGGGGCGCGCCGTCGACGCGAGTTCGCTGCCGCCACAGGACGATTCCCACCGTCACCGCGATGCCACCAATGACCACGGCGAGAGCAGGTACGCCAATCGCCGACACGATCGCCGCGCCCGCGAGGACCAGAAGTGGCCCACCACAACACACGCCCATCAGCAGTGCCGCCCCGATCCCAACGATGGTGTCATTCCGGTTCATCGGATTTTCTTCTCCTGTTTGGTAAGTTTGAGTTCGATCGTCGAGCCGTATCCGCGAGCGGGTCACCCGCGCTGGTTGGCGATGTGCTGCCACCACGAGAGGCGAAATCAATCATTCACGCTCACTTCCTCCACGGCGCCCGGTCGATAACCTAACTCTTTTACTGCTTAGTTTGGTGGTGGCACGGATTGCATCGCCGCACGCCGTACCGCCGAGTTGTTCGTCACGAGCCCACCGGTGCCGAGGACATCCCAGGCTCATGGCGCGCAGCATCCCGCCGGGATCGCCTCGGATGATTGGATCGCTCTGTTCGAGCCGGCCAGCAAGGCGTTCACGTTGTCTGCCAGGGTCGTCCCGGTCAGCGGACCGAATTGCACGCCACGAATCACGCCATCGCCATCAATGAAATAGGTTGTTGGAATGTTGGTCAGGGCGTAGCCCTGGGAGGCGATGACGCCTTGCTGGTCGACGGCGATCGGCATGCTCAATCCCAGCTTGGTCGCAAATGATCGGACATCGGCCGGTGACTCTTTCAGATCGACGAGCAGCACCTGCAGCCCCTGGGCGCGATTCTTCTGGTAGGTCGCCTGGAATTGCGGCAGTTCCTCTTTGCATGGCCCACACCAGGTGGCGAAGAAGTTTACCACGAGCGGCTGGCCGTGGAAGTCGCTCAACCGGACGGTCTTGCCATCCAGGCCAGCCAGTGAGAAGTCGGGGGCTGGCTGACCGACGGCGGGTCCATCTCCCAGCGGGATGAGTGACGCGGGCGTGGTGCCGGTGTCCGTCGCGGCCGCGGGCGTAGCAACGATGGTCGGGACGGGAGTGCTGCTGATAGATGGACGAATCTCCGTGGGTGTGCTCGCAACAGATGTGATGCCCCCCGCCGACGCGCCGATGGGCGTCGGGGCACGCGAAGCGGCCTGATTCGTTCCCGTCGCGGCATCGCTCTTGGAGACCGCGACGAGGTTGGTGGGAACTACTCCGCAGCCCTGGATTAGCAGGGCGAGGCCGAGCAAAAGGCCGGGAAGAAACCGGACTGGTCGTTGGAATATCATCTTGTCACCTTCACGCTTGTCTGCTCCTCTCTCAGACGGTCCACGGCGGACTAGCCGAGCGGGTGGGCCAGATGTGGCCACCAGTAAAGAACGAGATAGATTCCGGCGCCGGTCAGCAGGAACGCCCCGGCGCGCTCGACGAAGGGAAGAAAGGAACGAAAGGCGCGGACGATCACCCCCTTCGATAACGCAGTCGCGATGCTCACCGCGATCAAGACCGCTCCCATCCCCAGCGCGTAGCTCACGAACTGGAGCACGCCACCCACCAGGCCAGACGTCGCCAGGGCCCCGCCGACCACGACGAGAAAGATCGGCAAGGTGCAGGAAAGGGACGCCGCCGCGTAGGCAACGCCGAACAGGAAAAGGCCCAGCGGGCTCCGCTGCGTCGGTGGCTGAATCTGGTGGAGGAAGCTCACGCCGAGCGAACGGCCACTGAGAAGAAGCCAGATTCCCAGGAGCGCGAGCGCGGCTCCGATCCCGAAGCCAAACCAGGGAAAGGCCGTGATCAAGGCGTGGCCGCCCAGGGAGATGATGACCCCGACCAGGCCAAACAAGGCCACGAAGCCCGCGGTGGCAGCGAGGCCGAGGCCCAGGCTGGCAGCGGCCCGACGCCAGACCGAGCTATTCCCGTCGGTCGCCTCCTTTGTCCCCAGGTAGAAGGACACCAGCGTCGGCAGCATCACAAAACCACAGGGGTTGACGGTCGCGGCCATTCCGGCCGCGAACGCATAGGCCAGAGGCAGCGCGATCACAAGAGCTTCTCCACGTCCTGCTGGAGGAGATCCTGAGGGATCGTTTGGCCAATGCGGTAGGCGATCCGCCCTTGCCGATCGATGATGATGGAGGTTTCCAGGGAGGTGACGCCGTAGGCCGAGGCGATCTGAAGCCCCTTGTCCAGCGCCCAGAGCTGGGGGCCGTTGCCGCTGCGCTGGCGGAAGTCGGCCCATTGGGCCACGCCCTCACTCGCGTCGACGTCCACCATCACGACGTCCAAACCCCGCGCATGATCCTGCTGATAAATCTTGGTCCAGGCCTGGGCTTCCGGAACACAGGTCGGGCACCAGGCCGCCGCGAAGTAGAGCGCCACGACCTGGCCGCGTTCGGCGCTCAGTTGAAACGACCGTCCATCGATCGTCGTGACCCGAAAGTCGGGCGCGACCACCCCGTTCGTCGGCGGAGATCCCGAAGCAGTTGGCGCATTCTGGCTCTTTTGAAAGAGGTTCAGCCCGATCAGCGCCATGGCGGCGATCACCACCGCGGCCACCGCCACCGCGCCGATCGGAAATGGTCGGCGGGTCGACTGGTTCTTGTGAGTTCCTTGCCGTGCTTTCGTCACCACGGGTTACCTCCGGATCAGTGCATTCGGGACGTTGTCACGCCTACTGGGCTGGGCTTTGCCGTCTCCTGCCGATTGGTCGATCGAGCAACAGAGGGAGCTGTCGTCGCGCTTGGCACTGCCGCTGAGCAGGAACAGTCCGATCCCGATCGCGACCAGAAAGTAGACGCCGGCCGCCGCGAAGATCAGACCGGTATTCTCCCGGAGAAAGAGCCCAAGCGAGGTTCCTCCCAGCATGGCGAGCAGGAGGGGAAGGGTCAGGGGCAAGTGGCAGGGACAGGCGAGAAAACCGGTCACCGTGAGAATCAGTCCACTCCGCGATCGCATCTTCCACCCTCCCGGAACGTCGTGGCACCGATAATCCTACAATGTCGTAGGTGGTTCACTGATAAAAAAACCTCCGCTTACGAGAATCAGAGCACGAGCAGGCAGATCAGCGCCAGGATGAACAGGACACTCGTCACCGCCCCCGGTGGCGAGAAGACAAAGCTAGCCTGGCTCTTTCCTTCTAGGAGAGCGTCGATTCGTCGCTCGGTGGCGGTTAACCCGCTGACCGCGTAGTTCTGCCCCGTCGCCAGATCGGGTGCCGTGGTCAGGAGCTTACCGAGGGCGCGGGCAAGGGCAATGCGCCCTTCCGGTCGCTGGGCGACCTCGGCGTCGGCCTCGACTTCACTGGCTAGCTGCAGGTGCCCATGAAGGTCACGTGCCAGGGGAAGCCAGAAGAGCATCGCTGCCAAGCCGTGGCCGAGCAGGGCGCGCAGCGGGTCACGCCGGGCGGCGTGGACCTGCTCGTGACGCAGTACCGCGCGCAATTCCGGTGGATCGAGTCGGCGCACCAGGCCAGTGCTGACGCAGATGCGCGGTCGGACGAAGCCGTGGACGAACGCGAGTGGGTAGGGCAGGTCGACCAGGTCGATCGGTTGGATCACACCAACGGTGCGCGCGATGACCGCGACGTCGTCGGGAAGGGGCGTGACCGATCGACCGCGAATTGTGTTCACCAAGACGACGGTTCGGTGCCAACAGCGGACAATCGCGAGTAGGCTAGTAAAGGGGAGCAGGAAGGTAACGCCGACCAGGATCACGCCGAAAATCGATGGCCGTATCTCGACGCCAGCGGCCATCAGCAATCGACAGATGCCATCAATGCTGGAGCCGAAACAGAGCGTTCCCCACGGCAGGCAGGGATTGAGCCGCCAGGCCAGGGCGACAATCGACGCCAGGACAAGCAGTGCGGTTGCCAGGAGCAGAAGGAGCGATTGCTTAGCGCTCATCGGCGTCCTCCGTGCGCTCCCGCGCCAGCGCCAGCAGCACGGCGAGCTTCTCCGGTGCGACTTGCTCCATGCGAGTCAGAAATTGCGCGATCGCCACGTCACCGAAGTCCGCCAGCAGATCGTCGACGATCTGCCCGGAGATCTCCCCGAGGAACTCCTCGCGCGAGCGCGCGGCACGATACCGGTAGGTCCGATCCTCTAATTCACGCGTGAGCAATCCTTTGTCAGTGAGACGAGTCATGACCGTCAGCACGGTGTTGTAGGCGACAGGATGAGTGCGCTCGAGGTGTGCAACGACGTCACGAACCGTCCCGGAGTTGGTACGCCAGAAGTAGGCCATCACCTGGGATTCCAACGAGCCGAGGTAGCGCTCGACTTTGGGCGAGGGCCGGCTCAGCTTGTGGTAGCGGGGCCTGGGCACGTGAACCTCTTCTTCATATCGTCTCTTACAGTATTGTAGTTCAAACGGCGTGCCGAGTCAATTCGGACCCATTATGCCTCGACAAACCCATTTCACAGGCGGCCGCGGCTGTGCTATGCTGTTGATCAGCGCGGCGGTGCTAGCATGCAATTGGCCAGACCGGCGATCCGAAGCAAGGTGGCAACTGGGCGCGCCGCGAGGGAGTTGGAGTCAATGGCTATGCGAACCATCGATCTGGCAATCGCGATTGGGGGAGCGGCCGGCCAGGGCATCGCGACCCCCGGCAATATCCTGGCACGCATCCTGGTGCGGCGCGGGCTGCACGTGAACGTCTACGACGCGTACCAGTCGATCATCCGCGGCGGACACATCTTCCTGACGCTGCGAACCAGCGACCAGCCGGTGCTGAGCCACGGCGACAAGCTGGACGTGCTGATCGCGCTCAATCAGGACACCATGGACCGGCACCTGACGCTCATGGGCGCTGGCTCGGCGGTCCTCTATAATGCCGACCGCATCCGGCCCGGCGAGCCGGCCGCTGGCGTGCAGCTCTGCCCGTTCTCGGTCAAGGGGCTGGCGCCGAGCGTCAAGGGCGACCTGGTCCAGAACACGCTCGCGCTCGGGGCCGTCCTCCGCTTGATGGGCGTCGAGTTCGCGGCGCTCGAGGCGATCCTGACCGAGCAGTTCCGGCGGAAAGGCGAGGCGGTCGTTGCCGAGAACGTGTCGGTGGCGCGCGCCGGCTACTCCTATGCCGACGAGCACTTCCGGCCCTTCCCGGTGCCGCTGCCCACCCTGAGCAAGCCACTCGCCTTCGTGGACGGCAACACCGCGCTGGCGATGGGCGGCGCGGCGGCCGGGGTGCGCTTCTACTGTGCCTACCCCATGAGCCCGTCCAGCGGCGTGCTGCACTGGATGGCCTCCCACGGTCGCCAGCTCGGCATCATGGTCCGTCAGGTCGAGGACGAGCTGGGGGTGATCAATATGGCGATCGGCGCGGCGCAGGCCGGCGCGCGGGCGATGTGTGCTACCTCGGGCGGTGGCTTCGCGCTGATGACCGAGGCGCTGGGTGCCGCGGCGATGATGGAGGTGCCGGTCGTCTGCATCGACGTGCAGCGCGCCGGTCCGGCCACCGGCCTCCCGACTAAGACCGAGCAGGGCGACCTGTGGCAGGTGCTGGGCGCTGGCCAGGGCGACTACCCGCGCCTGGTCGTGGCGCCGTCCTCGATCGAGGAGTGCTTCCACATCGTGCCTGAGCTGTTCAACCTGGTGGATCGCTTCCAGTGCCCCGGTATCATTATGACCGACCTGCTGCTCTCCGAGGGGCGCTTCAGCATCGACCCCGCCGAGCTCGACTTCAACGTACCGATCAATCGCGGCGAGATCGTCGGTTGGGAGGCGACGGACGGCGTCGGGACGAATGGCCACGCGCTGGTCGGCGAGTACAAACGCTACGAGATCACGCCGAGCGGCATCTCGCCGCGGGCTTTCCCTGGAACCGAGGGCTACGTGCACGTGGTCGCGACCGACGAGCACGACGAGGATGGCGTGCTGATCTCGGACGAGTTCACCAACCCGCACAAACGCCAGGCGATGCACGAGAAGCGCATGCGTAAGATGGAAGGTGTGCTCGAGCACCTCGCGCCGCCCACCCTGTTCGGCCCCGAGGACGCGGAGGTGACGCTGATTGGCTGGGGCTCGACGCGGGGGGTGATCCGCGAAGCGATGGAACAGCTCGCCGCCGAGGGCATCACTGCGAACAACCTGCAGGTCACCTGGCTGGTACCGCTGCACGCCGAGGCGATTTCCTCGATAGTCGCTCGGGCAAAGCGGACAATTATCGTCGAGAACAACTACAGTGGACAGTTCGCGCGCTACCTGCGCTCGGAGACGAGCATCGTGGCCGACGGCCACATTCGCAAGTACGACGGCGAGCCGTTCATGCCGCACCACATCGTGGCCGGCGTGAAGGCGATCCTGGCCGGGGCGGCCAAACCGTACGTGCCTGTGCACGAGGTCATGGTATAAGGAGAAGAGCAGATGAGCATCGTCGTTCCCGGCGCCGGGGTTCCGGACGCCTCGGAGAAGCTAGCGGCTCGCCCGCTGGTGACTGTCAAAGACCTGAAGGGGAAGGCTGATCCCGACTGGTGCCCCGGCTGCGGCGACTTCGGCGTGCTGAGCGCGCTGAAGCAGGCGATCGCCGAGCTCGGCTTGCGGCCCCACGAGGTCATGACGATCAGCGGCATCGGCTGCTCGTCGAACCTCCCCGGCTACATCAACACCTACGGCATGCACACGTTGCACGGCCGGGCGCTGGCGGTGGCGACCGGAGCGGCGCTGGCCAACCACGAGATGAAGATCGTCGTCACCGGCGGCGACGGCGACGGCTACGGCATCGGGGGCAATCACTTCCTGCACGCGATGCGGCGCAACGTCGACCTGACCTATATCGTCATGGATAACCAGATCTACGGTCTGACGACCGGGCAGACCTCGCCGACCAGCATCAAAGGCATGAAGACGAAGAGCACACCCGGGGGTAGCGTGGAGAACCCGATCAACCCCATCCCGCTCGCCATCGCCGCCGGTGCCACCTACGTGGCGCGTGGCTACACCGGGCAGGTGAAGCATTTGGTCGAGCTGATCAAGGGGGGCATTACCCACAAGGGCTTCGCGCTGATCGACGCCTTCAGCCCGTGCGTGACGTTCAACCACGACAACACGCATGATTTCTTCAAGCAGCGCACCTACAAGCTGGAGGAACGCGGCCACGACCCGACCGACTTCCACGCCGCCATGGAGCGCGGCTACGCGTGGGGCGAGGAGATTCCGATCGGGCTCTTCTGGAAGCGGGAAGACTTGCCGAGCTTGGATCAGCTCGAGCCGGTGCTCGCGGAGGGCGGGGCGCTGGCGCGGCGGCCACTTGGGGTGGCCCCCGAGCTAGCCGCGAGGCTTGTTCGGGAGCTGATGTAAGCGAGCAATTCGAGGGTTAGCCATAAATGCTCAGGACTCTCGTGTTCTCTGGCCATTTTCGGACGTGCAGGTCAGCCAGCCTGCCGCTCTTCAGCAGCCAAGTGGGTCGCTACGAACTCAGCAATCACGTCGCGATATCCCTTGTGGCGTCACCGAGCTAGAGCTTTGATCTGCCGAAGTGTAGGCTCGTCAAGCTGAATGACGACCGACGTCGTTGCTGGACGCGGCGACGGTTGGGGAGCCAATCGCGACTTTAGCTTTCGCAACGGCGCCTATCGTCTCGACTTGTCGGTCGCCTGGGCGATGCGCAACGTCCTTGTCCCATCTGGCGAGCCGGACGAAAGCCAGCGAGACCAACCCGGCGCTGGGGCGACTGGCCGCGGCGTGCCAGGAGCTCGAAAGCTGGCAGCGCCACTTGCCCCTGCGTTCGCTGCCGCCGTTGGTAGGTCTTGCCCACTGGTACTTCGAGAACCTGCGCCATCCCGCCCGCGACGATTACTGGTGGGAGGGCGACGTCTCGCTCAAGTTTTTCGAGTTCGCCGTGCCGATCTTCCACCTGGGCGGCTGGTTCGATGTCTTCCTCCAAGGAACGCTCGACGCGTTCAGCGGGATCCGGCGCGCCGGCCGAAGCGCCAAATGTCGGGAAAACCAGCGGCTCGTCGTCGGTCCTTGGGTTCATGGTCCGGGCAACGTCGGCAAATCGCAGGTTGATGCGCTCGACTTCGGGCCGAACGCCTGGTTCGATCTCACGGAAACGCGGCTGCGCTGGTACAAGCACTGGCTGAAGGACGTGGAAAATGATGCCCACGCCGCCGAGCGCGCGTCGCGTCTGATAGTGCCGGTATTGGAGTAGAAAGCAATGGACAAAGACGTTCCACGTTCCTCGAAGCAAAGGAGATCAACCGTCATGCACTCAATTCTCGTACTGGTTGCCTGGCTCGGCCTCGTACTCTTGCCCGCCCCGGTCTTCGCCCAGGTGACGCCGACCCTGACGGTTACACCGAATAGCGCCGCACCGGGCGAAAAGGTGACGGTGAGCGGCTCCGGTTGGCCGGCCAACGTGACCGTGGTAGCCCACTTTTTCCAGGCCCGGGCGACCAACGGTCCGAGCGCCGATCTGGCAGTCGCTACGAGTGACGCGAGCGGCGCCTTTTCGACCCAAGGTACGGTGCCGCCGACCCTCTTCGGTCCAGGCAGCCGTGCCAACCTCAACGTGATTCCGGGGTCCTACACCATCGTCGCGGCCAGTGGCCCGGGGGTCAGCGCGCCGGCGGTTGCCTTCACCGTCGGCCCTCCGCGCCAGGGGGCGCTCCTCTGGGGCACGGCGTTCTTCGACGTCAACGGCGACGGGCGGTTGGACGATGGCGACGTCCCGGGGGCCGTCGGGGTGACGATTCGCAATACCAGCCAAGCCGGTCCGACCGTGCAGGCCTTCGCCGACGTCAATGGCCACTACGTCGTCTCGCCGGTCGCCCCGGGTACGTACACGTTCTCGGTCCAGAGCCAGTTCCAGTCGGCAACCTGGTCCGGCTCGGCCACCGCCTCGGCTGGCAATGGCCAGGCGGTCGAGGTAGACCTTCCCTTGCATCGCGCGGTGGGGCTGCCGCGAACGGGAGGCGTTCCCGGGTCGCCGATCTCGGCTCTCCTGGTCGGCGGAGTAGCGGTCGCGACTGGCCTTTTCCTACGACGCTTCATCAATCGTTGTTGGAAAGCCTCAAAGAACCGCACCGCCGAGGCGCAGAGGTTTGAATGGCCAGCTTTTCCGAGCTGAGCGCGTCATCGGTCGAGTCCGTCCTGCTGCACGGCGACCTGCACCAGGGCAATATCCTGAGTGCCGAGCGCGAGCCCTGGCTGGCGATCGATCCAAAAGGAGTCGTCGGCGAGCCGATCTGCGAGACTGGCCCGCTTCTGCTCAATAAGCTACCCCCTCGTCTCGACAGCGCCCAAACCCGTCGCCTGCTCGCACGGCGCGTCGATCAGCTTGCCGAGGAGCTTGGCGTCGACCGCGATCGATTGCGGGCTTGGGGCGTGATTCGGGCGGTCATGTCGGCGTTTTGGTCGCTGGAGGATCACGGACGCGGCTGGGAGCGGACACTGGTCTGTGCGAAGCTGCTGGAGAGTCGCACACCATCCGTGGCGTGAAGCATGCCAGCGCTCCATGAGCTGTTGCCAGGACAGCTTGGACTCTGAAAGCTCCATAAGATCTCCATAACCCGATTATATCCGTTTCACATTTCACCTCTATGCTGAAGATGCGCCCCGATGGAGAGGGGCAGCGGGGATCGCCGGGCTGGGGCGGCCCCGCGACGCGAAACAAAGGAGTACGGAGAATGAACATCACACCACGGATTCGCAACCTGGCAGCAATTGGTATTCTCTCCGGTGGCCTCGGGATAGCAGCGATCAGCGGGGTATTCGCTGCGCCCGCACCACTGGTTCACGACGCGAACACCCCGGTCGCTGGTCAATCCAGCACAACGACGACGTCGACGACGGGTCAACCCCCGTCGCGGCCGTTCTTCAGAGGGCCCGGGTTTGGCCTTGGCGGTGGGATGCTGAATAACATTGCAACGTTTCTGGGAATGTCTCAAAGCGATCTACGAACCGCACTGCAGAGCGGCCAGACTCTGGCCCAGATCGCCCAGGCCCACGGTAAGACGAGTGACGATCTCAAGAACTATCTGATGAGCCAGGTGAGCCAGCAGATCGATAAGCTGCTCACGACGAATTTCCAGCAGATTCAGGCGCAGCGACCGGCCGGTGGTCCATTCGGCAGGCAGCTCTCCGGAGTCGCAACCTTCCTCGGCATGAATCAGAGTGATCTGCTGACCGCGCTGCGGAACGGTCAGACCCTGGCCCAGGTGGCGCAAGCGCATGGCAAGACGGCGGCTGATCTGAAGACCTACCTGACCAACCAACTGAAGACACGACTCGATCAGCAGGTGGCAGCCAACAAGATCACCTCGACCCAGGAAACAACGATTCTCAACAACGCCAGCAGTCGCTTCGATACGCTAATCAATCAAAAGTTCCCGGCCAACTTCGGCCAGGGTGGCCCCGGACGTGGCCGCTTTGGTCGTCAGCCCGGTAGCCCAACGCCGACCAGTACGCCAGCTTCTTCCTGAGCTAGCGAGGATCACGAGAGCTCCCTCACCCCGGCCTCTCTCCCGCTCGGCAGGAGAAGGGCCGGGGTGAGTCTTCCCGGCTTGGCCCTAGCTGAAAAGCGCACTTAATCCCGCCCCGATCACGACGACCGCCCAAATCCTATCGAGGTTGATCCAGGCGCGACGCAGGAGCGACAGGCCATAGGTCTCGTAGACAACGACCGCGACGATCGCCATGACGAAGAGCATCGTGCCAGTGTGGATCAGTACGGCCGCGACGTCGGTGAGCAGGGTGGCCAGGCCGAAGCTGATGCCGGGGAAATCGTCGAGTGGGTTACTCGACGGGTTGCCCAGGCCGAGCAGCACTGGCAAGAGCATCAATCCCGCACCGTGGGCGCTTGACATGAGAAATGACCAGGTGACGAGGTCGAAGCGCGTCACCCGCATGCCGATCCATTTGGGATGCGAGCGTGGCTTGAGGAACTTGAACAATCCGAAACCAATCAGCGCGATCGCGCCGACAATGCGCAAGCTTCCCGGATTGACCAGGAATGACAGGCCACTCACCACGGCAACGACCACGGCAATCGCTGCTTCGTGACCAAGGGCGAGGAACGGCAGCGCCTTGAGCACCGCCATTCGATTGCGCTCTTGCATGCCGAGCGCCACCGCGAAGAGCCAACCCATGCCCGGATTGATGCCGTGATAGGCCCCGAGCAGCGCCAGGACCAGCCACGGCCAGAGTATCCCCAGCGAGTGGACGGTCACGGGTAGCAGTACGAATCCGACGAGGCGTCACCGCCCTCCAGGTGAATCTGGTGCGGTCGCTCACCTTCGAACTCGACGAAGAAATTGGGATCGACGCTGATCCCACCGGACGGGCTCGCGTTGAGCTTAGTTACCCAACCCTGAATCCCCTCTGGATAGAATTGCTCGTCCCAGGCGCGGTAGAGCGAGTTGCTCAGGTAGACCCGCCGGCCATCTCGACTGACCTCGACCATCTGTGGTCCGCCATTCAGCGGTCCACTCTTCGGATGGCTGGCGTGGCTGACGATCCCGCCCAGGCGAGCCGTCCCGGTCAGCTTCGGCGCGAACGGATCAGACACGTCGTACTGGCGGAGTTCACCAGTTCCCCAGCACGAGACGTAGAGGAACCGGTCGTCGAGGCTGAGATTGATGTCGGTGACCAATGGTGGCACCGCGCTAAAGGGCTGAAGGGCCGGTGGCAGCAAAGACGGATCGGCCGGTTCCGGCGGAATCTCGATCACTTTGCGTAACGCCCAATTGTCCTGGGCGCGATACCAGGTCCAGATCGATGCCGCCAGGTTTTTCGTCGAGACGACGACGCCGACGAATCCGTACGCTTTCGTTGGATCGTGGGCGGGGCGCAGCTCGAGGGGCATCTGCTGGCCTTCTTCGAGCTCGAGCTTCTGCAAGTGGCGGCGCTTGCGCAGATCCCAGACGTGCAGCGACCGGCCGTAGCGGCCTTCGAGCAGCAGGTTCGGCTGCAGGCCATCTTCGATCATGTCCGGCGTGCCCCACTCGCTGGTGATCATCGTGTCGTAACCGAGATGCCACCAGAAGTCGTAGGCGAGATACTGAGGGCCTCGCTCGACCTCCCACTGGCCGAGCACGTCAAAGGTATCGTGGTCGAGAACAAAAAGACCACCCGGCCCCCCTCCCTCGGCGTTGCCCAGGGCGCTCAGGTAGATCCCGTCCGGCGCGCAATGAGAGGTATGGGGGCGGCTGTAGCCCGCTCGCTTGGCGACCTCTTCCGGCTCGATCACCTTGGCGAGGCGCGGCTGCCGGGGATCCGGCTTGGTATCGATGATGTGGATGCGCGACGAGCGTAGCCCCGGCACGAGCAGATAGCGTCGCTCGACGTGCGGATGGGGGGCATAGGGGCAGAGCGCCGAGCTGCAGGCGTTCCATCCGAAATGGTGGAGCTCGTCGCCGACGTTGGGCATCTCAACCCGGCCGACAACCCTACCGTAGCTCGACGACTCCGGATCGACGTCCAGGACGTTGAGCGCGTCCGGACGAGCATGCCCATTGCCGCCGCCCGGATCGGGGTTGAAGGTGACCAGATAAGCGAGCTTTTCCGGGGGAGCGGTCATCGCCAGCCGCGGCGATGGGTAAAACGTTGGATCAGGCGTCCACAGTGCCATGTCCTGCTCCTCGTTGACCAGTTTCGGCCAATCTGCAGTATCCGGATGGAGAAAGTACAGTATTGCTGAGTCCTACTGTACGTCTTATCGGCCGCCCTGGTCAAGAGAAATCGCGTTGTGAAGGATCGATGTGCGTTCAGATCCGTCGTTGCCATTGGAGGCCGCTAGCGCCAGTGGCGAGGAGGCGCACTCGTTCGCGGCTCGTCACCAGCACCACCAGGCAAGGAGCCACCCCGTTGGGCTTGCTCTGCTAGCGTCCTGGACGCCGTCGATTACCACTTTTTGATCTCTTTCAGTGCATTCTTTACCACTTCCTTCCGCCATTTTGTATGTCGGCCTTGATGCTGAATCAGAGCAATCTGCTTGTCCTGGCTCATATCGAGGAGTTGGCCGGGATACCCCTCCTGACCGCCGGTGTTGATAGTGTGGACGTACCGGAAAAAGTCGAGCGCAAAGGGCACAAATAGACCCGCGTACAACTCCTTTAGGCCTCGGAACTCGATGATCGGCGCGGGTGATGAGTCGTTACCCCAACTTAGCTCGTCGACCTTCGAACCGTAGCCTCCCAGCGACTCGATCTCCTCTTTGTGCTTCTTCTTTCCGGGATAGTTCGCAAAGGTCAACAGATCCTTACCCTCAACGATCCCGCGTAGCCACTGTCCGCGCTTGAGCTGGGGTAAGAGATCTTTCTGATACAGTTTTTTATTATTCCCATACATAGACTGATCGTTGTACAACTTTCCCTCGAAGACGGCTCCTTCTGGCGACATGTCGCCCTGATACCCCTCCGTCCTGGACGCGGCCCGGGCCGCGCCCAGGACAAGATTGACGAAGCGATCGGGGTCCTCTTGGAAGTACTCTTTCTCGGTTTTGGGAAGAAGTTGAAAGATTTTCGCGAAGTCAGTCCGACCCATAAACTCACCAGCAATGGTCTTGCCGTAGCCCGGGACCCCGCATGCTCCCCGAACGAGGTAGAGCACGAGCTGGGTCACAAGGGCGCTCAGCTCCGGTCCGCCGATGCCTTCCTGCGGGATCTGGCCCAGCGCCTTCCTGGTTTCCTCTCGCGCGGTTGCCACCGGACCGACTCCGGAGGATTTGGCGTTCGCCTCACGGATCATTGTCCTCGGCGCCATCTGGCCGCCAAAGACCACGGCCGCGTTCGGAGCCTCACTGGGGGCCACTGGCTGCTGCTTGACCTCCTCGAATAGCCTGTCGAGCGCATCGAGGCGCAGCCCGGCCGTCACCTGGGGCTTTCCCACGAGTGGTTTACTTTGCGGGACCAGGAAGCGGTTCTTCTTCGGTCTTCCGTAGGTGGCAAGACTCTTCGCTGGGACCTTTTCACGGTCCGGAGACGTCGTCAGAGTCTCAATGATGCCTGCGATCTTGGTGACCGCCTTTGCCAGGGCTTTGCCTCCAGCCGAAGTCTCCGGAAAGGCGTCGGTCACAAACTCCATGTCGGAGTGACCAGGCATCTCGTCCGCCTCCAGATTGAAGCCCTCACCTTCGACGATCTTGTCCTTCTTCTTAAGGTTTTCCAGTTTACCAAAGGCGTTCTTCCGGTAGCTCCAGACGCTATCGATCTCGAACTCGAAGCCAACCGCTCTCTGGACCGCTGGTGTGTTTGACCTGGTCTGTCTAACTAGCCGTTGCAACGCCTGGTTACCAGCCAGCGAGGCATAATGGAGTTCGGTGAGGGAAGGCAGAAAACCGGCACGGGTCAGCCGCTGGATCATCTGATTGCCATACGATGCTTGAAGCGGAAGGATTGAGGACGGGTGCAGAGTGTCTCGCCGTCTGTCATCGTTCAAGGTGAAGAACGTTGTCGGTCGTGGCGCTTGCTTTTTCTGGGTTTGCTTCCGCGAATATTCAGTCATCGGTTCTTCTCCTGCCTGACCGGTCTAGCAATGCGATGGCTACGAAACAGGGCGTAGCAGTAGAATCGAGAAGGTGACAAGCAATTTCACTTTGTCGATCTGCTTGCGCGGTCTTGGTCGGTTGGACCAATCATAGAGTTTCCCTGGTTGCCTGTCAACGCCACTTCCGGCCTGGACGCGACGGGAGCCTCGGCCTTCAAGGGAACCGCGGGATAATCTCTTCGGAAACGCGGCGCCAGTTGTCGACGAACTCGGGGCTCCAGGCGCTGACGATGAAGCGGCTGATCCCGATATCGAGGTAAGGCTGAAGCTGCTGGACGATCGCGTCGGGCGTGCCGCTCATGATCGAACTGCGTAGCTGATCGGCCGGGCGACCGGTGAGCTGACCCAAGCGCTGAATGGTCGCCTCGGAGAGCTCGCCAACCCAAATCGATGCGTCGGCGCACTTGACAATCTCGCTGCCGTCGCGACCATAACCCCGAGCGTACCCGTGGATCAGATCGATCTTGCGCTTCAAGACGGATGGACTCCCAAAACCGTGCCAGGCGTCGGCATAGCGAGCGACGACTCGCAGGGTCAACTGTTCGCCGCCACCACCGATCAAGATTGGGGGGTGCGGATGCTGAACTGGCTGCGGATTGAGAAAGAGATCGGTCGCCTGAACATATTTACCGTGAAAAGTTACCTTTCGGCGCGGTTCGCCACTCCAAAGCTGTTTCGCTAACGCGAGGGTTTCGCGCAAGGTCCCGATGCGGTCCTTGGGAGGAGGAAATGGGATGTTAAAGGCACGGAACTCGCGCTCGGCCCAGGCCGCGCCGATTCCGAAGTCAAAGCGGCCACGGGAGATAACATCGATCTCCGTGGCCATCTTGATCTGCATGGCGGGATTCCGATACATGACGCCGCTGACGTGAGCGCCGATGCGAATCCGCTTGGTGACCGCGGCAAGCGCGGCCAAGGTCGTGTAGCATTCGTGTTCTGAGGCCTCCATGTCCCCGAAGATCGGGTAAAGGTGGTCCCAGCTCCAGAACGTTCCAAAGGCCAGGTTATCCGCGGTCACCGCCGCGGCCTGGTAATCGGACCATTCGATGTTCTGGGGGGGGAGTTTGAGGTCGAACTGAATCGAAGGCATAGCACTCCCTTTCTTGCACCTGTCCGTGTGTCAGATAGCCCGTGTTCGACCCGATGCCGAAGTGCACGGGCTATGCCAATTGTAGCACGGCCAATCCGTATCTCGATCGGTCGGTGATAGACAGCCCGCCGCCCGGACACGAGAATCACGGCAGCGGGTTATCCATAAACGCATCAGAGCTTACTTGAAAAGGGCTGATAGTTTATCTGCTCGAGAGTTAATCGCGATCCAGAACGAGTGAATGCTAGAATTACAAATATGCAAGTAATATCGAAGCGTAAACTGAGCTGGCTCCGAGCGCCGTGGCAGTGGCCCTGGCCTATGATCATTGCCGTGTGCCTGGCCGGGCTCACTGTGCTCGGGGTGATTGCGCTAGTGATCTGGTTCGAGCAGCTTCCGTCGGTGGCTGACTTGCCGACCCGGGTCCAGTCGAACCTTGAACAGCACCATGCTGCCTACACGCCGTTGAGCGAGGTACCACCGGATCTCCAAGCGGCGTTGATCGTCACCGAGGATGAGCGCTTTTACCAGAATCAGGGCATCGACCTGATTGGCCTGGGGCGGGCCATCTTCGACGATCTGCAGGCGGGGCGACCCATCGAAGGTGGCAGCACGCTCACCGAGCAGTTGGCGAAGATGGTTTATGTCGGGAACGATAACACCATTGGTCGCAAGCTTGAAACGCTGGGCCTGGCCTTGAAAATTGCCCACGCTTACTCCAAGGACGAGGTGCTCACCCTTTACCTGAACCAGGTCTACCTTGGCCACGGCGCTTATGGTGTCGGTCAGGCCAGCGAGGTCTATTTCCAGCAGCCGGTTCGTCGCCTCGATCTCGCGGAGTGCGCGCTATTGGCGGGGCTACCGCAGGCTCCGGCGGCCTACGACCCCTTGCGCCATCCAGATCTGGCGGAGCGTCGCCAGGCCGAGGTTCTGCAGCGCATGGTCGATGATGGTGTCATCTCCTCGGCGCAAGCTGCCGAGGCGCAGCAGACGTTGCAGCGGATCTTGGCACGGGAAGCATGACCGGGAACGGCCCGGGCCATCTTGACGGCTGACTGATCAGGAGTAGACTGGAACCGTCTTTCATACAAGTTACGCCTGGCTCGTTGGGCAACCATGATAGCAGGCGGCCACTACTCTTTCATTGCTACTGCATTCAGGCCAGGCTCTAACTTTCTCTCAGGGGGAGGGGGAATTTCTGGGAGGGCGGGATGAATGGGATTCACGACCTGGGGGGTATGCACGGCTTTGGTCCGGTCGTCCGTGAGGAGAATGAGCCGGTGTTCCACGCGGATTGGGAAGGGACGGTGTACGCCATCTCTCAGGTACTTCGGGGCATGTTTGAGGTGTTCAATCTTGACGAGTTTCGTCACGGCATCGAGCGGATGGCGCCGGTTCACTATCTCGAAGCGAGCTACTACGAGCGCTGGCTGGCTTCGATCGAGACCAACTTGATCGAGAAAGGGGTACTGAGCAAAGCTGAGCTCGATGCACGGATCAGGCTGCTTCAGAATAACCCGGAGACGACATTCCCTCGTCGAGACAACCCGGCGCTCGTCGAGCGTGTGCTGGAGGCCCGACCGAGGAATGGGATACGGCCTGCCGGCGAGGGTCCCGCGCCGCGTTTTGCCGTCGGCGACGCGGTCGTTGCCCGGAACATCAACCCGGTCGGGCACACTCGGCTTCCTCGCTACGTTCGGGGCAAGCGCGGTGTCGTCGACCAGATTCGTGGCATTCAGGTCCTCCCGGACGCCAATGCCCACGGCCTCGGCGAACAACCGCAGACGGTTTACAGCGTCCGCTTCACCGGCCGTGAGCTCTGGGGCGAAGCGGCAGATCCCAGGCAGAGGTTGTACATCGATTTGTGGGAAAGCTACCTGGAGGCACAATGAGCCATCAGCATCCTGGCGGACACCACCCGGAGCCAGAGCCGTACGCGGCGCTGCGTACGAAGGCGCTGGAGTCTCTTTTGATCGAGAAGGGACTGCTCTCGAGCGACGTGGTCGATGCGATCGTGCGGAACTATGAGCAAGACATTGGTCCGCTGAAGGGCGCGCGAGTTGTCGCGAAAGCTTGGGTGGATCCGGCCTTCAAGCAGCGACTGCTCGCCGACGGCTCGGCAGCGATCAACGAACTTGGGCTGGACGGCAGCCGAAGTCCGCTGGTCGTCGTCGAGAACACACCGTCTGTGCACAACGTCGTCGTCTGCACGCTCTGCTCGTGTTATCCATGGGCAGTGCTCGGCTTGCCGCCAACCTGGTACAAGCAGCCGGCCTATCGCTCTCGGGTGGTTATCCAGCCACGGGAGGTTCTGCGCGAGTTTGGCTTGGAGCTAGACGAATCGGTGGAGATCCGCGTCTGGGACAGCAGCGCCGAGCAGCGCTACATGGTTCTGCCAGAGCGACCAGCCGGGACGGAGAGCATGGGCGAAGACGAGCTGGCGGCGCTCGTCACCCGCGACTCGATGATCGGCGTGGCAAAAGTGAAGGTGCCATCCGCCCGAATTTCCTCTCTCAGTGGGAGAGGGTAGGTCGAGGGGTTCCCTGTCCCGGATTATCTACTGGGAACTGGCCTACCGGACCACGATGCGCCAAGAACTCGCGAATAATTCGGGCAGGTCAGTTTTGGAGGATAGGGAGGATAGATGGTCGGATCGACCGATAAGCGCATCGCGCTGATGGACGGTGACGTCGCCCTGCCTCGCAAGAACGGCGAGCTGGTCTTCCAGGCGCCCTGGGAAGGGCGAGTGTTTGGCCTGGCAGTCGCCCTAAGCGACTGCCAGCTCTACCCGTGGGATGAATTCCGAGCCCAGCTCATCCAAAAGATTGCCTCGGCGGAGGCGCAGGGCGACCCCTCCACCTACTATGAGCGATGGCTCGCTGCCTTCGAGTCGCTGCTGCTTGCCAGGGGGGTGATTACCCAGGAGGAGCTCGACGCCCGGACGGTAGCGTATGAGTCCGGCGAGCGGGACGTCGAGTAATCTCGAGTACCTCGCAATCCTGCGACCTGGAGGGGCCCTTCTGTTCCACCCCGGCTGTTAGCGCGACGGGGGAATATCTTCTGTAGGATCTCGGCGCGGAGTTGGCTAATCCACGGCCTCGGTCGCGGGCTATCTACGCAGCTTGTCCCGACGTCCAGGGGCTCTGGTATTGCTCGTCTAGGGTGGTCCCACTTTCAATCGATACCCCACGCCTGGCTCAGTTTGGATGAGGTGGCTGCCAAGCTTTTTGCGGAGGGACGTGATCACCGGGCGTAGGTAGTGAACCTCGGCGCGGTACTCTGGCCCCCAGACACGATCGAGGAGCATCTCATGGGTGAGAACCCGGCCCGCATTGGCGGCGAGCTGCTTGAGCAGCTCGTACTCGATCGGGGTTAGATGGACTTCTTCCCCTTGCACGGTGACCAAACGCTTGCTGAGGTCGATGCACACGTCGCTGATTTGGAGTGGCTGGTCGGGCTTGGCTCGCGCCAGACGGCGCAAGGCGACTCGGATGCGGGCGTTCAGCTCTTGAAGCCCGAAAGGTTTGGTGAGATAGTCGTCGGCCCCGGCCTCCAAGGCGCGCACTTTGTCAGTCTCTTCGCCCATTACCGAGAGGACGATAATCGGAACGTCAGACCAGGCCCGAACCTGTTCAATTGCCGAGAGCCCGCCGAGCTTGGGCATGGCCAGATCCATCAAGACGACGTCCGGGCGCCAGCGCTCGACCAGGCGCACCCCTTCGAGGCCATCGGCGGCCACCTCGACCTCATAGCCCAGCATTTCAAGACCGCGCCGGATGGTCGCTCGAACGCTTGCCTCGTCGTCGACGAGGAGAACGCGGGGCCGCGCCGAGCTCACGAGCGCACCCCCGCAGGCGGCGGGGCTAGGACCGGTCCTTGGTCGGGCCGCCCGGGGGAAGGGAGGGTGAAGGTGAAGGCTACCCCGCGGCGGCCGACGTTCTCGGCCCAGATGTGGCCATGGTGGGCCTCGACAATTCCGCGGACGATAGCCAGGCCCAGGCCAGTGCCCCCCGGTGTCGTGCTCAGGCGATAGAACTTGTCAAAGAGCCGCTCGAGGTCGGCCGGCGGGATGTAGCTGCCTTCGTTGAAGACGGTCACGCGCAACTGATCGCGGACGATCTCCGCCGAAACAGTGATCGCGGCCGTCTCGGGCGAATAGCGCACCGCGTTGTCCAGCAGGTTTGTCAGGACCTGACCAATCAGAACGAAGTCAAGGGGGGTCTCAGGGAGGGAATCGGGAATCTGGATCCTCACTCGTCGGCCCTGCAAAGCTGACTCCATGCGGTCGAGCACGTCATCGACGACGTCGGCAATCGAAACCCATTCGTACCGGACCGGCAGAGCGTCTGCCTCCAGGCGCGACATGTCCAGCAGGTTACTCACTAGTCGGGTGAGCCGATCGGTTTCCCGATTGATCGACTCGACCAATTCATGACGCACGGTCGTGTCTTCTGCCGTGCTGCTTTCCAGCAGCGTGGTAGCTGACGCTTTGATCGTGGTCAGAGGAGTTTTCAGCTCATGAGACACCGATGAGATCAGAGCTGTTTTCAACCGATCGCTCTCCTCGAGCGCACGAGCCCGAGCGCGTTGATTGGCCAGGCGGTCGCGCTGGACCGCGCTGGCGAGCTGATTAGCGAAGGCTTGGAGGAAGTGCGCCTCCTCGGCGGTGATCAATTCAGCGCTGGTTTTGCCTCCCACGACCAGGACGCCCTCCACCTGTGACTCGATCAAAAGGGGCACGTAGAGCGCTGCTAGGGCGCCCCCTTCGGGAGATCTCGCGTGGCCAGCCACGATGTCCAGATCGCTGACAATTCGGACGTTGTTATCGTTCGGGCACCAAATGCCCAATGACTGCGCTTCATCAATCACCCTCTGAACCAGATACTGGCCATCGGTACGATCGGGGGGCGTTCCGAAATCGGCGACGGCAACCAAGCCCGAGGTATTGCGAATCAGCAGGCGACTCCAGGCGAGGCCCAGGGTCGCGCTCACCCGCTGGAGCGCCAGCGTGTAGACCTGGCTGACTTCCGAGCTAGAAAGCGCGGCTCGACTGACCTCGTAGAGCAGCTCGGTCTGCAATTGTTGCCGTTGCGCTTCGGTTGCACGGTGTTGTACCCGCACCAGGAGGTGGCCGATCAGGGCTGACGTGACGAGCAGGGTGACAAGCGCTACGTACTCACTGGGATCATCCACCGTGAAAATGTGCAAGGGTGGGATGAAGAACCAATCGTAGGCCAAGAAAGCCAGGATCGACGTGAGCAGAGCCGGATACAGACCGCGTCGAGCTGCCAGGAGCGCGGCGCCAATGATGTAAAGATTCGAGATGTTCGAAACGTGCCCGAGCTCGTTGACGGCGGCGATAAGCAGCGACACTGCCGCCACGACGGCGAGCGCAAGCAGCGAATCGACGACTGCCGACCGAATCTGGGCTCGTTGGATCGAAGCGCGTCGGCCCAGCGACCAGGGCAAGTTATTCATGATTACTCATTCATTATACATTATCGCCCCTTCCCTCCCGGACTCTCCCGCTTCGCGGAGGAGAAGGCCGGGAGGGAAGGGGTTCTGATTTATGGGCTCGGAAAGAGTAATCCTGCCGCGTAGGTGACCGTGCCAACGATGATCCCGGCGAGAGTCATCTCTAATCCGGCCGCCCACCAGGTACGCATCGTTACCAGCGATTTGGCCGCTCCAACGAGGAAGTGCGCGACGAGCGATATAACTGCTGCCAGAATAACAGCGGTTGTACCGTGTAGCCAGAAGAAGGGGAGGCAAGGGACAAACGCACCCAACCCGGTGCTGATCCCCGCTGCGACCGCGGCTTCGGCCGGATTCTTCCCCTCCCCGCCGGTAATGCCTAACTCCTCGACTCCCAGCAAATCCAGCATGACCGCGGGATTCCGGGAAAGCTGCTCGACCAGTAAATCGGCGGTTGCTTTGTCCAGCCCCTTGAGCTGGTAATAGAGCGATAGCTCTTCTTTCTCTTCTTCCGGATGCTGCTCGATCTCCTGACTTTCTCGGGCGAGATTCGCGTGGGCAACCTCGGCTTCCGACCGCGCGGCCAGGAAAGCGCCCGTCGCCATCGAAAGCGCAGACGCAAGCGCACCTGCCAGACCGGCGGTAAGAACGAAACTTGAGCCGCCGGTAGCTCCGGAGACACCGGCGACGATCCCAAAAACGGCTGCCAGACCATCATTGGCGCCGTAGATCGCGTCGGCGATCCAGCCGGACCCGCGCGCGTGTCCAGTCTCGCGCCGGAGAAGCCGATCGAGCGCGGCTTGGGGGCCGCTGGTCGGTCCAGGGGGCTCGCTTCGGCGCAGTGAGTCAAGAGTGCGCGCGTGGGTACTCTCCTCGTGAGCGAGGTCGCTAAGAAGAGCATCGGTTACCGCATCACCGGTCGGGCGTCCATAGCGGTCACTCACCTCGACGCGCTCCGCGGCTTCCTGTGACCGGAGGATCTTTTCAGTGGGGGCGAGCTGTACCTGCCAGCGACGCCAGAACGGCAGGTGAACCGAAGCCGGATCCGGAATGGCAATACCCAGATCACGAAGGCGCGCTTCAATTCGTTCTCGGTGACGCGCCTCGGCCGCCGCCATCTGCCGGATCACCTCGGCTCGACGCGGGTCACCCTGACGCGCTGCCAGGAGGGAATAGATCTGTCCTGCTTCGACTTCGCCACGCCATCCTTCGAGTAATCGGCGTGCCACTTCACTCGTATCGATCCTCGCTGGGGGTTGCTGGGGCAAGTTCATGGAATCACCAGATGGTTGATCAGATTTGTTATACCATGGGCGTCAACCGGACTCCGCTCGCTGGACGATGTGGACGTCCACGTCTTTCGTCTGTCCTAGGACTTTGCGGGTAATCGAGCCGCGGACCAGCTCACGCAGCCAGGATCGGGTGCTCTCGCCAAGCACGATCTGGGTCGCGTTGACCTCATTGGCGAAGCGGACGATTGCCTCGCCGACGTCCTCTGCCTCCTGGGTCACGACCTGTGCCCCGAGCTCGCAGGCAAGCTGGAGCGCTTTTTGGGCCTCTTGATAGCCTCGTGAGCGCCTGGGATCAAGCTGCTGAGACGGTCGGATCACGTGTAGCACGACAAATCGCGCTTGCAGGCGGGTGGCTAGATGGGCACCCCGGCGAACGACCTGCTGGGCCTGTTCGGTCGGCGGCACGGCGACCAGAACCGTCTCATGGCAATGCCAGGGGCCTTTGATTCCTTGGCGGCGCATATAATCGTGGAGTTGCGCGTCGGTATGCTCAAGGACCCGCCGTAGCGCCAGCTCACGCAGCGCAGCGAGATTACCCCGCCGGAAGAAGTGACGAAGCGCTTCGTCGACGCGGTTCAGCGGGTAGATGTTCCCGTGCAGCATGCGCTTCTGGAGCGCCTCGGGCGAGATGTCGACGAGCTCGAGCTCATCGGCCTCATCGATCACCCAGTCGGGCACGGTCTCGCGGATGCGGACGCCGGTGATTCGCTCGATCGTGTCCTTCAAGCTTTCCACGTGCTGAATGTTGATCGTCGAAATCACGTTGATTCCAGCTTCGCGGATCTGGAGCACGTCCTGATACCGCTTCTCGTGTCGTGAACCAGGGATGTTCGTATGGGCGAGCTCGTCGATCAAGACGACCTGAGGCCGCCGCGCTAGAATCGCGTCGACGTCCATCTCCTCGACCATCACACCCTGGTAATTGATCTTCCGCCGGGGAATCACTTCCAGGTCGCCGATCGCCTCGACCGTCAGGGGGCGGTTATAGGTTTCGACAAAGCCGACAACGACGTCAGTCCCCCGTTGCTTGCGCCGTCGGCCTTCGTGGAGCATAGCGTAGGTTTTGCCAACGCCGGGCGCATAACCCAGATAGATTCGTAGCCAGGCCCGGGATTGGCTCCGCTCGGTTAGCCTGACTCGCTCGAGCATCTCCTCGGCGGTCGGACGATCCTCATCGACTCGACAGTACTCGTCTGTCATCTGTCCCCCTCCACGGAAATTCCCTCTCCCTGTGGTCGTCCAAAGAGTTACCGATCACTCTCTGAGGCCGTGCGTCTCTCTCAGCGCGCGCTCGGAACGGGCATCGCTTGATCGAGGGCGAGATTCAGCTCCAGGACGTTCACCCGCGGGTCACCAAAAATCCCCAGGTCGCGGCCGGTGATGTGGCTTTCTACCAATGCTGCGACTCTGTCCGGGGAAACGCCGCGAGCCTTGGCCACCCGCGGAACCTGCGCCATTGCTGCTTCGGGCGAGATGTCCGGGTCAAGCCCCGAGCCCGACGTCGTCAGCAGGTCGGCAGGAAGAACTGCGAGGCTCGGATTCTCCTGGTGCAGCGCCGCGGCCGCTGTCTTCACCCGATCGATCAAGTTCTTGTTCGTTGGCCCGAGGTTCGAGCCACTGGATTGCGTGGCATCGTAGCCGTCGGGGCCGGCTGTCGAAGGGCGAGGGTGGAAATAGATATCCTTGTCGAACGCCTGAGCGATCAGCTCCGAGCCAATTGGTTTGTCATTCGGACCATTGATGATACTTCCCTGCGCCTGGAAGGGAAACAATGCTTGGCCAACGACTACGACTACTGCGGGGTAAATCCCTCCACAGATAATCAATAGGACAACCGAGATGCGAATGGCAGGAAGTAAAGTCTTCATTCTACACCTTCACGACGTGCAAGAGGGTAAGGACCAGATCAATTGCTTTGATGCCGATAAACGGAGCGATGACTCCGCCTACCCCATAGATCGCGATGTTACGCCGCAGTAAGTCAGCAGCACTCGAAGGGCGATAGGTCACGCCACGCATTGCCAAAGGGATCAGCGCGGGGATGATCAGAGCGTTGAAGATGAGCGCCGAGAGGATCGCACTCTGCGGCGTTGCCAGCCGCATGATGTTGAGCGCCTCCAGCTCGGGGAAGATCGCAACGAACATAGCCGGGATGATCGCGAAATACTTGGCCACGTCGTTGGCGATTGAGAATGTCGTAATCGCGCCGCGAGTGATCAAGAGCTGCTTGCCGATCATCACGACTTCCAGCAGCTTGGTCGGATCGGAATCCAGATCCACCATGTTCGCGGCTTCTTTGGCCGCGCTCGTCCCCGAATTCATTGCCAAGCCAACATCAGCCTGGGCGAGCGCCGGAGCGTCGTTCGTCCCGTCGCCGGTCATTCCGACGAGCTTGCCCTGAGCTTGCTCCTCTCGGATGAGCCGAATTTTATCTTCGGGTTTCGCCTGAGCGATAAAATCGTCAACCCCCGCCTCCTCGGCAATCGTTTTCGCGGTGAGTGGATTGTCACCGGTCACCATGATCGTGCGGATCCCCATCGCCCGCAGGTCGTTAAACCGCTCCCGGATGCCCGGTTTGACGGTATCTTTGAGGTAGACTAAACCATAGATGTCCTGGTTCACCGCGACGGCCAGGGGCGTTCCACCAGCCCGGGCGATCCGATCAGCCTGCTGGGTAAGGTCCGTCGGGATGCTGCCGACCAAACCACCAATGGCATCGACTGCCCCCTTCATGATCTTCCGGCCGTTTTCGGCGATGCCACTCATCCGCGTCTCGGCGGAAAACGGAATCAGCACGGCGTTCGCGGCCCGACCGTCCGGACGAAGCCCCATGCGCTCAGCCAGCGTCAGAATTGACTTGCCTTCCGGTGTCTCATCGGCGACTGACGAGAGCATGGCTGCTTCGGCCACTTCGCGTTCGGTGTGGCCGCCGACCGGGATGAACGCGGTCGCCAAGCGATTCCCATAGGTGATCGTGCCGGTCTTATCAAGAATCAACGTATCGATGTCGCCGGCCGCCTCGACTGCCTTGCCGGACATGGCCAGGACGTTGAACTGAGTCACCCGATCCATACCGGCGATGCCGATCGCCGAGAGCAGCGCGCCAATCGTCGTTGGAATCAAGCAGACCAATAAGGCAATCAGTGTCGCGATGTCGACTGGAGCGCCGAGAAAGCGCGCAAATGGGTAGAGCGTCACGCAGACGATTAAGAAGATGATGGTGAAGACGGCGAGTACCACGGTCAACGCGATCTCGTTCGGCGTCTTCTGGCGCTTCGCACCTTCGACCAGGGCAATCATCCGATCGAGGAAGGTCTCGCCGGGGTTGGCGGTGATCCGGATGCGCAAGGTGTCGCTGATAACCTGCGTGCCACCGGTGACCGAGCTACGGATGTCGGTCCCCGGCTCTTTGAGGACCGGCGCTGATTCGCCGGTAATTGCCGATTCGTTAACGTAGGCCACTCCCTCGATCACGTCGCCATCGCCCGGGATGACCTCGCCTTCCTGAACGAGGACGACGTCGCCCTTGCGTAGATCCGATGACGAGACCGTCTCGACCTGGCCGTCAGGAAGGACACGCCTGGCCGGGGTCTCGCGCTTCGTCCGACGCAGGGTATCTGCCTGGGCGCGCCCCCGGGCCTCGGCGACCGCCTCGGCGTAGTTCGCGAAGAGCACGGTCAACACCAGAATGATCGTGACAATCAGGTTGTAGCCACGACTAGCCACCGCCCCGCCGAAGATCGATGGCGAGATAGTTAGTAGCAGGGTAAGGATTGCGCCAATCTCGACGACGAACATCACCGGATTGCGGACCATCCAGCGCGGGTCGAGCTTCCAGATCGCCTCCGCGAGGGCGGGAATGAGAATGGCGCGATTGAAAGTTCGGTGACGTCGCTTGTGTTCGTACATTTAGAAGACCTTTCCCGCGATCATAGCGAACTGCTCGGCGACTGGGCCCAGCGCGAGGACCGGAAAGAAGGTGAGCGCGCCGATGATCAGCACGGTACCGGCGAGGACGCCGCCGAAGAGCCCCCCTTCAGTGCGCATCGTCCCAACCGTTTCTGGAACGACCTTTTTTGCCGCCAGCGAGCTGGCGACGGCCAGCATCAGGATGATCGATACGTAGCGACCGATCATCATCACAATTGCACCGCTGATGTTGAACCAGGGGGTGTTGCCATTGATCCCGGCGAAAGCAGAGCCGTTGTTCGCTGCCTGAGACGTATACATGTACAGGAGCTCGCTAAATCCATGCGGGCCGGGGTTCGATATCGAGTCGAGATTGATCTTCAACGCCAGCGTGATTGCCATGAAAGCAAGGATCAAGAGAGGGTGCATGAGGAAAGCCAGGGAGGCGAGCTTGACTTCGGTGGCTTCGATCTTTTTGCCGAGAAATTCTGGCGTCCGACCGACCATCAGGCCAGTCAGGAAAACGCCGAGGATCGCGAAGATGATCAGGTTGATGAAGCCAACGCCCTTGCCCCCAAAGATCATATTGAGCAACATCTGGGAGATCGGGGTTAGACTTGCTACCGGCGTCAGACTATCGTGCATCGCATCGACTGAACCGGTCGTAAAAGCGGTAGTCGCGGTCACGAAGAGCGCGGTTTGGCCCTGGCCAAAGCGAACCTCTTTCCCTTCCAGGTTGCCCTGGGCGGGGTTCAAACCGATCGCATTTAGCAAAGGATTGCCGTTCTTTTCCCCGACGTAGGCGATCACCAGGAAGACGAGAAAGAAGCCAGCCATCACCCAGAAGAAGGTCCAGGCTTGCTTTCTACGATTGAGCATGATCCCCAGCGTGTAGATCAGCGACGTTGGAATCAATGCCATCAAGAGAATCTCGAGCACGTTGGTCAATGGCCTGGGATTTTCGAAGGGATGGGCCGAGTTGGCGTTGAACCAGCCACCGCCATTTGTGCCGAGGTGCTTGATGCTGATCAGCGCGGCGACCATGCCACGGGTAATCGTTTGCTGGCCCTGTGCCGTCTCAGATGGCGTCGGGGTCGCGGTGGGAGCGGCCACCGGGCTCGCCGCCGCGGCCGGCGCGGCGCCCGCAGGGATCGGGCTGGCCACCGGCACAGCCGTTGCCACCGGCGTTGCCAGTGGACCGTTGAGCGTATTCACCGTGACTGCTCCCGAGAACGTCGCGGGTACGCCCAGACCAACGAAGACGATCGCCGTGATCAGCGAGATTGGCAGCAAAATCCGGGTGCAAGTTCGGGTCAGGTCAACGTAGAAGTTGCCCAGGTTGGTACTGCCACCCAGACCCCGGATGAAAGCAACGCCGCAGGCGAGACCGGTCGCCGCCGAAGTGAACTGCGGGAAGATGATCGCGAACATCTGGCTGAAGTAGGAGAGGGTATTCTCACCGCCATAGTTCTGCCAGTTAGTATTGGTTATGAAGCTGGCGGCGGTGTTGAAGGCTAAGAAAGGATCGATCGGCCCCATCCGATCGGGATTGAGTGGCAAATATTGCTGAGTTTCCAGCACCAGGAAAAGGATCAAGAACATCACCAGGTTGGTGACGAGCATCGCCAGGCAGTAAGGCCACCAGCGCATGGCTTGCTGAGGGTTGACGCCGGCGAGTCGATAGATGGCGTTGTCGACTGGGTCCAGGAGCGGGTCGAGCCAGGTCCGACCGCCGGCGAAGACGGTGGCCATGTAGCGGCCCGTGGGAAAGACGAGCAGGAAAATGATGACGAGGACGATGGCAATTCCGAGCAGATCGAAAAGCATCTCAGAACCTTTCTGGCCAGAGCAAGGCATAAAACAGATAGACAAACGTCAGGAGGACAACGCTAAGGAGAAGAGCCACACCCATCAATGAACCTCTCGTGAAATCTCTTCATTCTCGGTCTCTCGCACGCCTGCGAGAGACCGAGAATGAAGGTTATCTATCGATTGCATCTGCGGAGATGCACAATCAGGTAATCGCTGTCTTGTTGCACTTCCGCGGTCAATCTGTATTCCTCGGCGACGCGACGGGCCAATTCGGGCAAGGAGCAGCCGGCCTCTGGTCCCGGAATGACGCGTGCGAGGATGACCACCGAGGTGATGAGTTTCTCTGATGATCGAACAAGGGTGATACACGCGTCCCGCAGCGAATCGAGCCACTCGGCTTGGCCGATGGGTAACTTGGACGGCGTGGGCGGTCGAGGGAAATCGAACATGCTGCCCTTTACCTTTCTAAGCGACGGTGGAGGATCATCCTGACACGAAGCCGTACCCTTTCCTTCTGCTGAGAAGCAATCTACGCTCAGCCCGATTCGACATTCGCCGAAGAATGCTCCGGGCCACCGGAGGGCCTTGAAGACCGATCGGGCTTGGCAGGACCCCTTCGCAGAGATCCTATCGGCGCGACATTTTCAAAGAGTTGGGGACCGTCTTCGTTGGGGTTAGGAAAGCGTTAGGATTTTTGCGAGGGTTGATTCTGTATCAGGTCGTGAGTAGTCGCCTGGTGCCGGCTCATGCCTTGAGCCGAATGAAGATCTAGGCACCGCCGAAATAATATCGTCTACAATAGAATAGGAATCATGGAGAATGGCGTGAGAATCCTTCAAGGGGAAATGACCCACGTGCGAACGTTAAAACAGACCCTGACGAGGGTGGTTGGCCTGGGGAGACGCAGCGGCCTCGGGTTCGTGAGCGGCTATCTGGCAGCGGTAGCCGGCGTAGCCGCCATGACCGGTCTCATCGGACTTATTCGTGACTATGTCCAGATTCCCAACATCTTCAGTCTCTATCTGATCGTCGTGCTCGCGGTCGCAGTCGTTTGTGGCGGCGGACCGGCGATCGCCGCGTCCGTTCTCGCGTTTCTCTCATTCGACTGGTTCTTTATACCCCCGTTTGGAGACTTGAGCGTAAGCAACTCGGACGAGTGGCTCGCCTTAATTCTTTTTCTGGTGACGGCAGTGGTTACCAGTCAGCTTGCCGCGGCCCAGCGTCGGCGAGCCGCCGAAGCGCAACGGCGCGAGCGTGAGGCGATTGCGCTCTATGGCATCAGTTCGGTGATTGCTCGGGAGGCAGATCCTGCGCGCTTCATTCCGGAGATCGCCGAAAAGTTCGCGGATGAGCTTGCACTCGCCGGTGTCGCGGTGCTGGTGCCGGACGAGGACTGTAGCTGGCGAATCGTCGCGGAATGGGGAGCACGCATGCCGGAGTCGCCAACTGACCGCTCGGTGGCCGATTGGGTGCTACGGCACGGCCAGAGTGTTAGCCTGGGCGGTAGCCACGGCCGCTGGCGCGCCCTTGAGCTAAGGGGTGACGTCGGCCGAGAGTTGAAAGTGGTCTCGCCATCTGCCGATTGGGAGGCCGATTACGTTCAGCTCCGGGGCAGCACGCGCGCCGTTGGTGTCCTCCGCGTGCTGCGCACGCGCCAGTCACCGGAGATGACTGCCGAGCAGAGACGCTTGCTCGAAGTAACGGGACAGCAGATTGGCATAGCCCTTGAACGGGCTCGTCTACAGGCCGAGGCGGCCGAGGCAGTGGCTCTGCGCCGGGCCGATGAGATGAAGAACGCTCTACTGAGCTCAGTCTCACATGATCTTCGCACTCCCCTCGCCTTGATCAAGGCGGCAGCGGGAAGCTTGCGCCAGCGCGACGCCGAGTGGAGTGTCGAGGAGCGCGACGAGTTTGCCAAGGCGATCGAGCAAGACGTCGATCGTCTTGATCGCATTGTTGGAAACCTGCTGGACGTTTCCCAGATCGAAGCCGGGGCGCTCAATCCGGATCGACAGTACTATCCGCTCGCTACCCTGGTCGACGACGTCCTGGGCCGGCTGGGACCAATTCTGGCAACTCATCCGCTTTCGGTCGACGTCCCCGAGGATCTGCCACTGGTTTATGTCGACTATGTCGCGATCGATCGCGTGTTGAGCAATCTCCTCGAAAACGTCGAGCGTCACACGCCACCGGGGACAATGGTTTCGATCTCCGCCCACTTGACCAAGGAGGGCGTCGTCGTGACGGTCGCCGATAATGGCCCAGGGATCCCGCCCGCAGCACTGCCCCGCGTCTTCGACAAGTTTTACCGAGGACCAAGGCAGGCCGGGGCATCCTCGGAGGGATCAGGACTCGGCTTGGCCGTGGTCAAAGGATTGGTCGAAGCTCATCAGGGGAAGATCTGGGTCGAGAATCAACCGCAAGGTGGCGCGGCGTTCTCATTCAGCCTGCCGGTGACGAGAGAATCAGGAGTCGGAAGTCGAGAGGCGGGCCCCTGGATTTCGGATCAACAGGTGGCTCAATGAACGGGCGGCCGCGAATCCTGACAGTTGAAGACGAGCCGCAGTTGCGACATACTCTGCGGCTGACGCTTTCGCGGCACGGCTTCGACGTCGAGGAGGCAGTAACTGGCACCGAGGCGCTCGCCGCGTTATTTCGCTGGCATCCGGACGTGATTCTTCTGGACCTTGGTCTGCCGGACCTCGATGGCGTGGAGCTGGTTCGTCAGATCCGAGCGTCCGGAAACGCGACGCGCATCGTTATCCTGTCAGCGCGCGGCGGAGAGCGTGAGAAGGTTCTCGCGCTCGACCTGGGCGCCGACGACTACCTGACCAAGCCCTTTAGCATGGACGAGCTCCTCGCGCGCCTCCGAGTGGCACTCCGTCATCTGGGTCCCCCCACCGCCTCGAACGTCCACGATTTTGGCGAGCTCCAGATCGATTTTCTCCATCGTCAGGTGCACGTGCGTGGCCAGGCAGTCAAGCTTTCGCCAACCGAATGGGAAATTCTGAAAGCACTGGTATCCGAGCCAAACCGTGTCCTTACCCACAAAACCCTGCTGCGCCAGGTTTGGGGACCAGCCTACGGCGAGGAAGAGCACTATTTACACGTCTACGTTGCCAATTTGCGCAAGAAGATCGAAGCTGATCCGCGCAATCCTCACTATCTCCTCACCGAACCCGGAGTCGGCTACCGCTTCCGGGCAGATTAATCCTATCGCCGCAGTTGGGCGAATCTGTCATTCTGAGCGACCGAAGGGCGCGAAGAATCTTCCCGGTAGGCGAGAGATTCTTCGTCGCTTCGCTCCTCGGAATGACATCCTCGGAATGACAAAGGGCGACGGTCGGATTAAGCCAGCACCCGCCGCGACAATCGCGACAATTTTGAGATTTCTTTGAGCCTCAGTTCCATGGGGCTGGGCTACGATAGTCTGGTTAGCTATATTCACGCTTGACCGGGAAATAGTTATGAGTGCCAACGATCAGTCGCAACTCCCTCTTCTCGGAGCCAAGGATACCCCGGTTCGCGATACCCCTGCGACCGAGGACGGCCAGGAAGAAACGATCATCCGACGCTACCGCCCGATGGCCGACCACGCCGAGTGGGAAGAAGTGCATGGTCGCCATCAGGGCGATCGTTTCGTCCGAATCGTGCGCCATCCGGCCTTGGCCAAGGGTTCGCCCCAGACCGGTGTCGTGGTTGCCACGGAAAGAGATATCCGCCCGGCAGGTGGGCTATCGCTAGCCTGGTACCGTCTCTGGCGATTTATGGTTGGGCCGCCGATTCCAACCTCGCGGGCGATCCACGAACGCTTGGGGCGGATCCAGGCGTTGGCGGTGCTCTCCTCCGATGCGCTCTCGTCGGTCGCCTACGGTCCTGAAGAAATCTTTCTTCAGCTCATGGGGGCTGGCCTTGCCGCCCTGAGCTATGGGATCTGGATTGGCGTTGCCATCGCCTTGCTCATGGCGATCGTCGGCATCTCCTACCGGCAGACGATTCGTGCCTATCCTTCGGGAGGTGGCTCATACATCGTCGCCAAGGATAATCTGGGTACCCTTCCGGGCCTGACCGCCGGAGCGAGCCTGCTCGTGGACTATGTCCTGACCGTCGCGGTATCAGTCGCAGCCGGGGTCGCGGCGATTACCTCGGCATTCCCGTCCTTGCTCGATCACCGTGTCGGGCTTTGTCTCTTGTTCATTGCAATCATCACGATCGGCAATCTGCGGGGGATTCGCGAGTCCGGTGCGATCTTCGCCGCGCCGACCTATGTCTTCATCGTAACGATGTACCTGCTGATCGCCGTGGGCATCGTCAAGTTTGCGCTGGCCGGGGGCGCCGTTCAGCCACTGCCTCACCCGCCCGTCCGAGCGATCGAAGGGTTGTCGCTTTTCTTAATCCTGCGAGCGTTCGCCTCGGGGTGTAGCGCGATGACTGGTATGGAAGCGATTTCCAATGGCGTGCCAGCCTTCAAGCCGCCCGAATCGGATAATGCTCGGGCTACTCTCACCTTGATGACCGTGATTCTGGTCACGATGTTCCTCGGCACAATGTTTCTCGCCATCGCCTACCACGCCGTACCACTGCAAGACCAAAGCGAAACAATGGTCTCGATGCTCGCCCGCGGCATCGTCGGGACCGGTCCCTTCTACTATCTGCTTCAAGCTGGTACCGCTTTGATCCTGATCCTCGCCGCGAATACGAGCTACGCCGATTTCCCACGCCTCGCCTCGCTTTTGGCGCGTGATAAGTTTCTGCCCAATCAGTTTACTTTCCGCGGTGATCGCTTGGCGTTCAATACCGGCATCATCGTCCTGAGCCTGCTCTCGGCGGTACTGGTGATTGCCTACCACGGCGTCACCGATGCCCTGATTCCTCTCTATGCGATCGGCGTTTTCGTCTCGTTCACGCTTTCTCAGGCCGGGATGGTCCGCCACTGGCAGAAGCTGCATTCGCCGGGCTGGCGCACGGCTTTGACGATCAATGGCCTGGGAGCGGTGGCGACCGGAATCGTCACGCTGATCACCGCCGCGGCGAAGTTCTCCGAGGGCGCCTGGATCGTGATTCTGATTATCCCGTTCTTAATCATCAACTTCATCCTGATTCATCGGCACTACAACTCGGTAGCCTCCCAGTTGCGTGTCGACGAGGTGCCGCCAGAGCCAATTACCAGTCACGTGAAGCAGTCGATCTTGCTCTTTGTACCGATGGCGGCAGTCAATAAAGCAACCCTGCGCACGCTGGAGTATGCGTTATCGCTTGGCTTGCCGGTAACCGTCATCCACGTTGCCGAGACGGTGGAAGCGGGGCAAGAGTTCGAGAAAGAGCTACGAGCCTGGTGGCCAAGCGCACGGGTGGTCGTGATCGAATCGCCATTTCGCGCGCTGATTGGACCCCTCGTTGCCTATCTCGACTCGGTGCATGAGCGTGAACCCGAGCGAACGCTCACCGTCGTCATTCCCGAGTTTCTTCCGGCTCACTGGTGGGAGTATCCACTTCATAACCAGACGGCACTCCGCTTGAAGGCCGCGCTCCTCTTCCGGCAGGGAATCGCGGTGGTGAGTGTTCCCTACCACTTACGTTAGCCAGCCGTACCTTTCCTTCACAAATGGTCTCTCACAAAGGAAGCTCTCCCCTGCTCGTTGTCAAGGCAATCAGGGGGATGGTTGGCGGCGGAATCGCCGCCTTTCCGTCCAATTGGAGCTTTCGACTCCCCAGATCTGCTCCTCCAGGTCCGCCGGTTGCAGGAGGTAACGTGCGAGGGCATAGGAGAACTCATCGAATCCCATGGCTCGGTCAATCTCGAGCTCCAGTTCCGCCTCGAACCCTGAAATGATGGGCGGCGCGGCGAGGTGAAGTCCAGCCCCTTCGAGCAGGTTGCTATCACGTGCCATGGTAGGGTCAATCGGTTTCGAACAAAAAAAACGGACGTGAGTTGGACCAGCGTTGACCTGCCACCGAAATGCCTTTCGTCTTGCCTGATCAGAGGGCTTCATCCTTGGCTCTTAACTTCTGACTACCGGTTCGACCGGTCCATCCCGTACTGAAGTTTAGCTGATCGCGCGGCATTATTTAATTAAAATTTAATCAAGATTTAGCATTTACGCGGGCCGCGCGGAGGCGCAGTCCTTACTCGCGGCCCCGGATGCGGCGTGGGTCAATTGCGTCCTGGAGGCCATCGGCGAAGAAGTTCATGCCGAGGACGACCAGGGTAATCGCTAGGCCGGGGAACAGGGCGTAGGTCGCCGAGCGGTAGATGTATCCTTGTGCGGAACTGAGCATGTTACCCCAGGATGGGTCCGGCGGCTGGCTGCCCAGACCGAGGAAACTGAGCGCAGCCTCGACGAGGATCGCGTCGGGCGCGGCAATCGCCATCTGGACGATCAGCGGCGCCAGGCAGTTCGGAAAAACGTGGGTCAGCATCACCTGCCAGTCCGAGCAGCCAATCGCCCGCGCCGAGACGATGAAGTCCTTTTCGACCACGGATATAGTCACCGCCCGGACCAAACGGGCGAAGACCGGGATATTCACAATCGTGATTGCCAGCGTCCCGTTGATCCAGCCCGGTCCGAGGATCGAGACGATGCCGATTGCCAGGAAGATGGCCGGAAATGCTAGGAGTGTATCCCACACCCGCATCACGGCAAGATCGAACCAGCCCCGATAGTAGCCGCCCAGCACACCGGTCAGCGAGCCGACCACCGCGGCGAGGAAGACGGTGAGGAGCCCGGCGAGCAGGGAAGGCCGGCTTCCGTAGATGACTCGGCTAAAGATATCTCGGCCCAATTCATCGGTCCCGAACCAGTAGATCGCCGAGGGGGGAGCAAGCTGAGCAGCCAGGTGGTTCTCGTTCGGGTTGTAGCGCGCGAGGTATGGCGCAAAGAGAGCGACAATCAGGAGGAGGAGCAGAATGGTGAGCCCCGCTGCTCCCTTACGGGTGCGAATCAGCCGGTGGAGGACGGCGACAATCCCACTTTCTGTGACCCCGCCGAATCGCGTCCCTTCGGATCCGGCCACCGTTAGTTTCAGCGCATCGCCACTCATCGTGGCGACCTACCCGGAGAAACTCGCGGATCCAGGAAAGCGTAGGAGGCGTCGACAACGATATTCGTCACCAGGAAGATGATGACCACGAGCATGAGCGTAGCCTGGACGACTGGATAATCGCGATTCAAGATCGAGGTGACGACCAGTCGTCCGATGCCGGGATAGGCAAACACCGCTTCGGTGATGACTGCACCACCGAGTAAGCGTCCGAATTGAATGCCAAGAATCGTGACGACCGGAATCAGGGCGTTGCGCAGCGCGTGGCGGTAGACGACGAGCGGCTCGGCAAGACCTTTTGCCCGAGCGGTCCGGACGAAGTCGGCAGAGAGGACGTCGATCATCGAGGACCGCACGAAGCGCGAGAATACCGCGAGGTTGGACACCGCGATGGTGACGACCGGCAGCACCAGGTAGCGCAGGCTCGTCAGAAATCCTTGCCCGGGATCGCCGGCCCCCGAGGGCGGCAGCCACTTCAAGGTGACACTGAATAGGAGGATGAGCAGGATTCCCAGCCAGAAGCTGGGGATGGCTAGCCCTAACGACGCGAATGACGTGACGAGGAAGTCAGTCGGTCGATTCTGACGAAGAGCCGAAAGGATGCCCAGCGGGAAGCCGATCGTGACCGAGAGGATCAACGCGGCGAGCGCTAGTCGAAGCGTATTGGGGAATGCCTCGCGGACGAGCGCGGTGACCGGCCGATCATAGACGAGCGAGACGCCGAGGTTCAAGTGAGCGACGTCGCTCAGCCAGATCAGGTACCGGATGGGGATCGGCCGATCGAGGCCCAGGCGCACCCGCTCGGCGGCGACCTCGGCCGGCGTGGCTTCGGTGCCGAGCATCATCCGGGCTGGATCCCCCGGCGCGAGCTCGATGATCGCGAAGATCAGCACCGATGCCAGAAGCAGCGTCGGGATCAGTAATACGATGCGCTGAACGAGGAAGCGTGGCATTGTCCGCCTGTACTCGATCTCCTATTTCGCCAACCAGGCTCGTGCCAGGAACAGGTTGCCGTTCAGATCGATATCGACGTCCTTCAGCGTACGCGTCGAAGCCCAGATGCGCGGATTCGTCGCGACCTGGATCACCGGGCAGTCGTCCACCAGGATCTGGTTCGCTTGCTGGTAGATCTGCTGGCGCTTGGCTGGATCCGCTTCGACCGCGCCCTGAGCGACGAGTTTCTCCAGATCCGCGTTCCGATAGCCGAAAATGTTCAGATTGTTGCCCCGATAGTTGGTCTGGGTCGCGAAAAAAACCGCGGGGTCGCGGGTCGTGCGGGCGTTCAACCAGGGATGCAGATAGAACCCCTTAAGATTCCCATCGCCGCCAATGTCGTAGAACTGGGCGCTTTCGACCTCCTGAACGGTCATCTTCACGCCGATTTTTGCCAGGTCTTCCTGCCAGATCAGGCAGAAGAGTTTCATCTGCGGCCAGGCGGGGGTAGGATGGATCTCGATCTCCAGATTCGAAACGCCAGCTTGGGAAAGCAGCGACTTTGCTTTATCCAGGTCGAACGGGTGGGCCATGAGGAGCTTCTCGTCGTAGGCGATGGACGAAGGACTGTAGAAAGGCGAGGTAATCGGCTTGGACACGCCGAAGAAGGCGCTCTTGACCATCCCTTCACGATTCAGTGAATAGGAAAAGGCTTTGCGGACTTCCTTCTTGTCGAACGGCGGCTTGTGTGAGTTGACCAGCAGGTTGAAGATGCTGCCAGAGTTCTCATTCGCGACGACGCTGTAGGTTGGATCCGCCTGGAGTGGTGCGACGTCGGAGAGGCTCGAGATCAGGACGTCTTGCAGCGAGCCGGACCGGAGGTTCGGGACGAGTGTTTCGGCCTGGCCCAGCCGCTTGAACATGATTCCATCGAGATACGGGAGGCCGGAGGCATAATAGTTGGCAAAGCGCTCGAACTTGGCGAACTGATTCGGCACCCATTGGATCATCTTGTAAGGACCAGTGCCGATCGGTAGTGTCTTCAGGAACTTGGGATCGTTCTTGTCGTCGATCCGAATCAAGAAGAAGTAGTCGAGGATGTCGGTGATGTAGGGCACTGGCTTGTCGAACACGAACTGTACGGTGTGATCAGCGACGGCTTTGACGTCGCTGATTGGCCCGAACAGGCCAGCAATCTTCTGGGCTCCGGTGTATTTACTAATCACCGGATCCTTCAGGTAGCCATACATCGTCACGAAGTCGTTCGCGGTCACGGGCTTGCCGTCGTGCCAGGTGAGGTTCTGGCGCAGCTTCACCGTGAAGGAGTGGTTGTCGGAGGCCATCTCCCACGACTCCCCCAGGTCCGGGTTCGCTTGTCCCTTCCCGTCCTTCCAGAGCAGACGCGAAAAGACTTGATCGTACATCTCGAAGTTGACCGCACCGAATCCCCAGGGATTGAAGTCGTTGAAGTCGCCGGCCTCGGCGTAGTTGAGCGTGCCCCCTTTGATCGGCGTGCCGCTCGACGCCGCAGCGGAAGCGGCCGCCGTGGGAGCTGCCGCTGGCCGAGTCGCTGCCGCGGGGGCGGTCGTCGGCGCCACCGTGGGCTTTGCCGGCGCGGTGGGCGCCGCGGTTGGGCGGGCCGGCGTGGCTTGCGAGCAAGCCACCACCGCTGTCCCCGCGGTCATCACCATCGCGAGTCCCAGAAATCGCCGTTTGCTCATTCGAGCTGATTCAGGCCCTGCCATCGACAACCTCCTTATAAATAAGACCGGGTCGCCCTTCGCACCATGTCATTCCGTGCCAGACCGACCTACCTCGACGACGGTGCCGGTCCGTGCCGAGAGGTAGGCCGCGTCGAGGATCTCGAGGACACGCAACGCGTCGACGGCGGAGACGAGATTCTTGCCTTCGCCGGTGAGCGCAAATTGAATGAAGTCGCCGACGAAGGCAAGGCCATGGGCTCCGCCATAGGCTGGCACCGTCGGCAGGGTGAACCGAAACGACTGGTGGGGCGCCGATCGCCAGTTTTCCGCCACACTCTCGAGTGTGACGAGGTGATCGCTGCCGTCTTTCTGATAGCTTAGGATTCCGTGCGAGCCACGAAGGATGACTGCCTGATCGTAGCTGGCGCCCTCGTAACCGGACTGGCCAGTCGGCAGCAGGTAGCCGGCGTAGAGGCTCGCTACCGCTCCACTGGAAAGGCGCATGCTGACGCTGGCAACGTCTTCGACGTCGATAGCTTCACCACTCAGGGTATCGATCATCGCGCTGACCCCCGTGACCTCTTCGCCAGTCAGATAGCGGAGAAGATCGAGCCAATGGCAGCCGAGCCAAGAGAGGATGCCGCCACCGGCGACATCGCGTCGAAAGAGCCAATGGCTCGGGTCGCGGAGCCGCACCTGGGTCGTCACCTGGCGCAATTCGACCGAAGTCAGCCGTCCGAGCGCTCCTGCACTCACGAGATCGCGAATTGTTCGCATCGCCGGGTGTGCTCGCCAGAGATAGGGAACGGTGAAACAAACCCGTCCGGCTTCCAGCGCGGCCAGGACCATCCGAAACTCGTCGGCGGAGCGTGCCCCCGGCTTCTCACAGATCAGGTGTTTGCCCGCCCGCGCGGCGCGGATGAGCACCTGGGGAACCAGGTTCGTCGGAAGCGTGACCAGGACAATCGGCACGTCCGGCCGAGAAAGGACGTCCTCCAGATTGTCATAGACTTTCTCTGCTTTCGGACATTGCCGCGCGACGCGTTCCCGCGCCTGGACATCCGGATCGTAGAGGACAATCCCCGCGACCGGATCCAGCGCGTCCAGAGTGCGCAGGTAGCCCGGAGTGTGAGGATGAGTGAGGCCGATCATACCAATCCGAACGCCCATACCGCTGCTCCTTCACGAACCGATGGCGGTATCGGCCGGGGCAACAACGGTATTACGGAGCACGCCAAGGCCGGCTACTTCAACCTCGACCACATCGCCTTCCCGGAGAAAGGTACCGGACGCCGAGCCGACCCCGGAGGGAGTGCCGGTCGCGATCAGATCACCGGGCTCGAGGGTCAGGAAGCGGCTGATCCAGGCAATCGTTTCAGCGACGCTAAAGATCATGTCAGCCGTCGTCGCATTCTGACGCACGGCGCCGTTGACGCGGGTCTGAATCGCGAGTGCCTGCGGATCCTGGACTTCGTCGATCACGAGGAATGGTCCGAGCGGCCCAAAGGTGTCGAACCATTTGCCGTTCAACCAGTCGAACCAACTGGTCCGCGCCGTTGGCTCGCGCGGCGTATCGATGGTGAGTCGCCGGCCGGAAACGTCGTTGAAGTTGGCGTACCCCGCAACGTAGTCGAGCGCCCGCTCTGGCGCGACGTTTCTGGCAAGCCGACCGATGATCACCGCCAATTCTCCCTCGTAATCCACTGCCAGACAGATCGGTCCAGGCAGGCGAATCGGCGCATCGGGCCCGACAATAGTCGTAACCGGCTTGACGAAAACCTCTGGCGTGTGGTTTGCCCTGGGTGGTGCGTCGTGACCGGACTCGCGCCAGTGCTCGGCGTAGTTCCCCGCCAGACAGAGGATTTTCGGCGGGCGGGGAACCGGTGCCCGCAGATGGATCCGATCGGGGGCGAGCAGATGAGTGGGGTCTCGGCGGTCCCGTGCCCATGCTACCAGTTCCAGTACCTGGACTCGTGTTGCCGCGCCACCCTTTAGGAAGGCCAGCACGTCGGCCAGCGTTTCGAGGCCGCCCTTACCGCTCGCCCGCGCGACCGCTGCCAGGTCGACGATGCCCTCGTTGGTCAAAGCACCCAGACGCTCAGCGCCCTTGGCCACGGTGAAAGTAACAATCTTCATTATTGTTCCTCCCTGCCTTCCCGGGGATCAGATCTTTCGCGTGAGCTTTTCTCGAGCATGTATGCCGTGGCTTTCTTGACGTGAGATTCTGCTACCCGCTGGGCTCGGTCGGGATCTCCGGAGGCGATCGCGTCGATCACCTCCTGATGGCGTGCGACGAAGTCTTCGACTCTGGGTAGACTGATCGGGTCGGGACGCAGTCCAGGGACGAGCTTCCAGGTCATGGGAGTAAGAATCTGCCAGACCCGCCTGAGGAGGTCGTGGTGAGCGCTGCTGACGAGTACGTCGTGGAACTCGGCGTTCTTTTCTTCCATGGCGAGCCACTCGCCCCGCCGTCCGGCCTCCGCCCCTTCTGCGACGATGCGGCGAAGTCGCTCAATCTCCTCGGGACGAATCCTCTGACAAGCCTCACGGGCTGCAAATCCCTCGATAACCACCCGGAGGCTGGCGACCTCCTCTAAGCTCTTCTGAGAAGGCTTGGGGACAAAAACCCCGCGGCGAGGAATGTGCTCGAGGACACCATCTTTGATCAGACGGGTGAATGCCTCTCGCACCGGCGTGCGGCTGATGCCGAGCCGGCGGGCGATCTCGGCCTCGTTGAGGCGATCACCGGGCTGAACCTGACCACTCCCGATTAGGCCGATCACATACTCCTCGACGTCACGGTGCAGGGCACGATTCAAGGTCAGGTCAGGAATCGGAACGGCCAAGGTTGGTTCTCCTCATACAGTCGACAGTTCTACGATCACCATTCAACACCAACCACGCAGAAATGTCAATAAAGAAAGAAACGATAAAGAAACAATAGAGAAAAAAATGAGCCTGATCCTGATCTCGCAAATCTTCGGGTGACACCGTAGCCGCTGCACGTCTGGAGTGCTATAGTATGGGGCCATGAAGATACGTGAGATCCTCCAGGCGACGCGCCCCTGCTTTTCGTTCGAATTCTTCCCACCGAAGACTGACGATGGCGTCGCCACCCTGTTCGAGACGATTGCCACGCTGCAGAGCTTGCAGCCGGCGTTCGTTTCGGTCACCTGGGGTGCGGGGGGCAGCACTCGCGAGCGAACACTTGAGCTGGTGACCCGGATCAAGCAGGAGACCGGCCTCGAAGCGATGGCCCACTTCACCTGCGTTGGCGCTTCGCGCGCGGACTTGGGGAACGCGTTGGATCGGATGGTTGGCATTGGGATCGAGAACGTGCTGGCCTTGCGGGGCGATCCCCCGCGTGGCCAGACGGCGTTCGTTCCTGCGCCGGATGGGTTTAGCCATAGCTCTGAGTTAGCGGCCTTCATTCGGGCCAACTACGGGGACACATTCTGCATCGGCGGAGCATGTTATCCGGAGGGCCATATCGAGTCCACGGACCGTGAGGCTGACCTTCAGCACACTGTCGAGAAAGTCAACGCCGGTGTCGAGTTCCTGATCACTCAGCTTTTTTTCGACAATGCCTACTATTTTGATTTCGTGCGGCGCGCCCGGCTGGCCGGCATCACCGTGCCGATCATTCCTGGGATCATGCCGATCACGAACGTCGAGCAGATCGAGCGGTTTACCCGCCTTTGCGGCGCGAGCATTCCCCCGCTGGTGCAAACGGAGCTCGAGCATCGGCGCGATCAGCCCGAGGCAGTCGTCGAGTTTGGGGTTGCCTATGCCAGCGTGCAATGTGCCGACCTGCTCGCCCGCGGGGCGCCGGGGATTCACTTCTACACGCTCAACAAATCGCTCTCGACCCGGGCCATTCTCTCCACCTTGCGCGCCTTTCAGCCGTGGCCAGAGTCACCGTCCTTCTATTCGTAGCTTCGGCGTGTCTCGCGCGCGATTGCTCCTCGGGCGGATTGAGGAGTACGCGATCAAGATCCGCGATGCGGACCGATCATTGGCCCTCGCGGTGGCGCTGGTGAAAGGTGCCAATGCACTTTCCTTGGCCGATTGCTTCGTTGTCGCGCTCGCTCAGCGGCTTGGGGCGTCGATCGTCACCGGCGATCCGGAGTTTCACCAGGTTGAGCAGCTCGTGGCGATCGAATGGCTCCCACGAAAAGGGACCAGCCACTCCTCATGATCTTTCAGAGAAGGTATGATGGACCAGACAGGATTTTCCTGAATCGAGGGGGAGTGCGGTGAATAATCCACGCATCGTTCGGATCGAATGGGCCCGGCTGGAAGGGCGGCGGCCACGGCACGCCCACGCGAATTCACGGCTGCTCGACCATGGCATCCTGGTGCGCCCACCGATTATGCGGGTGACGACTGAAGATGGCGCGGTTGGCTTCGGTCACTCGTTGGCGACGGCCGAGGAAGCGGAGGGTCTTCTCGGCGCACACCTCGATGACGTCTTTTCGGTCGATCAGGGCACGCGCGAGCCGTGGCGACGCTTTGATTATCCGCTCTGGGACCTGGCCGGCCAGCGCGCCGGTCAGCCTGTCTACGAGCTCGTCGCCCAAGCCACTGGCAAAGAACTGGCGCGGCCTTTTCGTGTTCCCTGCTACGACACGAGTCTCTACATCGACGATCTGTCGATTGAATCCGACGACGAGGCGGCGGCGCTGATCGCCGACGAGGCGCGGCAGGGCTACGCACGCGGTCACCGTGCTTTCAAGATTAAGATCGGTCGTGGCGCTCGCTTCTTTCCACTCGAGCAGGGCACCCGGCGCGACGTGCTGGTGATCCGAGCAGTGCGCGAAGCGGTAGGCTCGGGACTGCCGATCATGATCGACGCGAACAACGGCTACAATCTGAACCTGACCAAGCGCGTGCTGAGCGAAACTGCCGATTGCGGTCTTTACTGGCTCGAGGAGCCATTCCATGAAGACGCGGTGCTTTACCGCGAGCTGCGCGAGTGGCTGGCCAAGGAAGGGCTCTCGGTCTTGATCGCCGACGGGGAGGGGCAAGCCTCACCTTTGCTGCTGGACTGGGCCCGGGAAGGCGTGGTCGACGTCATTCAGTATGACATTTTCGCCCACGGCTTCAGCCGCTGGCTCGCCACCGGCCGACAATTAGACCAATGGGGCGCCCGCACCGCACCGCACCACTACGGTGGCCATTACGGCAACTACGTGACCGGTCACCTCGCCGCGGGCATCCGCGGCTTCCTGCGCGTCGAATGGGACGAGGCCACCACCCCGGGCCTCGATACCAGCGGTTACCGGATCGATGCGGGCATGGTCAGTGTGCCCGCATCGCCTGGCTTTGGCCTAGCCCTGGACGACGCAGTCTATCGCCCGGCTGTCGAGAGCACCGGGTACGAGCTAGCGCTTTAGGAGAGTAACGAAACCGCAAAGGCGCAGAGGGCACAGAGAACTGGCAAAAAGAGGAGCGTCAAAATGGGGACTTTCTCCAACAAAGTAGTCATCGTCACCGGTGGAGCCCTGGGTATTGGCCGAGCGACCGCGCTGGAGTTCGCGCGAGAAGGGGCGAGTGTCGTCGTCGCGGACATCAATCCCGAGGCCGGTCACGCGGTGTTGGCGCAGCTCCAGGGCATGCCCGGGCAAGGACAGTTCGTCGAGGCGGACGTGAGCCGGAGCGCCGATTGTCAACGCGTGGTGAGCGAGGCGGTCACCGCGTTTGGTGGCGTCGACGTCCTCTTTAACAACGTTGGCATCCAGCCGGCTAGCTCGTATGCTAACGTCGAGCAGACACCTGAAGATCTGTGGGACCGCATTCTGGACGTCAATCTCAAGAGCTATTTTCTTATGTCAAAATACGCCATTCCGGAGATGCGCAAGCGCGGCGGTGGAGTCATCGTGAATACCGCCAGCGTCCAGGGGCTGCAGTCGATGAAAGGGGTCCCGGCCTACGCGGCCAGCAAAGGCGGCGTGCTCTCCCTGACGCGCCAGATGGCGATCGAGTACGCCGAGGAAAACATCCGTGTCCTGGCGGTCTGCCCGGGAACGATCGATACCGAGATGGTGCGCGCGAGCGCACGGCTGGAAGGCGGGGACCTCGAAGCGACGCTTCAACGGTACGGCCAGAGCCACCCGCTCGGACGGATCGGGACCGGTCAGGACATCGCCAACGTCGTGCTGTTCCTGGCGAGTGACAAAGCCTCGTTCATGACCGGCGAGTACGTCTGCGTCGACGGCGGCTACATGGCGCTTGGCGCCTGGGCCGGCGGGGCAGGGGCAAAGAAGTAGAGTATCCGCGGCGGTTGGCACCACCAGATACCGCTCCGGTAATGTCCCCGTGTTATACATTTAAAGCTATAGAGGCAAGGCCAGAGAGATGCTCGATCACAATTAATCAACTCCTTTGCGTAAATAGGTCGAGTTGGGCCATTGGGTACCCGGGGGGCTGGTTCCGACCGAAAAAAGAGCTTACCAAGCGCTACGGGGTAAGCTGGATCGCCGTGTGGATGACCATGGGGCGGCTCGAGGAAAACAGCCTGGTCGATCTTCATCACGATGGTCGTAATGGTAGGCCGGCGTCGCGTACACGTTCGCTAACGACAGGTCATACTCGCTGGCGATCTCGTCCATACTCAAGGCGAGGTGTTTGTGCCAGATGACAATCTCCTGCACTGTGGTCCGGTGTCCAGCAATGCGCGGCAGGCAAGCCGCGACACCCGGCGTGCTCAAGGTGAGCCGAAACGGTGTCCGTTCAAGCAATCTCTCACGCTAACAGATCAGGCGCACCGCTGTCTCGCTCGGGTTATCCACTTTTCCTCCCTCCACTCCTCCTTGACTTGTCAGCCAACTCAACAGTTGTTATTATCCCAGCCGAAATCAAGTAATGTGGGACGGTGAGAAGGCAGATGACCATGGCAGAGTCATTGGCAGAGTCATTTGGAAGAACCATCCGAGCGTTGCGCAAGGCAGGCGGCATAAGCCAGCGAGAGCTCGCCGAGCGAGCCGGGATCGACTTTACCTACTTGTCGAAAATTGAAAACGACCGGATGCCGCCACCGTCGGAATCTACCATCCGAGCAATGGCCCAGGTGCTTCAGACCGATGCCGATGAGCTGATCCGACTGGCCGGGAAAGTTCCTTCCGACCTGGCCGAGTACCTGATCGGCGAGCCGCTCGCGATCAAATTCTTGCGGTCGACTCAAGGGGACGTCATGACCAGCGAGGACTGGAGCGAGCTGCTGCGAAGCGTCAAGCGGCGAAAGGAGGGGGCGGAGTAAGTCATGGCGAAGCATTTCTACAACGAGGCCATGGTGCAGCGCCAAGCCGATGCCGTCCTTGGGCGCTGGGGCGCGGACTCCGAGGAGACTGTCGCAATACCGGTTCCGATCGAAAGCATCGTCGAAACAGAACCGTACGATTTGGGGATTCTGTGGGAGCCCATCCCTGAGCCGGCCGGTCAGATGATCCTCGCGGGGTTGGATCCGTCGGAACGTCTGATCGTTTTCAACGAGTCGCGCGGCTTACTCTTTGACGATGACCCCTTTCTGTACCGAACAGTGCTGGCCCACGAGCTGGGTCACTGGCAGCTCCACGTCGATCAGGCGGTGCTCAGCCACCCCCTCCTGCCCGGCTTCGAGCGCCCCTACCAGTTCGTCTGTCGGCGGGGCGACGACGCCTGGGAAGAGCGTCACGCCCACTGGTTTGCCAGCCACCTCCTGCTCCCCCGCGACCTTCTCCGTGCTCTGGCCGGAGACCAGCCAATCAGATCATGGCCCGACATGTACCGGCTGCGCGATCGCTGCCAGGTAACCATCACCATGCTGCGGATCGCCTTGGAGCAGCTCGGCTATACCTACGTTGACGACGACGGGCAGATCCACCGCTCGCAGCGGGAGTACCAAGGGCAGGAGCGGCTCTTTTAACAATCTCCTTACGTTCATTGTGTTGACTAACAACTCAACTTCTGGTAGCCTATCCTTAGCCGGCGAGAGAGCAAGACGACGCCTACCGGCTGGGGAGGCAATGTGCATTTACAGCTCAATTGGATTCGCTGCGGTGAGCAGCAGCTATGGTGTCAACTCGAGGCCGTCGACCTCACCCATAGTCATTTCGACAATCTGGGCGGAGTCTATATTATCTGGCATGGTGGGACCAGCCCCGCGACCGTCCGGGTCGGCCAGGGTATGATCCGCGATCGCCTAACAGCGCATCGAAACGATGTGGCGATCACGAAGTACCGCGACCAGGGCCTGTTCGTCACCTGGGCCAAGGTTCCGGTGGACCAACGGGACGGCGTCGAGCGATACCTGGCAGATCGGCTACAACCAGAGGTCGGCACTGTATTCCCGGGCGCGACGCCAGTTCCGGTCAATCTACCCTGGGACGCATAGGAGGATTTGCCATCATGGACGTCTATCTATCCCCTCCGATGATGCACCAGTGCCTTCGGGGAGGGCTGCAGTGGCTGTCAATGGCCGCCGTTCACGAAGCCGTCGGGCATCGCGTGGCGATCTCGCAGCCATGTCCGTTTTGCGGGCAGCGCTTGGCTTTGCATGCCTGCCCGGTCGGTCTTGTCACCACCCCTGTTCTGGTCATTCGCAGTAAGCCCGTTCCCTGGCTCCCGATTCTCAAGACAATTGTCTCGGCAGAATGCCCGGCCTGCGGCGTGGCAATTGACGTTTGTGATGTTATCGCCAACGATCCTCAGGCAACTCCAGAAGAGCGCGCTGCGGCAAGCGGGATCAGTGCCGGGGTGGCAGTGGTCGGCGGAATCTTCCTGGTTGGAACTCTCGCTGCATGGTTGGCCGGTCGGTCGCGGGCAGCGTAGCTCCTTCGTGTGCCCGCCGTGCCTGGCGGTTACCTAGTTCGTTCCCTCTTGTCAGAAGACGGAAGAAGGTATAAAGTGTCGGCAGTCAGAATGCTAGAAAGCCTGGCTGGAACGATCGTTGGATTAACCTGATCGGTGGTAAAATCTATCCTTCTCCCGCGATCGCTTTTGAGGAGCTGCCGATGGGTGTTTTGATGGGCTGCCAACCCCGCCAGGAGGTGCTGGCAGGTGATCTGAACGACGCGATTTTCGCTGCCGACTTTGGCGACGTCGTCGCCGCCCTGGCGCCGGAGGTCTACCAGAACCCCGAGATCTTTTTCCGCAACACCTATCCGGCCCAGCAGCTTCGCAAGGTCGTCGAGGCGGTCTTTGGGCGGCTCACCGACCCAAAAGAGGGTGGGGCGACGATCCGCTTGAGCACCGGCTTCGGCGGTGGGAAAAGCCATACGCTGATCGCCCTCTGGCACCTGGCCCGGAACATCGCGAATCCAGGTCTTGGCAGCGAGCTGCTGCCGGCCGCTGGTCGCCCGAAGCAGGTGACCGTCGTCGCCGTGGATGTGAGCAAGGCTGGCGTGCCGATCTTCGCCACGCACCCCGACGCCCAGACCAAGAGCCTCTGGGGGGAGATCTTCTATCGGCTTGGTGGACCCGAGGCGTTGCAGCGTCTCGGAGCAGCCGACGACCCCGAGGGCTCGCCGAACGAGTCGCAGCTCACCGAGATCCTCCCCAACGGCCCGCTGCTTTTCCTCCTCGATGAGCTAGTGATTTACATGGCTCGACTCTCCGAGCGCGGCCAGGGAAATCTCCTGGGCTTTCTGAACTCCCTGGCCGCCGTGGTGACCAAGCGGCCGCAGTCTGTGCTGATCGTCACCGATCCAGCCGACCAGCGCGTCTACGCCAAGCAGGCGGCAAAGCTGGGCGACAGCCTGATCGACGCGGCGATTCGCCTCGACGACGTTTTCGGGCGTAAGCTCACCGATTTCGACCCGATCGGGAACGAGGCCGCACAGGTCATCGTCCGCCGCCTCTTCGACCGGGTCAATCCGAACGAAGCCCAGCGCGTGTCGTCTGAATACTACGAGCTATACAAGCGCGTGGCAAATGAGCTGCCGGGCGCGCTGCCCCGGGGAACGACGACGACGGACTACGCTCGGCGCTTTGTGGACTGCTACCCATTCCACCCCCGCCTCCTGGACACGGCCCAGGACCGACTGAGCGCGCTCGTCGACTTCCAGAAGAGCCGGGGCGTGCTCCGTCTCTTCGCACGGATTCTGCGCGACGTCTGGGAACGGCGCGAAGAGGTGGAGATCATCTCGGCGGGCGAGATTAACTGGGCGAGTCCGCGGATTCGGGCCGACCTGCTCCAGCGGCTGAACCGCGACGAGTTCAAAGGCGCGGCTGATGCCGACGTCGGACGTCACGCCGGCGAGCTCGACGGAGACAACCCGCGCGGGGTGCATCGACGAGTCGCTTCGGCACTGCTCCTGGAAAGCCTTCCCCTCCAGGCAACCAGCGGAATGGACGCGAGCGACGTGACTCTCGCAGTGCTCCGACCGGACGAAGCCGGCAACGAGCCGGCTGAAGCACTCGATCGACTTGCTGGAATCTGCTGGCACATTTATCCCTTAGCCGGGGGCCGGGGCTGGCAGTTCCGCTACGAGGAGAATGTCCTCAAGCAGATCGAAGAGCGGAAGGCGCAGTTCCTCGAAGAGGCGAAGGACCTGGTCCGCGCCGAGGCCCAGCAGTACTTCGGCGGACCGCAGTTCAAGCTGCGCGCCTGGCCGACTAGCGCCCAGCAGGTCGCACCAGCGGCGGATCTCCAGCTCGCTCTCTGCGATTCCGAAGAGCTTGCCAAGCGAGTCTGCGCCTACGAGGACGAAAGCGATCCGGCGGTGCCCATGCCGCGAAGCTTCCGCAACGCCATTGTCGCCGTTGCACCCAACCCGGCCGCGTTGAGTAGTGCGATTGAGCGGGCCCAGCGGCTGCTTGCCGCGGAGGCAATTGAAAAGGAGCAGAGAGAGCAGAAGGGACAGGGGAACAAGCTGACGCTGGAGCAGCTCCAGAAGATCCTGCCGGAAGCCCGCAAGCAGTTCCGGGTCCAGACCTACCGGGCATTCGACCGGGTTGTCCTCGCCTCTGGCCAGGTCTACCGCCTCGAAGAGCCGCTCGAGACCAGTGACGACGAGCTCTTGAAGCGCCCCCAGGGCCAGCCGGTCCTTTTGAAGTTTCTGGAAGCGAAGAAGCTCATCTACGAAACCAACGATGCGCTGGACGTGGACCTGTTCCTGAAAAGTATCCTGCCGGGAGCGACGCCCTCCTCGCAGTGGCCGGACGCCTACTCGGCAAAGGCGGTGCACGAGCGATTCCTCGCGGCACCAGGGCTGCGCCTGGTCCCGAGTGGAAGCGTTGTCCGAAAGACGATCGCGAAAGCGCTGGCCGATGGGAAGGTTGCTCTGCGCTTCGCCAGCGGCGAAGTCTACGACGCGAATGGCCAGGTCGGCGGCCCACCGGATGCCCGAAGGCGGTCGACCGGCACGCTTCCCGCATTCAACCTGGACGATAATACGCTAATCGCTCCGATTGACTCGGCCACGGCGACGGAGTGGCTGCGCGAGACGCCGGTCGAGACTCCTCCCGATGGCAGAGGACCCGGAAAGAGCGGTGGATTTGCCTATCCACCCCCGCCACCACCCGCCAGTCGGGTGACGATCCGGATTCGCGAGCAATTCGAACAATACGCGGCAGAGCGGCCGCTTCTGGAGCTCAAGCTGACCGCTCCGCTGCCGGTCCTGGCAAGCCAGCTTGTTGGGTTGGCCCAGCCACTTGGCGCCGAAAGCTTAACGCTCGATCTGACGGTGGGCGGGATGGCGAAGGACGGTGGAAGAATCGACTTCGCGGTCGCCGACGTGAAGCCGAGCCTGGCGATTCGTCCCCTTCAGATCGCTCAGACAATCTTCAACACCTTGGCCGATGGCTCGACCTACGAGGCAAGGCTGACCCTGCGCTTCGGCGATGGACGGGTGGGCACAGTCGATCTCCTCTCCCAGCTTACCCAAAGCGCGCCGGACGGCCTCGAGATCGAGGCGACGTTCGGTCCGCCGGTGTCGGTGGCGGTCTCGTGAGCGGGCCAGGGCGATCTTTCGCCCTGCGTGTCGTTCGGAGGCAGGCAGGAGACGCGGCGATCGTCTACCGGCGGCGACTCAGCGAGGATGGGAAGGAGCGCCACGCGCGCTTGGCGGCGATTGGTCCGTTGGCCTTCTCGGCGGGGGCGTCGCTCCTGCGAGACGCGGTGCGCGCGTCGGAACCCGGTGGGCGCCCCGTCGCGGCGACCATCGCCGTCGGCCCGTATCATCCGCTCGATGATGACTGGGGTGCCCGGGTCGCCTGCTATGCCCTGGTGGCGGCGGGCCTGCGCGACGCCGGACGGCTACAGCGTGCTGCAGCCAGCCTGCGCCACGCCGACGGGACTGAGGCAGCCTGGTGGCTTGGGCTGATGGCCAACGGGGCCCGTAAGCGCGCCGTCCGCGCCCTGCGGATCCTCACCGAGGCGGTGGAGTAAGCATCATCGCCTTAGTGCGTGGGGCGCGAAGCTTTCCGGGGGTCGGACCCCGGTACGACGACCGCCCTTGGGCAGATCTGTCATTCTGAGCGACCAGCGGGAGCGAAGAATCTCCCATGACCGTGGCAGATTCTTCGTCGCTCCTTGACGACTCAGAATGACGAGCGACGATAGGCGTGCTTGCGGCTCCTGGCTGCGTAGCGAATTTGAGGCTTGCACGAATATTGCAATTTCGATATACTCCAATCGGTGGCGGCACCGAGTCGACGCACCGGCCTGGAGAAGACGGATGGTTCGCAGATGGCTGGAGCAGCGTCGCGGGCAGCGTACGGTGATTGCTACCACCAGCAGTTCGAAAAGGATCTCAAAAGCGTCGACCCGACGGATCAAGGCCGAATCGTTGCTCAGCTCGAAGCGTTCATGGCGGATTGGCGGGGTGACGTTCCGTTCGCCGAGCTGAAGAGTCGCTGGGACTATAAGCAGGTGGACCGGATCAGGGGACAGGCGATCATGCAAGTCAAGGTTCTTCGCAACTACCGGGTCGCGCTCATGCCGGTCGCCGAGGCAGATCCGGAGATGTGGTTCCTCCACCTCTACCGGCGACAGACGACGAACCAAGAAGAAATTGAACGTGCAAAAGAACGCGCAAAAAACATCTTGGAGCACTATGTAGAATGACTCAGCACAAGGCCGGACCTACTGGCGGACGACTTTCTGATCTCGTCCGAGATGTGCTCGAGGAAAGTCCGGAGGCCGCCCGAGCCTATCTGCGGGAAAGCTGGCTGTCAGCCGCGATCCGGGCGCTGCGCGAGGCTCGACGGAAGGCGAACCTTACCCAGGCGGAGGTCGCCGAACGCATGGGGACGACTCAACCAGCGGTCGCTCGCCTGGAAAACGACCTCGAGGGCCGCACGACCCTGCACCGATATATCGACTACGCGCTCGCCTGTGGCGCACTGCCGCTGAACATCGTTCTGGAGCCATTTGAGAGCGTCCGCCAATTCGCGATTGATCAGCCGGAGGCAGTGCGTACTCAGGTGTGCTATCAGGCTTGGGCCGAGCAGCAGTCTATCGCGAACGTTCAGAACGTGGCAGCGTCGGTCGGTCAGCCCATGGTGGAGCGCTCGGTGGATCCGCAGGTTGTCAACACGCTGCTGGTCGCCTTTAGTCAGGGCTTGCTCTGGCACAGCGCCGCAGTGCCTCTGTCACCATCTGCTTCGCCGAGCTCTTTTTCCGTCCAGTCTGTCGCGCCGACCGCACCGGTGGCTTGCCCGCCCGGTACGCTCAAAAACGATAGCCAGGCGAGCTATGAAGGGCTAACCGGACAGAATGTGCCGCCAAATTCTCCAGCCTTGGCGGCGTGACCGTGGATAACGTCAGGATTATCGGGGCCCGCCGAGCCTACGAGTTCGCCCCGGACGATATTCGTTTGTCCTCATTGACGCTGCCGTCCGTCATCGATACGATCCGACATGCGTTCCAGTTCCAGACCGCGACGATCGGCACGCCGGCTGCCAGTTTTGGTCCGGTGCCCCCAACCCTTCCGCCCGGTTTAGTCTTTACGCTTGGACGAGTGGTAGACGTCAGCGGCAGTGAAATACCAGTCCGTGCGCTGAACTTTGAGCCACGGCGGATCGTCGTCGACGTGGTCGGATTCTCCTCGACGATCGACGTGGTCTACCAGAAAATCAGGGCCCTGCTGGCAGATCTCGAGAGCGGGGACGGCTCGCCGGTTCTTGGGGAGCCAATCGCAACCCTCGATCAGTCCGTGATGACGGCGCACCTGGCGTTTTCGCCAGATGACGTCTTACCGCCGAGCCTGCGAGCTGTCTTTGAGACAGCGATGGGTATTGCCCCGGGCGGCGAGCCAGGAGTGATCGTACCGACGATTCTGGTCCAGAAGGCGTTTCTGGATCAGGAATTCCCTGGAGGTCAGATAAGCAGTCCGGGCGTTTTCCAGTTTGCGCTTCGGGAGGGATTTCATCCCGACGATCGCGTCTACTTTAGCGTGGCGCCACTGGACTCGGATAGCCACATTCGCTATCTGGCTGAGCTGGAAGCGGCAGTTACTAGCGCGCGCGTGAGGACCGAGAGCGAGGAGACCCGCTCCACGCTCTGATACGCCTCACACCTTCATTTGGGGGAGGCAGACGAGTGACGCTAACGACGGCGGAGACCCGGACCAAAACCGACGAAGCTCGGCCGCGAGTCCTGATCGAGGATTGGCTTCCCGCAGCGGCGATTGGCGTGGAGTGTATTCGTGAGCGCTCCACCGGTCAGCAGCCTCCGGATAAGCGTCTTCACGTCTGGTGGGCGCGACGGCCGTTGACCGTCTCTCGCGCCGCTGTGCTGGGCTCGCTCGTGCCTGCTGACTTCCCGCGCGACGTGTTCGAACGGCTCCTGGGGTTCAATGGCAGTTCAGAAGAGATCCTGCGTGCGCAAGAACGTCTCGATTGGGCGCGCCAAACCGGAACTCGCGTTCCCAACCCGCACGGGCAGCGGGCCTTCAGGCGCCCATTGCGTACCGATGACCTAGAGCGAGCCCACGAGGCTGTCCGTCGGCAGTGGAATGGACCGGTGAGCGTCATCGACCCCATGGCCGGCGGCGGATCGATCCCACTCGAATCGGCACGACTCGGCTTCCATACTCTCGCTAACGAGTACAACCCGGTCGCCTGCTCCATCCTCGAAGCAACCGTGGATTATCCCTTCCGCTTCGGGCCGAAGCTCGCGGAGCGGGCGCGTTACTGGGGGGCGAAGCTGCGCAAGCGATTCGTCGCACGCATGGAGCGGTTCTATCCCAAGACCGGGACTGTACCTCCCCACTGCTACATCTTCGCTCGGACCGTTCCCTGCCCCGACACCAGCCATCCGACGCCGCTGGTTCCCGACTGGCACCTGCTCAAGCCAGCGAGCCATTCGGGCTGCGGCTCGAGCTGCCTTTTTGCCGTGCCGGTCGTGGACAAGGCGCGTGGAGTCTGGCGGGTCCAGATCCGTCGCTTCGGCCACGGCGCCGGCGAGGTCAGCTCCGCGCCTCGCCCGACCTACGACGACGGCAAGGGCATTTCGCTCTTCACCGGCCTGCAGATCCCTTCTGAGTACATCAAGGCAAAGGCACAGGCGGGCGAAATGAAAAGCGCGCTCTACGCTGTTGCGCTGAAGACTCCGCAAGGACTGGAGTTCCGTCCGCCGGAGGCGGCGGACCTTCGGGCGCTGGAGGAGGCCGAGCGTGAGCTAGCCCGGCTGTGGCCGGGCTGGGAGAAGGCAAACGTCATTCCGACGGAGCTATATCCGGAGATATCGAGTGACGAGAGACCACGCCTCTACGGCATGCCCCGCTGGGCCGATATGTTCTCCTCGCGACAACTGCTCGCCATGGGTATCCTGGTGGAAGAGCTTCGCAAGCTTCGGTCGGAGATCGTGAAGGAAGAAGGCGAAGAGTTGGGTGCGGCGGTTGAGCACCTCCTAGCGCTCGCCATTGACAAGCAGGGCAATCACAATTGCAGCTCAACGCGCTGGGAAAACACACGCGGCGTCGTCAAAGGCAAGATGGATCGCCATGACTATGCGTTCAAATCTTCCTTCGCCGAAATGGCGACATGTAACAGCGGAGGTGGTCTCGATTGGGCTATCGACAACGTGATCGAGGCATACGAAGAGCTATCGAGGCTCCCTCAGTCACCCCATCCCGCTGCGGCGGAACTGACCCTTGGGACGGCAACCAACCTTCCTCAATACGATGACAAGAGCCTCACCGCCGTGGTCGTTGATCCTCCGTACGCCGATAACGTCCAGTATTCGGAGCTGGCCGATTTCTTCTACGTCTGGCTGAAGCGAACCCAGGGGCACCACCATCCCGAGTGGTTCTCGACCTACCTCTGCGAGCACGACCAGGAAGCGGTCGTCAACGTCAGCCGGTTTCGAGAAGACCAGAAGAGCGGAAAGAAGAAGGGCTCGGCGAAGGAGGCGCGGGAGAAGGCACAGGCTTTTTATCAGGGATTGATGACCGAGGTCTTCAAAGAGGCGCACCGCGTCCTTCGCGACGACGGCGTCCTGACGGTGATGTTCACCCATAAGAAACAGGAAGCCTGGACATCGCTTTTCACCTCGCTGATCGACGCCGGCTTCACGATCACCGCGACCTGGCCGGTGAAAACCGAGAGCGAGCACAGCCTGCACCAGGCGAAGAAAAACGCCGCCCAGAGCACGGTCATCCTGGTTGCCCGCAAGCGCCGGCCGAACGCCGGCCTTGGCTACTTCAACGCGGCGATGATCACGGAGATCCGCGACCGGGCCCGCGCGACGGCCGAGCGGCTGAAAGGCGAGGGGCTGAACGCGGTGGATCAACTCGTCGGCGCCTTTGGTCCGGCCATGACGGTTTTCAGCCGCTACGACGAGGTGCGAACCGACACCGGCGAGCCGGTCGGCGTCGATCAGGCGATCGACGAGGCCGCCGACGC
>JAJPIK010000085.1 GCA_021324795.1 Chloroflexota bacterium
ATGCGGCTAGTCGTCCAAATCCCTTGCTATAACGAAGAAGCAACCATCGGGCAGGTGATTGCGGATGTTCCCCGGGTGATCCCGGGCGTCGACGAGGTCCTGATCATCGTCGTCGACGATGGTTCGACTGATCACACGGCTCGGGTAGCTCTCGAGGCGGGGGCAGATTACGTCCTGCATCATCGACGGAATCGCGGCCTCGCTGCGGCATTTCGGACCGGGGTGGACGCGGCACTGCGCCTCGGGGCCGATGTCGTGGTGAATACTGACGGCGATCATCAGTATGCCGGGACCGACATCCCGCGCCTCGTCCAGCCGATCCTGGCTGGCCATGCCGACGTCGTGGTCGGCGACCGCGTGCCTCAGCGCATGCAGCACTTCAGTCTCCAGAAAAGGGTTCTTCAAGGCTTCGGAAGCTGGGTGGTGCGCCAGTTATCGGGAACCAGCGTCCCGGATGCCCCGAGTGGGTTCCGTGCGCTCTCGCGCGAGGCTGCCTTGCGCTTGAACGTGGTGACCGGCTACTCGTACACCCTCGAAACGCTGATTCAGGCCGGGGCACAGCGCTTCGCCGTGAGTAGCCTGCCGATCTCTGCCCGGGCGACCTCGCGCAAGTCACGCTTGGCGCGCAGCACTTTCGACTACGTCCAGCGGTCGATGGTCACGATGCTCCGTGCCTACGCCATGTATCAGCCGATTCGCGTCTTCGTCACTTTGAGCTGTCTGTTCTTCTTGGTTGGTCTGATCGGCGTTGGGCGGTTTCTCTGGTTCTACGCTCACGATGCGGGTGCTGGCCATGTCCAGTCGCTCGTTCTCTCTGGCGTGCTCTTGGTGATCGGTTTCCAGGTTGGGCTGATCGGTCTGGTCGCCGACTTGATCGCCGCTAATCGACGGCTGATCGAGGAGGCACTCTACCGCCTGCGTCGGCTGGATCTGAGCGACGCGACGAGCCCGGAAGACCCGGCGGGGACCAATGCTGCCAATCCGCAAGTTACTCATGGCCCACTGAGCTACCACCGTGGATAGCATTGGTCGGCAGTCCTCACCTTTTCGCTTGGCTCAGGGCAGGCTCTGGCCTTCGCCCAGAGATGGGGATTTCAGTGGAGAACCGGATTACGAGATTATCCCTGCGCGGAGAGTTACCCATGTCTGATGTCATTGCTCGGACTAACGAGCTAAATCGCATTCGTAGCGTTCTGCCACATCGCTATCCGTTTCTGCTGGTCGATCGCGTCATCGAGGTGTCAGAAGATCGAACGCGTGCCGTGGCAATCAAGAACGTGACGGCTAATGAGCCGTTTTTTCAAGGGCATTTCCCCGACCGTGCGATTATGCCGGGGGTGTTGATCGTCGAAGCGTTAGCCCAAGCCGGGGGAGCAGCTTTGCTCGATAGAGCTAGCAAGGAAGGCAAGCTGGCGATGCTCGCCGGTCTTGACGGCTTTCGTTTTCGCCGGCCGGTCGTTCCGGGCGACACTCTGCGTCTTGAAGTCGAGCTGCTGAAGCTACGTGGGCCAATTGGGCGAATCCGCGGCCGGGCTCTCGTCGATGGCGAGCTGGCGGCCGAAGGCGAAATCATCTTCGCGCTCGTCGACGTCACCGAAGACTGTCAGAATGATTGACGAAACCGCCGAGTTCCCCATGATCCGCTGGTCGACTACCGCAGATGACATTGGCAGGTCGCCCTCACCCTAACCCTCTCCGAGGTGGAGAGGGAATTTCAGCGGCGGGAATTCGCGAGCGACCAGTAACCCGTCAACCCTATCCGGTGACAGCGAAGTTTCGCTTCATGGCGGTGGGCTTGCTCTACCGCGCCCTCGATCTCGCTTTCAAGCGGTCTTTTCGCCGTGAAGTGACGCTTGATGCGCTCGCGAATGCTCGGATTCTGATTCTGAAGCCCTGCTGTCTTGGCGACGTCGTGTTTGCGACGCCGTTGGTTCGGGAGCTCAGGCGAGCGCTGCCCAACGCCCACCTGACGTTCGGGGTGAGTAAGCACGCCCGTCCCGCCCTGGCCGGCTCGCCTCATCTAAATGCTTTCCTGGATACGGGGAACGTTGGAGCGGGACCTTACCGATTGTCCGAGTACGTCGGCCTGGTAGAGCAGGTTCAGGCCGGTGACTTTGCCGCCTGCTTCGTTCTCGAGCGATCTGCGCTCCTGGCGGCCTTGCCGAGGCTGGCCGGAATCCCAGTTCGCGTTGGCATCGACAGCGGAGGCCGCGGTTTTAGTCTATCGGTCGGCGTGTCCACTCGGCCGGCGCGGCCGGAGAGCGAGCTTTATCTGGATTTGCTGCGAGCGGTCGGGGGACGACCGGCGTCCGGTGAGCTCGAATACTTCCCTTCGCCCCAAGCAATCGAGCAGATGGATCGTCTGGTCGGTGAGCGACTCCGTGGTGAGCGCTTCGTGGTTCTCCATGCTGCGGGAGGAGTGAATCCGGGGATGTCGCTGCTCCGGAAGCGCTGGCCAGTGCAGTCGTTCGTGGCTTTGGCACGGCGCATCCAGGAGGCGGGCGTTACGATCGTGCTGGTCGGAGCGCCGCAGGACCGAGGCGCGGCCGAAGAGATTTGTGACGAGTTAAGCTCGGCGGGGCCAGGGGAGGCGAGAAACGGTCAGCGAGCCTCTCACAAACTATTGAATCTCACCGGCGAGTTGAGTCTCGATGAGCTGGCAGAGCTGGCCCGTCGGGCGGTGGTGTACATTGGTAACGACAGCGGCCCAACCCACTTGGCCGAGGCAGCGGGGGCGCGGGTGATCGCCGTATTTGGCCCCTCGGATCCAGTCGTTTACGGACCACGAGCGCCCAACGCCGTGGCAATCAGCGCTGGCTTTTGGTGTAGCCCTTGCTTTGAAGCCGGGCGAGTTGCTCCCTGCGTCAAGCCACTCTGCATGCCAGCGATTTCGGTTGAGCGCGTTTGGCGCGTGCTCGCGCCATGGTTAGGGTAAGTGGAGTCAGGGCATTGATTGGCTTACTGGAGCCACGTGAGGACGGGCGTCGGGTCGCGCTGAGTCTCCTGGGCAGAGTACTCGCGCGTTCCCGGGTTGCTTCACCCCTGTGCCCCTCTCCATCCGAAATGGAGAGGGGGAGGGGCGGCAGCCGATGGGGTGAGGCATCCCCACGAAGAATCCTAGTCATCCGCCCCGATCATCTTGGTGACTTGCTCTTTCTGACGCCCGCCTTGCGTCGCTTGGGACAGACCTTTCCCAACGCCGAGATCGTCGGACTCGTTGGACCCTGGGGGCAGCCAGTGCTCGCGACGAATCCGTACCTCTCGCGATTGATCGCCTGGAAATTCCCCTGGTTTGATCGTCAACCTCGGCGCTCGCTCTTCGGCCCCTACGTGTCCTTGATTCGCCTTGCCACGCGCTTGCGCCGTGAGGAGTTTGACCTGGCCTTCCAATTTCGACCGGACTTCTGGTGGGGTGCCCTGGCGGTTCGGCTGGCCGGAGTACCGGAACAGGTAGGCTACGACGTGCCAGTGGTCCGACCGTTTCTCGATCGGGCGATTCCGGTTCAGCACGGTTTACACGCCGCGTTGGAGAACCTTCGTCTGGTCGAGGCAGTCGCGGGACCCGGTGAAGCCAGTGGCCTCGAGTTCCGACTCCGCCAAGCGGATGAGCGGCGAGCAAATGAGCTTTTGCGATCGGTAGCCGACCAGCGCTGCCTCGTCGGGATCCAGGCCGGAGCTGGCGCCCCGGTGAAGCTCTGGCCTTTGGACCGTCTGGCTACGGTGGGGCGTGGTCTGCGCGACCGATTCGGTGCGACGCTGGTCGTCATCGGCGGTGAGAGCGAGCGCGAAGCGGTAGCGACGATCGTCCGCGAAATCGGGGATGGGGCGCTTGGGCTCGCGGGCGTGACAACGATTGGCGAGCTGGCCGCGGTACTCGCGCGTTGCCAGCTCGTCGTAGGACCGGACAGTGGGCCACTCCACCTCGCAGTTGCAGTCGGTACTCCCACGGTGCATCTCTTTGGGCCGGCTGACGCGATCCGTTTTGGCCCCTACGGCGATCCAGCGCGGCACCGGGTAGTCCACACGAGGTGGCCCTGCTCTCCGTGCGATCGACTCGATTTCGTGGGTGTCGACCTCGAGCGCCACGACTGTATGTCGCGCATCGAGGTCGACGATGTCCTCGACGTCGCGAGTGAGCTCTTGGGCCGCCTTTCGCCAGGCGATACGATCAGTCGACCGGAGACCACGCGAGATGGCTGAGCGATTCCTGGCAATCAAGCTCGCGGATCTCGGTGATGCGTTGACCGCGACTCCTGCGCTCCGGGCCTTGCGGTCGAGCTTTCCCGGTGCGACGATCGACACGCTGGTCACGGCGGTGGGAGCCGAAGTGCTCTCCGGCCTTGATTCAGTTGATCACTTGATTTGTTTCCAAAAGGCTTCCTTCGACCGTCTTCCGCCGTCACTCCGGCCGGTTGGCCAGGCCCTAGCGCTGGGGATGCGGTTGCGACGGACCGGCTACACGCGGGTTTTTCTCTTTCATCACCTCTTTACTCGAGCCGGGCGACTGAAATATGCCGCGTTGCTTGGAGCGATTGGTGCTCCGTGGTGCGCCGGTTGTGCCGAGGGAAAGCCCGCGTTTCTTGACGCGATTTACCCGGACCGGGGCTATGGCGTGTGTCACGAGGCCGATTACTGGCTAGGCGTCGCCGGTTTGGCCGGTGCGGTAAATCTCAACCCTCGGCTTGAGGTTCGGGTCGATCTCCTGGCGCGTGCACGTGCTCGACAATTGCTGGCAACGGCCCTGGACGAGCGATCTTTTCGGCGAGTCGCGCTCTATCCTGGATCCGGATCGTACAGCTTGGCCCGCCGCTGGCCAGCCGAGGGTTACGCCCAAGTCGGTCGGGATCTCATTCGCCAGGCGAAGGTCGAGATTGTGGTCGTGGGCGGACCGAGGGAGGAGGATTTAGCCGCGCAGATCTGTCGAAACGTCGGCCCGTTGGCGCGTAACCTGGCGGGAGCCACTGATCTGAAGATGCTGGCCGCGGTGCTCGAGTCCTGCGATCTCCTCGTCGGCAACGATGGGGGGATCATGCATCTGGCCGTGGCCGTGGGTACACCGGTCGTCGCGGTCTTTGGACCGAGTAATCATCGTTCGTGGGGACCGTATCAGGGGGTCGATTGGTCATCCTGGCTCGGTGCCAAGTCGCGCCACGTCATCGTGCGACGTGATCTCGCCTGCGCACCGTGTCTCTACCGTGGCTACCTACCTGGCACACGTTTTGGCTGCCGCTCGCGCGAATGCTTGACGACGCTCGATGCTACGATGGTGAGTGAAGCCGCACTGGCTCTGCTCAGCGCTGTGCGGCCGGCGAGGTGAGAAGGCCGGGCCTTGTAGCGCAAGGCCCGGCCTTCTCACCTCGCCGGTCAATGTACGACAAATGTCAGGCCGATGAGGATGGCAAAAGCGCCCGCTGCCAGCACGGCAATGCGGCGGAGGTCAGCGCCGACGTAGCTGTAATCGTTGATCATGGTCAACCCGGTCGGACGAGCACGCGGCAACCGCGGAGGTGCGGGGGTGCGGCTTCCGAAGGAACTCGCCGTTGTGCTTGGTCGCGAGGCAGACAGCGCGGCAGCGGTAGCGACCGTCGGGGCGGCACTTTCGACTGGAATCGCCGCGGTGGTGCGCGGAGCGCGATGGACCCGAGGGCGCGCTGCCTTGCCGGGGTTCTTTTTGGGCATGCGTGATCTCTCCAGCGGTTACCTGATTCTGCTCGTGAGACGAGAACCGAGTACATTATACGACCGTCGACGGCTTCTGGCTAATCCAACCCCAGTAATCCCCAACAAATCCCTTGACCCTCGTTTGGGCCTTCGCTAGAATGCAGACTCAGGCTGGTGGTTGACCAGCGGAGGCGTGGATGGCGGCGGCTTTCCAAGTGTATTCGGTCTATCTCTGGGCGACACTCGTGGCGCTCGTATTGGTGATGGGGCTCTGGTTGATCACCGTCCAAATGCGGCTGAATCAACTGACCGAGCACTACAATCGCTTGATCGGCGACTCGAACAGGGAGACGCTCGAAGATAGCCTCAATCGGTTCATGGACCGCCTCGACGACACGACGAGTCAGGTCGACGCACTCGATCAGGTCTGCCGAACGGTCGAGCAAAAGGTCCAAAGTGCGATTCAGCGGTGCGGGGTTATCCGCTTCAATCCGTTCGCCGACACGGGCAGTGATCAGAGTTTCGCAGTGGCTCTCCTTGACGATGCTGGTAATGGTATCGTCTTCAGTTCTCTCTTCAGTCGAACCAGCACCCGGATCTTCGCCAAGGAAGTCGTCGGAGGGAAGAGCCCTCACGCGCTCACCGACGAGGAGCACGAGGCGATCGAGCGAGCGATGTCGCCGGAAGGACGTTCGATCCCTCAGCGCGCTGGCTGAACTACCTAGACTGGAAATCTTCTCGGTGTACGAGCCGCGCCCGGTCGACGCCCGGTCTTCAACAAGCGGGCGATTTTGCGCATAGCGAGTAATCCGTAGAAGGCCGCCCATCGGGATGATAGCGCTGATGCCAACTCGATGACGACGTGCCGCAGCCCAGCCTCGCCGTACGCTCTGAGTCTATCTGCCACTTGCTCCGGGGTTCCCCAGCGGAGGCCGTAGGGTTCGATATTCTCGCGTTCCCCAGAGCCAATAAGGATCTGCAAAAGGGCCTGCCTCAAGAGATTGCTTCTCCTTCATAGCGTCTGTTTGATCGGAAGGTAAGAGGCGAAGACGTGCATCAGCAAGAGGATGACCGGACGGCACTAGACGGCTCGGTATTGGCCAGGCCGCGCTCCTGGCCAAGAGGAGTCAACGTTCGACGGGCGGCGTGCTCGAGATGGGAAGTGCTGTGAGGACCACGGGCGAGAGCTCAGGTCTCGACGGCACTCGGGCATCGGGGCTCGAGGCTAGTGGATGCTTTCGATCCAGGAGACGATGGCGACGTGCGGATCTTCGGGAGAGATTCGATAATGTACCCGCACGGCATCCCCGCGCTTGTGAGCGACGCTCAAACCGGTGATCTGTTGGCGAAAGACGAGATCACTGCGCGAGTCGAGGGTAAACTCGATCTCCTGGTGACTGTTCGAAAGCTCTTTGGGCTTCTCGGCGATGTGACCTTCCAAAACAAGTTCCGGGGCGTCGCCCCGACCCAAGATCTGACGGATAGCTCCAAACACGGTATGTAAGACCTCCTCGCATGATCGCGGCGATCTAGCCGACCCCATCCTCGCCGGTCGGATCGACGGGGCGGATCGGATGACGGGTATCCCGTGATCTGTCCTGCCCTATGCCATGCATGCTAATGACCTGACGATGATCAGGTCAATTTTCCGTGCTGTGAACAGTGGGGAGAATGGCGTACGCGGTATGGGGTCGAATGGATGCAGTCAGGAAGGTGAGCGGTAGCGGTGTACAATTTCTTGCGCGGTCCAGAGGCCGGCGATCGTCCCGAGCAAGGCTCCGTCGACCACGTCGCTGAGCCAGTGGGTGCCCAAATAGACCCGACTGAGCGCGGCGACGACGAACAGAGTAGCAAGGAGCCAGCAGGGCGTTCGACTCGCGGCATCGCGACGGCCCGCCAATAAAGCGATGCCAAGTGTGCATACGAAGCTGCTACGAATCGCATGGCCACTCGGAAACGAGCTTGGCAGATCCGGATTCAAGAGCGGGTAAGAGCCTTCGCGATAAAGCTGAGGCGGGATCAGTGGCTGGTGGATGAACAGACGCAGTACAAGCTCTATGGCAACTGGGAAGGCAAAAGCAAAAGGAAGCAGCGACCAACGTCCGAACCCGTCTCGCCACAAAGTGAAGCTGATGATCAGGGCCATGAGAGCTGTCCCTTCGCTCGAGAAGACGAGGCTCAGCAGCTCGGACAAGCGATCCAGGGGTAGGTTTGCGAAGTGCTGAAGGGCGAGCGTGACTGTCAGATCGAGTCCGAGTAACAGGTGGAGTTGAACGAGTAGGGTAAGGACGATCGAGGCTGCAACTGCTCCGATAGTGAACCACCAGAGACGGCGACGTGAATCACGATAGGTTTCGTGTCCTATCGCCGGCGCTCGCGCGCTCGATTCGGTGCCGGAAGATCGCTGGCTCATCATCAGGGGTGACTTTACCATATCAATCGCGCCGATGTCGATATCGTCTTCATTGTTAGGAACAGCTTGCTGACCTCATACGGAGGCACTCAGGATTCGGTGCCTCGACCGGAGTGGGACCGCGCTGGCTGCCATCTTGAGCGGATTGAAGGGATGACAGGTGGCACGCCGATCGGGACCAGGCTTCATGAGCGACCATCTACACTGGCGCTCGAACTCCTCAGATGTGTGTCTCCAAGCAGTCGGTATACGAGCGATGTCTGCCGAGAACCTTAACCCCTGACGTGATACAATGGCGTGCGTCAGGAAGACAGCCGGTATACTGGTAGCGTCTGCTGGGAATCTGAAGCCGGACGTGGGCTGGCTGAAATGACAAGCTAGGTACACCGGCTACACCACGAAAGCGAAATCCCGAGTGGGTGGCTCGGAGACATAATCGCCGCGGCGATGCGGCAGGATAGAGGTAGCCATGAGTGATGCACCGTCATGGGGGGCGATACTCGAAAACTTCACCCGGAATGCTGCTCACTTCAACCGTGTGGGGCCGCCATTCTACTCAATCTTCGCCGAGCGTCTCCTCGACTTGCTCGATCCCCCAGTTGGAGCACAAGGACTCGACGTCTGTTGTGGCACCGGGGCGGTTACGTTACCACTCGCGCGACGGCTAGGTCCGAGTGGGCGAGTAATTGGGATCGACCTGACTCCAGCGATGCTCGAACGAGCGGTTGCCGATGCTCAGCGCGCCGGAATAACGACCGTCGAATTTCGCGAGGGCGACGCCATGCGTCTCGACCTACCGATCGCGAGCTTCGACGTCGTGACCTGTGGCTTTGGCATTCAGTTCATGCCGGATCCGAGGTCTGCGGTCGCTCAATGGTCAACGTTTGTCAAACCAGGTGGCCAACTCGGCTGCTCAACCTGGGGTGAGGGAGGCTTCGAGCCGCTGATGAGTCTGGCAGGAGAGGTGTTGGCCGAACAAGGGATCGTCGTGGACCCCTGGCATGAGCGGGCCACCGCTAAGCCAGACAACCTGACCGGCTATGCTCGATCGGCCGGTCTTTCCGACGTCGAATGCCGACTCGAGAATCACATCGTCCATTTCGCGAATCCGGCTGACGCAGTGCATGGGACACCGCGTGGACGCAGTGTGCTAAACGCCGTGCCCGCGGAGCGGAGGGAGGTGGTTCGTGACGAGTTGATTCGGCGATTGAATGCCCAAGCTGGCACCGACGGTCTTGACCTGGAGATGAGGGTTTTGTATCTGACAGGGCGCCTTCCCGCTTGACGGATCAGAACTTATGTTCTATATTAGGGCCGGGCAAACGTCACAGACGCCTCAGGGAGGAGCGGAATGGCGCGCGTGCAATACCGGGAGCTTACCTGCAAATCCGCTCTCAACCAGGTTGCAGGGATGCCATTCAAGTGGTCTCTGAATCCCTATCGCGGCTGTGCCCACGATTGCGTCTACTGTTACGCACGCTCGACCCACGCCTACTTCGATTTGGGCCTGACTGACTTTGCTCGGACCTTGTTCGTCAAGACAAACGTCGCCGAGCGGCTGCAGGAAGAGCTTGGCCGGCGGTCCTGGTGCCGGGAGACTGTGGCCATCGGGACGGTGACCGACCCATACCAGCCGATCGAGGGACGATACCGCCTCACCCGGAAGTGCCTGGAGGTTTTCTCCCGCTTCCGTACCCCGATTTCCCTGGTCACCAAAGGCACCATGGTCCTTCGTGACCTCGACGTACTCCAGGATCTTACCGCGCGGGCAAGGGCGATCGTTTGCTTCAGCGTCCCGACGATCGACCGGGAGATCTGGCGCTGCACCGAGCCGGGGACGCCGCGGCCCGAGCAGCGGCTCAGGGTGATGGAGCGACTTGTCGCTGGCGGCGTGTGGGCCGGTGTCCTGATGGCACCACTCCTGCCTGGCCTCTCGGCCGATGCGGACCAGATCGAGCGGACCGTACGTGCCGCCGCTGAGCACGGCGCCCGATTCATCGGCTCGGGCGTCCTGTACCTTGACCCGACCGTCCGGGCGTACTACGATGCTTTTCTTGCCCGGGTGTACCCGGATCTGCTCGACGGTTACCAGCGTCTCTATGGAACGAAATACACTCCCAAGCGGTACCAGATCCGGGTCGAGCGACGAGTTCACGAGGCCAAGACGCTGGCAGGTTACCGCGACGCGCCGCGGCGCTGGGTCGAGGCGCCGATAGCCAAGCAGCTTCCCCTGCCGCTGGAACGCTCGGGGAACGTCGATCTCCGATCCTCAGGCCAAGTTCACTGAGTCTCGCCAAGTAATCATACGCTTGTAATCCAGATAACCATAACCAGTCCGCTCGTCGAGATCCACTTTTCCGGCGATTGCCTCGGCGAGCGCTTCGGCTGCAGCACGGTTGAAGGGACTGTTGTCGGGTCCGTGACTCAAGCGAACGTTAGCGCGGATACGCGGGGCGAAGTAGTAGGGATTGAAGTAGCTCAGGGTTTTCCACATCGCCGCCTCTTTGGCTGGATAAGCGCGACGATATTCCTGCCACTCGTCAATCGGGTAAACGTAGTGATCGTGTCCGCGCGAAAGCTCAGACTCGGCGATGTAGAAGACCGGGTCGGTGACGAGCGCGGCCGAGACCTGGGGGCGAAGTGCCGCGCCAAACAGGGCAGTGTCGGCGCCGGTCAGGATGATCTGGCGAGCGTTCACCTCGCGGCGGCTGAGGAGGAAGTCAATTGCCCGAACGGTATCGGCGACGATACCCCGGTAGACGTAGCTCGTTGGCTCATCGATGCCCACTGTTGCCAGTCCCGGAAAGCTTGCCGCGAATGGCTTATCGGATAAGCGCTGGCCCCGAGCGCAGATCGCCATCGAAACGTAATGCTGGCGTTCCTCGAAGGAGGTTTGCGGGACGACACTGGCATAAGCGGGGGTGTGCAGAATCGCCGGAAAGGGGCCGGGACCGTGAGGGACATTATAGTAAGCATAGAGACGGTATGGCCCGATGCTCGTCAAATAAAGCGAGTAACAGGTCGAGAACTCGGTCGAGCGGAGCGGGTTCGGGTCGAGGGTCGGTGCGGCGGGCACCTTGGCCAGCTCGGCGAGGACGGTATCCCAGTAGGCATCGAAGTCGGCCGGCTTGGTAGTGGGAATGGGAAAAGTCTTGGCCATGTCTGGTCTCCTTTCTGCTCGCTCATTCACCTGGATGGAGGTGGCTATCGAGAAAGGCATCCACGATCGCCGCGTGCCAGAACGATCCGGCATCGTGCATGCAATTTTCGTAGGGATAGAGCTTCTTGTCAGACGAGCCAATTGCTCGGAAGAGGGCAAAGCCGGTTTCCGGCGGGCAGACGTCGTCGCGCAGACCAATGTTGACGATAATTGGACAGCGAATTCGAGGCGCGAAGTTGATCCCATCGAAGTAGTTCAGCGTCTGCCGCACCTGCTCTTCGCGCTCTGGATAGAGACGGAGATAGTCGTTGATCTCCTGGTACGGGTAGGAATGGGTCAAGCGGGCGGCATCCATAAAGCCACACAGGTAGGGTGCGCCGGCCGCTGCGCAGGCGATTTCCGAGCGCATGGCTGAGGTCACGATCGTCAACGCGCCACCTTGCGAGCTTCCAGTGACGCCAATACGCAACGGATCGACTTCGGGGCGGCTCAGGAGGAAGTCGACCGCCCGGAGAGCGTCGACGTAGAAGCCGCGATACGAGTAGGTATGGCGATCGGTGATGTTGTGGGTCAAGAGACCCGGGTAGCCAGGATTGAACTGACTGTTCGAGCGCAGCTTGCCACGCGGCGCAACGCTGAGCGCCGCGTAGCCCTTCGCGGCGCTCGGCTTGGGCATCAGCGGCTCGCTCACATAACCGGGAACGTGGATCACCGCGGGCAATGGACCTCGTCGCTGTCGCGGTAGACAGTACCAGCAGGCGACCCGTACGTGGTCAAGGCTGGTGTAGGTAACTTCGAATACCTCGACTTGCTCGGTCGAGCGCAAAGGCATCGGCTCGACGTGCGCGTCGAGCGGAATGGTCCGGGCCGTAGCCATGATCTCATCCCAGAACTGATCGAAATCGGCCGGCCGGATGGTAGTCGTTCCGTATTCCTCGGCAGAGATCTTCGCCATGTTTCTTCTCTCCACTGAATTCCCTCTTCTCTATGGAGAAGGGTTAGGGTGAGGGCTACCTCCCAAATTTCATCTCCTGTAGTATGCCAAAGGGACATGGGTAACTCTGCTGATTCGTTCTTGGTTCTTAATCCAAATCGAATTCCCGTTGCGAAAGGAACTCGGCACCTTGCTCAAGGACGACGGCGTTGTCTTCGACGCGTATGCCGCCGAACTCGGGTGAATAGACTCCGGGTTCGATCGAATGGACGTGGCCAACGGCGAGCCGGTGGTCACTGGACGGATGGAGCCAGGGAATTGGCTCGTGGTAGCGAAAGCCGATGCCGTGTCCGGTGTGGTGAGCGAAGTAGCGGTCCAGCCCAGCCTCGGCGAGTACCTGCCGTCCCGCCGCGTCGGCGTCATGGCCGGAGACGCCTGGTCTAGACGCGGCGAGCGACGCCTGCTGGGCAGCGCAGACCGCGGCGTAAAACTCGCGCTGGCGTGCGGTGGCGTTCCCTCCCGCGACCACGGTGCGGGTCAGGTCCGACCAGTAGCCGTCGACGACGGTCCCCATCTCGATCAGCACGAGCTCGCCCGCTTGGATCCGCCGATTCTGGGAGACTGGGTAGAACCAGGCTTCGATCGTGTTCGGCCCGGACGAGACCTGTGCCCAAGCCCGGGCGAAGCGCGCGCCATGGTAGCCCGTTCCCTCGCGGTAGATCGTGGCTTCGACCGCTGCTGCGACCTCGGCCTCGGTGCGGCCCGGCTGGGCCAGCTCTTTGAAAGTACGCAGGCCGAGTGATGCCACTTCATTGGCGAGGCGAAGCTTGGCGATCTCTTCCGGGGTCTTTTGGGCGCGCACTTCTTCGAGCAATGCAGTCGCGTCGGTCGGGGGCAGACCGAACAACTCACTCAAGATCCGCTGGGTTACTCCGGCCGGCACGTAGGGCTCGCCGGCCATCTGACTTGGCGCGACCGCCTCGAAGGAGCCTTCGAAGCCGACGGCCCGCCCGGTGAGGCCCTTCTCCTGGATCACCTGGCGAAGCAGGCGGGTCACGCTCTCGAGTGGCGTTGGATCTCCGAGGCGCCAGGTTTCGTAGGTGCGGACGTCGCTAACTATCCCAGCCGCTGCCTGATCCTGCTCGGGACGGGGAACGATCAGGACTGGGTCGCCAACTGCAGGATAGACGACGAAAGAAAAGCCAATCTGTGGATAGTAACCGGTGAGGCAGACGAGATTTTCCGGGAGGCGACAGACGAGTGTGTCCAGGCGTGCCGCTAAGAGCGCCTGGCGAATCTTCTGGTCGCGCGCGGAGTTGCTTGCCATGGTGGGTACCTCCTTCAGACATCTGGAAACAGAACCGGCACCTGCGAAGCGTCGGTCTGTCGGTAGAACCGGATGAACGTAGCCAGACGCTGCGCGGTGAGGGCAATGATCTTCTCCCCCTTTTCCGCGGTTGCCAGAACTGGATCGCCGTGCTGCTTGGTCGAGCCGATCGGTAGCAAAGCGACGGCCCCTTCGCCCCGGGCGATAGTAGTGATGGAGCTATTGTACGTGCAGAGCCGGCTGAGGACAAGCGAGAACTGCCCCCTCTTGGTCGTCGTCGCCCGAGAGGGGGATAGAGATGAAGACCTGTTTACCCGCGAGTCAAATGTGGTGGTTGGTGGGCGTCCCAGTAAGCGTCGATCGCCTGCTGCCAGTGCGAAGGTGCTTCGCCAGAAAGCACGTCGGCGACCTTGATTGCACGGCCGGACCAGGACGATTCGTACATCGCCTCGACGAGAGCCAGGGTCGCCAGGCCATCCCAGCCGTCGACTTCGGGCTTTCGGTTATTCTGGATGGCGTCAAGGAAGTCCCAGATCTCGATCGCGAAGTGATCGGTGACGCCATTCGGGAACAGGCGCTGGACGCCCTCCGGGCCGATCGCCTGACGATGCTTCGCCTGCAGCTCCTCCATCGACAGATAGGTACCGTCGCGGCGGCGGAGCTCACCCCCGCCCATGAACTGATGGTAGACGACGTAGCGGTTCGAATAATTGGTATCCTCGATCGAGCCTTCCGAGCCGGAGATCACGCAATCGCGCGTTTCCTTGCCGGCCACGGCAAACGACCAGCACCAGGTGCCGACGACGCCGCTTTTGAAGGTGAATATTGACATAACTGTATTCTCGCGCTCGGTAGCGATCCCATCGCGAACAACCGGAGCTTCACCATCACGGTAGGCACGGACCTCGGCGTAGACCTGCTCCGGCTCCCCGTAAAAGTAGCGAATCGTGTCGAGGAAGTGAAAGCCGGAGTCGATCACCCCGGCCCCACCCCCCATGATCCGGTCATAGCGCCACTTCATGGCCGGTGAGAGCTGAGCCGGGGCAACCTGAGGACGCCACTGGGTATAGTTCTGGAAAAAAGTGCGAACCTCGCCGATAAGCTTGGCGTTGTTGAGTGCCCAGTGCACCGCGCGCTGGCCCGGCATGCGCCGATGGGGCACTGCGGTGGCGAGAATGCGTCCTGCCCGGTCGGCAGCTTCGGCAAGCGCTCGGCCAGTTTTCATCGAGACCGTGTAGGGTTTTTCGATCAGCACGTGCAGACCGGCTTCGAGACAACTGATTCCGACCAGATGGTGCAAGCCGTGTGGAAGACAAATGTCCACCGCATCGACCGGTGCTTTACAGACTAATTCTTCCCAATCGTGATAGATCTGGGGATTGGCACCCTGTTGATCTCGCGCGTGCGCGGCCACGGCCTGTACATTGTCGTCGACAACGTCGCAGCAAGCGGTCACCTCGAAATTGTCGATTCCCGCGCGCTTGAGCAGGGTCAGTCCCGTAATGTGACGATTGCGGGCGATGCCCCCGCAGCCAATAATGCCCAGGCGGATCTTGTCTTTCACGTGCAATCTCCAACAGTCAGTTTGTATGGTAAGCCGGAAGGCGACCGATTCCGCTCGGTCAAGCGTCCTCTATGATAAGATATTGGCCAAGCCGCTGTCTCGGAGTCCCCGCCTTGAAAGGCGGGGGCAGGGAGGGGGGCTGAAGTCCCGGGCGCTTGAGTACCTCGTCTCTGCCCCGTCTCTCCCAAGCGGGGACTCCGTCGTAAGGAGGCGATTCATGCAGTTAGGCATTCACGTCAACAATTTCACCTGGCCGGGTGGTCCCACGGCGATCGCTCCGACGTTGGCTGGGATTGCCCAGCGTGCGGAGGCCGCGGGTATTGCGACGCTGTCGGTCATGGATCACTTTTTCCAGATCCAGGGCCAGGGCCCGCCGGAGCTCGAGATGCTCGAGGCCTACACCACCCTTGGCTTTATCGCGGCGAAAACCCAGAAGCTGCGCCTCGGAACGATCGTGACTGGGGTTTCCTACCGACATCCGGGTTTACTGATGAAGCAGGTAGCCACCCTCGACGTCCTGTCCGGTGGCCGGGCTTATCTGGGAATTGGTGCTGCCTGGTACGAAGAGGAGCACGTTGGACTGGGCGTGCCGTTTCCGCCTCTCAAAGAGCGCTTCGAGCGACTCGAAGAAACGCTGAAAATCGCGCGCCAGATGCTGGCCGGCGACGAAACCCCGATCAACGGCAAGTATTACCAGCTTACCCGGCCGATGTGTCATCCGCTGCCGATTCAGAAGCCGCGTCCGATGATCGTCGTCGGCGGCAGTGGCGAGCGTAAGACCTTGAAGCTCGTTGCAAAGTATGCCGACGCCTGCAATATCTTCGATCGCCTTGGTCTGGACGAGCTCCGTCATAAGCTCGAGGTGCTGCGCGAGCATTGTGAAACTGTTGGCCGGCCCTACGCTGAGATCGTCAAAGGGGTAAACGGGCGTCTCCGGCTAACGCGCGACGGTCGAAACGGCTCCCAGACGCCGGCCGCGGCGCTCGAGCACATCGCTCAGCTTCACGAGCTTGGCATGAGCTGGGTCAACGTGAGCATTCCGAACGCGCACGAGCCCGACGCTTTCGATCTGATCGGCAGCGAGATCATTCCAGCCATGCAAAAACTTTCCTAGCGAGGCCATGGCTGGCATACGCCGTGCTCTTCTTTGACTTTCCCCGCGCGGGGGATTCGATCGAGGAGAGCAAGGATGGTTCTCAAGGCGTTAAAGGTCGTCATTCTGTGTTTGGTGGTGCCAGCACTGCTGGCAATGCCGGTGTTCGCTCAGAGTTTTAGCAGTCTCGTCGCGCAAGCGGCGGTGCTCAACCAGCAGTGGGTTAATCAGCTCGATACTGCCCTGAATGCGACAACTCTGAGTGGAGTGCAAGCCGGGGCGACAACCGCGATAGCGACTGGCAAGCAGATCCAGGCACTTCTGAACGAGGCACTACCCCTGGCACCCGACGATGCCTCTCGCTCGCGGATCTCGGGCCTACTCGCGCACGTCAATGCGGCGCTGCAAGACGGTCAACAAGCAGTCCAGGCAACGAACTTCGACACGGCGCGTGGCGACGTCAATGCGATGCATGGTGAGGCAGCCGAAGCGCTGAATGAATTCCCGACCACGATGCTACCTCAATCGGGAGGAGTGCCACTCAAGCTACCATTGCTCGTCGGGGCTTGGGCGCTGTTCTTCGGTTACAGCATGCGACGCCGGCTCTCCCCCATGCCACTCAAGTCTTAGCCGGAAACCGTGCCAGTCGACTGGATCCTTTTGCTCGGATCACGCGGCGCAGCGACGCTCGCTAAATAAGCCAGGGTAGGTAAAGTGAAGAGGCATAGGGTTGCTCGGCAATCCATGCCTCTTCACTTTACCTACTCCCTCGTACTTGACACTCAACCTTCTCTGTTCTAGCATAACGCGGGCTATAGGGAGGAATCACGTGCCCCAGGATTCACAAACACAACCTCAGTGGTGGACTCAACCGTTTCGCGTCTTTCAGACGAACATTCGGGAGATCGACGCGGTTCTGGACGAAAAGGAAGTCGTGAGCCGCATCCGTGAGCTGGGCGCCAACGCCTGGCTGCTGAACACGGCCGGCATCGTTTCGTTCTTTCCATCCAAGCTCGCTCATCAGCACCCGAGCCCCTGGTTGCAAGAGCGGGCGAGTGGCGATCTGATCGGCGACGCGGTCCGCGAAGCGCACGCTAACGGCATTAAGCTGATCTCGCGCTGCGACTTTTCGAAGGTCCATCAGGACGTTTACGAGGCGCATCCGGATTGGTGCTACGTCAGCCCGAAAGGCCAGCTTCAGATCTACAACGGCCTTTATAGCACTTGCCCCAGCGCTCCGTACTATCAGGAAAAGTCGATCGAGATCATTGGCGAAGTGATGGACCGCTATCCGATCGACGGCTTCTTCTTCAACTGGTTCAATTTCCCACTGCGGGATTACTCCCACAACTACTATGGTATCTGCCAATGCAGTCATTGCCGTCGTCGCTTCGAAGGGCGCTACAACATGGAGCTGCCCCGCGAGGAAGATTGGAATAATCCGGCTTATCTGCGGTGGCGTGAGTACTCCCGAGAGACTCTCGACGAGCTCGCCGGACGAATTCGTAATTACATCAAGGAGCGGAATCCGAACGTTTGCCTGATTTTGAACCGCAACCCCGACGTGATCATGCACGAGGTGAACAATGCGGTTGACCGTCCCCAGCCGATCTGGGTCAACTGGGCGGGCGAAGTCGCCCGACAGTCGCGCACTGCCCATCCGGAAAAGCCGGTCGTCATCAACAGTGTGATGTTTCTGGATATTCCCTATCGTTTCTCGGCGGAGCAGCCCGGACTGGTCGGATTGCACCTGGCGCAAACCATCTCCCAAGGGGTCAATCCGTGGGCGTACGTTCTTGGCACGACCGACCAGCCGGACCGCAAAAACTTCGGTATCGTCGGCGAGATGCTGCGTTTCCACCGCGACCACGAAGAGTATTACGCGGGCCTTCGCTCGGCAGCGAAAGTCGCGGTGATCAGTTCACTGCGGACGGAAGAGCGCTACGGCCGGGCCGAGGGGATCGCCAAGGTCCAGAATGCCTTGCGGGGAGCCTACCGGGCGCTGCTCGAAGGGCATGTGCCGTTTGATATTCTTCCCGACGAGCATTTGGGTGCCGCGGCTGAGAGTGGTCGGCTGCAGCGCTACGAGGCGCTCGTCCTCCCTAATATTGCCACGCTCGACGATAGCCAGCTCGCGACGCTCGACCACTATGTCGAGAACGGCGGTGGCCTCGTCGCAACCTACGATACCTCGGCCTTTGACCCGGATGGGCAGGCCCGGTCCGAATTCGGGCTGCAATCGTTAGGTGCGCACCGGATCGCCGCTCGGCGCGAGGGACCCCACGCGATGCGCTCGGCATACTTCCGGGTGACTCGACGTGAGGATCTCCCAAACAGTGACGACACTGACTTCGTCGCGCTCGATCGGGCGTATCTCTACGTCGAGCCGCGCCAAGGAGCGGTGCCGTCATTGAGCCTGATTCCACCGGAGCGCTACGGTCCGCCGGAGAAGTGCTACTGGGACGTCGAGACCGATCACCCCGGCTTGCTCTGGAATTCCTACGGTCGCGGTCGCACCGCCTACTTCCCTTGGCCGGTCGACGCCTTGTTCTACACCCTGAGCCTGCCCGAGTATCGTACCTTGCTCGTCAACGCAGTCACCCAGGTCTCGGCGGGAGGCCGTCAGGTCGTCACCAATGCGCCCCCCCAGGTCGAAGTCGTGGTCGGTCAGCAACCCGGGATGAACCGTATCCTGGTTCATCTGATCAATTACTCGGGGCACCAAGGACGATCGTTCCATGATCCTTTGGAGATTCGTGACCTGCGAGTTGAGCTACGAGCAGCCGGCTACCGGGCGATGTCGGCCAGGCTTGGCGAGAATCTGCCGGTCAGCAGAAACAGTGATCGAGTCAGCTTCACGTTGCCACGTTTGGGGCTGTTTGATCTGATTGTGATCGAGTAACCGTGCGTCGGAACAGCAAAGGAGAGCAGACACGTGCTTTATTGCACGATGGGCGCTTTCGGGGAGGCACGCTTTCTCCTGGGGAGTCAAAAGTAGGGTGGTACGG